>NZ_LN868938.1:608127-1216254 GCF_001182745.1 Nocardia farcinica | reverse complement strand
CGGTGAGCAGGACCTGCTCCACCACGTCCTGTTCGGGAATGCCGTGCGCGGCGGCCTGCTCGGCGATCTGCTTGTCCACCAACGGCGTTCGCACGTATCCGGGGTTGACGCAGTTGCTGGTCACCCCGTGTGGGCCGCCCTCGAGCGCGGTCACCTTCGACAATCCCTCCAGTGCGTGTTTGGCGGTCACATAGGCGGATTTGTAGGCCGAGGCCCGGATCCCGTGTACCGAGGAGATGTTGACGATCCGCCCGTACCGTTGCGCGTACATGTGCGGCAGTGCCGCGCGGATCAGCAGGAACGGCGCCTCCACCATGAGCGCGAGCATGGTGCGGAACCGTTGCGGCGGGAACTCGGTGATCGGGCTGACGGTCTGGACCCCGGCGTTGTTGACCAGGATGTCGACCTCGAGGCGCAGGTCCTCGAGTGCCGCCACGTCGAGCAGGTCGACTTCCCATGCGGTGCCGCCGATCTCGTCAGCGACGGCCTTGGCGCCCGGTCCGTCCACATCGGCGACGGTGACCGCGGCCCCGCGCCGGGCGAGTTCGCGGGCGCAGGCCGCGCCGATCCCGCCCGCGGCGCCGGTGACCAGCGCGGTGCGCCCGGTCAGGTCGATGCCACTCATGCGCGCACCGCCTTGGCCGCACCGGCGAGCTCACGGGCGTCCGCGCTGTCGAGTTCGGCCAGGTTCGCGCCCTTGGTCTCCCGGGCGAACAGCACGGCCACCGCCGTGATCGCGCAGGCCAACGCCAGGTAGATCGCGATCGGCACCGCGGACTGGTAGGTGTCGAGCAAGCGCACCGCGATGATCGGCGCCAGCGAACCGGCCACGATCGAGGTCACCTGATAGCCCAGGGACACCCCCGAGTACCGCATCCGGGTCGGGAACATCTCGGCCATGATCGCCGGTTGCGCCGAGTACATGAACGCGTGGAACACCAACCCCAGGATCACGGCGGACAGGATCACCGCGTTGTGGCCGCTGTCCATCATCGGGAAGGCGAAGAAGCCCCAGGTGCCCGCGGTGACCGCGCCGACCAGGTAGACGGGCCTGCGCCCGTAGCGGTCGCTGAGCCGGCCGACCAGCGGGATGATCGCGAAATGCACCGCGTGCGCGGCCAGCAGCCACCACAGGATCACCGTGGTATCCGCCCCCACGTGCACCTTCAGGTACGTGATGGAGAAGGTGACGACCAGGTAGTACATGATGTTCTCGCCGAAGCGCAGCCCCATCGCGGTGAGCACGCCGCGCGGGTAGCGCTTGAACACCTCGACGGCGCTGAACCCGGTGGCCTTCTCCTGTTCGGCCTGCTGCTGGGCGGCCAGGAAGATCGGCGCGTCGGTGATCTTGGTGCGCACGTAGTAGCCGATGAACACCACCACCGCCGACAGCCAGAAGGCCACCCGCCAGCCCCACGACAGGAACGCCGCATCCGAGAGGGTCGAGGTCAGGAACAGCAGCACCACCGTGGCGAGCATGTTGCCCACCGGCACCGCCGCCTGCGGCCACGACGCCCAGAACGCGCGGCTGCGGTCCGGGCTGTGCTCGGCCACCAGCAGTACCGCGCCGCCCCATTCGCCGCCCACCGCGAAACCCTGGATGAACCGCAACGTCACCAGCAGCGTGGGCGCCAGGTAGCCCACCTGACCGAACGTCGGCAGGCAGCCCATCAGGAAGGTCGCCGCGCCGACGAGCAGCAGGCTCAGTTGCAGCAGCTTCTTGCGCCCGTACTTGTCGCCGAAGTGGCCGAACACCACACCGCCCAGCGGGCGGGCCGCGAAACCGACGGCGTAGGTGACGAAGGCGGCCAGGATCGCGTCGAGATCACTGGTGCCCTGGGCGAAGAACACCTTGTTGAACACCAGGGTGGCCGCGGTGCCGTAGAGGAAGAACTCGTACCACTCGACCACCGTGCCCGCCATGGAGGCGGCCACCACCCGCCGCAGTCCGGTGGGGGCGGCGGGCTCGGTGCCCGGCCCCGCTGTGCCGACGCTCATCACATCTCTCCTTCACACCGACCGCATCCCCGTTGGTTGTGATGCGGCGCACACACTCTGGCTGGAAGTCGAGTATTCGTGCACACCTACTGCCCGATCAATGGCGAATTCCGCACCCCAGCTCTGCAAGAATGCAGATGTGCCCGCCGCGTACCCCAGCCCCGACGACCTCCTCGTGCTGCTGGCGGTCGCCCGCACCGGCCGTTTCACCTACGCCGGTGACGAACTCGGCCTCAACCACACCACCGTCTCCCGCCGCATCACCGCCCTCGAGCACGCGCTCGGCGGGCGCGTGCTCAGCCGCGGCGCGGGCGGCTGGGAGTTGACCGACCTGGGGCGGGAGGCGCTCGGCGCGGCCGAGGCGATCGAGGCGGCGGTGCGCTCGATCGCCCCCAACTCCCGCGGCGAGCGGACGCTGGAAGGGGTGGTGCGGATGTCGGCCACCGACGGATTCAGCGCCTACCTCGCCGCCCCCGCGGTCGCCGAGGTCCGCCACCGGCACCCGCGCATCGAAGTGGAGATCATCGCGACCACCCGGCGGGCCTCCGAACAACGCTCCGGGCTCGACCTCGAGGTGGTCGTCGGCGAACCACGCGTGCGCCGCGCCCGCGCCACACCCCTCGGCGACTACGTCATCGGCCTCTACGGCACCCCGGCCTACTTCGCCGAGCACGGCACCCCCGAGTCGGTGGCCGACCTGGCCGGGCACCCGCTGGTGTACTTCATCGAATCCATGCTGCAGGTCGACGACCTGGACCTGGCCCCCAACGTCGTGCCCGCCATGCGCGAATCCGTCTCCTCCACCAATGTTTTCGTCCACGTCGAAGCCACCCGCGCCGGCGCCGGACTCGGCCTGCTGCCGTGCTTCATGGCCGACCGCCACCCGGACCTGGTGCGCGTGCTGCCGGACGCGGTCGCCATCCGGCTCACCTATTGGCTGGTCGCCCGGCCGGAAACGCTGCGCCGCCCGGAAGTGGCGGTGCTCGTCGATGCGCTGCGGGCACGGGTGCGGGCCGAACGGCGCGCACTGCTCGGCGCGTCCGCCGCGGTGAACTGAACTCCTGCCGTCGGGAGTTCACATCTTGCGCAGCGGCGGCGGCTGCCACCGGCCGTCCAGCACCTCGCGGTGCGGGGCGTACAGGCGCATCGTCACCCCGAGCGGCCCGCGCGGGGCAGGCAGCCAGTTCGATTCCCGGTCCGCGCCTGGATGGGTGTGCTGAAGGTACAGATCCAGCGACCCGTCGGCGTTGTAGGACAGCGGATCGCGGTCGCCGAGAGCGAACCGGTTCAGCTCGTTGGCCACCTGGAAACCCTGCTCGTCGTACATGGTCACCGACCAGAACGCCGCCACCGGCGGCAACTCGCTCTTGTCGAAGTGCAGCACATAGTCGTGCTCGCCGGTGACCGGATCGCCGTCGGCGTCGGTGAGCAGCAGCGGATACACCGCGTCCTCGGGCGGGTTGGCGCCCAGCCCCACCATGGTGATCACCGCCCGCTTGAGATAGAAGTTCCCGTACACGCCCATCGTCTCGACATGGTTGGCCCAGCCGTTGACCTTGCTGCCCAGCGCGGTGACCGCGGCGTGCATCGCCTCGAAGGCGTCGGCGCGGCCCGCCTCGATCTCGGCGCGTTCGGCGGGGGAGAAGCGGTCGGCGTCGAAGGACTCACCCGCGACGATGCCGAGCCGCGCCAGGCGCGCGAGAATCGGCTGATCGGTCAGATGCGGCGGGACGGTCGCCAGCACCTCGGCGGCGTGGACGAAGTAGTCCAGGGCGCTCATCTCGTGGACCAGGGTGAGCGGCTCGGTAGTCGCGTCGACCGGGTCGGTGGGGCGATCGGCCGCCGCACCGACCGGGGTGATCCGGAATCCGTCCTGGATGGCGTGCACGGTGGCGTAGTCGCCGGGCCCGTTGGTCTGGGTCCGGCCGATGATCCACGCGAACGGGGTCGGCGCCGGAATCACCGTGGCGCCGTCGGGCACCGGCCCCCGGTACCCGGGCGCGGTGACCACGAAATCCGCCGCGCCGGTCCCGGTGGTGCGTTTGCCCGGACTGGCGAACACATCGGTCCACATGTCCAGCATCGGCAGCATGTAGTAGCGGTCGCCGGTATCCGGGGTGTGCACCAACACCGGCCCCGCGGTCAGATCCAGCCAGGCGATCGAATACAGCGTGTCGAAGTTGGGCCGCACCACCGCGCGGAAATCCGCCGGTGGGAACTCGCGCATGTGATGGAACTGATTCGGCGGCCCGAACCCCGGCCGCGAACCCGCCACCGCACCGGTCTGCTGGCGACGGCTGATATCCATCGTCACCAGGGGATAGAAATACAGCGTTCCCTCGTAGCTCAGGGTTCGCAGATCATCGGACAGGATGCTCACCGCGGTCACCTCGCAGTCGGTCGGGAATCGTGCCGTTCCGGAACGTCGCGTCCGATCCGCCTCCCGCCGGACCCCGCGCCGCTGGTCACGAGTGCCATGCTGCCGGTTCCCCGGTGGCGGCACTTCACACAGTCGGGGTGAGGTGGCGGGCCGGCGAAAGGCGCCGACCGGCGTGCCGCTCGCGTGGCGCCCTGCACCCGGCGACGAAGCGCTTCCGGTTGAGGGGACGCTCGGGCTCCGGACCATCTCAGGGTCCCAAAAAGAACGCATCCTCTGCAAATTGGCAGAGGATGCGTGACAGTGTCCGGAGGGGGACTTGAACCCCCACGCCCTATAACGGGCACTAGCACCTCAAGCTAGCGCGTCTGCCATTCCGCCACCCGGACCGGTGTGCCCAGCAAGGTTATCGGATGTCCGGGGCGGGGACCAAATCGCGGGTCGGCGTAGGTGCCGGTGATGACATTTTGCCTGGTCAGTGGTGTGGTCTTGCGCTCGTGGACGATGCGAGGGGGTCGGCCGGGCGGGCCTGCTCCCGGATGCCGGTCAGCGCCGACGAGCCCGGGCTCTTCGGGAGGGACGGCGAGTTGTCCTGGCGGTCGGTGACCAGGGAGCGATGGAATGGCCGCGCGGTCGCTCCGGTAGGCCGGCCGACCCAGCACAACCGGTTCGGAGAAAATTTCTCCCGGGCAGCGATGACTTCTCCGAGGGTGCTCCGTCCTACCTGGTGAACGCGCCACCAACCCGGCGCGACCGACTAGAAGGACAGGAACATGACCACCACCACCGCCACCAGCTTCGCCACCGACGCCGCCCGCCGCCCCGGCACGATCCGCAATCGGGTCCTGTGGACCTTGCAGGTCGTGCTCGGTCTGTTCTTCATCATCGCCTCCGGCGGACCGAAGCTGGTCATGCCGAACGCGTTGGTCGAGAACGCTCCCGAGAATCTGACCCTGCCGTTCGGGCTGCTCATCTTCATCGGGCTGGCGGAGGTCGCCGGCGGGATCGGCCTGATGGTGCCCCGGCTGACCGCCCTGGCCGCCGTGGGGCTGAGTGTGCTCACCGTGCTGGCCGCCGGGACGCAGGCCTTCATCGCCGACAAGCCCGCGATGGCGATCTTCCCCCTGGTCCTCGCCGGGATCTTCGCCTGGATCGCCTACGAGCGCCGCGCCGGCCTCACCGCCCTGCGCACCGCGTTCTCGCGATGACACCTTCCTGAGCGCTGATCGGCGATCGGTGGATCCACCGATCGCCGATCAGCGCGTTTCCGGGATCGATCGCCTGTCGGGTTGGCGGCTGTTCGATCCGCGGCCGTCCGGTTCGCGGCACCTGCCTTCGGGTGCCGCACCGGGCGGCCGCTCTCTGTCGGGGTGAGGCGTACCGGCCGCCTCCCAGCCGACGACGGCCACGCCGCCGGTGTCGGGGCCGGACGAGATTCGGCCGATACGCCCGACCGTCGGGCCGGGTCCGGGACGCCCGGCGGGATTCGGTCAGCGGGCCGTGATCTGTTCGCGCAGGATGTCCCCGTGTCCGGCGTGTCTGGCGAATTCGGCGGTCATGAACACGTAGATCCAGCGCAGGTTGACCACACCCATGCGGGGGTGCTCGCGGGTCTCGTCCAAGGCGATCGGGCCGGCGATGGCGCGGGCTCGGGCGCTCGCGCGTTCGAATTCGGCGATCACCTGCGGCACGGTCTCGTCATCGCCCACCTCGAAGCCGCCGTGCGGCCACAGCGGGCCGTCACAGTCGGCGTCGGCGAGTTGTCCGAGCGTGCGCTGGAACCACATTCGCTCGGCGAAGGTGGCGTGTTTGATCAGTGCTATCGGGGTCGTCAGTGACGGCACGAGCCTGCGCCTGGCGTCGGCTTCGGACAGGCCGCGCACGGTGTCGACGAGGTCGCGGCGCGCCCGGTCGAGCATGGTCTCGAGGAGTTCTCGCTCGGTGCCGGGAGCATGCAGTCGAGTGGTCATCGCAGGGCTGTCCTTCCTCGGTCGGCCCGGCGCACGCCGGATCGACCGAACTGTGGGTGGGGTTTCGACACGGAGGGCGGGGGAAGAACCGCCGCCGAAGTGTGCGTGTGCTTCGTGAGGGAAGCGAGACGGGCCGCTGAGACCTGCGACCCATCCTGAATGTGGGTGCGAGCGGCTGCTGTTCAATCTAGCACCTGCTGTTTGGTGGCCCGGGGTTGCTCGCGAACGAAAATCCGGTGCGCGCCAGAGCCCGGTGGTGTTCGATGACGTGGTCTTCGGAGAATGGGAGTGCGGATGGCCGAGATCCGGGAGGGCACCGTGGTGGTGCCGGTGACGCTCGAGCATGCGCGTCTGTTGGACTCGCCCGCCGACTTCGAGCAACGTTTCGGGCTGGCGTTGGTCGAGGGTTACCTGGCCTTTCCGGAAGCTGTCGCGCAGACCCTCGAGACGCTGCGGGCGGGGACGGCGCCGCAGTGGTACAGCCATTTGATCGTCGACACCGCGACTGCCCGGGTCGTCGGGTTGGGCGGTTTCACCGGGCCGCCGCGCGACGGGGTGGTGGAGATCGGCTACAGCGTGGCGCCCTCCGAGCGGGGTCGCGGGCACGCCACGGCGGCGGCTCGCGCCTGGATCGAGGCGGCTCGGGAGCGGGGTGTGCGGACGGTGATCGCGCACACCCTCGCCCAGGAGAACCCGTCCACCGCGGTGCTGCGACGCTGCGGATTCGCGCAGACGGGCGAGACGATGGACCCGGATGAGGGGCCGGTGTGGCGCTGGGAGCTCGATCTCACCCGATAGCGCCGCAGCGGCCCGCGGTGGACGGGTCGCTCGCGTCGGCGGCGACGGATGCATCCGTCCATCTCGTCGGCGACGCCTCGCCGCGAGTTGCTCTGTGCCGCATCGATATTCGTCGAAAACCTACCTGATGGCATGGTGACTCCGCGGACCTGCGTGGCTCCGTCTGGGACTGTCACGTCCGCCACCACGGGGGCTGCGCCTGCGCGTCGTGCCCTGAGCGTGGCGTCGCCGCGGTCCTAGGATCGACAGCTGACGGGACACCGAGCGGGACGGAGGCTGCCGTGGGTGCGGTCGAACGGATGCGGGTGTGGCGGGTGGTCGAACCGGGGCCGGTGGGGCCCGGGGCGCTGCGGTGCGAACGGGAGGAGGTGCCGCGGCCGGGGGAGGGGGAGTTGCTGGTGCGGGTGGCGGCGTGTGGGGTGTGCCGGACCGACCTGCATGTGGTGGAGGGGGACCTGCCGGTGCACCGGGCCGGGGTGACGCCGGGGCACGAGGTGGTCGCGGAGGTCGTGGCCGCGCCGGCGGGGGAGCAGCGGTTTCCGGTCGGGTCCCGGGTGGGGATTCCGTGGTTGCGGCATACCTGCGGGGTGTGCCGGTACTGTCGGCGCGGGGCCGAGAACCTGTGCCCGCACTCGCGGTACACGGGGTGGGACGATGACGGCGGGTACGCCGAATACGCCACCGTGCCTGCCGATTACGCCCTGACGTTGCCGACGGGATACGCCGACGAGGAGTTGGCGCCGCTGCTGTGCGCGGGCATCATCGGCTATCACGCGCTGCTGCGCGCGCAGCTGCCCGAGGGCGGGGTGCTGGGGATCTACGGGTTCGGCGGCAGTGCGCATCTGACCGCACAGGTGGCGCTCGCCCAGGGTGCGCGAGTGCACGTGATGACGCGAGGCGCGGCGGCCAGGGAGCTGGCGGCGGCGCTGGGGGCGGCCTCGGTGCACGGGGCGACCGACCCGCCGCCGGAGCCGCTGGACGCGGCGATCCTGTTCGCACCGGCCGGGGAGCTGGTGCCGCCGGCGCTGGAGGCGCTGGACGCGGGCGGCACACTGGCGGTGGCGGGCATCCACCTGACGGATGTGCCGCCGTTGAACTATCAGCGGCATCTGTTCCGGGAGCGGCAGATCCGCAGCGTCACCGCGAACACGCGCGCTCAGGCCAGGGAATTCCTGGCGGTGGCCGGGCAGCACCGGTTGCGGGTGACCACCCACCGCTACCCCCTCGACCACGCCGATCGAGCCTTGGCGGATCTGGCCGCGGGCCGTTTCGACGGCGCGGCCGTGCTGGTGCCCTAGCGGGTCCGGCTGAGGACCTTCGGCACTGTGCTGGGGGAGTGGGGGCGTGATGGCATGGGGGCGGCCCGGGAGCAGGACGGGCGGGAAGCGGGTCGAGTAGGTGGATGCGGCGCAGCGGTCGGCGGAACGGGAGTGTTGTGCTCGCACGATGCTCGAGATCGGGCGGGGGGAGGCGATGGCGCTGCTGGCGCGGATGCCGTTCGGGCGGATCGTGTTCACCCGGGACGCCTTGCCCGCGATCCGGCCGGTGAATCATCTGGTGGACGGGCAGTCGATCGTGGTGCGGACGGGGGCGACGACGGGCCTGGCGGCCTCGGTGCGGGCGCGGGGGTCGGTGGTGGTGGCCTATGAGGCCGACGAGATCGATCCGGTGCGCGGGCTGGGCTGGTCGGTGGTGGTGACCGGGTGCGCGCGGCCGGTGACCGACCCGGACCTGCTGGCCGGCTACTCGGCGCGGCTGCGGTCGTGGGTGGACCCGGCGCCCGACGAGGTGGTGGCGATCGAGGCGACATTGGTGCACGGCGTCCGGTTGGCCGCGCAGCCGGTCATCGCGCGCGGCGCCTGACGCGCACGGCCCGCGCGGTGCGGCCCCACCACAGCAGGCGAACCGACACGGCCACATAGAGCGCACCGGCCACGTAGACGAGCGCGCCGCCGTAGTCGTCGGCCCAGTCCGGGAGCCGGTCGGCGGTGAGCAGAGCCGCCGCGAGCATGCCGAGCGCGGTGATCATGGCGGGCACGCCCAGCGGCGCCACCGTGTCGTCGACGGTGTCGAGGTCGGGTGATCTGGCCATACGCCCAGGTTGCCGCGTCGGCGCCGCCGCGGTCAGAGCAGTGCTGCCCCTTCTGCCGAGGACGAAGGTCCCGCGCGGTCAGGGCAGGGGGACCGACCAGTGGATGACGGTGCCGCCGTCGCGGCCGCGTTCGGCGCGGAAAGTGCCGCCCGCCTTCTCGGTGCGGGCGGCCATATTGGCCAGGCCGCTGCGGCGCGGCAGGTCCTCGGGCAGGCCGATGCCGTTGTCGACGATCTCGAGTTCGACGTCGTCGCGGATGGTCAACCGCACCGACAGGGAGGACGCTTTCGCGTGGCGGACGACGTTGCTGACGGCTTCGCGCAGCACCGCCTCCACATCGTCGAACATCGCCGGGGCCAGCACCGACACCGGGCCCGACAGCCGGATGCTGGTGCGCAGGTCGGTCTCCTCGGTCATCTCCGCGAGGACGGCGTGCAGGCGTTTGCGCAGCGCGGGCGCCTCGGCGGCGCTGCTCGAGTGCAGGTCGAAGATGGAGTGGCGGATCTCCTGGACGATGGACTGGACGTCGTTGACGGTGTCCATCAGCCGGGTCTTGATCTCCGGGGCGCGGGCGCGCGAGACGGTGCTCTGCAGCGACAGCCCGACCGCGAACAGCCGTTGGATGACGTGGTCGTGCAGGTCGCGGGCGATGCGGTCGCGTTCGGAGACGACGTCGAGTTCGCGCATACGGCGCTGGGTGGCCGCCATCTGCAACGCCAGCGCGGCCTGATCGGCGAAGGCGCTCATCATCGCCTGTCCGGCCGCGTCCACGGGCGGCATGCCGAGCGCGCGCATGGTGGTGAGCAGGCCGACCACGGCGTTGCCCGCGCGCAGCGGCAGGGTCAGCACGGGCCCGTACTCGAGCGAGGTCGCGAAGGACGGCGCGTCGGCGGTGTCGACGGCCAGGGGACGTCCGTCGCGGAAGGCGACGCCGGTGTGGGTTTCGTCCATCGGCAGCCGCGTGCCGGTGAGAGTGTCGGCGTCGGCGCCCGCGGCGGCGACCACGACCAGTTCGGTGAGGTCTTCCGGGGGCACGTCGGGGTCCTCGGGCAGGGCGAGGAACGCGCACGCCGAGCCGGTCAGCGCCAGCGCTCGCTCGGTGATGACGGTGAACACCTCGCTGGTCTCCCCGCCGGCCAACAGCCGGGTGGCGACCTGCTGGGTGGCTTCCAGCCACTGCTGGCGGATCCGGGATTCCTCGTAGAGGCGGGCGTTGGCGATGGCGATGCCCGCGGCCGCGGCCAGCGCCTGCACCACCACCTCGTCGTCCTCGGTGAACTCGTGCCCGCCGGCCTTCTCGGTGAGATACAGGTTGCCGAAGACCTCGCCGCCGACCTGGACGGGCACCCCGAGGAAGGTGCGCATGGGCGGGTGATGGTCGGGGAAGCCGACCGAGGCGGGGTGGGCGGACATGTCGGCCAGCCGGATCGGGCGCGGGTCGTCGATGAGCAGGCCGAGCACGCCGTGCCCGCGCGGCAGGTCGCCGATGAGCACCCGGGTGCGGTCGTCGATGCCCTCGTAGACGAATTCGGCGAGCTCCTTGGAATCGCGGTCGCTTTCCCGCACACCGAGCGCGCCGTATTTCGCGTCGACGAGTTCGATGGCGGTGTGCACGATCGAGCGCAGCGTGTTGTCCAGGTCCAGGCCCGCGGTGACCACGAGCATGGCCTCGATGAGCCGGTCCATCTGATCGCGCACGTTGACGATCTCGGCGATCCGGTCCTGCACCTCCGCCAGCAACTCGCGCAGGCGGGACTGGGCCAGGGTCTCGATCACCGGTGGACGGTCGTTCGAGCCCGGTCGCGAAGATCGGCCTTCCATGCCCAGCATCCTCTCACTTCACCCTCGCGCCGCCGACCCGGTGTCCGCGGCACGCGGTGCACTCCCAGCCGGATCGCCGGTCGAATCAGTCCGTGCGCCTGGGTTGTTCGAGTTTGGCGGCCAGGACCGCGGCCTGGGTGCGCCGCTCCACCCCGAGTTTGGTGAGCAGCCGGGACACGTAGTTCTTGACGGTCTTCTCCGCCAGGAACATCCGCGCGGCGATCTGCCGGTTGGTCAGGCCTTCTCCGAGCAGGGCGAGCAGGGTGCGTTCCTGCTCGGTGAGGGCGGCCAGCGGACCGCTGTCGGCCTCGGCCTCGGCGCGCAGCTTGGCCATCAACGCGGCCGCGGCGCGGTTGTCGAGCAGCGATTTGCCCGCCCCGATCGCACGGACGGCGTCGACGAGATCGGTGGTGCCGATGTCCTTGACCACGTAGCCGCTGGCGCCGGCGAGGATGGCGTCCAGCATCGCCTGCTCGTCGGTGAACGAGGTGAGGATCAGGCAGCGCAGCTTCCCGTCCCGGGAGAGCAGTTCACGGCACAGTTCGATGCCGTTGCCGTCGGGCAGGCGCACGTCGAGCACGGCCACGTCGGGATCGAGGGCGGGGATGCGGGCCAGGGCCTGCGCGGCGTCGGCGGCCTCGCCGACGACCTCCATGTCGGCTTCGGCGTCGATGAGATCGGCGACGCCGCGCCGCACGATGGCGTGATCGTCGACCAGAAACACCCTGACCATCGGCCCTTCCCCTTTCTGTCGCTGACCTCAGACTACGCAGCGGCGTGCCCGCGGCGCTGCTTCTCGGGCGGGCGGCGCCCGGATCGGCAACCGAAGTCCCCGCGGTGAGGGTCCTCCGACCCTGACCGTTGCCCGCGCGCGGGTGCGACCGTGAGGCAGACCACGACGAAGGACGGACACATGCACCGCGGACTGCCCGACGACAGCACGGTCGCGACGGCACTCGCGCTGGCCGGTCGCGCACCCTCGGTGCACAACGTGCAGCCGTGGCGGTGGCGGATCGACCGGCACAGCGTGCACCTGTATCTGGACCCGGCCCGTACGCTGCCCCGCACCGACCCGGACCGCCGCGATGTGGTGATCAGTTGCGGTGCCGCGCTGCACCACCTGACGGTGGCGTTCACGGCGATGGGGTGGGCGAGTGTGGTGACGCGGCTGCCCGATCCGGCGGATCCTGATCATCTGGCCGCGATTCGGTTGGTGGCGCACCGGGCAACGGGTCAGGACATCGCGATGAGCGCGATGATTCCGAAGCGGCGCACCGACCGGCGACACTATGCGCCGTTGCCGTTGCCGCCCGGCTGTTTCGGACTGCTCGCCGAACGCGCGGCCGCGCTGGGCGCGATGGTGCGCGTCGTCGACGACGGCGCGCGGGCCCGATTGGTCGAGGCCGCGCGTGCCGCCGCGCGGGTGCATGCCGAGGACGACGACTACCGCTTCGAGTTGGCGCTGTGGTCGGGCAGACATGGCAGTGACGACGGTGTGCCCGCCCGCAACGCCCCGCCACCGCGCGAGAGCGACGTGTTGCCCGCGCGGGTGTTCTCCGCGCCCACGCTGGTGGATCCGGCCCGCGACGGCGATCACGCCGAGCTGCTGGTGATCGCCACCCCGGCCGACGATCGCCTGGCGCGGCTGCGAGTCGGTGAGGCGCTGAGCGCGGTGCTGCTCACAGCCACCAATATCGGCCTGGCGACCTGCCCGCTCACCGAGCCGCTCGGGATTCGCGACCACCGTGCCATGATCCGCCGCGGTGTGCTCAACGGCACCGCGCATCCGCAGGTCGTGCTACGAATCGGCTGGGCACCGGAGGGGGCCGAGGCGTTGCCGCGTACCCCGCGCCGTGCGGTGTCCGAGATGCTCGTCCCCGGTGAGGGTTGACGCGCGGCTGCGGCGTTCAGGACGTGGCCGTGAGGCGAGTGCGGGCGTAGGCAATGGCGTCGGGGGTGTGGTCGAAGACGCGGTCGTCCGCGGGCAGCGCGCCGAGCGTGTCCAGCAGGGGGCGATGGTCGGCGCGCACCCCTGAGACCAGCACGAGGATGCCGTGGTGCTCGAGTTTGCCGATCGCGTCGGCCAGTACCAGCGCGCCGGTGGTGTCGAGCGCGGTGACCCGCGACATCCGCAGGACGACAACCCGCACGTCGGCGACCTCGACGAGTTCGAGCAGGAATCGGTGGGCGGCGGCGAAGAAGAGCGGGCCGTCTATCCGGTAGGCGACGATGTGGTCGCGCAGCAGGGCGTGTTCCTCGGCGAGGATCGCCCTGCTGTCCTCGTCCAGCGGGACTTGTTCCAGCCGCGCCTCTTTCGCGACCGCGCGTACGGCGAGGAGCATCGCGATACCGATTCCGACGGCGACGGCGGTCACCAGGTCCAGGGCGACAGTGACGGCGAAGGTGACGGCCATGATCAACGCATCGCCCTTGGCGGCGCGGGCGATGGCAACGATGGCCGCGGTTTCCACCATCCGGATGGTGGTGGCCAGCAGCACCCCGGCGAGTGCGGCCAACGGGATGTGGGACACCAGCGGCGCCGCGCAGAAGACGATGCCCGCGAGGACGGCCGCGTGGGTGAGCGCCGCCAGCCGAGTGCGGGCACCGGCGCGCACGTTGACGGCGGTGCGGGCGATGGCGCCGGTGGCGGGCACGCCGCCGAACAGCGGTGCGGCGATGTTGGCCAGGCCCTGCCCGAACAGCTCGCGGTCCGGGTCGTGACGGGTGCCGACGGCCATCGAGTCGGCCGCGGTGGCCGAGAGCAACGATTCGAGGGCGGCCAGCGCGGCGACCGCGAGCGCGGGCACGATCAGCGCGCCGAGCCGGCCGGGGTGCACGAAGTCGAGTCCGGGCGCGGGCAGACCGGAGGGGATGGCGCCGATGCGGGTCAGGTCGAGGTCGAACAAACCGGCGAGTACGGTCGCCGCGACGACCGCGGCCAGCGCCACCGGCAGTTTCGGCATCCGTCGTCCACCGAGCAGCACGACACCGGCGACCAGCGCCGCGGTCGCGGGCGCGATCACGCCGGGATTGCCCAGGTAGTGCAGCACGGCGTCGGCGGCCACCATCCACACCTTGTCACCGGTGGCGTCCTCGATCCCGAGGGCCGCAGGCACCTGCTGTAGCGCGATGACGACGGCGATTCCCGCGGTGAACCCTTCGAGCACCGGAGCGGGCATGTAGCGGACAGCCCGGCCGACACCGGCGAAGGCGAGCACGACCAGCATCAGGCCCGCGAGGAGGCCGACGGTGAGTACACCGCTCGCGCCGTGCTCGTGCGCGATCGGTACCAGCACCACGGTCATGGCCCCGGTCGGGCCGGACACCTGGAATCGCGATCCCCCGAAGATCGCCGCGACGGCGCCGGCAACCACGGCGGTGGCCAGGCCCGCGCCGGCTCCGAGTCCCGAGCTGATGCCGAAGCCGAGCGCCAGCGGCAGGGCGACCAGTGCGACGATCACGCCGGCGGTGAGGTCGGCGGCCGGCGCGCGCAGACCGGGTAGCCAGTCCGCGCGGGTGGGCAACAGGGTTCGGGGGCTCATCGGGTGCGGTCCCGGGGTAGGCGAAGCATGAGGAATCCTGGATGTCTAGTTTCGAAAATCGGAAAACAATGAGCGTGACGGGCGGCAGCGAACGGTTCGAGGTGCGTTACACCGATTCCTCCAGGGCTTCGACCTGGCCGCTGAGCACGCCGGTGAGGATCACGCGCGCGGTGGCCAGTAGGTGGGCAACCTCCGGCGAGGTGAGCTGGTAGGTCACCGAGAGTCCCTCGCGCCGGGCGGTGACCAGGCCGGCGCGGCGCAGCACCGACAGTTGCTGGGAGAGGTTGGCCGGTTCGACGCCGACTTCCTCCAACATCTCCGAGACCGCGTGCTCCCGCTCGCTGAGCAGTTCCAGGACCCGGATGCGCACGGGATGACCGAGTGTTTTGAAGAAGTCGGCCTTCATCTGGTACAGCGGCCGCTGGAATCCCGGCATCGCCTCACCGCCCTCGCGCTCGTGTCGGCCAGGGCATGGCCTGGCTGGTTGCAAAGTTTAACAATCAGCAGAACAGGCAGGCAGTCAGGGGGTGTGCACGACCATCACCGGGCAGTGCGCCTGCTGGACCAGGGCGTTGCCGACGGAGCCGAGCAGCAGGCGGCCGAAGCCGCCGCGTCCGCGGCTGCCGACCACGAGCAGCTGCGCCGGCTTGGACCATTCGCGCAGGTGGTGGCGCGGGCCGGACAGGTAGACCTTGCGGGTGACGCGCACCTGCGGGTATTTGTCGGCCCAGCCGTCGAGTGCGTCGGCGAGCAGTTCGTGGGAGGTGGTCTCGATCTCGCGGTCGGCGATGGTGTCGGGCAGACCGGTCAACTGTTCGAACCGCAGGTCGCTCCAGCAGTGCACGGCGACGAGGGTGGCCCGCCGCTCGGCGGCCTCGGCGAAGGCGAGTTCGACGGCGGCGCGGTTGTGCGCGCTGCCGTCGACGCCGACGACGACCGGCCCGCAGCGGCGGATGCTGGTGTCGTTGCCGCTCGCGCGTACGACGGTGATCGGGCCGTGCCCGTGGGCGACCACCGCCGACAGGGTGGAGCCCAGGTAGCCGAGGGCGCCCGCGTTGCCGGTGCCCAGCACGGTCATGGCCGCGAAGTCGGAGCGGTCGATGAGGACCTCGGCGGCCGAGCCCTCCACCAGTTCGGTGTCGACGGTGCAGCCGGGCGCGGTCTCGGTGGCCAATTGCGCTGCGGCGGCCAGGTATTCGACGCCCTGCTGACGGAACTCGGCGGTGACCGACGGGACGAGCAGGGCGTAGGGCCCGAACACCGCGCGGGTGGCGGCCAGGTCGAGGGCGTGCACGAGCCGCAGCGGCCTGCCCCGGGCCGCGGCGGTCTCGGCGGCCCAGCGGACGGCGAGATCGCTGGCGGCGGAGTCGTCGACGCCGACGACGAGGGGATGTGCGGCCATCAGAGCGTGTCCTTACCGGTGTGCGTGCGGGTGCTCTCAGGCTAGGAACGGCGCATCGTCGGGCACGCTGGTCCGAGGTCCCCGGCGGAGGGGCCGAAAGGCCCACGTTGCCGGGGATCGCGGCGGATCAGGCGCGGCGCAGGGCGACCACCGGGATGGTGCGGATGTCGGCGGTCTGGCGCTCGTAGTCGGCGAAACCCGGGTAGCGGCGCGCCTGTTCGGTGTAGATGCGGTCCCGCTCGGCGCCGGTGACCACCTCGACGGTGACGGCGTAACGATCGGTGCCGCGTTCGATTTCGGCGCGTCCGGCGGCGCGGAGGTTGTGGTACCACTCGGGATCGACGGGGGCGCCCGCCTTGCTGGCGAAGACGTAGACGGTGTCGGGGTCGTTCTCGTCGGCCTGATACATCAACGGGGCCACCATCTCCCGGCCGCTCTTGCGGCCGCGATGGTGCAGCAGCAGCATCGGCGCACCCGCGAACTGGCCGCCGACGCGGCCCTCGTTGGCGCGGAACTCCTCGATGATGCTGGTGTTCCAGTCCTTGCCATCGCTCATGATGTGTCTCCTTCGTCGTCGCCGCACGGCGCTCGTCGGCCAGGCTCTCGCATCCTGACCCGCATCGCGACCGCCGCCGCGCCGACACGCGGCGACCGGCCGTATCGGGCGGCGGCCGGGTTTGGTGGACCATCGCCGGGGTATCGCCGACCTCGTGACGCTGCGAGACCGAATCCGGGAACCGTGGGGCGGGCGGACACCGTACGGGGCGGGCCAGCCGTGGCCGAGCCGGGTCGACATGTACCTGGCGCCGGAGGTGGACGAGGCGGCCGTCGACGCCTGGGTGCAGTCGGCGTCGGTGCTGCATTCCAACGGTGACGGCCTGGACCTGGCGGTCAAGGACGGCCGGTTGGTCGGCGTGCGGGGGCGGGCGGTGGACCGAGTGAACCGCGGCAGGCTCGGCCCGAAGGACCTGTTCGGCTGGCAGGCCAACCATTCCGCGGACCGGTTGACCACCCCGCTGATCCGCCGGGACGGCGAACTGGTCGAAACCGACTGGGACACCGCGATGCACGCGGTCGCGACCCGTACGAAGCACCTGCTGGCCGAGCACGGGCCCGGCTCGATCGGCTTCTACACCACCGGGCAGTTGTTCCTCGAGGAGTACTACACCCTGGCGGTGCTCGGCCGCGGCGGCATCGGCACCAACCACATCGACGGCAACACCCGCCTGTGCACGGCCACGGCGGCCGCGGCGTTGAAGGAGTCCTTCGGCTGCGACGGCCAGCCCGGCTCCTACACCGACATCGACCACGCCGACGTGCTCTGCCTCTACGGCCACAACGTGGCCGAGACCCAGACCGTGCTGTGGTCGCGGATGCTCGACCGGCTCGCCGGGCCGAACCCGCCCGCACTGGTGTGCGTGGACCCGCGGCGCACACCCGTGGCGCAGGCGGCGACCGTGCATCTGGCACCGCGACCCGGCACCAACGTCATGCTGATGAACGGGCTGCTGCACGAGATCGTGCGCAACGGCTGGATCGACCGCGACTATCTGGCCGCGCACACCGTCGGCTTCGACGAACTCGACCGCATGCTCGACGGTTACACCCCGGAGCTGGCGGCCGAGGTGTGTGATGTGCCGGTGGCGGATCTGCGGGAGGCGGCGCGGATCATCGGCGGCGCGCGGCGGCTGTTCTCCACGGTGCTGCAGGGCTTCTACCAATCCCACCAGGCGACCGCCGCCGCGGTGCAGGTCAACAACGTCCACCTGGTGCGCGGCATGCTCGGCAGACCCGGCTGCGGGGTGTTGCAGATGAACGGGCAGCCGACCGCGCAGAACACCCGCGAGTGCGGCGCCGACGGCGACCTGCCCGGTTTCCGGAACTGGGCCAACGACGAGCATGTGGCCGACCTGGCGCGGGTGTGGAACGTGGCACCCGAGCAGATCCCGCACTACGCGCCGCCCACGCATCTGATGCAGATGCTGCGCTACGCCGAGGACGGCTCGATCCGGCTGCTGTATGTCAGCGGCACCAATCCGGCGGTGTCGCTGCCGGAGTTGTCGCGCATCCGCGCGGTGCTGGCCCAGGAGCGGCTGTTCCTGGTGGTGCAGGACATCTTCCTGACCGAGACCGCGCAACTGGCCGACGTGGTGTTGCCCGCGGCGGCGTGGGCGGAGAAGACCGGCACCTTCACCAACGCCGACCGCACCGTGCACCTGTCCGAGCGTGCGATCGACCCGCCGGGGCAGGCACGCCCGGATCTGGACATCTTCCTCGACTATGCTCGCCGCCTGGAGCTGACCGACAAGGACGGCGGCCCGCTGATCACCTGGACCACCCCGGAGGAGGCGTTCGAGGCGTGGCGGGAGTGCACGCGCGGGCGGCCCTGCGACTACACCGGGCTGTCGTATGCGAAGTTACGCGGCGGCAGCGGCATCCAGTGGCCGTGCAACGACGACCATCCCGAGGGCACCGAGCGCCTGTATGCCGACGGCGCCTTCTGGGCCGCGCCCGCGGTGTGCGAGAGCTACGGCCGTGACCTGGTGACCGGCGCGCCGGTGGAGCCGACCGAGTACCGCGCGCTCAACCCCGACGGCAAGGCGATCGTCAAGGCCGCCGAGTATCTGCCCCCGCACGAGACGGTGTCGGCGGACTACCCGTATCAGCTGATCACCGGCCGCACCCTGTTCCACTTCCACACCCGCACCAAGACCGGGCGGGTGCCGCAGTTGCAGCAGGCCGCGCCGGAGGTGTGGGTGGAGATGTCGGGCGCCGACGCCGAGCGGCACGGCTGGCACGAGGGTGACGTGCTGGCGGTGTGCACACCGCGCGGACGGGTGCGGGCGCGGCTGCGGGTCGGCGGAATCCGGCCCGGGGTGGTGTTCCTGCCGTTCCATTACGGCTACTGGGACACCGAGGGTCACGCCCCGGCCGACGGGCTCGGCCGCGCGGCCAACGAATTGACCGTCACCGACTGGGATCCCGCGTCCAAGCAGCCGCTGTTCAAATCCGGCGCGGCCCGGCTGGAACGGATCGCGCTCGCCGACGGCGTCCCGGCGGCGGCACCGACCAACACCGCCTCGGCACCGTCGAGCCCGGCGGTCCCCGACACCGTCGGCGGCCCGGCGGGCACCGCGCACGAGACGACGGAGGCGCAGGCGTGAACAACGTCGGAGTGGTGATCACCGAGGTGCATCGCGCGGAGAACGAGCTCGGCACGGAACTGCTGCGGGTCGCCGACCGACAGCAGACCGACCACGAGGTGCACCACCTGGCGGGTGACCTGGCCCGGTGGTCGCATCAGCACGTGCGGGCGCTGGCGGTCACGGGACGACGGTTCGGGCTGGACCTGGACCCCGAACCCGAGCACGACTCCGCGCTGCGAGCGGCGGTGCGCCAGAAGGGCAGCGAACTGCTCGGCCGCCACCACACGCCCGCGCTGCTGTTGTTGCGGGACCTGCGCCGCATCCACGTGCTGGCCGCGGGGGTGTCGGTGGACTGGGAGCTGCTGGCACAGGCGGCGCAGGCGATGCGTGACAGCGACCTGCTGGCGCTGACCCAGCGCTGTCATCCGCAGACGTTACGCCAGATGCGGTGGGCCAACGCGAAACTGAAGGAGAGCGCGCCGCAGATCGTGGTCACCGGCTGACCGGGCGCTCCAGGTCGGTGCAGGTGGCCGCGTCGGGCAGCTCGGGTGCCAGGAACACCGTCTGCGCCATCATCCGGTAGCCGGACATACGTTCCCGGAAGATCTCGATGGATTCCTCCGGATGCACCGAATCGATCACCGCGTGCGGGCCGACGGCGTTGAACTGGTGGCTGACCCCGCGCGGGATCTGCATGTCGACGAACGAGCAGGGCGGCACGATCAGGTTGTAGCGGGTGCGCTCCACCCCGGGCGGGGTGTCGGGCAGCGCGTCGGTGAACTGCTCGGGCCGGAACGGGGTGACCCCGGCGATGTCGGTGACGACGAACGATGACAGGCTGCCGACCCGGATGTGGGTGTGAGTGCCGGTCATCATCCGCACGAAACGCAGCCCGGTGTGCAGGTGCATGCGCGAACAGATGCCGCGTTCGGCCGCGTCGTAGAAGTCCATCAGGTAGCGGTCGGCGAAGAAGCCGTCGAACGGCGTCTCGACCATGTAGACATCGCCCTCCTCGAACACCTGCGAGCGCACGATGCCGTCGCGGTCGGGGGTGGTGGCGGCGGGGCTGGCCTTGGCGGCGCGCACGATCTGGGCGAAGGCGCCGACGACGGCGTCGGCGACCTCGGGTGCCAGTTGCGCGACCGGGGTGACGACGTTGCGGCCCGCGTCCTGGAAGCTCGCCAGGTCGTGGATCTCGTTCTCGTCGTCGGCGTGGTGTTTGATGCGTGGCTCGGTCACCGGACGGACTCCTCGAGGTCGAACGAACGCAGCCAGAGTTGCAGCGAGAGCACCAGCCACAGTTTGCCGCCCTGCCGGGGCAGCAGGGCGCCGTCGCCCCGCAGCCAGGCGCGGATGGTGTCGGCGCGGAACAGGCCGCGCTCGCGGGCGGTGCGGCCCAGCAGCAGGTCGTGGGCCAGCTCGCGCAGCGGGCCGTCCAGCCACTGCTGCACCGGCACCCGCATGCCGCTCTTGGGCCGGTCGACGATGGTGGCGGGCAGCAGGTCGCGCACCGCCTGTTTGAGGATCCATTTCTCGCTGGTGCCCGCGAGTTTCATCGTCGGAGGGACGGCGAAGGCGTGGTCCACCACGGCACGGTCGAACAGGGGCGCGCGGCCCTCGATACCGCTGGCGGCGGTGAGGCGTTCGACCTTGGTGAGGATGTGGTGGGCGCCCTTGGTGCGCAGGTTGGTGTGCAGCAGCTGGTTGAGCAGGCTGGTCATCGCGCCGGGCCGCAGGTAGGGGGCGACGTGCTCGACCGGTCCGGGCGCGTCGGCCAGTGCGGCGAGCGCGTCGCGGGTGAGCAGGGTGGGCAGGTCGGCGTAGCACTTGCGGTAGCTGTCGAGGTAGGCGTGGGCGCGGGCGTCCTCGGCGGGGTCGTCGCGGGTGAGCTCGAAGATCAGCATCGGCAGGTTCTTGGGCCCGCCGAACACCGGGTCGCCGCCTTCGCCGTTGAGCGCCACCCGGATACCGTCGGCGGCCACGGCTTCGGCCAGCATCAGGTTCGGGACGGTGAGCGGGTCGCCGACGGGGCTGTCGAGCAGGCCGACCGTGTCGGCCAGGCGGGCGGCGACGGTCTGCCCGGGGACGGTGAGCACCCGGTGGCGGGTGTGGCAGTGCGTGGCGACCAGGCCGGAGTAGCCGAGCTCGTCGGGGGCGTCGGCGCCGAAACTGATCGAGTACGTGTGCACCGCCTGGTCGTGCAGTTTCGCGGCAAGGGCGGTGACCAGGCCGCTGTCGATGCCGCCGGAGAGCAGCACGCCGACCGGTTCGCCTGCGGGCAGCCGCCGGGTGACGGCGTCCTCGAGCAGGGCACGCAACCGCAGCGCGTGTTCGCTCGCGGGACGCTCGTCGATGTGCTCGCGCGGCTCCCAGTAGGTGTGTTCGGTGCTGGTGCCGTCGGGGTGCAGGCGAAGGCAGCGGCCGGGCAGCACCTCGTGCACGTCGCGCAGCAGGCTTTCGCGGCCGGGCAGGTAGGCGAAGGTGAGGAAGGACCGCACGGCGGGCAGGTGCAGGCCGGTGCGCAGGGCAGGCCAGTGGCGCAGTGCGCGCAGCGAGGTGGACGCGGCCCAGCCCGCGCGGGCGCGGGCGTGGAAGAGGGTGCGGGCGCCGAGCTGATCGCGCAGCAGCACCAGGTCGGGGCCGTCGGCGACGGCGAGGGCGAACATGCCCTCGGCGGCGGCGATGCCGTCCAGGCCGAAGCGGGCGTAGCTGTGCAGCAGCACCTCGCCGTCGGGGCGGCCCGGTGGCGGTGCGTCGGCGCCGAGGCGGGCGCGCAGCCGGTCGGCGTTGAACAGGGTCACCTCACCGACGGCGGTCAGCGCACCGGCGGTGAACGGTCCCGCCGCGACGCCGGGCCCGTCGAGCAGCCCGAACCCATGCGGGCCCGCCGCGGTGATCGATCCGGCGGTGATCGATCCAGCGGTGATCGGCCCGGCGGTGATCGGTTCCGCGCCGACGGCGCGCACGTGCGCGGCCGGGTCGTCCTCGGTCAGGAAGGCACACCATCGAGACATTCGCACTCACCCGAAATCGTCGTCGTCGCCGTAGCCGTCGTCCCAGTCGTCGTAGCCGCCGTCACCACCGTCAGCGTCACCACCGCCGGTGCCGGTCTGGGCGGCCTGGGCGCGCAGCTCCTCTTCTTCCTCGGGCGTCAGCGAGGTCGGCGGCATGATCAACGCGCCGAGCAGCGCACCGCCCGCGACCGCGGCCAGGATGCCGCCGAGCCGCCCACCGAAGGAGGAACGGTTCACCGTGAGCACGCCGTCGCTCCACAGCGTGCGCCCGTAGCCGGATTCGCGGCCGTAGACGACGGTCCCGCCGCGGTGCACCCGCTTGACGAGCTTGCTGCCCAACGGTTCGTCGGTGCCGGAGTGGCCGCGGTCGTCGCGCCAGCCGACCGTGCCGTCGGGGCCGCGGCTGCGCCATTCCTGCCTGCCGTCGGCGTAGCGGCGGTGCACGGTGCCGTCGGCGAGCAGTTCATCGGTGTAGGCGAGCTGCCGGTACTCGGGCACGGCGGGCTCCTTTCGAGGCGGGCGGGGCGCCGGTCATGCGGCAGGCCAGGTGAGGAAGCCGGCGTCGCGGGCACGGCGCAGATCGACCAGCGGCGTGCGGGGCGGACGGACCTCGCGCACCAGCCGGTGCACGGTGCGCAGCAGGGCCGCGGGGCGGACGGCGTCGAGGTCGACGGCGCGACCGCGGCGCAGCCAGTCGCGTTCGCGCGGGTCGAGGTGGGGGAGTCCGGGCGCGGCACGAAGATCCGGGCGAGCGGCCCGGTCCAGTGCGAGGTCGTCACGGTCGTGCCGGTGGAACAGGTGCAGCCCCATCGCCTGCCGTGGCCGCAACCCCAGCGGCACGACCCGCACCTCGGCGGCCAGTCCGGCGAGTTCGCGGACCCGCGCCGGGAATGGGAGTCCGGCCGCGCTCGCCCCGTGTAGCACGTACACGGTTCCGCGGACGCGGGCGAGCATGGCGACCACACCCGGGTGCAGGGGCAGTTCGGCGGCGCTCACCACCGGGCAGGCCGATTCCATCGGTAACCCGTTGGCGCGCAGCATCGCCGCGATCCCCTGGGATTCGCAGACCAGCAGCCGGGGCAGGCCGTAGTCGAACAGGTCGGGTTCGCCGGTGTGCTGTCCGGGCGGGGTCGTGCGGGGCGCGGCGGGGGCCAGCAGACCGGGCAGCTCGCGGTGGCGGGCGAGCGCGGCGCGGAATGCGTCCTCGGGCACCGGGATCGGCAGGGTGAACGCGGCACGGCGCGGCAGCCGGTGCGCGGGGACGAGCAGGCGGCACAGCTCGTGCTGAAGCTGCCCCTCGGTGACGCGGAGACCGCCGGGTGCGCTCGCGCGGCGGGCCGCGAGCGGCAGCAGCCGGTCGAGCACCCGCGGGGTCAACTGGTCGGCCACGTGAGGAAACCTACCGCGCGGGCGCTGCGCCGGTCCGGGTCGGCCGCCTCCTCGACCCGTTCCACGCCGCGCTGGACCAGGCCGAGCAGCCGGGCGGGCGGCAGCGCGGCCACCGGCGACCACCATCCGTCGAGCAGCCACTCCCGGTCGTCGGTGGGCAGCTCGGGCGGCAACGCCGCGCTGCGCAGCGGGCGTTCCCGCAGCCGCACCGCCGAACGTGCCGTCCGTGCCGCCCTGGTGGACAACCCGATCGGCACGACGCGGGGGCCGAGCACAGCCCGCACGCGGGCGGCGAACTCCACACCCGGCGCGCCCGCGTCGTGCAGCAGCAGCACCGGGACCGCGGGCGGCAGCTGCTCGACGCGCTCGCACAACGCCATGCCCCACGCCCGGTGCGCGTCGTTGGCGGCCAGGCAGGCGAGCACGCCGCGGTCCGGGCACAGCAGCGCCAGCCGCGGCCACTCCACCGCGGGCAGCGCGAGATCCTCGTCCACCATGCCGGGCGGCAGGTCACGGTAGATCCTCCGCCAGGGCTCGAGCACCTCGGACCGGAAGGTGCTGTACCGCACCGGAACCTGCACGGTGGTCATCCGCACGAGCAGCGGGCGCACCAGCAGCAGCACCAGATTCACCGCGACCAGCAGCCCCACCGCCGCGGGCAGGGCGACCAGGACCGGCACCAGCCCGCTGACCATCGAGACGAACGCGGCCACCACGATCACGACCGCGGTCACGGCCACCCACGCGTGGTAGACGCGCCGGATGCCGGGCAGGTCCTTGCGGGCCAGCGCGTACCACAGCTGGGTGGGGGTGTAGCGCAGCCCGCGGCCGTCGCCGAGCTTGTCGGCCAGCCGACGAATCCGCAGGTCGTGCAGGCGGAACGGGCTGGACTTCGGCTCCAGCGCGAACTCGCGCGCGCATTTCGAGCAGCGTCGACCCGAGCGTTCCTTGTACAGCAGGTTCCTGGCGCAGTGCGGGCAGATCACGCCTCATGGTCGCCGATTCGCGCCCCGCGCGCGAGTGGTATCGCCGCGCGCGGCGCACGTAGCATCGCGCGAGTGACGCAGCTGCCGCCGGATACCGACCGCTGGAACACCAACATCCACTATCACGACGTGCTCGTCGAGGCGGTGGCTCCGCACGCCGGGCGCATTCTCGATGTCGGCTGCGGGGAGGGCATGCTGTGCCGCAGGCTGCGCCGTGACGATCGCGCGATCGTCGGCATCGACACCCACGCCGAGAGCATCGCGTTGGCGCGGGCGCAGTCCGGCGCGGACGGCCCGCACTACGTGTGCGCCGACGTCCTCACCCACCCGTTCGAGCCCGCCTCCTTCGACGCGATCGTCTCCGTCGCCACCCTGCACCACCTGGACCCGGACGCCGCGCTCACCACGATGGCGCGGCTGCTGAAACCCGGCGGCACCCTGGCGATCGTCGGCCTCGCCCGTCCCCGGTGGCCGCACGACCTGCCGGTGGAGGCGCTGGCCGTGCTCGCGTTCACCTACCACCGGCTGGCCGGGCACCACCATTGGGAACATCCCTCGCCGATCGTCTGGCCGCCGCCGCACACCTACGCCGAGATCCGCGACACCGCCCGGGCCCTGCTGCCGGGCGTGCGGTACCGGCGGCACCTGTACTGGCGATACTCCCTGCGCTGGCGCAAGCCGGCCGCCTGATCGCCGGGCCGCGCTCCCGGCCGGAGGCACGGCGGGCCCGCGTGTCCGGGGCGACCTCCCTCGGCTGTCGGTGGCGGTGGGTACCGTCTGGGTTCGTGGACGCTGGGGAACAGATCCGGGAGCTCGCCGATCGCATCGTGGAGTTGCGGACGGCCTACTACGAGGGCGCGCCGCTGGTCGCCGACGCCGAGTACGACGCGATCGAGGACGAGCTGCGCGCGCTGATCGCCGCGCACCCCGAGCTCGCCCCGGACCCGAATCCGCTCGACCAGGTCGGCGCGCCCGCCGTGCTGCACGCCCCGGTGCGGCACTCGCGGCCGATGTTGTCGCTGGAGAAGGCGACCACCCCCGAACAGGTCGCGGCGTTCTTCGAGCGCTTCCCCGGTCAGCCGGTCGTGGTCATGCCCAAGCTGGACGGGCTGTCGCTGGCGCTGGTCTACGAGGACGGCAGGCTGGTGCGCGCGGTCACCCGCGGCGATGGCACCACCGGCGACGACGTGACGATGTTGGTGCGGGCGTTGGTCGACGGCGTGCCGGAGCGGATCGACGTGCCGGGCCGGGTCGAGGTGCGCGGCGAGGCGGTCATGTTGCGCTCCACCTTCCTGGCCTACAACGCCGCGCACCCGGACAAGCCGCTGATCAACCCGCGCAATGCCGCGGCGGGCACGCTGCGCGCGAAGGACCCGGCCACCGTCGCCGAGCGCCGGCTCCGGTTCTTCGGCTTCGACCTGGACACCGCCGAGGGCGGTGCCGCCGCCGACCTGGGCGAGGGGCTGCGGGCCCTGGGCATCGCGGGCGCGGCGATGCGGATGTGCGCCGACGCCGAGCAGGCGCAAGCGGCGATCACCGACATCGAACGGGGCCGCAACGACCTGGACTACGACATCGACGGCGCGGTGCTGCGGCTGGCCGACCGGGACGCCTACGCCGCCGCGGGCACCCGATCCAACTCCCCGCGTGGCGCGCTGGCGTTCAAGTTCGCCGCCGAGGAGAAGACCACCGTCCTCGAGGCGGTCACCTGGGATGTCGGCAAGACCGGCAAGATCGTCCCGGTCGCCCGGCTCGAGCCGGTGTTCGTCGGCGGCACCACGGTCACCAAGGCGACGCTGGCCAACCAGCAGGTCATCCGCGCCCGCGACATCAAGGTCGGCGACACGGTGCTGGTGCGCCGCGCCGGTGACGTCATCCCGTTCGTGGCCGGGGTGCTCGACGCCTCGAAACGCACCGGCGCGGAGGTCGAGATCGTGCCGCCCACCGAGTGCCCGTCGTGCGGGCAGCCGGTCACCGAGCAGGGCAACAGCCGGGAACTGTTCTGCACCAACGCTTCCTGCCCGGCGCAGACGGTGCGCAGGCTGATCCACTGGGCCTCCCGCGCGGCCGCCGACATCGACGCCATCGGCGGGGTGTGGATCGAACGCCTCGCCGAGGCGGGCATTCTGGAGAACCCCTCCGACTTCTACACCCTGACCAAGGAACGGCTGCTCGAGTTCGACCGGATCGGGGAGGTCTCGGCGACCCGGATGATCGAATCCATCGACCGCAGCCGCGATGTCGGGTTGCGTCGCGCGCTCATCGGGCTCGCCATCCCGATGGCCTCCGAGGGCACCGCCGCGCGCCTGGCCCGGGCCGGTTTCGCGTCGCTGGAGGAGGTCGCCGACGCGGGCGAGGAGCGGCTGGTCGCGGTCGAGGACATCGGCCCCAAGGTCGCCGCCTCCCTCGTCGAGCACCTGACCCGGCTGCGTCCCGAACTCGAGCGCCTGCGCGAGCGTGGAGTCTCCCTCGACGTCCGCGAGGAGGACCTGCCGCCGGTGGTCGCCGCGGGCGCGCCGCTGGCGGGCAAGACCGTCGTCGTCACCGGCGCCATCAGCGACCCCCGCTCCGGCGAGAAGGTCGCCCGCCCCACGTTCCAGCGGCTCTGCGAGAAGGCCGGGGCCACGGCGGCGTCGTCGGTCTCGGCCAACACCGATCTGCTGATCACCGGCGCGGGCGTCGGCGAATCGAAACTGGCCAAGGCCGAGAAGCTCGGCGTCGAGATCGTCGACCAGGCCACCATCTGGGCGCAGCTGATCGAGGCGAAACTCGTCTGATTCGAGCCGCTGACCGCGGGGGCGCCGCGGTCAGCGGTCCTGGACGGCGAGGCGGCCGGCCATGGCGAGGAAGGACACGGCGAAGGTGCGGCGGGTCCAGGCGAGGACGGCCGGGCGGTGCAGGACACGCCCGCGCAGGGTGGCCGCGCAGATGCCGTAGGCGGCGAACACCACGAACGTGGCGAGCATGAAGACCGCGCCGAGTTCGAGCATGCGCAGCGAGGCCCGCGGTGTGCCCGTGGGCACGAACTGCGGGAGGAACGCGACGAAGAAGACGGTGAGCTTGGGGTTGAGCAGGTTCAGCAGTACCGCCGCGCCGACCACGCGCGCCGCGGAGCGGGGGGTGCCGGTCGCGGGCTCGCCGGTGGGCAGCGCCGGCGAGCCGGTGTCGCGGACGACGCTCCACGCCATGTACAGCAGGTAGGCGACCCCGAGGTACTTCACGGTCTGGAAGGCCAGCGCGCTGGTGTGCAGCAGAGCGGCCAGGCCGGTGATGGCGGCGAGCAGGTGCGGCACGATGCCCAGGGTGCAGCCCAGTGCCGCGACGAGGCCCGCGCGAGCACCCCGGGACAGTGCGGTGGCGAGGGTGAACAGCGCCCCGGTGCCGGGGGTCGCGACGACGACGAGCGTGGTCAGCACGAACTCGATGCTCATCGCCCGCAGCGTAACGGGGCCGGCCGGATCCGCAACCCCGTCGATGCGGGGCGGGGATTCCGACCGGTCCGTCGGCGTGCCATGATGGGAACATGTGTTCGATTGCGGGTGTGTTGCGGGTCGTGCGGCCGGTGGGCGGGCACGCGCCGGGACCGGGTGATCGACGATGAGCGAGGACGGTGTCTCGGCGATCCGGCGACTGGCGCGGCCACGGCCGGTGCTGGTGGATCCCAAGCGGGTGTGGTTGCTGCCGGAGCGGCCCGGCAGGCAGCGGCCGAGCTTGGGGGTCTCGTCGAACAGCCTGGACCCGCGGTTCCAGGAACCGTGGGTGCCCGCCACCCAGTTCGGGTGGGTGCGCCTGCATCTGGGCCATTACGTGGCCTGGTATGCCGAGGTGGCCGTCGACTACCGCACCCGCAACAAGCTCACCGAGACCACGTTGCGGCACTGGGTGCCCTGGGACGCGGTGCGGTTGCCCGAGCGCCGCTGAACCGGATGCACCGGTTGGGTTGGGCGGCTTGGCATTCGCCTCGCGCCGATCGCCACCGCCGCCCCGGGCAGGAGGGAAGTGGTAGGAAAGGAGCGTGTCCGCAACTGGCGAAGTAACCGGTCCGAACAACTCGCGCGCCGTCGCCGAGGTGGTGGAGCTGGTCAGCAGGCTGATCCGTTTCGACACCTCCAACACCGGCGATCTGGCCACCACCAAGGGCGAGCAGGAGTGTGCCGAGTGGGTGGGGGAGAAGCTGCGCGAGGTCGGCTACACCACCGAATACGTCGAGTCGGGCGCGCCGGGCCGCGGCAACATCTTCGCCCGGCTGCCCGGCGCCGATCCCGGCCGCGGCGCGCTGATGATGCACGGTCACCTCGACGTGGTGCCCGCCCAGGCCTCGGACTGGAGTGTGCACCCGTTCTCGGGGGCGGTGCGCGACGGTTATGTGTGGGGTCGCGGCGCGATCGACATGAAAGACATGGTCGGGATGATGCTGGCGGTGGCGCGCCAGTTCAAGGCCGAGGGCACGGTGCCGCCGCGCGACATCGTGTTCGCGTTCCTGGCCGACGAGGAGAACGGCGGGCGCTGGGGTTCGCAGTGGCTGGTCGACAACCGGCCGGACCTGTTCGCCGGGGTCACCGAGGCCGTCGGCGAGGTCGGCGGGTTCTCGCTGACGGTGCCGCGCCGCGACGGCGGTGAGCGGCGCCTGTATCTGGTGGAGACCGCGGAGAAGGGGCTGGGCTGGATGCGGTTGCGCGCCAAGGCGCGCGCCGGGCACGGCTCGTTCCTGCACGAGGACAACGCGGTGACCATCCTGGCCCAGGCGGTGGCGCGGCTGGGCACACACACCTTCCCGCTGGTGCTGTCGGATTCGGTGGCGCAGTTCCTGGCGGTGGTGGCCGAGGAGACCGGGTTGCCGTTCGATCCGACCGGTCCCGACATCGAAGGCCAGCTGGCCAAACTCGGCACGATCTCGCGCATCATCGGCGCCACGCTGCGCGACACCGCCAACCCGACCATGCTGCAGGCCGGTTACAAGGCCAACGTGATCCCGCAGACCGCCGAGGCGGTGGTCGACTGCCGGGTGGTGCCGGGCCGGCAGGCGGCCTTCGAGCGGGAGGTCGACGAGCTGATCGGACCGGATGTCGAACGGGAGTGGATCACCAAGCTCGACTCCTACGAGACGACCTTCGACGGGCACCTCGTCGATGCGATGAACGAGGCGATCCTGGCCCACGATCCGGAGGGGCGCACGGTGCCCTACATGCTCTCCGGCGGCACCGATGCCAAGGCGTTCGCGCGCCTGGGCATTCGCTGCTTCGGTTTCGCGCCGCTGCGGCTGCCGCCGGACCTGGATTTCAGCGCCCTGTTCCACGGGGTGGACGAGCGGGTGCCGGTGGACGCGCTCGAATTCGGCACCCGGGTGCTGGAACACTTCTTGTTGCACAGCTGAACCGCAAGAGAGGAAGCCATGGCTTACAACCCCTACGACGCACTCCCGCAGGTGCCCACCTTCACGGTCACCTCGCAGGACGTCACCGATGGTCAGCCCTTCGCCAGCGAGCAGGTCAGCGGTGTGATGGGCGCGGGCGGCAAGGACATCTCCCCGCAGCTGTCCTGGTCGGGTTTCCCGCCGGAGACCAAGAGTTTCGCGGTGACGGTGTTCGACCCGGACGCCCCGACGGCGTCGGGCTTCTGGCACTGGGCGGTGTGTGACATCCCCGCCGATGTCACCTCGATCCCCAGCGGCGCCGCCGACAACGACGCCGGGCTGCCGACCGGCTCGCTGACCCTGCGCAACGACGCGGGCTCCTTCGGTTACGTCGGCGCGGCCCCGCCGCCCGGGCACGGCCCGCACCGCTACTTCATCGTGGTGCACGCGGTGGACACCGAGCGGCTGGGCCTGGACAAGAACACCACCCCCGCGGTGCTCGGGTTCAACCTGTTCTCCCACACCCTGGCCCGCGGCACGATCGTGGCCACCTACGAGCAGAAGTAGTCCCGCACGCGTCGGGGCCCCGGACTTCGCGGTTCGGGGCCCCGACGGTGTTTCCGGGTCAGGACGTTGAGGGGTGCCGGTAAGGATCGTGGCACCAGCCGCAAATGGCGGGTTGCTCCCGACCATTACGTGCCCGTCGACGTAGACGATGAGATCGCCGACCTGGGCAAGTTCCAGGAATGCCGGGTCGATTCGCGATCGCCCTCTGGTAGTGCCTTCCTGATTCACTCCGCAGCGGTGCCAGCCCGAAGGTAGCTGTACACGGTGTCACGATTGATCCCGAGACCGGTATAGACGCCTTGAGCCTTGGCGGCCGCGATGCCCTCGCGTTGACGTTCGAGGATCAATGACCGTTCGAACTCGGCGAAGGCACCCATGACCGAGAGCAACAACGTCGCCATCGGTGAATCTTCACCGGTGAACGTCAATGATTCCTTGACGAATTCGACCCGCACCCCCTTGCCTGTCAACACCCGCACCAGACGGCGTAGATCGTCGAGGTTGTGTGCGAGCCGGTCCATCGAATGCACGAACACGGTGTCGCCCTCGCGCACGAAGGCGATCAGCTCGTCGAGCTCGGGAGCCGTCAAACCTATTAACAGGGATCGCTAGGGCGATTTGGGGGGGGCGAAATGAGGACAGTCACGCTGACGCTCACTTTGCGACCCTGTCATCGAGTTCGGCAAGGAGGGGCGCTGAACCCCGCCGCCTCTCGAAATCCGGCTCGCACCCCCTACACCTTCAGCGCCGCTGAAGGGACCCAAGAAATCGAAAACCGTTAGGGGCATCATGAAGCTGAAGAAGATCGTCGCTGCCGTCGCCGCCGGCTCGGCACTCACATTCGGTTCCATCGCTGGTATGGCGGTGATCAGCCCGGCCGTTGCGAATGCCGTCGCGGATGACGGCTGTGCGGTGGTGGGCCTCACCCAGGATGGGAAGTTCCTGGTCGAGAGGTGCAACGGCGAGCTGGTGTATACGAGGGTTTAAGCTTAGAGTGCAATCCTTCATCAAGGTATTTGGGAGCTGCCATCAATGACGAATCGCGTCAGAATCACCGCTGAAGCGACCGCGCTGAATCCGGTTGAGCGGATCGGCCGTCCAGGCCGAACCATACGGAGCTATATCGAAGAATTCGGTGGCTCCTGGGAAGGTACGCTGACCGACCCGTTCGACATCTCTCATCGGGTCTCGCTCGAGCCTTTCAAGTCTCACAACCCTGAGCTGTACTTGAAGATCCAATTCAGGGTTTCTCGCGATGACGAAGATTTCGATTTCGACTATAGCGATGCGATCGTACTCAAAGAGTACGACCTTCCTGCGGGTGTCGAACTTCCTCAGTAGGACCGAGGAAGTGGAGACGGTGCGCTTGCGGCTACTGTAGCTGGTTCCTCCTTGACCAGCGAGCATATGCCGTCAGGCCATCGCCCGAATCAGCCACTGTCGGGCCAAGGTTTGGGCTCTGCGCAGCGTAGCCCGAACCTTGGTCCCTCAGGGGCCGAAGCGGCAACGCCTCAGGCGCCTGCCGGGGAACGGACGAGTCATCCGCCGAGTGCCAGTTCGAACCACGGTCAGCGACGGACGTGATCCCGCGCAGGCATCCGGTGCGTAGTACCGCTTCTTTGACCATGTCGATCAGCGGCACCACACCCCACCGGGTCTGGACGTGCGATTACAGCTTCCGCAGGTTGCGCGGCTCGCCCAGTGGCGCTAACGGCGCCAGCTTGATCGCGCCCTGTTTGCGCTCTTTGATCTCCAGCCAGCTCGCCTTCGGCAGCGCCGCGTGCAGGGCTTCGAGCTCGGTGCGCATCTCCTCGCACATCGCGTCGATGAACTCGGTCGGATCGAGGGGTTTGCGCAGTTTGCCGTTACCCGCCAGCCCTACGTGGTCGTCGTCGGCGGCGGCCAGGGTTCGGAGCGGTGCGTGACCGCTGGGCAGAAGTCGGGCGTGAGGACGGCGAACTAGGCTATCCCACCTCCGATGAGCTCGTGGCACCCGACGGCATCGGCCACTACGTCTACTTCGAAAACGGCACCGCCATCTACTGGTTGCCGATCATCGGAGCTTGGCGCGTTCCCGCCAACATGATCAGTCTCTGGGCAGGCGAAGGGTTCGAGAGCGGGCCACTGGGCTATCCCGTGGAGAACGCACGAACCACCGGGCTGTCCGATGGATTGGTCATCGCCCAGCTGTTCCAGTACGGAGCCATCGGATACACCGCCGACAATGTCGCCTACGTCGGCGCCTACGAGCCCGTCCGCTGAGTAGCATTCCCGCTCCCACAAAGGAATTCCCGATGAACCTCCTTCGCATCGTCCTGTCGGCGGTGATGGTCGCAGTGAGCTTCCTTGTCATGGACTCCGCGGTCGCGCAGGCACAGACCACCGACTGTTCGAAACGAAATCCCCCATTCCCCGACTACGACAGCTCGGAAATTCTCAGAAACGTCATCACCAACCGAGCCGGAACCGTCCCCATCCGTCGCGGATTCTATTGCGTTCCCGACGCCGCGGCCGGAGACCCTGCCGAAGAGGCGAAATGGGGATTTGGATTCGGCTACGACAAAGCCCGGAACCGCCACAATATCCCCTCGCTGAACGCGCAGGAATTCGTCCTCAAATCATCGAGTTCGTTCAAGACCCCCGAGGGCTGGAACTTCATCGCCTTCGGCCGCGAAAAGGTCTGCAACACTGGAGGTCGCGACTGCCGGGTCACCAAGGAACAGCGAGTGGTGGGAGCATCCTCGGAAAAGAACTCCGAGGAATACTACGATATGCCAGCCGGAAACCCGGTCGGATTGCTCACCGTATACTGCGACTACGGCGATCCCGTCCGGCTCAAATGCGAGGACTGGGTCAACAAGGCACTCAAGAACGGTCGCGGATGAGCCCGAACGAATTCGGGCGTTGAGGAGGTAACAGGATGGCCGGGTCCGTCAACGACGCCGAGTACCAGATCACGCAACGCCATGCGGCCCAGATCGACCACGTCCGTGCCGGGACCACGGCGCTGGCCTGCAGGGCGAGCGGGGCGCTCGGCGCAGCGGACTCGCTGCCCGGCGACGAGCGTCCGATCGAGGGCCCGGCCGTCACTGTTGCCGATGTCGATGTCGTCGCCACGATGAACTACTGGGAGATGACCGACCTCGGGTCCTTCCCAGACGGCGCCTCGGTGCTCGGCGTCCAGGTACTGATCTCAGGACATCCGCGTGAGCGCGGGACGGACGGCGAGGCTGATGTCGTGCTACCCGAGGGCGAGGCTGGGGCGTGGGCGGCGGCCGTGCTGGGCCGGGAATGGTTCGACCACGGCTATGTCCTGCGGAACTCGGGGGGACGGTGGGAGCGGCTACATCGCTACCTCGTGCTCCTCGACGCCGACGCCCAGCCCGTCGCAGCTCCCGACGACTTTTACTTCGCCGGTGTCTCGTTCGGGTCGGGGACGGTGACGGTCCGGGCGCTTGCCGCCGACAGCGAGGGCCGGCCACCGGTGGAGGTGGTCGCTCCCACGCAACGTTGCCCGAGCCTGTTGTGGCCGGTGGAACTTACCGGCGCCGCACCCGAACCGATCCTACCGGCAGCGCGCGCGCTGCTGAGTGTGCTGCGCGCCAAGGGCGCAGTGCATCACCAGTTCCGGCTCATCGCGTTCCGGTTGTCGGAGTCGACCGCGCACATCCGCTACCAATGCCGCGACACGGGCATCGAGCACGAGATCGCGCTCTCCGTGCCGACCGAGGCCGACTTCGCCGAAGGATACGAATTCTTCCGCCGCGCCGTTCCGCGACTGGGCGCCCTGCCGATACGCACACCCGAGCAGTGGGCCGACGAGCTCGTCGAGCAGTTCAAAGAGCTGTTCGCCACGGGGCTACTCGGGAGCCCGGTCACCGAGCCCGGCTGACACAGCGCCCGACGCGGATGATCCGCAGCCAGGAAGAAAGGCGAGGTGGACGACGCCAATCCCTTTGCCGCCGAACTGGAGGACATCCTCGACCGCGTCGGCGGGCTTACCGGCGAGATCGAGTGTGAATGGCACCATTTCGTCACCTGGGAAATTACCCACCAGCTACCTGTCGGCCCGTGGGGCCAATCCTGCGAGATCCGGCGGTAGGTATCGCTCCTGAGTGGGTAAGACTCGAGAAGCTCCACCAGTTGCAAGTTTCCATCATTGGTGGAGCCGTCGCACACCGGAGCCAACGGGTACAGCGTATTCATGGTGCCGAAGACACCCGTGGACGCCAACCAGAAGCACGCGGATGTGATCGCGACCTTCTACTACGAGAACCGGGTCATGGACGGTGACCGATTCTATGTCCGCGCCGACCCGTCGTTGTGAAGTTGGAGGACCCGATGGTGATCTTGACCGACATCGTCGACTACGACAACGGTGGACTGATCTACCTGCTCGATCGTGCGCTCGATTCGCAACCCAAGACCATTTCATGGGAAGGCGCGCACCGGTTACGGCCCGGCGTCGGCGCGCTGGCGATCTCCACCGGCCGCGACCGCAGCCACGGCAACCTCGGCCGGGTCAGCGTGGTCGTCGGCGAGGGCGGGTTCCCTCCGGAACCCGTCGACGCCGAGTTCGTCGAGGAGGCCAGCTACCTCACCGAGCTGGGGCGCCCGTATCTCGGCTCCAGCTACTACGAGGAATGTCAAGGTGAGCTCGCGATCGATCTGACCCCGCCGGGGCCCGCCCGGGTCCACGTCCGCCACTTCGAGGTGGCCGGCCCGCACGAGCCGTATTCAGCGTCGGCACCGGGGTACGAGCCTCGGTCGGTCCCGGTCACGCGGGTAGTAGCGCAGGTTCGCGCCCGCATAGCGGCCGATCAGCTTCAGCGCGTCGAGCACCGGCCGGTGCGTGGTGTTAGGTGCTCCTTGCCGGTGACCTTCTTGAACTCCTTGATCAGCTCGTTGGTCACCCGCACCTCGGCGCGGGCGTTGATCCGGTGCACCGTCGAGTTCAACAACTCGACCAGGGTGTCGGTGATCTCCCGGCGCCGGAAATGCAACAGCGCCGCCAGCAACGTCAGCTTCACTCGCAGCGGATGCCCACGCAGATGGCTCGGTGACTCCACCGCGGCGCGAGCCCGCCAGTTCTTCGCGGTCTTCGGCGCGATGTCGGCGAACACCTCGACCGGGACGCCGATCTCGCGGACCGCTTCGAGCTTGGCGATCTCGGTGAGCATCGTGTTCGAACTGACGTTACCCGGATCTGACCGGATCGACGCCAGCACCGCGCTCCCGCCTTCCAGCTCGCCCGCCTCGTCAGCGGCCGGGGCGACCAGCGCGACCAGCCTGGCCACCACCTCGGTCGACAACCGCGACATCACCCGGTCGAATAGCACCTCCTCCCCGCGGCTCAACCCCGCCGCGACGATCCGGTCGATCCGGCCAGTCGTCGGTGGCTCCAGCTTGCGGCGGCGCAGCTCGGCCAGCAAATGTTCGCGCACCCGCTCACCGCTGCGCTCGACCTGGGTGACCTCCTCGACCAGCCACCACGTCAACGCATCGGCATCGGGCCACACTGCATTCGCGGAACCCGAGCGCCTGACTGACCTGGGCACGGTGGTACTCGATCCTTCTGACCAGACCAGTCGTAGAACGCGATTTCGGTGCGATCCACACCGATCTGGCGGGCCACGTAGGCGATCGCCTCGTCTGAGATCTCGGAGCGGCCGCGTGGAAACCGGCCCCGCTCGGTGTAAAAGCGGAGCAGAATCGCGAACCCCAGCCGTGTAGCGCCCCGCTTGCCGCCGATCAGGTTCGGCTCATCACCTCGATCGTCCACGCATCGATCAGTTCGTCCTGGTCCACCTCACGCGCCACAGCCGCGCAAGCGACACCGAAATCACCACCAGCACCGGACAATTACGGCAGACGACGGATCGATACTGCTCGTATGCTCGGCATTCACCCCGACTTGCGGCTGGTGACACGGTCCTCAGACGTTGACGATGTGCTCGGGCGCCGGGTCGGCGTAGAGCTCGGCGAGGGTGGTGGCGTACTTCTCGGCGATCGGCTTGCGCTTGAGCGACATCTTCGGGGTCAGCTCGTCGCCGCCGGGCTCCCACACCGCGCCGACGATGGTGAAGCGTTTGATCTGCTCCACCCGCGAGAGCTTGGTGTTGCCCGCCTTCACCGCGGCGTGCACCTCGTCGACGATCTCGCGGCGGCGCACCAGGGTGGGCAGGTCGGCGTCGGTGGCGCCGAGGTCTTTGGCACGCAGGGCCACGATGTCGGGGTCGAGCACGATCAGGGCGGTGATGTAGGGCTTGGCGTCACCGATCGCGACGACCTGACCGACCAGCGAGGACGCGGCCTTGACGGCGTTCTCGATGTTGCTGGGGGCGATGTTCTTGCCCGCCTCGTTGATGATCAGTTCCTTCTTGCGGTCGATGATGCGCAGGTAGCCGTCCTCGTCGAGGGTGCCGACATCGCCGGTGTGCAGCCAGCCCTCGGCGTCGATCGCCTCGGCGGTCTTGTCGGGCATGTTGCGGTAGCCGCGGGTGACGATGGGGCCGCGGATGAGCACCTCGCCGTCGGCGTCCAGGCGCACCTCCACCCCGTCGACGGGGCGCCCGACCGAGCCGGGGCGGGGTTTGTCCAGTTCGGTGTAGGTGCCCACGCCGGTGGTCTCCGACATGCCCCACACCTCGCTGACGGTGAAGCCGAGACCGAGGTAGAACTCGAGGATCTCGGCGGGGATGGGCGCGGCGCCCGAGGCGGCGACCTCGAGCTCGTCGAAGCCGAGCGCGGCGCGCAGCTTGGACAGCACCAGTTTCTCGGCGAGCCGGTGCTGCACGGCCAGCACGGGGGAGCGGCCCTTGCCGGCCAGGTCGGCGCGCGCGGCCGCCACACCGGTCTCGATCGCCCAGGTGGCGAGCTTCTTCTTCACCGGGCTCGGCTCGCTCGCGAGCTTGGCCTCCACCCCGGCCTTGATCTTCTGCCACACCCGCGGCACGCCGAAGAAGGTGGTGGGGCGGGCGTCGGGCAGGGCGGCGGCGATCTCGCGCGGGTCGGGCACGGTGGTGATCTGGATGCCGGTGACCAGGTTGATGGCGTGCCCGGAGATGCGGTCGGCGACGTGTGCGGCGGGTAGGTAGGACACCGCGCGGTCGTCCAGGCCGACCCGCAGCGGGCCGCTGACCAGCGCGGTGATCTGAGCGAGCACGTTGGCGTGGGTGATCTCCACGCCCTTGGACGGGCCGGTGGTGCCGGAGGTGTAGATCAGGGTGGCCAGGTCGTCGTTGCGCACCGCGCGCCAGGCGGCGTCGAAGTCGAAGTCGGCCAGCGGGTTGGCTTCCACCTCGGCCAGGGTGAGGGTGCCGGTGGCGGGGCCGTCGACGACGATGATGTGGTCGAGCGCGACGCCGGTGGCGCGGATGACGTCGAGAAAGGCCTGCTCGGTGACGACGATCTTGTTGCCCGCGTTGCCGAACAGGTGCGTGATCTGCTCGGCGGAGCTGGTATTGTACACCGAGAACGGGGTGGCGCCCACGTGCAGGGCGGCGGTGTCGATCAGGTTGAACTCCGGCCGGTTGGTGAGCATGATGCCCATCGTGTCGCCGTGCGTCAGGCCGAGGGCGGCCAGTCCGGCGGCCAGGGCGCGCACCCGTTCACCGTATTCGCGCCAGGTGATCTCGGTGGTGCCGCCGACGGTCCGCAGCGCGACCTGGTCGGGGCGCAGCGTGAGGGTCTCCTGGAACGCCTCGGGAACGGTGTACACCGTCTTGCCTGACTCGTGCGCGAAACCGATTTCTGAAGTGCTCATATTCCCTGTTCCCGATGTCGTCGTGAACCCGACTCGTGCGCCTCGGGGTCACCCGGCCGCGGCCGCGCAAACCCTGAAACAATGGTGGTGCCGATATCTCATTATCTCACACCCGAGGTGCGGGCGAGTGGCGTAGCTCACTCATGGTAGCCACATCCGGACCGCGGTGCTGCCCGTTACGTCCGGATCGACGCCGTCAGGACCGGCGCGCGGCGGTGCCGGCCCCCTCGCCGCGCAGCCACCCCCACCGGGAGCGGCGTGTCCCGCCGACCGCCCCCGCGCCGTCCTCGTCCCAGCCGGCGTCGTCGGGCAGCACCGGCAGCACCATCGTGCTCTCGGGCCCGGCCAGCCCGGCCGCCCACGGCGCCGACGGCTCGGGCAGCCAATGCCTGCGCCGTGCCCGCTTGTCCTGCAGGTACTTCCGCGCCCGGACACTGCGCGGACGGGTGGTCAACGGCACCACGGTCACCGCGACACCCAGATCGGTGAGCGCGGCGGCCTTGTCGGGGTTGTTGGTCAGCAGCCGCACCCGGCGCAGGCCGAGCTCGGCGATCGCGGCGGCGGCGAGCCGGAACGACCGCGCGTCCTCGGGATAGCCCAGGCGGGTATAGGCGGTGAAGGTGTCCGCGCCGGTGCGCTCGGCCTCGCGCAGGCCACGCGCCTTGGCGACGAGCCCGGCGCCACGGCCCTCCTGGTCCAGATACACCAGCACGCCGCGCCCCTCGGCCTGGATCAGGTCCATGGACCGTTCGAGTTCGGGGCCGCAATCGCAGTCGTCGGACTGCAGTGCGTCACCGTAGAGGCAGCGCGAGTGGATGCGCACCAGGCAGTCCTGGCCGATCTCGCCGAACACCAGCACCGCGCCGCCGTCGCGGTCGGCGGGTAACTCCCGGACCCGGACGGTCAGCTCGGCGCCCTTGCGGGTCAGGCGATGCGCGGTGTCCGTGCCGGGGTCGACTGTGGTCAATGCTCCTCCGAAGCATGCGCGAAAGGGAATGGGCGACGTGCGGGGTCAGCCGGTGCCGCCGGTGAGGTATTCGGCGCCGGCCGCGGCATGGGTGGTGAAGCCCGCGATCCGATCGATCTGCGCGGCCGCGGGCATGGCGTGCGGGATCTCACCGAAGGACTGGGTGGCCGCCATCGCCGCGGTCGCCCACGCGAAATCGGCGGGCTCGGCCGCGCTCCAGCCGTGCCCGGCCAGCCGGCGCGCCAGCGCGGCGACGAAAGCCGCAGGCGCGCCGGGGGATTCGTCCAGGTGCGCGGCGGCCGGGCGCGGCACGTCGAGGGTGAGCGCGGCCGAACGCACCCGGCAGTGCAACCCTTCGACCACGCACACGCAGTCGACGCCGAGCGCGCGCAACCGGTGCACCACCTGTTCCTCGGTCTCCGATCCGGCCGCGGCGGGGTCGGCGCCGACGAGCTGGGCCAGCTCACCGGGCGTGCCGATCAGATAGTCGATGCGGTCGAAGAACTCGTACAGGTACTGCGGCGCCTCCAGCGGCGGGGTGGGCTGCACGAACAGCCGGGGCCGCGTGCGGGCTCCGGCCCGCAGCAGCCGCAGGACCTGTTCGAGCACCGGGGTGGGTTGCTCGAAGGTCAGCAGCAGCGCGTCGCAGTCGGTGAGCGCGGCCAGCGCGGCAGGTGTGGTGAGATCCTCGGCGCTCAGCCGCACCGCGTCGTCACCGCGGCCGATGACGCCGTAGGCGCCGGTGGCGGTCACGATCAGCGCCGCCACCGGGGTCGGTTCGCCGGCGGCGATGCGCACCAGGTCGGTGCCGACGTCCTCGCGGCGCAGCGCGCGCAGGATGCGTCGCCCGGCCGGATCGTCGCCGACCGCGGCCATCAGCTGCACCCGGAATCCGAGCCGGGCCGCCGCGACCGCCCGATTGAGGCCCTTGCCGCCGAGATGTTCGGCGAAGCGGCCCTTGGCGGGGGCGTCCTCGGCCGGGAGGCGATCGGTGCGGTAGATGTGGTCGATCACCGCGTCGCCGACCACGGTGATGCGGCCGAGCGGGGCGGTGTGCGCGGCGGGTGCCTCGGACCGGGCTGTCGCGTCATCGGTGTCGTCGTATCCGTGGTCGCCGTAGCCGGGTTCGCCGTAGCCGTGGTCGCCGTAGCCGGGGTCGGCGTCGAGCAGGGCGGCCAGCGCGGTGAAGGCGCGGCGTTCGGGGTTGGTGCGCAGTGAACGCACGGTGAGTTCCGGCGGATTCGGGTCGGCGTCGGTGGCGGCGTGCAATGTGTGCCAGTACTCGGCCAGGGACGCGCGTCGTTCGCCGAGATCGGGGGCGTAGAGCCGGTCGGGGTCGACCCCGGCGGGTGGCTCGGCGCGCCAGAGGCCGAGCGCGAGGGCGGCGTCGACGATGAAGCGGTCACTGGGCGCCAGGCGGGCGGCCAGCTCGCGCACGACCGGCGCGACGACGGCCTCGGGCGCGGCCCGGTCGCGGTGGGCGCGGCGGCGGATGACGGGCAGTTCCAGCAGCGGCGCGACGTCGATTTCGGTGGTGCGCAACCGGTCGGCGCTGAGCCCGGAACGTTTGCACAACCGGGTGAGGATGTTGCGGACGGCGACGGTGCCGGTGTCGTGCGGCGCCATACGCGATCCGTCCTCCGTCCTCGGGCAGCGGTGCGGTGATGATCTTGCGGCTCACCCTAAGCGCCGGGCGCGCGTTTAGCCACCGCTGCGGCGGTGAATTCTCCTAGTGTCCCGGCAAATGCCGCTTCGCACGCGGCAACTGCCGAAAAAGGTGGCGATCGCGGTGGCGAGACCGCCACACTGGACCTACCGCGACGCAGCGCCGCCAGGGGAGGCAGCCATGACCGTCCACGAAACCGCCTGGACCATGACCAGCGACGTGACTCCCGAGTGGGCGTGCCGGGAAACCGGAGACGGCCCGCGCCGCTGGCGGCTGAGCTGGCTGCCCGACCGGCTGCTCACCCGCGAACAGGCCCGCGCCGGTATGGAACTCGACGAACTGCTCAGCGACCCCGCCGCCGTCGGCGACCGGTTCGCCCACGCCAGGATGGCCGAGCGCGCCGACCGGCTCGGAATCCTGTGGGAACAGGCGTTGATCCTGATCTCCAAGCGGATCCTGACCCGGTTGCGCACCCGCGAGGGCGAACCCGTCCCGCGACCGCCCGGCTGCCCCGGCCCGGCAACACCGGAAACCGAGGAGCCCGAGACCCCACTCGACTGGCTCGAAGCCGAACCCGCCTGACCGTTCAGGCGGTATCGATTGCGCCTGTGCGGGGCGGCCTGCGTGGTGACGCTGCGCTGCCGCCTCCGGCCGCTGTCCCGTTCAGGCGGTGTCGGCCTGGGGTTGGGGCCCGCGGTGTTCGGCGCCGACGGCCTCGGTGAGGCTGGTGTAGCCGTCGAGGCGCAGCAGCTCGGCCAGGCCGCGGTGGATCTTCCTGGTCCAGAACGGGCCACCGTAGATGAAGCCGGTGTAGCCCTGCAGCAGGCTGGCACCGGCCAGGACTCGCTGGTAGGCCTGCTCGGGGGTTTCGATGCCGCCGACCGAGATCAGCGCCAGCCGGTCGCCGACGCGGCGGTAGAGCCTGCGTAGCACCTCGAGGGAGCGGTCGGCCACCGGCGCGCCCGACAACCCGCCCGCGCCCATCGCGGCGACGTCCTCGGGGTCGGTGTGCAGCCCGTCGCGGCGGATGGTGGTGTTGGTGGCCACGATCCCGGCCAGGCCCAGCTCCACGGCCAGGTCGGCGACGGCGTCGATGTCCTCGTCGGACAGGTCGGGGGCGATCTTCACCAGCACCGGCACGCTGCGACCGCCGTCGGCGACGGTCTCGAGCACGGTGCGCAGCAGCGGCCGCAGCGACTCGACCGCCTGCAGGTCGCGCAGGCCGGGGGTGTTGGGGGAGCTGACGTTGACGACGACGAAATCGGCCAGCGGACCGAGCAGGGCGGCGCTGGTGGCGTAGTCGGCGGCCGCGCCCGCGGGCTCGACGACCTTGGTCTTGCCGATGTTGGCGCCGATGGGCACGGTGGCGGTGCGGGCGCGCAGCTGCTCGGCGGCGCGGGCGGCGCCGTGGTTGTTGAACCCCATCCGGTTGATCAGGGCGCGGTCGGCGGGCAGGCGGAACAGCCGCGGCGCCGGATTGCCCGGCTGGGCTTGCGCGGTGACGGTGCCGATCTCGGCGAATCCCCACCCGAAGGGCCCCCACACGTCGACGCCCTCGGCGTTCTTGTCGAATCCGGCGGCCAGCCCCAGCGGGGCGCGGAAGGGCACCCCGAACACGGTGCTGTGCAGGATCGGGTCGTCGACCACGGCCAGGCGCCGCACCAGCGCCCGGGTGGGGGCGAAGCGGGCCGCCACCCGCATCGCGGCGAAGGCGAGATGGTGGATGCGTTCCGGCGGCACCAGGAACATCACACGAAGCAGCAGCGCATACATCCGGCCGGTCACATCCCCGGTTCCGGCTGGGGTAGTAGCGCCGACTTGCGGCGACGCAGCAGCACCTTGCGGCTGCCGTCGGTGTAGGCGCGCACGCGGGAGAGCTCCCAGCCGCCGAACTCGGCCTGGATGGCCAGGCGCATCGAGGCGGTCACCCGGGTCACGTCCTTGGGCAGCCGCAGCGGCACGTACTCGTAGTCGTCGCTGTCGCTGCCGGTCTCCCAACCGGCAGGCAACGCTGTGCGGGAGCTCCTGGACGCCATTACTGCCCTCTCTTCAGCCGGTCCGCCGGAATCCGCTGCAGGCCCTCACCGGCCGCGGATCCGACATACAGGTCACCGGTGCGGTCGTCGACGGTCACCGTGTTCGGCTGCCGCACCGTGGGGTAGCGGCCCACCTCCTGCGGAATACCCGTCGACAGGTCGAACCCGACGACCTCGTTGCTCTGCGTGCACGTCACCCACACGGTCTCCGAGCGGCGATCGTAGGCGAGCGCGTAAGGCGACGATCCTACCGGGAAACGCTGACGCAACACGAGCGGTCCGGTCGTGTAGACCAGCAGTTCCCCGTCGGCGGTGTCGGTGACCAGCACCCGGCCGAAGTGGTCGGCGATCATGTTCGCCGCGCCTTCCCCGGCCCGCAGCGCCAGCCCGAGGTGGTCGGCGCCGGGGCTGATCTCGGTGACCGAACTCTGGCGGCGGTCCAGCACGGCCAGCCGCTCCCCGGCCCGCACGACCACGTCGGCGGAGACCAGTCCGTCCAGGCTGTGCTCGACGCGGCCGTCGGCGGCGATCGTGCTGACCTCGCCGTCGGCGGCGCCGACGACCAGGGTGCCGTCGTCGGCGCGGGCGACCGAGCGCAGCTCCCCGGGTACCGGGATCTCGCTCTGCGCGCCGGTGGTGGCGTCCACGCGCACCACGCGGTCGCGCATCGGAATCAGCACCTCCCCGGGGGCGCCCTGCGCGAGCGCGACACCGGCGGCGGGCAGGGTGATCGTCTGCGCCGGCACGTCGGGGACATCGCCGGCGGCGGCGGGGTCGATCAGGAGCAGGGTGGTGGCGGCCTCGCCGCTCGAGGCGAGGACGGCCAGGCGGCCGGTGCCGGATTCGGCGAGCAACGCGCGGACCGGATCGGCCGGACCGAACACCGTGCCTTCGGCGGGGACGGTGGTGGCCGGGGCGGGCGCGGCGGTCGCCGGTTCGCGGGTGGGCACCTTGGAATCGGCGTCCTCGGCGGAGCAGCCGCTCAGCACCAGCAGCGCCACCGCGCCCAACAGGGTCGCCGACATCGTGCCGCCTGGGCGCATCCCACCGAACTCCTTCACCACCGGACCGAACCGCGACACTCCATCTGACCATGCGGGCCCGACACACCGGCCGACCGGGTCCGGCGGGTCGCGGTGTCGGTGACCGGCGTTACGGTGAACAGCAACAGCGTCCGAGCCAGGGAGATCGAATGTGACCGCCGAGCAGCGAGCGGGGTTCACCGTCGAGGATGTGACGGTCGGCCGGTTCGCGCACGGTTTCGGCACCACCGAGGACGGGCGACCCTTCGCCTTCCGCACCGTGCGCGCCACGCTGACCCTGGAGATCTACCGCGCCGACCTGGACACCGCGGTGCCCGCCCCCGAGGACGTGGTCGCCGTCGCCGAGGCGACGGTGACCGATGTCGACCTCGACGACGAACGCAGCGTCGTGGCCCTGGTCCGGGATCTGATCCCGGTGGCCGCGCCCGACGGCGACGGCCGCGGTGTCACCGTCCGCGCCCTGCTGGGACGACTGGGATCCGTCCTAGATGGTATGTAGGTAGTGATGCACTCCACACGATCGACCCGAACCGCGCTCGCCGCGGCCGCCCTGCTCACCGTGGGCGTGGCCGCCGCCTGCAGTTCGGGCCCCGACGAGGCCGCCGTCGACGCCGCCCGCTCCAAGGCCGTCGCCGCGCTGTCCTCCTCGGCGGCGGCGACCTCGAGCGAGATCGCCAACCGGCACATCCCCACCGCCGCCGAACTCGACGCGCAGATCAAACGCGCGCTCGATCCGGCCCTGCCCGACAGTGAACGCACCGCCCTCATCGAGGACGGGGAGGCCTTCCGCGACGCCATCCCCGACATGTACCGGGCGTTGCAGGACAATCCGCGCGCCGTCTACGGCGTCACCGACCCGGTCTTCGACAACCGCGACGGCACCCTGACCGCGACGATGAAGCTCGACAAGGACGGCACCGGCACCGCGGTGCGCACGACCGTCGTGCACTTCGTCTACCTGGACGGGCGCTGGAAGATCTCGCGCACCGACCTGTGCGGCATCCTGCGCTCGGCCGACTATCGCACGCCCGCCTGCGGGTAGCGCCCGGCGCCATGCTGCATGCGGGGTCCCTGCGGTGGGGGCGTTTCGTCCACCGGCATCGCTTTCTCGTGCTCGCCGTCGTCGCCGTCGCGGTGCTGCTGTCGGGCTACTACGGCCGCGACCTGAACCAGCGCTTCACCCAGGAGGGCTGGTTCGACGAGGCCAGCGAGTCGGTGGCGGCGGCGAAGCTGGCCGATTCCACCTTCGGCCGCGACACCGACAGCGACCTGATCCTGCTCTACACCGCTCCGACGGGCCGCACCGTCGACGACGCGGAGGTGCGCGGGCCGGTGACCGCCCACCTGGCCGAGCTGCTGGCCCGCTATCCCGACCGCATCCTCAAGATCGACAGCTACTGGGACAGCCCGTTCGCCGCCCAGGCCACCGACGCCTCCCGCACGCACGCCTTCGCCAGCGTCGGGCTGCGCGGGGACGGCACCGCCACGGTGGAGAACTACCTGGCGATCAAGGACGCGCTGGCGGCGAACGACCCCGGCGGCGGGCCGGGCGGCACGACGGTGCAGCTGGCCGGGTTGCAGCCGATCGTCGAGGGCATCAACATCGGCATGCAGACCGACATCCACCGCGCCGAGCTGATCGCGCTGCCGCTGGTGGCGATCCTGCTGTACTTCGTGTTCGGCGGGGTGATCGGCGCGCTGTTGCCGGTGCTGATCGGCGGCATGACGATCCTGGGCACCCAGGGCATCCTGCGCGCGCTCACCGACCACATCGATGTCAACGTCTTCGCCAACGCGGTGATGACGCTGGTGAGTCTGGGGCTGGCCATCGACTACGGGCTGTTCACCGTCACCCGGTTCCGGGAGGAGCTGGCGGCAGGCCGCAGTGTCGAGGAGGCCACCGCGCGCACCGTGGCCACCGCGGGCCGCACGGTGCTGTTCTCGGCGGCGATCATCGCGGTGAGCCTGGCGGCGCTGTTCATCTTCCCCAACGGGGTGCTGCGCTCGGTGCCCTACGGCGGCATCAGCTCGGTGCTGCTGGCGGCGGTGCTGTCGGTGACGGCGCTGCCCGCGGCGCTGGCCATCGTCGGGCGGCGCATCGATTTCCTGGGCTGGCACCGGTTCGCCCGCGGCAAGACCGACGCCGAGATCGATGCCGGGTTCTTCTCGCGGCTGGCGCGGTTCGCGATGCGCAGGCCGTGGGCGGTGTCGGTGTCGATCGTGCTGGCGCTGCTGGCGTTGGCGATCCCGTTGCGCCACATCGAGTTCGGCGGTATCAGCGAACGTTATCTGGCCCAGGACAATCCGGCCAGGGTGGCGCAGGAACGCTTCGACGAGTTGTTCCCCGGTTTCCGCACCGAGCCGCTGAAACTGGTGGTGGTCGGCGCCGACGCCGCCCAGCTCGGCGAGATCCGCCACGCCGCCAACCAGGTGCCCGGCCTCACCGGCCGTTTCGAACCCGCCGCGGCGACCACCGACGGCATCAACGTGCTCAACGCGGGCCTGGTCGACAAACGCGACGCCGACGCGGTGATCGCGGCGCTGCGCGCGATCACCGAACCGCCGGGGGTGCAGGTGATGGTGGCCGGGGTGCCCGCGCTCGAACGCGACAGCATCAACGGACTGCTCGAGGGGCTGCCCGCGCTGCTGGCGATCCTGGTCACCACCGCGCTGCTGATCATGTACGCCGCGTTCCGTTCGGTGGTGCTGGCGGTCAAGGCGGTGGTGATGAGCGCGCTGAGCCTGCTGACCACGCTCGGCATCCTGACCTGGATCTTCGTCGAGGGGCACGGGGCCGGGCTGTTCCATTTCACCCCGGGGCCGTTGATGTTCGCGGTGCTGGCGTTGATCGTGACGGTGATCTTCGGGCTGTCCACCGACTACGAGGTGTTCCTGCTCTCGCGGGTCGCGGAGGCCCGTGCGGGCGGCGCCGACCCGCCCGAGGCGATCCGCTACGGCATCGCCCACACCGGCAGCGTCATCACCTCCGCCGCCGCGATCCTCATCGTGGTCACCGGCGCGTTCGGGTTCTCGGATCTGGTGCTGATGAAATACATCGCCTACGGCATGATCGCGGCACTGCTGATCGATGCCACGGTGATCCGGCTGCTGCTCACCCCGGCCGTGCTCAAACTGATCTGGAGGTGACCATGCGCCGCGCCGCCACCGACGCCGTCCTGCTGGTGATGTTCCTGCTGGAGCTGGGGGTGATCGCGGGCGCGGCCTGGTGGGGGTTCACCCTGCCCGCCGGTCCGCTGACCCGGGCCGCGGCCGGTGTGCTGGCGCCCGCGGTGTTCATCGCGATGTGGGCGCTGTTCGGCGCCGCGGCCGACGCGCGCTTCCCGCTCACCGGCGGCTGGCGCGTGGCCCTCGAGTGCGTGTGGTTCGGCGGCGGCGCGATCGCCTGGGCGGTGGCCTGGCATCCGCTGGCCGGCATCGCCTTCGCCGGGGTGTGGGCGGTCAACGCGCTGGCGCGGGTGCTGACGCAGGGCACCTTGACGGTGCGGATGTCTCCGCGCGAGAAGGCGATCGCGCGCGAGCTCGACCGCGAGGACGAGGGTCGCTGAGTCTCGTTGCGGCGCAACGCTTCCGCATGTAGGCGGTTTCGCGCTGGTGCGGAGTTGTCCGCGGCGCTTTTCCGCTCTCAGGAGTGGGCGCGCATTCCGGTGAGGGTGAGGGTGACGAGGCGGTCGGCGCCGGGGCGGGGCAGGTGTTCCCGCGCCCAGGCCGCGGCGTTCATCAGGGCGAACAGGTCGTCGGCGGTCACGTCGGCGCGGACCGCGCCCACGGTGCGGGCGCGCGCGAGGATCGCTTCGCCGAGCGCGTTCATGCGGGCGCAGGACTCGTGCAGTTCCGAGCCCTCGTCGCCGAGCCCGTCGGCCAGCAGCGCGGCAAGCCCCTGGTAAGCGGCGGCGTGCTCGATCACCGCGTGCACCCAGCGCGTCAGCGCCGCGCCGGGGTCGGGGTCGGCGAGCAGGTCCTCGGCCGCGGCGAACAGGGCCGTGTTGCGCTCGCGCAGCAGCGCGCCGACCAGGGCGCGACGGGTGGGGAAGTGGCCGTAGAGGGTGCCGATCGCGACACCGGCGCGGCGGGCGATCTTCTCCAGCGACGCGTGCGCACCCTCGGCCCGGAAGACGGCGTCGGCTTCGGTGAGCAGGCGTTCGTAGTTGCGGCGTGCATCGGCGCGCGGTCTGCGGGTGCGGTCCATCGTCTCCCTTGCCAAGTCGAGGCACCCTCGACTTCAATAGGTCGAGGCACCCTCAGGTTATCCGGTGGGCGGGTGCCAGATCGGCGAAGGGACGACGCCAGTGATCCTGGTGACCGGAGCGACCGGCTCCATCGGCAACCATCTGGTCCGCGCACTGCGCCGCGACGGCACCCCGCTGCGCGCACTGGTCCGCCACGACGCCGGCGGACGCGCACTCGGATGTGACTATGTCGTCGGCGATTTCGACGACCCGCGCGCGTTGGCCGCGGCGCTGGACGGGGTGGACCGGCTGTTCCTCAACAGCACCGGCGCCATCCCGGTCGACGGCGAACAGCCGATGATCCGATGGCACCGAGCCGCGATCGACGCCGCGCGGGCGGCCGGTGTCGAGCACGTGGTCAAGGTGTCGGTGTGGCACGCCGCACCGGGCGCGCCGCTGTCCCGAGGTGCGCACTTCGAAACCGACGAGTACCTGAAGGCCAGCGGCCTGGGCTGGTCACTGCTGCGACCGACCGGCTACATGCAGAACTTCCTGTCCCCGGCCGCGTTCACCGCCGACGGCAAACTGGTCGCCTCCTACGGCGAAGCCCCCGTCGCCTACATCGACTGCCGCGACATCGCCGCCTGCGCCGCCGCCCTGCTCACCGCCCCGGCCCCCGGCAGCTACGAACTGACCGGCCCGGCCGCACTGACCGACGCCGACATCGCGGCCACCCTGGCCACCGCCCTCGACCAGCCGGTGTCCTGCGCGCCGCTACCGGCCACCGCCCTGGCCGCCGCCCTCGTCGACCGAGGACTGCCCCCGCGCTTCGCCGCGGACCTGGCCGTCCTGGTCGGTGAGGTCGCCGACGGCGACCAGTCCACCACCACCTCCACCGTGGCCGACCTCACCGGCCACCCACCCCGCACCTTCGCCCGATTCGCCACCGACCACCGCCCCGCCCTCCTCGCGGCACTCCAAGCCGCCCGATCCCAGCCCTGAACCGGCACGGGCCCGCAGCCGCGAGGCAGCTCGCCAGGTTCGAGCACCGGTGGTGCGGCGACCACCCACCCCGCAATCAACCGCTCTCGCAACCGATCCCGTCGTTGTCCCGGTCGAGGTCGTACTCGTCGGGACCGACGACCCGCACCCGCCCGGTGTAGGCGGGCCCGTTACCGCTGCCGCCCGAACAGTCGACATCACTGGTGATCGGCACGCACGGGTCGTAGGAGGGATGGCAGCTGGGACCCGGCGCCGCGGGCAGCGGAGGCGCCACGGCGGGCGGCGGTGGCGGCTGCTGCGCCGGACTCGGTGGTGCCGGCCTCGGGGTCGCCGGGGCCGCGGTGGTGCTCGACGTGCTGGTCGGCGCCGGACCGGACAGCTCACCGCAGGCCGACACCGACACCGCCGCGCACACCAGCGGCGCTGCCAGTATCCGGAGGGCGCGACCGGGCATGGTTGCCTCGTCGAGAAGGAGGGTCAGGGTTGTGCCCTGTTCATCGTCGGCGAGCAACCCGGTGCTACGCGGTCGCGCTCGGCCCTAGTTCCGGACGGGGAGGACGAGTTGGGCGCCGGTGACGGGGTGGTCGAGGACTTCGACCGGGTGCTGGTAGACGCGGGTGAGCAGGTCGGTGGTGAGGACGGCTCGGGGTGGGCCGTCGGCGGCGACGCGGCCGGAGTCCAGGACCGCGACGCGGTCGGCGTAGGCGGCGGCGATACCCAGGTCGTGCAGGACCACGACCACGGCGGCGCCGTCGCGGGCGCGTTCGGCGGCCAGGCGCAGCACGGCCTCCTGATGGCCGAGGTCGAGGGCGGCGGTGGGTTCGTCCAACAGCAGCGTCGGCGTGTCCTGGGCCAGTACGCGGGCCAGCGCGACGCGGGCGCGTTCACCGCCGGAAAGGGTGGGGAACGCGCGCCCGGCCAGGTGCGTGACGTCGGCGGCGGCCATGGCGGCGGCGATCAGGTCGTCGTCGCGGTCGGCGCGCGGCGTGCGCACCCACGGCGCGCGTCCCATCGCGACGACTTCGCGGGCGGTGAACGGGAACCCGACCGTGTGGGTCTGGGGCAGTACCGCGCGCCGGCGCGCCATGTCCAGCGGAGACCAGTGGGTCAGCGGATGCCCGTCGAGTTCGACACCGCCCGCGGCAGGTGTCAGTTCCCCGGCCAGGGCCGCCAGCAGGGTGGATTTGCCCGCGCCGTTGGGGCCGACGAGGGCGACGATCTCCCCGGCGGCGACGGCGAAATCGACCTGGTCGAGCACCCGGCGCGCGGGACCGGACCCGCCGCGGCGCTCCACCACCAGCCCGCGCGCACGCAGGGTGACCTGCCCGCGCACGGGCGCGGTGGGCAGCTCGTGGCCGCGGGCGAACAGCGAGCCGAGGCGGGGACGGTCGAGGTCGGTGCTCACGGGCGCTTCCTTGGCGGCGATGCGGGCGACGGTGCGGTGCTCGGGCTCATCCCCACCCTCCGGCACGGGCGCGGGTGCGGCGCAGCAGCCAGAAGAAGAACGGTCCGCCGACCAGGGAGGTGAGCATGCCCAGCGGCAGGTCGGCGTTGTCGACCAGCGAGCGGGCACCCACGTCGGCGGCCAGCAGCACCACCGCGCCGACGACGGCGCTGAGCGGGATGAGCACCCGGTGCGCGGGCCCGACGATCATGCGCACCAGATGCGGCACGATCAGGCCGACGAACATGATGATGCCGGTGAACGCCACCCCGGCGGTGGCCAGCACGGCGACGATGACGATCACGTTGCGGCGCAGGCGTTCCACGTCGACACCCAGGTGCCTGGCCGCGGACTCGCCGAGCGCGAGCAGGTCCAGCCGGGGCGCGACCAGCACGGCGGCGGCGACCCCGCAGGCGGTGAGGATCGCCACCACGCCGACCGATTCCCAGGTGGCGCCGTTGAGGCTGCCCAGCTGCCAGAACACGATCTGGTCGCGGGCGGCGGGGGAGGCCACGAACAGCAGGAACGCGATCAGTCCACCGGCGAAGGCGTTGATCGCCACACCGGTGAGCACCAGCGTCACCACTTCGGTGCGGCCGTTGGCGCGGGCGAGCACATAGACGAGCATCGTGGTGAGCAGTCCGGCGACGAACGCGGCCGCGGCCACCGACCACGCCGCCACGAACGCCCCGCCGAGCACGATCGTCGCCCCCGCACCGACCGCCGCGCCCGAGGACACCCCGATGACGCCCGGTTCGGCCAGCGGGTTGGCGAACACCCCTTGCAGCAGCGCGCCCGCGGTCGCCAGCGCCGCACCGACCAGCATCGCCAACAGCACCCGCGGGAACCGCACCTCCCAGAGGGTGACGTCCCCGGCGGGATGAGCGGGCATCGGACCCCAGTCCAGGCCGATGCGGTGCAGCACGCTGCCGAGCACTTCGGCGGGAGTGGTGGGCACCTGCCCGATGGTGGCCGAGACCAACGCCAACGCCACCAGTGCCAGGACCGCGACGGCGAAGGCGATCACCGCCCGCGACCGGGTGCGGCCCCGCGGCACGGGTCCGGCCGCCTCGGGACCGGCGACGGGGGCGGCGGTGCTCGCCGGGCGCGCTCCGGTGCGGTCGGTGAGTTCGGGGGCCGGACGCGGTGCGCTCATGCGGGCACGGTGCCGTAGACGGCGGCGCTGAGCGCCTCCACCACCCGGCCGGTGTTCGGGCCGAAGCTGAGCAGCACCGCGTCGGACATGTCGACGATCCGCTTGCTGCGCCCGGCCGGGGTCTGGGCGATGCCGGGCACCTTCAGCAGTCCCTCCACACCGCCGACCGATTCCAGTCCGTCGGTCATCACCAGCACCACATCCGGCGCCGCGCCGATCATGGCTTCGCTGGTGATCGCGGTGAACGGTTCGGTGAGCCCGGCGGCGGTGCCCGCGTCCTGCCCGCCGATGGCGGTGATCAGTTCGTCGGCACCGGAACCGGGACCGGCCAGCATGGTGATGGCGGTGCTGCGCAGGTACAGGAACGCGATCCGCAGCGGCTGGTCGGGGGCGGGCACCGCGGCCGAGGCCGCCTCGATCTCCTGGCGGGTGCGCTGGGCCAGCGCCTGCCCCTGGGCGGGCACCCCGAGCGCGGCGGCGACGGCCTCGATCTGCGGCACCACCCCGGCCATGGTGCGTTGCGGGTCGAAGTAGACCACGGTGACGCCCGCGGCCCGCAGTTGCTCCCGCACGGCCGGGGCGGCGCTGGTGGTGTCGGTGAGGAACACCGTCGGGCGCAGCGCCAGGATCGATTCGACGTTGAGCGACCCGCTGCCGCCGGTGACGTTCGGGACGTCCCGCACCGCCGGGAAGGCCGCCGAGGTGCTGCGGCCCACGAGCCGGTCCCCGAGACCGAGCGCGTACACGGTCTGGGCGAGCGTGCCGTAGCGGTCGGCGGCGATGATCCGGTCGGCGGAGGTGACGGTGACCTCGACCCCGTCGAAGGAGCGCACCGTCACCGGCAGCGCGGGGCTGGGCGCGGGGCCGACGGGGACGGGGTCGAGATCGGGCAGCGTCGCGGTGGCCGGGCCGCGCCCGGCGCCGCTGTCGGCGGTGTCGGACCCGCCGCAGGCGGTCACGCCCGCGACCAGTGTCACGGCCAGCGCCGCCAGCAGCACTCGCATCGACAGCACTCGCATCGACTTCGACCGGACACCGTCGCGCACCATCATGTAGGCAAGCCTAATAGGACGCCCGGGATGCTCGGTCCGCTCAGTCCGTGCGTGCGCTCACATCGTCGAGCGCGGCGGCGATGGCGCGCGGCAACTCCAGCGTTTCCGCGGCCAGCACACCGGTGAGCTGACCGATGTCGCGGGCGCCGACGATCATGCTCGCCACCCCGGGCCGGTCCCGGATCCAGGCCAGCGCCACCGCCAGCGGCGAGGTGCCCAGCCCGTCGGCGGCGGTGACCACCGCGTCGACCACGCGGGTGGCGCGTTCGTCGAGGCGGCGGCGGATCTCGGCGGCGGTCGCCTCGTCGGCGCCGCGCGAATCCGCGGGCACCCCGTCGCGGTACTTGCCGGTGAGGATGCCTCCGGCCAGCGGCGCCGAGGCGATCACCCCGACCCCGTGGTGGGCGGCGGCGGGCACGAAATCGGTTTCCGCGCCGCGCGCCAGCAGCGAATACGGGGTGTGCGCGGTGACGATCGGCGCGATCGCGGCCAGGCTGGCCAGCTGCCACGCCGAGAACCCGCGCACCCCCACATACCGGGTCTTGCCCGCGCGCACCGCCTGCTCGAGGGTGTCGGCGACCTCCTCGAGCGGGGTGCGCGGATCCCAGGCCGCCACATGCCAGATGTCGAGATGATCGGTGCCCAGCTCGAGCAGGGTGCGGTCGAGCTGGCGCAGCAGCCCGCGGCGGGAGGCGTCCACCCACGGCCGCGGCGCCGACGGCAGATCCGTGGCCGCCGGCGTCACCCCCGGCTGCACGCCCGCGCAGCCGCTGAGCACCAGATCCTCCCGCGACACCAGATCACCGAGCAGGTCGGCCAGGATCCGCTGCGCCGCGCCGCCGGTGTAGGACGGGGAGGTGTCCACCAGCGTGCCCCCCGCCTCCGCGAACGCCGACAGCTGCACCGCGGCGTCGTCGGCGTCGGTCTGGGCACCCCACGTGTGGGTGGCCAGCCCGATCCGCGACACCCGCAGCCCGCTGCGCCCGACCGTCCGCTGTTCCATCACCTGATCCCCGTCTTCGTCACGCGCCAAGCGTAAGGCGTGGGCGGCACGGGCGGGCTCACCCGCGCCCGTGCAAGCCTGTACTGTCGCTGCGTGATCGCGGCGCCCACCCGGCGCCGAGCCGGTCGTGGAACCAATTGCCCAGCGGCATAAGGATTTTTCGGGCAGACAGCAGGAGGTTGTGTGGGCGAGTCGATGACCTGGGTGCAGGCGCTGGTGCTCGGGCTGGTCCAGGGATTGACCGAATTCCTGCCGATCTCCTCCTCGGCGCACCTGCGCATCGTGTCCTCGGTGTTCTTCGGCGAGGACGCCGGCGCCTCCTTCACCGCCGTCACCCAGCTGGGCACCGAGGCCGCGGTGCTGGTGTACTTCGCCAAGGACATCTGGCGCATCCTGGTCGCCTGGACCACCACGCTGTGGGACAAGGCGCGCGCCGCGACCGGGCCCCGGGTGCCGATCCACGACCGCCCCACCACCCGGCTGCCGGTGCTGACCGCCGACAACGAGCACCGCTTCGCCGCCGAAGCCCAACGCGAACTCGACTACCGCATCGGCTGGTACGTGATCATCGCCACCATCCCGATCGGCGTGCTGGGCTTCCTGTTCAAGGACGAGATCCGCACCGGCGCCCGCAACCTGTGGCTGGTGTCGTTCATGCTGATCGCCTTCGCGCTGGTGATCGCCGCCGCCGAACACTACGGCGCCAAACGCCGCCCGATCGAACAACTCACCACCCGCGACGGGCTGGTCATGGGTTTCGCGCAATGCCTGGCGTTGATCCCCGGTGTCTCGCGCTCGGGCGCCACCTCCTCGGCGGGGCTGTTCCTGGGGCTGGAACGCGAGGCCGCGGTGCGGTTCTCGTTCCTGCTGGCCATCCCCGCGGTCACCGCCTCGGGCCTGTTCAGCCTGCCGGACGCGTTCGAACCCGCCGGCGAGGGCCTCAACGCCTCGGGCCCGCAGCTGCTGGTGGCCACGATCGTGTCCTTCGTCGTCGGCTACGCCTCGGTGGCGTGGCTGCTGAAGTTCGTCGCCCGCCACTCGCTGAACTGGTTCGTCGGCTACCGCATCGTGCTGGGCCTGGTGATCATGGGCCTGCTCGGCGCCGGGGTGATCTCGGCGACATGAGCGCGGCGATGCCGGTGCACCGAGGCCACGCCCACCCGGCGGCTAGGCTGGCGCCATGACGGTGATCCTGTTGCGCCACGGTGTGTCCACCTCGAACACCGCCCGCACGCTGGCGGGGCGCAGCGCGGGTGTCGACCTCACCGAACGCGGCCAGGAGCAGGCCCGCGCGGTGGCCGAACGGCTCGGCGGCCTGCCCATCCGCCACATCGTGCATTCCCCGCTGCTGCGCTGCCGGCGCACGGTGGGCCCGCTGGCGGAGAAGCTGGGCCTGGACCCGCAGGACGACGACCGGCTCATCGAGGTCGACTACGGCGACTGGACCGGCAAGGCGATCGCCGACCTGCTCACCGAACCGCTGTGGAAGGTGGTGCAACGGCACGCCTCGGGGGCGGTGTTCCCCGGCGGTGAGGGGCTGGCGCAGGTGCAGACCAGGGCGGTGGCCGCGATCCGCGAACACGACCGGGTCTTCGCCGAACGTCACGGCCACGACGTGCTGTGGGTGGCGTGCACGCACGGCGACGTCATCAAATCGGTGCTCGCCGACGCGCTCGGCCTGCACCTGGACTGGTTCCAGCGCATCGTGGTGGAACCGGCCTCGCTCAGCGTCGTCCGCTACACCCCGCACGCGCCGTACGTGTGGCGGCTCAACGACACCGGCTCGGACCTCTCGGCGCTCGAGGCGGTGCGGGAACCGGCCCCGAACGCCGACTCCGACAAGGACCGTCCCGACACCTCCGGCCCGGTGCCCGGCGGCGAGATCGGCGCTACCGGTGGTGCGGATAATGGGAATGCGGAGCGGTAGAGCACCGCGCGCCGCGGGTAGTCGATCAGGGTCAGTAGCAGGAGGTGCAGATGGCACGAGCAATCCATGTATTTCGCACCCCCGATCGTTTCGTCGCCGGGACCGTCGGTGAGCCGGGCGATCGCGCGTTCTATCTGCAGGCCGTCGAACAGCCGCGGGTGGTCAGCGTGCTGCTGGAGAAGCAGCAGGTGAAGGTGCTCGCCGACCGCATGGGTCTGCTGCTGGACGAGGTCGCCCGCCGTTTCGGCGCGCCGGTGCCGCCGCAGGCCGAGGACGTCTCCGACACCGACCCGCTGGTCACCCCGATCGACGCCGAGTTCCGGGTCGGCACGATGGGCTTGGGCTGGGACGCCGACGCCGGCGCGGTGGTGGTGGAACTGCTGGCCATCACCGAGACCGAGGTCGACGAGTCGGTGGTGCTCGACGACACCGAGGAGGGCCCCGACGCGGTGCGGGTGTTCCTGACCCCGGTGCAGGCGCGGGAGTTCGCGCTGCGGTCGGCGAAGGTGATCGCCGCGGGCCGTCCGCCGTGCCCGCTGTGCGGGGAACCGCTGTCGCCGCGCGGGCACATGTGCGTGCGCACCAACGGATACAAGCGCGGAGAGATCTTCGGCGCGGCCGAACTAGAGGAGTGATGCGTGGCGGGCGGCGACGACGGGTTCCACAGCGGTGAGCTGAGCGTGATCGGGCGGATCAGCACCGCCTCCAACGTGACCCTCGTCTGCGAGGTCGTCGGCGCCGAGACCGCCCAGGGCACGCCGCTGCGGGTGGTGTACAAGCCGGTGCGCGGCGAGCGGCCGCTGTGGGATTTCCCCGACGGCACGCTCGCCGGCCGCGAAGTCGCCTCCTATCTGGTGTCGGAGGCGATCGGCTGGGGCGTGATCCCGCAGACGGTGCTGCGCGACGGCCCGTTCGGGCCCGGCATGGTGCAGCGCTGGGTGGAGTCGGTGGACCACCACACCGGCCGCGGCGACCGGCTCGACCTGGTGGACCTGTGCCCGCCCGCGGCGGTGCCGGACGGGTTCTGCGAGGTGCTGCGCGCGATCGACGAGACCGGCGAGGAGGTCTCGCTGGTCCACGCCGACGACCCGCGCCTGCAACGGGTGGCGGTACTGGACGTGTTGCTCAACAACGCCGACCGCAAGGGCGGGCACGCGCTCGAGGGGGTCGACGGGCAGGTGTACGGCGTCGACCACGGGATCTGCCTGCACAGTGAGCACAAACTGCGCACCGTGTTGTGGGGGTGGGCCGGACAGCCGATCGATGCGGCGCTGGTGGAGGACATCGCCGCGTTCGCCGACACGTTGCCGGGGCCGTTGGCCGACGAGCTGGCCGTCCACATCACCGACGCCGAGATCGACGCTCTGGCCGCGCGCACGAAGGATCTGCTCGAACGGCCGGTGATGCCGTTGCCGCGCAGCACCCGCCCGATTCCCTGGCCCGCGTTCTGAAACGTTCACTTCCGGCGGATCGCAACCGTTGACGGCGCCCGGACCGGCCGGTACCGGCTGGTCGCGGACCCGGCCGGACGGGCAGGCACCGTCGCGGCGACCGGGGTGTGCGCCGGGGCGCGCGCGGCGACCTCTACCCTCGAAGTCATGCAGTCCTGGTCCGATACCGCCCTACCGACCGTCCCCGGAGCAGGGCCGCCGTTGCGGTTGTACGACACCGCCGACCGTCAGGTGCGCCCCGTCGCCCCCGGTGCGACGGCGACCATGTACGTCTGCGGCATCACCCCCTACGACGCCACCCATCTCGGGCACGCCGCCACCTATCTCACCTTCGACCTGGTGAACCGGGTGCTGCGCGACGGCGGTCACGACGTGCACTACGTGCAGAACGTCACCGATGTCGACGATCCGCTGTTCGAGCGCGCCGCCCGCGACGGGGTGGACTGGCGGGAGCTGGGCAGCCGCGAGATCGAGCTGTTCCGCACCGACATGGCCGCGCTGCGCGTGCTGCCGCCGCGCGAGTACGTCGGCGCGGTCGAATCGGTCGAGGAGGTGGTCGAATTCGTGCAGAAGCTGCTGGCCACCGGCGCGGCCTATGTGGTCGACGACCCCGACTTCCCCGACATCTACTTCCGCACCGACGCCACCGAGCAGTTCGGCTACGAGTCCGGCTACGACCGGGCGACGATGGAGCGGTTGTTCGCCGAGCGCGGCGGTGACCCCGATCGTCCCGGCAAGCGTGACCCGCTGGATGCGTTGCTGTGGCGTGCCGCGCGGCCGGGGGAGCCGTCGTGGCCCGCGCCGTTCGGTGCGGGCAGACCCGGCTGGCACATCGAGTGTTCGGCGATCGCGTTGAACCGGCTGGGCCCGGAGTTCGACATCCAGGGCGGCGGCAGCGATCTGATCTACCCGCACCACGAATATTCCGCCGCGCACGCCGAATCGGTGGTGGCGGGTCGCCGCTTCGCCCGCCATTACGTGCACGCCGGGCTGATCGGTCTGGACGGGGAGAAGATGTCGAAGTCCCGGGGCAACCTGGTGCTGGTGTCGACGTTGCGCAAGGACGGGGTGGATCCGGCCGCGATCCGGCTCGGCCTGCTCGACGGGCACTACCGGCAGGACCGGATGTGGACCGACGCCGTCCTCGAGGCGGCGCTCGCGCGGCTGGCGCGCTGGCGCTCGGCCACCGCCCTGTCGGCGGGCCCGGCCGCCCACGACACGATCGCCCGGCTGCGCCAGCACCTGGCCGACGACCTGGACTCCCCGAAAGCTCTTGCCGCGGTCGACAACTGGGTCACCGAAGCGCTCGACTACGGCGGTTCGGACAGCGGCGCGCCCGCCGCGATCGCCGAGGCGGTGGACGCGCTGCTCGGCGTGCGCCTGTGACGGTCCGGTTTGCCCACCGGGGATCCGGCGTGATGTGGTGCTGAGGTGTGCAGCATCGATCCTCGTCGTCTGATCGGACGCGCCGCCGCCCTGGGCGCGGGCCTGCTGGGTGGGCCGGCGCCGCTGCAGGCGGTGCAGCCGGGGTCGCCGCGGTGTGTGGCCGCGCGGGTGCGGTTCTTCGGCGCCGACGTGGTGGACCCGGTCACCGGTGCGGTGCGCGCGGATCGGGTGGTGCTGTCCTGGGTGGGGTGCACGACCTACGCCGTCGCGATCGGCGGGGCGGTGCTGCTGCTGGACGCCTGGGTGCCGCGGCTGACCAGTTCCGGGTATGTTCCCGCGACATCGCAGGATCTGGCGGATCTGCGGCCGGAGGCGATCTTCATCGGGCACGGCCACTTCGACCACGCCGGGGACGCGGGCCGCATCGCCCAGGCCTGCGGCGCCACCGTCTACGGCACCGCCGAGCACTGCGCGGCGGTGCGCGCCCAGGTTCCCGAGGCGAGTTTCCCGACCGTCGGGCTCGGTGACGCGCAGACCCCGATCGGGCGGCGCGAGGACCGCACGGTCGGGCCGGTGTTGCTGACCGCGGTGCGGCATCTGCATTCGGCCCGCACCCCCGCCGATCCGGCCGCCGGTTCGCCGCGGTTCTTCCCGCTGCCCGAACCCGGCCCGATCCTGCGGCATCCGCCCACGCCGGCGGATCTGCGCCGCACGGTGCCGCGGCTGCTCGACGCCGAGGGCGGGGTGCTGCTCTACCAGTTCCGTATCCCCGGGTTCAGCCTCACCTGGCACGACTCGTCGGGGCCACTGACCGAGCGGGCGCCGCAGGTGTTCGACGTGCTGGCCGGGCTGCCCGCCACCGACGTGCACATCGGCGCGGTGCAGGGCTACAACCAGCTCAGCAACGGCCTGCGCGACCCACGCACCTACATCGAGGCCCTCGCCCCGGCACTGTTCGTGCCCAGCCACCACGACAACTGGCTGCCCGGTTTGACCTCCTCGGCGGCGGCCTACGAACCGCCGCTGACCGCGGAACTGGCCCGCATCCCGGCCGGGCGGCGCCCGGAGCTGCGGTCGCTGCGGGATCCGGCCGATTACGTCAATCCGGGACGGCTGACCTTCGCGGTGTGAGCGCCGCGGTTCGTAGCATGGCGGTATGACCGAGCGGAAACCCGTCGAGCACACCTTCGAGTCGTGGGTCGACAAGCAGATCCGCGAGGCCACCGAGCGCGGCGAGTTCGCGAACCTGCGCGGCGCGGGCAAACCGATCCCGGGCGCGGGCACCCCGGTGGACGAGAACTGGTGGATCCGCGACTATCTGCGCCGCGAGGGCGCCCCCACCGACGGGCTGCTGCCCGATTCGCTGCTGCTGCGACGGGATCTGGAGCGATTGCCCGCGACCGTCGACGAGCTCGACAGCGAAACCGAGGTGCGCGCGGCGGTGAGCGCCCTGAACCGGCGCATCGCCGCATGGATCCGCACACCCACCCCGCCCCAGGTACCGCTGGCCCTCGCCGACGCCGAGGAGGTGGTGGCGGGTTGGCGGCAGCGCCGCGCACGCAGGACCACCGGTGTGTCAGGTGTGTCGAGGCCCCGTCCAGAGTCCGGCGGCGGGCCCGCATCGCGGCCGCGCCGCGGTTGGGTTCTGATCCGCTGGTGGCGGCGCCTGTTCGGCTGACCCCGGCCACGCGGACCGGAACGGTTCGGACGCCCCGCTCGCCCTTGCTCGATCCCGTCTCGCCGGACGCATGGTGTCTACACTCGGCGGCCGTGACGGTGACCCCGGTGTACAGCATTGCCAAGATCTTCACCGCGGCCGCGGTGCTGCGCTGTCTGGACCCGGAGCGGGAGATCGGTGCGGTGGCGCCGGTTCCGGCGCGGCTGGCAGGGTTGCGGGTGGGGGATCTGCTGACGCATCGCTCGGGGCTCGGCGATTACGGCGCGTGGCCGGAGTATCGGCGCGACGTGGCCGAGCGCGGGGACGCCTGGTCCGAGGAGGTGATCCTCGAACGGGTGGAGCTGGCGCGGCCGGGGGTGTTCCGGTACTCCAATCCCGGCTATCTGCTGGTGCGCCGCGCGCTCGAGGAACAGCACGGCGACCGCTTCTTCCCGGTCCTGCGCCGCCTGGTGCTCGACCCGCTCGAGCTGCCCGCCCACCCGTTCGCGTCCCGGGCGGACTGGGCGCACTGCACCGTCGAGATCCCCGTCGGCGTGCGCGCCTACGATCCGCGCTGGGTCTACCCCGGCACCTTCTGCGCCGATGTCACCGATACGGCGGCGGCGCTGGCGCGGCTGCTGTCGGGCACGCTCGGCGCCGAGCTCCCGACCGCCATGTGCCGCACCCACCCGGTCGACGCGCCCGGTCACCCGCTGTCCGACCCGGGATACGGCGCGGGCCTGATGACCTCCGGGAACCCGCCCGCGATCGTCGGGCACGGCGGCGGCGGACCGGGTTTCACCCTGTTCGCCGCCGCCCGCGTCGACGGTTCGGCCGCCCACGGCACGATGGAGGCCCGCGAGTGCGACGACGCGCCGTTGATCCGCCGCTGCCTGGCCGCCCTGCGCTGACGGGCGCTCACTGCCAGGTGGCGGTGTCGGGGTCGATGCCGTGCGCGCGGGCGGCGGCGTCGATGCTGCGGCGCAACCAGCTCGCCAGGCCCGCACGGATGCCGTCGTAGTGGGCGGTGAAGCCGGGATCGGTGTCGAACATGCGCCCCAGGCACACCTGCTGGGCGCGATCGATCGGAAAGTAGGCGCCGAAGATCGTCCGATGCCGGTCGACGAGGTCGTTCGCCTCGGGACTGCCGGGCGCGATCCCGGCGTCCATGGCCGCGCCGAGCGCCTGCTCGAGATCGGTCATCTCGGCGGCGACGGCCTGCCAGTCCTCCGGGCTGCGGGTGGCCGCGCGCTCGGCGAACTGCTGCCACTGCGGGCCCGCCCCGTAGCGGCGGCGGGCCTCGGCGGCCCAGCCGGGATCCCAGCGCGGCCCGAACAGCGCGGCCTGCTGCTCGGCGGTCAGCAGCAGGCCGCGCTCGTGCGCCTCGATCATCCGGTCCAGCCCGGCGGCGAGCTGCTCGAGCCGGGCGATCCGCTCGCGCACCTGGGCCCGTTGCGCACGCAACGCGGCGGGTACCTCGGTGGCCGAGTCGTCCAGGACGGCGCGGATCCGGTCCAGGCCGAGCCCGAGTTCGCGGTAGACGACGATGCGGTGCAGCCGTTGCAGATCCGCGCCCGTGTAGAGCCGGTACCCGGTGGCTGTGCGCAGCGACGGCAGCGCCAGGCCGATGTCGTCCCAGTGGTGCAGCGCGCGCACGGTCACTCCCAGCCGGGCCGCGGCCTGGCCGACGGTCAGGCCGTCACTGTCCTCGGGCATGCTCTGCATTGTCGCCCGCAACCTCCTCCGGGGCGGTGATGCCCACCGCCGCCAGATTGCGCGCCTCCGGCCCGGTCGGGTCGAACGGCTTGGCCGCGGTCATGATCACCCGCGCGTTCTCCGGCGTGCGCACCTCGATGTCGCGCGTGTTCCACGGGGTGTCGCGCGGGCCGTCGACCGAATCCGGGCGCAGCGCACGGCAGGCCTCGACCAGGGAATCGATCTGGTCGAGCACGCACGCGAAACTCACGCTCATCGCCGGTGGTTGCGTCGCGGCCGCCGACGCCGGCACCAGCAGCACGTCCTGGAACGCCCACCGGCGCAGATGCACGACCGCGCCGGGGATGGTGAACAGCTCGATGAAGCCCAACCCGCGGGTCCAGAAGTCCAGCGACGCCGCCACATCGGTGGTCGGAATCGTCACGAACGCGGGCATGCCGTAGATGCCGCGGAACGGCTCCGGCGCGACGACGTCCGGGCCCGGCGTGGGAACGGGGCTGATCTCGAAGGCATTGAAGTAGTCGCTCATGCACCCCACCTTCGACCCTCACGCAACGTCAGGGTCAAGCCGAAACACGAACAGGTTCGCGCGTTCCCGCGGCGCTTCGGAAACCGCCGGGGCCGACGACAAAGACCGGGCGTGAACGCTTGCTTGGTCTTCTCTCGACGTCGGCTGGGTCAGCGGTGTAGTCGATAGGTGCGGGCGGTGAGGCGTTCCATCGTGCTGCGGGGGAGTATCCGGTGGAGTGCGAAGGCGGCCGGAGCGTTGCTGCCGACGGCGTAGAGCGGGCGGGGGCGTGCTGCCGTCACCGCGGTGAGGATCGTGCGTGCGACCCGGTCGGGGGTGATGCCGGCGGCTTGTTTGCGGTCGAGTGTGGTCATGAAGCGCTGGAATTCGGCGGTGTGTGGCGAATTGTCGGCGAGGTATTTCGTGCGTCGTTCACGGAGGCCGGAATCGACCTGCCCCGGTTCCACAGTGGTGAGCCAGACGCCGTACGGCGATTCCTCGAACCGTGCCGCGGTGGCGAATCCACGGAGCGCTGCTTTGGTGGCGACGTAGGAGGAGCGGTAGGGCAGCGGGAAGCTGGCCAGCATCGAACCGACCATCACCACCCGCCCGGCCCGGCGTCGGCGCATGCCGGGCAGCACCGCTCGGGTGAGTGTGATCGGGCCGAGCACGTTGAGTTGGAACAGCCGGGCCACGGCGTCGTCAGGCAGGTCGGTCAGCGGTCCGGCTTGGCTCTCACCGGCGTTGTTGACCAGGACGTCGACGTCGTCCAGCGTTGAGACGAACTGTTGGATGGAGTCGTGGTCGGTCAAGTCCAGCGGCCGGTAGTCGATGCCCGGCAACAGATCTCGGTCCGGGACGGCGTGCGGGTTGCGGCTGGTCCCGATCACCCGGTAGCCGTGGTCGGACAGGGCCGCGGCGGTGGCCCGGCCTATTCCCGACGATGCGCCGGTCACGACGGCGATACGTGTAGTGGACATGTCCATCCTGATTATTCGTCGGCCGATGGCCGTGCACGGTTGCCCGCGCAGGCGACGGGATTTCTCGGTGGGGTTCAGTGGAAGGCGGCGCGGAACGATTTCAGTCCTTGCAGACAGTTGTTGCGCAGGGGCTGGGGGTCGGAAACGGAGATGTGGTTGATGCGCGGGACCATCGCGTGTAGCAGGGTCTGCATTTCCATTTTGGCCAGTTGCATGCCGACGCAGGTGTGTGCTCCGTTTCCCCAGCCCAGATTGCTACCACGGCGGTCCAGCGAGAACTGCTCGGGCCGGTCGAAGCGGCGCTCGTCGCTGTTGGCGGCGGCGTAGATCAGGGCGACGCGCTCACCGGCGTGCAGTGCGACCTCGCCGAGCACGGTGTCGACGGCGATGGTCCGGGTGAAGGCGCGCACCGGGGAGGCCAGCCGCACCGCCTCGATCACGGCTCGGGGGATGAGGGCCGGATCGGCGCGGATCTGTTCCCACACCTCGGACTGTGCGCCCAGGCTCCATAACAGTTGCCCGGTCGCCAGGATGGTGGTGTCGAGGCTGGGCGCGACGAAATCGATGATCATGTTCTTGGCTTCGAGCCGGCTGATCCGGCCGCGGTCCGCGGCGTCGAAGACGCTGGCGGCCCATCCGTGCGGGGTGACGTGTTTCCTTCGTAGCCGCAGGGTGTAGAGGTAGAGCCGCAGAGCACTGGTGGCGGCTGTGCCCGCGCGCGGGTTCGCCGGTCCGAGCCCGTCGAAGGTGGCGCGGCCCCACGTCAGCATTTTCGCCGCGCTCACCCGGACCCCGACGAGATCGGCGACCACCTGGACGGGTAGGCGGGTCGCGAAGTCCGCTATTCCGTCGAAGGATTGCCGTCGACGCAGCCGCTCGACGGTGGGCACGGCTTCCTGCTCCATCGCCGGTAGCGCGGGGCGGATCGCCCGCGAGGCCAAGGACTGCATGAGGATCGCGCGACGGTTGGTGTGGGCTCGGTCATCGCTGGCGAGAGTGGTGTAGTGACCCAACGTGTTGGCGATCGGGTTGGCGGCCACGCCGTTACCGCTGCGGAAGGTGAGGTCGTCGCGCAACGCCGCGCGGACGTCGTCGAATCGCCCCATGGCCCAGAGCCGGTGGCGCGGCAGCCACACCAGAGGCCCGGCGTCGCGGATCCGCCGGTAGACCGACTGTGGGTCGGTGACGACCTGCCTGCCGTAGAGATCGACGTCGACGACGGGCGCGCCACGGTATGTCGAGGGCCGCGACGCAGAGGTGAGCGGCCCGCTCATCGGATCTCCGCGGCTACCGAGGCCGGATGTGGCGCCGTCGGATGCTCAGGGTTCATCGTCGATCGCTTTCGTGAGGATGTCGCTCGCCCGCCGGGGGTGGGAGGAGGGCGAGGATGTCGGGGATTCGGGAGGGGGTGCGCGCGGCGGCCATCACGACCCGGTCCGGGCGCAGCAAGACCGCGAACGCGGAATGTGTGCTGAGCCAGCGGGTGAGGATCTCGACGCCGGTCGGAGGCCAGTCCAGGACGCTGAGGTCGAGGTGGGTGACCCGGTCGGGGACGGTGCAGGTCGGGGGCAGCGGTCCCCGCGTCAGCAGCGCATAGCCGGGGCCGAGGACCTCGTCGAAACGGGCGCCGCCACCCTCGCCCGCGATGACCGGTTGAGGACACAGTCGCCCGTTGAGCCGATGTCGGATACCCCGTCGCTCGACCAGGGGACCAGCCGCCAGCGGCGGTGAGACAGTCGCGAGCAGGGCCTGCGACACTCCCGGAATGCGGCACAACAGCCCCAGCGAAGCGCGTCGCACCGCGGCCGCGCGGTCGTGGCCACCGGTGAGCACCCATCCGACGGCAACGGCCGTGCGGATGGTCCGGGTCGCATGTGGGCGGCGTTCGGCGGTATAGGTGTCGAGAATCGACTCCGGCGCGGTGCCGCGCAGAACCTCGGCGAGTTTCCAGCTCACGTTGAACGCGTCCCGTAACCCGGCGCCCAAGCCTTGCCCGATGAACGGCGGGGTCTGGTGTGCGGCGTCGCCGGCGATGAACAGTCGTCCTCGGCGCCAGTGTTCGGCGACGCGGGCACGGAAGGTGTACTCGGCGTGACGAACGATGTCGGCCCGGTCGAAGGTGTGCGCGTCCATCCAGGGCCGCAGCAGTCGGCGCAAGTTGTCGGCGGCTGCCAGCTCGTCGGCCCGTTCGCCCGGCTCGATGCGGAACTCCCATCGATACCGGGTACCGGTGACGGGCATGAAGGTCGCGGCACGCCGCGGGTCACAGATCTGCTGGACACCTCCCCACACCGGAAGGGGCGCCGCGGTCCGCACGTCGACCACGAGCCAGTTCTGTTGGAAGTGCAGGTCACGCAGGCCGGTGCCGATCCGGTCGCGGATCAGGCTGCGCGCGCCGTCGCAGCCGATCACCGCGGCAGCGGTCAGCCTGTGCGTTTCGGTGTCGGTGGTGTACTCGACAACGGCCGAATCGCCGTGGTCGGCGGCGTCGATCACCTCGCATCCGCGTCGCAGGTCGATGAGCGGGTCGGCGTGGGCGAGGTCGAGCAGTATCGCCTCGAGTTCGGGCTGGTCGAACATGCTCGCCTGCGGAAAACCGTGGGGGCCGTCCATCGAATCGCGCGCGAACTCGGCCAGCACCGTGTGGTTGTGATCGAGCAGGCGCATTCCGGGCATGGGACGACTGATCTCGGCGAATCGCTCGTAGGCTCCCACGGCAGCGAGAATCCGGCACACCTCGTCGTCGGCGTGGACCGCGCGCGGCAGCGGGTAGGAGGTGGGGTGGCGCTCCAGAACAACGGTGGCGATGCCGTGTCCCGCCAGCAGCAGCGCCGCGGTGAGGCCGACCGGGCCGGCGCCGACGATGACGACCGCGACGTCGACCGGGTTGGACGATCGAGTTATCACCTGTATCGGACCCGGTTACGCTGCCGGCCCAGGTCGAGGGCGCCGTCGTCGGTGGCGATCCGGGCTTCGACGATGTCGCCGTCGCGGAGATAGCGAGGGTTGGCCGCCTGTTTGCGGAAGAAGATCTTCCACTTGAGGTGCGGGGGCAGCAGCGCGCCGAGCAGTTCGACGGGTTTCGCAGGTGCGGACAGCGCGGTCCCGCCCGGCGTGCCGGTCAGCAGAACGTCTCCGCGGTCGAGACGCTGGAATCGACTGAGCGCGTGCAGGGCCTGGAGGGGTTCGACGAGCATGTCGTCTCCGACGACACCGTTCTGTCGGCGTTCTCCGTTGACCCACAGCTGTAGCCGCAATCGATGGAATTGCGCCCATTCGGGTGGGTCGAGCAACACCAGTCGCGGACCGGCCGGGGTGAATCCGGGGTAGGACTTCGATTCGTAGAACTGGGTTTTGGGCAGTTGCACGTCCCGGGCGCTCACATCGTTGGCGATGATCAGTCCGGCCGCGTACTCGGGCAGGTTCTCGGCGGTGATGGTCGTTCCGACCGGCACCGCGGCGCCGAACACGATGCCGATCTCGACCTCGTAGTCGAGCAGTCGCACGTGGGCGGGTTTGACGATGTCGTCGTAGGGTCCGCAGATCGATCCGGAGGATTTGCGGAAGAAGGTCGCCGATACCCGTCCGGGGTCGATGTTCGACTCGCGGGCATGGCTGGCGAAGTTGACCATCTGGGCCACGACACGGCACGGCGCGGTCACCGGTGACACCAGTTGTAGTTCCGACACCGGAGTCCAGTCGGTGGCGTCGTGCGCGGCCCGGATCGCGTCGAGGTCGCCGAGCAATTCCGCGGTGGTGGCCGCCGGGGTGTCGATGGGCGTGGCACCGTGCGGGGTTTCGAGGTACCAGTGCGAGCGGGTACGGACAATGGTGGTGCTCATGTGCGGGCTACTTTCATCAGGCCGAGCAGGCGCCGGATATCGAACTCGTTCGCTCCGTCACGCAATGCGGAGAACACCGCGCGCAGCAATTGCGGATCGGGGTTCACTCCGAGGAAGTCACGGGTGACCGGCGGTCCCCATTGGGCCAGGCCGCTGGCGCTCATATGCGTCCAGCCCGCCTCGACCGAGGAATCGAACAGGTCGCCATCGGCGAAGTGCTCGACCAGGAAGCGGTCCGGGTCGCGCCAGTAGTCGAACAACTGGCTGCCCTGGATATGGCGGCCAACACCCCAGGAACGACGGTAACCACGCTCGGCGAGATACGCCCCGCCCGCCGCGATCGAGTCGAGATCGGCGACTTGATAGGCGCTGTGGACATATCCCGCCCGTGGCCCCAACGTCATCGCCAGCGTGTGATGGTCGGCGGGGGTCGACCCGCGATCGCAGCGCATGAACGCCATGGTCGGGCCGCGGTCCCGCTGCCCCGGAAAGTAGAGGAAGTCGCTGACGATCAGGCCCAGGTGTTCGAGATACCAGTCCAGGCATTCCAGGAATCGCGGCGTTTCGAGTACCACATGGCCCAGGCGTTGCACGCGCGCGGGCTCACGGGGGCGGCGTTGCACCGCGTTGATCCGATACCGCGCCGCGCCCAGATTCCAGGTCAACGGTGGCTGGTCGGGAAGCGCTGGCAACTCCGGCACATCGGCGACGACCCGCACCACCTGCCCGCTCGGATCACGGAGGGTCACCACCCGACCACCCAGCACGTCCAGCGGCTCCATCGCATGCCCGGTCGCGGCAGCCAGCCGTGCCAGGTCGGCGCGGTCCCCGGCGCGGTAGGCCGTGCCGACGAACCGGGCCACCGGCGCGCGCCGGACGATCACGCAGACCGAGCCCGCCCAGGTGCCGCGCAGATGCAACTCGTCCGGCGTGCGGATCACGGTGCTCAGACCGAATGCGGCGGCGAAGCGTTCCGCACCGTCGAGATCGGGCTTGTCGAATTCCAGCCACGCGATGTCATCGACCTTGATCAGCGGATTCTTCGCCCTGTCCGGGTGCTCACCGGTGAGCGCGCCCTGCGCACTGTGCAGATCGACGTGCGGATCGTCGTATGCGGGCACTGTCATCGCTGTCCTCCTTGACTACTGAAGAAATGTTCAGCAATGATGGGCGCCTCCGTCAATGACATTCAGAGTTGGAATGTCATTCAGAATTGAAGGTGACAGGAGTTCTCCCGTGCCGCACTCGAATCGCACCGACCGCAAACGAGCCCGCACCCGCGCGGCGCTGATATCGGCCGCGGCCGAGTTGTTGGCCAGCCCGGGCGGCCTCGACGCCAGCGTGCAGCAGATCACCGACCGCGCGGACGTGGGCGTCGGCTCGTTCTACAACCACTTCACCAGCAAGGCCGAACTGTTCGACGCGGCCATCGCCGAGACCCTCGACCGCTACGGAGAACTGTTCGACCAGGCCTCAGCGGGAATCGAGGATCCCGCCGAGGTGTTCGCCAACGGCATCCGCATGACCATGCACCTGACCAAGACCCACGCCCAACTCACCGGGACACTGCTGACCATCGGCTTCCGTCTGATGACCTCCGATGGGGGCCTCGCCCCGCGCGCCCTGCGCGACCTGCGCCGAGCGGGTGAGACCGGCCGCCTCCGAATCACCGACTACCCCGCCGCACTCGCCTGCACGGCCGGTTCGCTGCTCGGCTGTCTTCAGCTCCTCGCCACCGACCCCGACACCGACATCGACACCCTCGCCGACACCCTCGCCACCAACCTGCTGTGCATGTTCGGCCTCAGCCTCGACGACGCCCGCGCGGTAGCCACGAAACCGCTGAAAATGCCTTCCCCCGCTGCGATCAGGCGGGCCAGGTGATCTCGGCCGGGTCCTTGTCGATGCGCAGCCCGCGCCAGCTCGGGTGGCGCAGTCCTTCGGCGGTGGCTTCGCGGTACTCGATGTCGGCGACGAGTTCGGGGGAGACCCAGTGGGCGAGCGCGGCGACCGGGCGGGGCGCGGGCACGTCGAACGGTGAGTCCGGGCGGGCGATTTCGTCGAGCCGCTGCCGTAACCGGGTGCGCTCGGACTGCTTCCATCCGGTGCCGACGTTGCCGATGTGCACCAGCCGCCCCTGTGCATCGTGTGCACCGAGAACCAGTGACCCGAACGACTTCTGGAACGGACCGTTACCCGGCAACCATCCGGCGATCACCGCTTCGGTCGTTCTGCGGAACGGCATCTTGAGCCAGGCGCGGCTGCGCTCCCCGGGCTGATACACCGAATCGAGCCGTTTGGCGACCAGCCCTTCCAGGCCGTTGTCGGTGGCGGCCGCGGCCAGCTCGGCGGGGTCGACATCGGTCCAGCTCGGCGACAGCTGCAACGGCGGGCGCGCGATGTCGAGCCGGGCGAGCAGGTCGCGGCGCTCGGTGTAGGGCAGACGCACGGTGGCGTGCCCGTCGAGCGCGAGCAGATCGAACAGCATGTACAACACCGGCACCTCGCGGATGAGCTGCGGTGTCGGGGCGCGCACGTGCATGCGGCGCTGCAACCGGGAGAACGACGGCGCGCCCCGGGCGCCTTCGGGGGCGATGATCTCCCCGTCGAGGACCACCCGGTGCGGGCCGACCGCGGCCGCCACGGCCTCGACGATCTCGGGGAACGATCCGGCGACCTGCTTGCCGTTGCGACTGTAGAGCAGGCACTGCCCGTCGGCGGCGTCGGCCACCGCCCGCATCCCGTCCCATTTCATCTCGAAAGCCCAACCGCGCGGATCCTCCGGCGGTCGTCCAGCGGTGGCCAGCATCGGCGACGGCGCGGGCGCCATCACCAGAGCATACAGCCAGCAAACCGCTGTTTTCGATCATCCGCACCCGAATCGGGACCCGGCCGCCCGCGCCGGCGAGCGGATTCGCCGCACCGGGCACCGCATGCTCGACGCCGCACCGGCAACCCGCTGGCCGGGCCGACCAGAGCACACCGGTGCGCGGAACCGGCCGTGCGGCGCGCCGAGGGCCTAGATTCGATCCATGCAGACCATCGACCTGCCCGCGCCCGACGGCCCCATCGAAGCACTGCTGGCCCGCCCCGATACGCCGGGTCCGTGGCCGGGGATCGTGATCATCCACGACGCCCTCGAGTTCGGCGCCGACATCCGCACCCACGTGACGATGCTCGCCGAGCGCGGCTACCTGGTGATCGCGCCCAACCTGTTCTCCCGCGGCAAGGCCCGCTGCATCCGGGCGGTGATGCGCGCGCTGTGGTTCACCGGCGGCCGCAACCACGCCGAGGCGGTGCCGGTGCGCGACATCCTCGCCGCCCGCGACCACCTGCTGGCCGACCCGGACTGCACCGGACGCACCGCGGTCGCCGGGTTCTGCATGGGCGGCGGCTTCGCCCTGCTCACCGCCCCGCATGGCTTCGACGCCGCCGCCCCGTTCTATCCCGGCCTCTACGGTGACTACCGCACCCTGCTCGAGGGCGCCTGCCCGGTGGTGGCCAGCTACGCGGGCCTGGATCCCTCACTGATCGGCGCCGCGGGCAAGCTCGACCGCGCGCTCACCGACCTGGGCGTCCCGCACGACATCAAGACCTACCCGCGCACCACCCACGGTTTCGCCAACACCTTCGGCAGCGAGCGCCTGCTGCGGGTGGTGGGCCTTGGTCACGACGCGGCCGCCACCGCGGACGCGTGGCGGCGCATCTTCGCCTTCTTCGACCAACACCTCACCGCGTGAGGGTCATTCGCCTCGCCACTGCGGCGCCCGCTTCTCGGCGAACGCGCGCGGACCTTCGGCGGCGTCCTTGCTCAGGAACACCGGCATGGTCTGTTCCATGTTCATCTGCCAGATCGGCGCGTCCCAGTCCGAACCGAACGCGGCGGCGCGGTGGATGATGCGCTTGGAGGCGCGCACGGCCAGCGGCGCGTTGGCCGCGATCGTCTCGGCCAGTTCCAGCGCCACCGCCAGCACCTGATCGGCGGGCACCACCCGGTTGACCAACCCCCACCGCGCCGCGGTCTCGGCGTCGACGGGCGCACCGGTCAACGCCATCTCGAGGGCGATCTTGTGCGGGATCTGGCGCGGCAGCCGCAGCAGCCCACCCGCGGCCGCCACCAACCCGCGCTTGACCTCGGGCAATCCGAGCGAGGCCTGATCGCTCATCACCGCCAGATCGCAGGCGAGCACGATCTCGGTGCCCCCGCCCAAGGCGAATCCGTTGACCGCGGCGATCAGCGGCTTGTCCACGAAATGCTGGACGAGTCCGGCGAACCCGTACTCCGGATGCTCGGGATCACCGATGTTCTGCCCCGCGGCCAGCGCCTTGAGGTCCGCACCGGCGCAGAACGCGCGCCCGGCGCCGGTGATCACACCCACCCGCAGCTGCGGGTCCTCGGCGAGCTGTTCGAGCGCCGCGCCGACCGCCCGCGACAGCGCGGAGTCGACGGCGTTCATGGCGTCGGGACGATTGAGGGTGATGAGGGCGACGGAACCCCGGCGCTCCAGGGTGGCGGCATCGGACATGAACAGACCTCCTCGTGCGGCCCGCCCCGGTGCGGGCCCGCCGTCCAACCTACCGGTCACGGTGGTGGGCGCACCCCGCGTCGCACCCACCACCGCCCCGGCGGTCACGCCGCGCGCAGCGCCGCCACCGCACCGGCGAACATGGTGTTCTTCACCGCCGCCAGCGTGCCGGAATCCTTGCCGCCCAACGGCGCCAGCATCGCCAGCGCGGCCGCGGTCACCTCGCCCTCGGCGGCGGTGGCATCGACCAGCCCGATCGCCGCGGCCTCACCGCCGCCGAACCGGCGCCCGGTGGTCATCGACGCGATCGCCGCGGCCGGGGTGAGCTTGGCCTGGATCAACGCCGCCATGCCCGGGGTGAACGGGATGTGGATGTCGACCTCGGGGAAACAGAAGTAGCCGCGGTCGGCGCGCATCACCCGGTAGTCGTGCGCCATCGCCAGCATCGCGCCCGCGCCGAAGGCGTGCCCGGGCAGCGCGGCCGCGCTGGGCAGCGGGAAGGTCAGCACCCGCGCCAGCAACGCCTGCACCTGCTCGACGTACCAGGGCATCCGCTCACCGTGGGCGGCCACCCAGTCCAGATCCAGGCCGTTGGAGTAGAACTTGCCGCCGGCGGTGGTCACCAGCGCCAGCGCGCCGTCGGACAGCGCGGTGTCGAGGTGGGCGTTCACCTGCTCGAGGAAGGCGGGGGAGAAGCGGTTCTCGCCGTCGCCGAGGTCGAGCACGGCGATGCCGTCGTGGAATTCCAGGGTGGTCACGATGATTTCCTTTCCGGGGGACCGATGTCGAGCACCGCGCGGACCGCGGCGCGTAGCTGATGACGGGCGTGGGGATCGGCGAGCTGGTCCCGGCGCAACAGGATCGCGGTCGGCAGGTCGACCAGGCAGGTGGTGAGCACCTGCACCGCGCGCCGGTCCCGGCGGCCCCACCGCCGCTGCGCCAGATCCACCAGCACAGCGACGAGATCGCGTTCGGCGCCGCGGAGTTCAGCGGCGAGCTCGGCGGGCAGGTCGGCATCGAGCAACTGCTCGCGCGAGACCGTCAGCACCAGCCGGGCCGAGTCGGGGAAGCGCTCGGCGAACACACTGGGCGCCTCGGCGGCCGCCACGATCGCCGCGGTGACTGCCGCTTCGGTATCCGAATCGCCGTGTGGCTCGGCCGTTTCTGGGAAGGCGAGCGCGCGTTGCACGTCGAGGAACCGGCGCGCGGCACGCACCCACGCGCGCGCCAGCAGCGCGCCCCGCGAGCCGAAGGTGTGGTAGAGCGCGCCGTTGGACACCCCGGTGGCCGCGGCGACCGCGCGCACCGTCACCGCGGCGGGCCCGGCGCGGACCGCCAGCGCTTCGGCGGCATCGAGCACGGTGTCGGGGTCGTGCACTCGGGGACGTGGCATGACCGAACTATAACAGAGCAACTGCTCTGTTATAGTGGCACGGGGCGTTTGCCCACGCCCCCTACGGTTTTCACCTACCGTCCGGTCCGTGTGGAATTCTCCCGGGCCGTCCCGCCCCACCCCCGCGATGCGGTAGTCTTCGCCTGCCTCCCACCCCTGTCCGCACGAAGAGAACGGCGCCGCATGTCACGAGTCGTCATCAAGGAGCAGTACTTCGACACCGCTCTCGAGGTGCTGGCCGAACTCGGATTCAAAGGACTCAACATCGGCCTGCTGTGCCGGCGCCTCGGCGTCACCAGCGGCTCGTTCTACCACCACTTCGGCAGCTGGCAGGGCTTCGTCGACGCCCTGCTCGAACACTGGGAGAACCGCCAGATCCGCATCCTGCGCACCCTGAACTTCAACCAGGGCAACCCGCACGACGACATCGCCGCCATGGCCGACCTCGCCCTGGGCCTGCACCACGCCGCCGAAGCCGCCATCCGCGCCTGGGCCGCCAACGACGAATCGGTCAACCTCGCCCTCAAACGCGTCGACGAATCCCGCCGCCGCACCGTGCACAAAGCCGTCAAAGGCATCGTCGGCGACGACGCCACCACCGCCGTGCTCACCTCCATGGGCATGGCGATGCTCATCGGCTACCAGCAGATCGCCGCCGGCGGCGACGACGTCTCCCTGCACGACCTGCTGGGCCAATACCAGCGACTGATCTACTCCTACACCCGCCGCTGACCGCTCACACCGTCGCCGGATCGCTCACCACGGCCGAATCGCTCACCATGCCCGCGGCCGCACGATCCGGCTCGCCCGTCGCCCGCGCCACCCGCACCCAGGTGTTGTTCACCGCCGCATTGCCCGAGAACCGGTCCGTCAACGCCGGATCCGGCAGCAGATTCACATTCGCCCCCGGCAACGAAGCCGCCACCGACCAGCCGACCCCAGGCTCCCGGTGACCCCACCCGTGCGGCACCGCCACCGCACCGGGACGGATCTCGTCGCTCACCTCCAACGTCACCACGATCGACCCGGTACTCGAGGTCACCTCCACCTGCTCACCGTCGACCAGCCCGCGCGCCTGCGCGTCCCGCGGATGCATCAGCGCCGTGCAGCGATCCTTGCCCTTCACCATCGACGGCAGATTGTGCAACCAGGAGTTGTTGCTGCGCAGATGCCTGCGCCCGATCAACTTCAGATCGAACCCGTCCGCCGGCGCGGTCAACGCCCGGCCCGCCCGCGCCTCGGCCACCAGTTCCGCCGCCGCCGACACGAAATCCGCGGGCGCCAACTGCACCTTGCGGTCCTTCGTCGCGATGATCGACCGCAACCGCGGCTGCAACGGACCCAGATCCACCCCGCCCGGCGTGCGCCGCAGCTTCGCCACCGTCACCCCCTTGCGACCGCGCCGCAGCACCCCGTGCGGGCCCACCGCCATCCCCAGCGCCGTCAACCGCAACGGACTGGCCACCTCGAACAGCGCGTTCAACAGCCGCCCGGTGAACCGCCGCGCGGGCAACGGCACCAGCTCGGTCACCAACCGCGCCAGGATCTGCCAATCCTCGAGCCCGTCGGCGGGCGGCTCGAACACCCGCGCGTCGAAGCGCACGTTGTTGCGCACACTGAACACCGGGAACAGGAAATTCAGGTCCTCCCGCTCCAGCTGGGAGATCGGCGGCAGGATGATGTCGGCGTGCCGGGTCGTCTCGGTGACATACATGTCCACCGCCACATAGAACTCCAGCGAATCCAGCGCCGCACCCAACCGGCCGCGTTGCGGCGTCGACAACACCGGATTGCCCGCGTAGGTGATCATCGCCCGGATCCGCTGCGGGCTGTCGGTGCGGATCTCCTCGGCCAGCACCGCCACCGGCAACTCGCCACGGAACGACTTGAACGTCCCCGTGCTGTCGGTCCACGCGCCGTACCCCACCCGCGACAGCCGCGCGAACCGCAACGCGTCGACGGGGGGAGTGGTGAACATCTGCCCGCCCGGGCTGTCCAGATTGCCCGTCACCGCGTTGATCGTGTTCACCAGCCAATGCGTGAGCGTGCCCGTCACCTGCTGACACACCCCGATCCGGGCGTACATCACCGCCGAGGACGCCGCCGCGTGCTCGCGCGCCAGCCGCCGGATCGTCGCCGCGTCCACCCCCGCATACGGCGCCATCGCCTCCGGCGTCACCTCGGCCACCAGCGCCCGCAACTCGTCCCAGCCCGCACACCGGTCCCGCACCGCGCGCTCGTCGCACAACCCCTCGGCCACCAGCACATGCAGCATCGCCAGCAGCAGATACACGTCACCGCCCGGGGCCACCGCCACGTGCTCGTCGGCCAATCGCGCGGTCTCGGTGCGCCGCGGATCCACCACCACCACCGAACCGCCGCGCTTGCGCACCTCCCGGATCCGCAGCTTGGCCCCCGGCATCGTCGTCACCGACCCGTTCGACACCGCCGGATTCGCGCCCAGGATCACCAGCCGGTCGGTGCGATCGATGTCGGCCACCGGCATCAGCAGATTCGAACCGAACATCTGCCAGGCCGCGAACTCCTGCGGGAACTGATCGATCGAGGACGCGGTGAAGAAGTTGCGGGTCAGCAGCGCCGTGCGCAACAGCACCCCGTAGATCGCCGAGGAACTGTGCGCGGCCGGATTGCCCAGATACATCCCGATCGCGCTCGGCCCGTGCGCGGCCCGCACCGCCCGCAACCGACGCCCGATCTCGGCGAACGCCTCATCCCAGCCGATCGGCTCGAACCGGTCACCCACCCGCCGCACCGGCGTGCGCAACCGGTCCGGGTCGTGATGCAGCCCGCCCATCGCCGTCGCCTTCGGACAGATGTAGCCCTTGGACAGCACGTCCTCCGGGTTGCCTTCGATCCGCGTGACCTTCGCATCCTCGACGGTCACCAGAATTCCGCAATGCGCCTCGCACAGCGTGCACTGCCGGGCAATGGTGGTAGCGCTCATGGGATTTCGTCACCTTCCACGGTCGTTCCGCTCAGGCTACCGCCGCCCCCACCGACCGGAGAGAGAAATTCGGCCAAATCGTCTCATCTTCTCGCGTCCGGCTGGTTCGCCAACGCCCGCACCCCCGGACTCGACGACTCCCGCACGAACGCACTCTCCGCGACCTCCAGACCCCCGCAGCTCACCGTCAACTCCACCGCCGGCGCCAACCGATATGGACGGCTCTCCACCACCGACCCCACCACCCGCCGCAACCGCGACAACTCCGCCCGCACCGCCACCGCATGATCGGGATCGCCGTACAAGGCCGCACTCAACGCCGCCACCGTCATTCCCGCCGCACCACACCGATCCAACAACAACAGGATCTCGGCATGCCGCGTGGACAGCGTTCGCCGCCAATCCGATTCACCCCGCGCCACCAGCACCGGCGCACCCGACAGATCCAACGTCAACCGGATCCGATCGTCGGCCGACCGCGGCCGCACCAGCCACCCACTGTTCAACGGCTCCGCCTCGCACAACCCCAGGCCCGGCACATGCACCGCCCGCACCGCATCCGGCACCGCGATCCGCCGACCCGCCGCCACCCCCACCGCGTGCGCCACCCACCCGTGCTCGTCCACCAGCAAGGCAGGCCCGCGCACCGCCGACAACGCCGGCATCGACGCCGTCCGCAACCGCTCCAACCGCTCCTGCTGATACCGGGCCAACTGCCCCTCCGCCAACCGCACCGCCGCCCCGATCAACGCCGTGATCGTCGGATGCAACGTCAACGCCGGACCGCTGACGTCCACCACCCCGATCAACTCGCCCGTGCGCGGATCGTGCACGGGCGCCGCCGTGCAGTACCAGGGATGCTGCGACTGCTCGAAGTGCTCACCGGCGACCAACTGCACCGGCTCGGCCTCCGCCAGCGCCGTCCCGATCGCGTTCGTCCCCACCGCGGGCTCGGTCCAGCGCGCACCCTCCTGGAACCCCAACCCGTCCGCGCGATGACGCACCTTCGTCGACCCGGCCCGCCACAACACCACCCCGTCCGCGTCACTGACCACCATCAGCATCTGCGCGGCATCGGCGATCCCCTCGATCAGCTGCGTCACCTCACCGATCACCGCGCCCAACGGCGACTCCCGGCGCCGCCGCTCCACCTCCGACAACGGCAACACCGTGCGCTCGTTCGGCCGATCCGGCACCAGCCCCGCCGCCAGCACCCGCGACCAGGACCGCGCCACCACCGTGCGCGGCCGCATCGGCGAACGACCACCGCCGATCACCGCATCGTGCATCCGCACCAGGTCACGGGCATAGCGGGGGAGGTCCGTCCCCGGAGTGATCGCACTGAATTCGCCCATGATGCCTGTCCGCCTTCTTGCTCGAGGTGCGCCGAACGCGGCCCGGGCCCCGGCGCACGACCACCGATGATGCAACGCCCTGCAACGATTGTTACTCGGATTTCCGTGCGTTGTGCTGTAGCTCACACAACAACGTGGGAAGGAACATCCGATGACTCGGACACTCGAACCGTCGGCGGCACCCGAGGAAGCACTCGACCCCCAGACCAGGGTCGAGACGTGGCTGCGCGAGTTCGAAACCGCCCTCGCCGCCCGCGACATCGAGGCGGCGGCGGGCATGTTCGCGGTGGACAGCTTCTGGCGCGACCTGATCGCCTTCACCTGGAACATCAAGACCGTCGAAGGCCGCGACGGCGTCACCGACATGCTGCGCGCCCGCCTCGACGACACCGACCCGCGCGGCTTCCACACCACCGAACCCGTCACCGAAGCCGACGGCGTCATCACCGCCTGGATCGGCTTCGAAACCGCCGTCGGCCGCGCCGCCGGACACCTGCGCCTCACCGACGGCGGCGCCTGGACCCTGCTCACCTCACTGCGCGAGCTCAAGGGCCACGAGGAGAACAAGGGCCCCCGCAGGCCCAAAGGCGTCGAACACGGCGCCAACCGCGAGCGCGTCACCTGGTCCGAACAGCGCGAGCAGGAAGAACGCGAACTCGGCGTGACCCGCCAGCCCTACGTGGTCGTCGTCGGCGGCGGCCAGGGCGGCATCGCCCTCGGCGCCCGGCTCCGCCAGCTCGGCGTGCCCGCCCTCGTCGTCGACAAGCACGACCGTCCCGGCGACCAGTGGCGCAAACGCTACAAGTCGCTGTGCCTGCACGACCCCGTCTGGTACGACCACCTGCCTTACCTGCCGTTCCCGGACAACTGGCCGGTCTTCACCCCCAAGGACAAGATCGGCGACTGGCTCGAGATGTACACCAAGATCATGGAGGTGCCGTACTGGTCCAAGACCGTCTGCCGCAGCGCCACCTACGACGAGCAGACCGGCGAATGGACCGTGCACGTCGAACGCGACGGCGAACCCCTGGTCCTGCGACCCAAGCACCTCGTGCTCGCCACCGGCATGTCCGGCAAGCCCAACATCCCGAACTTCCCGGGCATGGACCGCTTCCAGGGCGACCAGCACCACTCCAGCCAGCACCCCGGCCCCGACGCCTACGCCGGCAAGCGCGCGGTGATCATCGGCTCCAACAACTCCGCGCACGACATCTGCGGCGCCCTGTGGGAAGCCGGCGCCGACGTGACGATGGTGCAGCGCTCCTCGACCCACATCGTCAAGTCCGACTCGCTGATGGAACTCGGCCTGGGTGACCTGTACTCCGAACGCGCCCTCGCCGCGGGCATGACCACCGACAAGGCCGACCTCACCTTCGCGTCCATGCCGTACCGGATCATGCACCAGTTCCAGATCCCGATCTACGACGCCATCCGCGAACGCGACGCCGACTTCTACGCCCGCCTCGAACGCGCCGGCTTCCAGCTCGACTGGGGCGACGACGGCTCCGGCCTGTTCATGAAGTACCTGCGCCGCGGCTCCGGCTACTACATCGACGTCGGCGCCTCGGAGCTGGTGGCCAACGGCGACATCAAACTCGCCCACGGCCAGGTCCGCGAGCTCACCGAACACTCGGTGATCCTCGAGGACGGCACCGAACTGCCCGCCGACCTCGTCGTCTACGCCACCGGCTACGGCTCGATGAACGGCTGGGCCGCCGACCTCATCGGCCAGGACGTCGCCGACAAGGTCGGCAAGTGCTGGGGCTACGGCTCCGGCACCACCAAGGACCCGGGCCCGTTCGAAGGCGAACTCCGCAACATGTGGAAGCCCACCCAGCAGGACGGCCTGTGGTTCCACGGCGGCAACCTCCACCAGTCCCGCCACTACTCCCTGTACCTGGCCCTGCAACTCAAGGCCCGCTACGAGAACATCCCGACCCCGGTCTACGGCCTCCAGGAGGTCTACCACCTGAGCTGAGGCAATCCCGGATGCCGGGCCGCTCCCACAAGGAGCGGCCCGGCATTGCCGTGCTCACGGTGCCGGTCGCGCGCCAGGCGCGGTAGCGCACTGATGATCGGGCGCGTGGGGGATTTCCGAAGTGTTCCTGCCAGCCGCTTTTATCGTCACGTGACGATTCGTGGAACAAGGGGGAGGCAGAGGGGAGTGGCTTCCCGGGTCGCGGCACGAGGCGACCTGGACGGTGGGTTACACCACGCCGAGATCAGCCTGCCACGATACCGATGACCGGAAAAATTCCGGCGGCGCGGAAGGCTGGGTGCGCGAGAGCAAGGATCCGCCCCACAGTTCCCACGCAACGCAGCGTGGAGGTGTTCGCCAGGGATCCATCCACTCGGCCACCACAGGGGTCAGAGGTTCGGCGGCCATCGAACACGGGCCGCACACAGGGGCGCGACAGTAATGCCGAAAGATGGCGACAGCCCCTTCCGTCACCATCGTTTCTACGCCGATAATCTACATTATGTTAAGTAAAGGGTGTGCTGGACCGCCGGGAACCGGCCGGCGCGGCGCCACCCCCTCCTCCCCGCAATGACCTCGAGGCTGATTCGCAGGATTGACAGGGATCGACATCAGGACCGTGATGCGCGGGTGTGCAGCCTCGGGTGACATGAACTTTGCGGGTCACCGCGCGCCGTCCCATGCTGCTGACCGACCTCGCTTCCGTCCGCGCCGAGGCCGCGCACCCACACCCACACCATCCCGGGCGCTCAGTCCACCTCCGACGCCGCATGCCGTACCGGCCGCCGTGCCAGCTTCCGGATACTCCAAAACCGATCGCACGGTTGACCGCTAGGACGCCGTCACGTTCTGCTCTTCCGGACGGATTCGATCCGCTCGGCACCGCCGACCACGACCCGCAGCGGCCGCCACCGCCCACTCCTGCGCCGGAGCGCGTCAAGAACCTTGCAGCATCACCCCTCGGCCCGACCTGCCCCCGATAGACCGAATCGCCGACGGCCGGCGCAGATTCGCGACCGTCTCCCCCCGATCCCTGAATCCACGTACACAGTCCGGTCGGCGGACTACGGTCAGCACCACGGGCATCACCGTGTGTTCACGATCATTTTTCCGCGATTCACTGGTGCTCCAAACTTGAATGTGTAAACTTTCGGAGTGTGTCCAAGGTTCCCGATTTCGAGCAGCTCCTGCGCGGCGCGTCCCTCCGGGTCACCGCGCAGCGGCTGGCCGTGCTGAGCGTGGTGCACGAGCATCCGCACTCGGACACGGACTCGATCCTGGGACGGGTGCGCGAGAGCGTCGGAGCGGTGTCCCACCAGGCGGTCTACGACGTGTTGCGCGCACTGACCACGGCCGGACTGCTGCGTCGCATCCAGCCGATGGGCTCGGTCGCCCGCTACGAGACCCGGGTCGACGACAACCACCACCATCTCGTCTGCCGTGACTGCGGCGTCATCGTCGACGTCGACTGCGCGGTGGGCGAAGCGCCCTGCCTCGATGCCTCCCACGACCACGGTTTCGTCGTCGACGAGGCGGAGGTCATCTACTGGGGCCACTGCCCCGACTGTTCGAAAGCTCTGTCCGCACCACCGAAGTGAGCACAGCCTGCTTACTCGCTTCTCCCCCGAAAGGAAACGCCGTGTCTGTGGAACACCCGCCCATCGGTGAAGCCAATACGGAACCCGCCGCCGGCGGCTGCCCGGTCACCGGCCGCCTGCGGCACCCGCTGCAGGGCGGCGGCAACCACGAGTGGTGGCCCAACCAGCTCAACCTGAAGGTGCTGGCCAAGAACCCCGCCGAAGGCAACCCGCTCGGCGACTTCGACTACAAGGCCGCGTTCAACTCCCTCGACCTGGCCGCGGTCAAGGCCGACATCGCCGAGGTGCTGACCACATCCCAGGACTGGTGGCCCGCCGACTTCGGCAACTACGGCCCGCTCATGATCCGCATGGCCTGGCACAGCGCGGGCACCTACCGCTCCTCCGACGGCCGCGGCGGCGCCAACACCGGGCAGCAGCGCTTCGCCCCGCTCAACAGCTGGCCCGACAACGGCAACCTGGACAAGGCCCGCCGCCTGCTGTGGCCGGTCAAGAAGAAGTACGGCCAGAACATCTCGTGGGCCGACCTGATGATCCTGGCCGGCAACGTCGCGCTCGAGACCATGGGCTTCAAGACCTTCGGTTTCGCGGGCGGCCGCGTCGACGTGTGGGAACCGGAGGAGGACGTCTACTGGGGCCCCGAGGCCGAGTGGCTGGGCGACAAGCGCTACAGCGGTGAACGCGACCTGGAGAACCCGCTGGCCGCGGTCCAGATGGGCCTGATCTACGTCAACCCCGAAGGGCCCAACGGCAACCCGGATCCGCTGGCGGCCGCCGTGGACATCAAGGACACCTTCGGTCGCATGGGCATGACCGTCGAAGAGACCGTCGCGCTCATCGCGGGCGGTCACACCTTCGGCAAGACCCACGGCGCCGGTGACGCCGCGCTCGTCGGCGCGGAGCCCGAAGCCGCCCCGCTCGAGCAGATGGGCCTGGGCTGGAAGAGCTCGCACGGCACCGGCAAGGGCGCCGACGCGATCACCAGCGGCCTCGAGGTCGTCTGGACCACCAAGCCCACCCAGTGGAGCAACGACTTCTTCGAGATCCTCTTCGGCTACGAGTGGGAACTCACCAAGAGCCCGGCCGGGGCGAACCAGTGGGTCGCCAAGGACGCCCAGCCGATCATCCCGGATCCGTTCGATCCGGCGAAGAAGCGCCTGCCCACCATGCTCACCACCGACCTGTCGCTGCGCGTCGACCCCGAGATGGAAGTCATCTCCCGGCGGTTCAAGGACAACCCGGACGAGTTCGCCGACGCCTTCGCCCGCGCCTGGTTCAAGCTGACCCACCGCGACCTGGGTCCGGTCACCCGCTACCTCGGCCCCGAGGTGCCCAGCGAGGTGCAGCTGTGGCAGGACCCGATCCCCGCGGTCGATCACGAACTCGTCGACGCCGCCGACATCGCCGCGCTCAAGGAGCAGATCCTGGCCTCGGAGCTGTCGATCTCGCAGCTGGTGAAGACCGCCTGGGCGGCGGCCTCCTCCTTCCGCGGCAGCGACTACCGCGGCGGCGCGAACGGCGGGCGCATCCGGTTGCAGCCGCAGCTGGGTTGGGAGGTCAACGAGCCCGACGAGCTGGCCCGCGTCATCGCGGTACTGGAAGGCATCCAGGAGCAGTTCAACGCGGCCCAGACCGGCAACAAGAAGGTCTCCTTCGCCGACCTGGTCGTCCTCGGCGGTGTCGCCGCGGTCGAGCAGGCCGCCCGCAACGCCGGCGTGGCGGTCGAGGTGCCCTTCACCCCGGGCCGCGCCGACACCACGCAGGAGCTCACCGACCCCGAGGGCTTCGCGGTGCTCGAGCCCAAGGCCGACGGCTTCCGCAACTACCTCGGCAAGGCCAACCCGCTGCCCGCCGAGTACCTGCTGGTGGACAAGGCGAACCTGCTCACCCTCACCGCGCCGGAGATGACCGTGCTGGTGGGTGGTCTGCGCGTGCTCAACGCCAACTACCAGCGCTCCCCGCTGGGCGTGCTGACCGAGACGCCGGAGTCGCTCACGAACGACTTCTTCGTCAACCTGCTCGACATGGGCGTCGTGTGGGAGCCCTCCCCCACCGACGACGGCACCTACGTCGGCAAGGACGCCGCCACCGGCGCCCAGAAGTGGACCGGCAGCCGGGTCGACCTGCTGTTCGGCTCGAACTCGGTGCTGCGCTCGCTCGCCGAGGTCTACGCCACCGACGACGCCAAGCCGAAGTTCGTGCAGGACTTCGTCGCCGCGTGGAACAAGGTGATGAACCTGGACCGGTTCGACCTCGCCTGATCCCCCACGCCCGATCCCCTCGGGCACGGCGCCCCGCGGACCTCGCGTCCGCGGGGCGCCGTCGCGTTACCGGCAAGCGCCGCACCGGCATCCACGACAGCGGGAACGTTGCCCGCGGGAACGAACCGGACCGGCGTTCAACTACTCTCGACGCGGTGCTCGGACATTCTCATGCGACCAGCGGCGCGCTCGCCTGGTCGGTGGCGGCGGCGACGCTGCCGCTCGCGGTGGTGACCTATCCGGTGATGCAGGACGTGGACGCCCGCCTCGGGCCCGTCGACGTGCTGCTCGGCGTCTTCCTCACGGCCGGTGCGGCGCTGCTGCCCGACGCCGATCACCCGAAAGGCACGCTCGCGCATGTGCTCGGGCCGCTGTCGTATTTCGCCTGCAAGATCATCGCCAAGGTCTCCGGCGGGCACCGCCAAGGCACGCACTCCCTGCTGTTCGTGGTCGCCGCCGCCTACGGCACCTGGGCCGGAATGCACTGGATCGGACGGCCGTTCACCCTCGCCCTGGCCTTCTTCCTGCTCGCACTCGCCGTGCGGGCCCTGCACCTGTACCCGCCGGGAGACGACATCCGCAGCTGGGGCACCGTCGTCGTGCTGGCGGCAGCGGGCACCTTCGTGATGGACCACTGGATCAGCGACAAGCCCGCGTGGCTGCCCTTCTGCGTCGGCCTCGGCGCCCTGGCCCACCTGCTCGGCGACTGCCTCACCGACCGCGGCTGTCCCCTGCTGTGGCCGTTCAAGCCACGCACCTGTTTCCCCATCATCGAGCGGACCGGCAACAAGGTCGAAACCTGGGTTCTCGCACCGCTGTTCACCGTCGGCACGTTGGCTGTGCTCTGGCACGTCTTCACCGTGCCCGCGTGAGCGATGCTGTCCCGGCGGCACCGTGAGGCCGCCGGGGGTCTGGTCCCTTGGCCCTCCTCAGCTTTTCGGGAGGTGAGGAGTGTGGGTTTCGTGTGTGGTGAGTTGGATAGGCTCTGTATGCATTGATGCGCATATCGTCGTATAGCTATCTTTAATCGGTACTGGGCTCGCCGATCCGGTCGATTCCCTCTCCTTGTCTCGGGATCCGCCTGCGATACCAGAAATCCTGCTGTGCCGCCGATTCACTCACAGGCCGATCCCTGGCTCCCCCCTCGCTCCACAGGTCCTCCGAGCACCCCTCCCCTCCCCCGCCACCCGGTGGCACCCTTGGCTCATGACTCTCGATCACGGTGATCCCGGCGACGCCCCTTCGGTCCCCCAGCCCATCGCGCCGGTGGTGGATGCCACCCGTCCCTCGGCGGCCGAGGAGGCCAGGACGGTGGTGGCCGCCACCAATATCGCCACGCTGGCGAGCCTGTCCGAGGACGGCGGTCCCTGGGCCTCGTTCGTCACCTACGGCGAACTGGGCGGCCGGCCGGTGCTGTGTGTGTCCCGGCTGGCCGAGCACGGGCGCAATCTCGCGGCCGATCCGCGGGCGAGCCTGTCGATCGTGGCGCCGGAGGTGCCCACCGACCCGCTGGCCGGCACCCGGGTGACGCTGGCCGGCGTGGTCGAGCAGCCGACCGGGGACGAGGCCGATGCGGCACGGAGCGCACACCTGGCAGCCGTGCCCGCCGCGCGCCATTACATCGACTACAGCGACTTCACGGTGTGGATCCTGCGGGTGCACCGGGTGCGGTGGGTCGGTGGTTACGGGCGGATGGATTCGGCCACCGCCGAGCAGTACGCCGCGGCCCGTCCCGATCCGATCGTGCCCGCCGCGGCCCGCGCGGTCGCGCACCTCAACGACGATCACGCCGACGCGCTGGCCGATATGGCCCGGGCGCTGGGCGGCTACCCGGACGCCACGGCGGCGCGGTGCGAACGGGCCGACCGCTACGGCCTGGACCTGCGGGTGGAGACACCGCGCGGGGTGGCGCGCACCAGGGTCGGTTACCTGGCGCCGCTCGACGACGTAGGCGAATTACGTGCGGCGACGGTCGAATTGGCGCGACGCTCACGCAGCGGGAACCGGCCTTGACGGCCACCGGGGCCGGGTGATTGATTGGGCGGACACGGTGTGGCCGCGATCACGCTGCCCGCCGCGAACAGGAAGGCTGTGGCATGCGGTTCACCTACGCGGAGACGATGACCGACCCCTCGTTCTACGTGCCCCTGGCACAGGCGGCCGAGGCGGCGGGGTATACCTCGATGACGATCGCCGACAGCATCGCCTATCCGCGGGATTCCGAGGCCACCTACCCCTACACCCCCGACGGCAGCCGGGAGTTCTTGGAGGACAAGCCGTTCGTCGAGGCGTTCGTGCTGTCGGCGGTGATCGCCGCGGCGACCACCCGGCTGCGGCTGACCCCGTTCGTGCTCAAACTGCCGATCCGCCCACCGGTACTGGTGGCCAAGCAGGCGGCATCGGTGGCGGCGTTGAGCGGCAACCGGCTCGGCTTGGGCGTCGGGATCAGTCCGTGGCCGGACGATTTCGAGATCATGGGCGTGCCGTTCGAGAAGCGCGGCGCGCGGATGGACGAGTGCATCGATATCGTGCGCGGGCTGACCGCGGGCGGCTACTTCGAGTACCACGGCGAGTACTACGACCTGCCGCCGATCAAGATCAGCCCGGTGCCGACCGAGCCGATTCCGATCCTCATCGGCGGTCACAGCAAGGCGGCGCTGCGGCGGGCGGCGCAGCGCGGGGACGGCTGGATGCACGCGGGCGGTGACCCGCAGGAGCTGGACCGGCTGCTGGCGGAGTTGGACGCGCTGCGTGCGGAATACGGCGCGCGCAAGGACTTCGAGATCCACGTCATCTCGGTGGACGGGTTCACCGTCGACGGGGTGAAGCGGCTCGAGGACAAGGGCGTGACGGATGTGATCGTGGGCTTCCGCAATCCCTACACCCGGGAACCGGACAACGAGAGTCTGGACACCAAGATCGCGAATCTGGAGCGGTTCGCGGAGAAGGTCGTCGGACGCACCTCCTGAGGGTTTTCGTCTCGTAGCGTGGCGGGCATGGAGATCGCGAGCAGGGTGGGTTCGGCGGTCGGGTCTCCCGTCACGGAGGTGACCGATCTGGGGTCGAGCCACGGGTGGCGGTTGGCGCGCATGCGCTTGGCGGACGGGCGTGCGGTGTTCGTGAAGCACACGGCGGCGCACGGGCCGGTGCTGGCAGCGGAGGCGGCCGGGTTGCGCTGGCTGGCCGAGGGGGATGCCGAGCTGCCGGTGCCGGTGCTGGCCGACGGCGAGGGGCTGCTGGTGTTGCCGTGGCTGTCGGCCGCGGCGCCGAGTGCCGAGGCGGCGGAGCGGTTCGGTCGTGGGCTGGCGCGGCTGCACACGAGCGGGGCGGAGTGGTTCGGTGCGCCGTGGCAGGGGTGGATCGCCGAGCTGCCGCAGGACAACACGCGGTCGAGCGGTCCGTGGTCCTCGTGGTTCGCCGAGCGGCGGGTGGTGCCGTACCTGCGCCGGGCCGCCGGTGTGCTGGGCGCGGAGGGGGTGCGGGTGGTGGAGCAGGTGGTCGACCGGATCGAGGTGCTGGGCGGGCCGGCGGAGCCGCCGTCGCGGATTCACGGTGATCTGTGGTCGGGGAACGTGGTGTGGACGGCGGAGGGTGCCCGCGTGATCGATCCGGCGGCGCACGGCGGGCATCGGGAGTCGGATCTGGCGATGCTCGCGTTGTTCGGTGCGCCGTACCTGGATCGGATCCTGGGGGCGTATCAGGAGGTCGCGCCGCTGACGGAGGGGTGGCGGGCGCGGGTGCCGGTGCATCAGTTGGCGCCGCTGCTGGTGCATGTGGTGTTGTTCGGCGGGTCGTATCGGGGGCAGGTGATCGCGGCGGCGCGGGCGGCCTTGGCCGGATGAGGCGGTCGGCGTTGGGGTGTTCAGCGGTTGATGTCGTCCAGCTCGGTCAAGTCCTCATCAGAGAGGGTGAGTCCGGCGCCGGCGATGTTCTGGCGCAGATGTGCCGTCGATGACGTGCCGGGGATGAGCAGGATGTTCGGTGATCGCTGCAGCAGCCAGGCCAGCGCGACGGACATCTGTGTCGTCTCCCGTCGAGCGGCGACCGCCGAGAGCGTCGAGGACTGAAGCGGGGTGAAGCCCCCGAGGGGGAAGAAGGGCACGTACGCGACGCCGTCGGTGGCGAGCCGGTCGATGAGCTTGTCGTCGTGGCGGTGGGCGAGGTTGTACATGTTCTGCACGCACACGATCGGCGCGATGTGCTGTGCCTCGGTGACCTGCTCCTCGGTGGCGTTGCTGATCCCGAGGTGGCGGATGAGGCCCTGCTGCTGGAGTTCGACGAGCGTCTCGAACGCCTCGGCGAGCGAGCCGGGCTGGGGACCTTGGGCGTTGCCGAGTCGGAGGTTGACCAGGTCGAGTACGTCGAGGCGGAGGGACTCGAGGTTGTCGTGGACCTGGCGGCGCAGATCGTCGGGTCGACGGGCTGTCGGCCAGCCGCCCTGTTCGTCGCGGGTCGCGCCCACCTTGGTCACGATGTGGAGCGAGTCGGGATAGGGGTGCAGTGCCTGGCGGATCAACTCGTTGGTGACGCGCGGCCCGTAGGCGTCGCTGGTGTCGATGTGTGTGATACCGAGGGCGACCGCTTCACGCAGCACGGCCAGGGCACCCTCGCGATCGGCGGGCGGCCCCATCACCCCCGGGCCGGCCAGTTGCATGGCGCCGTAGCCGAACCGGGTGACGGTCAGGTCACCGAGCGTCCAGGTGCCGCCGGGAAGAGGGAGGGAGGGTGTGCTCATCGTGGTGCCTTTCGTCGTGCACTCGGGGGTGGGTGGCCCCTGCTGGATTCCTACATCAGCATTGGAGAGAAACTTCCTGTCGGGAAGTAGGCACTCGGGAGTGCGTAACCCACCCAGTGGTGAGAGGTGCGATCAGTGACGACGATGAAGGCGGCCGAGAAGAGGGCTCAGGCCAAGGTGGAGTACAACGCGTTCTTGGCTGGGTGCCCCAGCCGGCAACTGCTCGAGCGAATCTCGGACAAGTGGGTCGTCCTGATCCTGTGTGCGCTGGGCGGCGACAACAGTTCCGGTCGGCCCGGTGCCGCGGACGCAGACGGTCCGAAACCGATGCGTTACTCCGAGATCTCTCGGCTTCTCGCCGGAGCCAGCCAGAAGATGCTGACCCAGACGCTACGGTCGCTGGAGCGCGATGGTCTGCTCACCCGTACCGTGACGCCGACCGTCCCTGTCACGGTCTCCTACGAGCTGACCGACCTCGGCCTCTCGCTCCACCACATGACCCGCGGGCTCAGACACTGGGCGCAGACACACATGGCCGAGGTACTCGCCCACCGCGAGAACTACGACACGCGCACCCCCTGACGACTCACATCCAACCGTCCGACAGCTCGACGAAAGGGCTACCGCCCACGGCGCGGTCGGGCGGGCCGGATCTCACTGTCGGCGGGCGCGGCGGGAAGCTGGTGGCCGCGGTGCCGGCGGGTATGGTGCGCGAGGGGTAGCCGGGCGATCGCGGCACCCCCGGGGCCGCGGCGGTCCGTGGCGGTGGGGTACGCGATGATCGGGGTGAGGGAAAGGATTTCGATGACCACTACCGCGCACGCTTTCGACGTCGATACCGCGAGCACCCCGGTGGGCGAGCATGTGTATGCGCTCGAGTTGACCGATCGGTGGAACACTCCGGCCGGGACGGCCAACGGCGGGTACCTGTTCGCGGTCTGTCTGCAGGCGCTGGCGCGGGAGGTGCCGCAGCCGGACCTGTTGTCGGCGTCGGGGCATTTCCTGCGGCCGGGGACGCCGGGTCCGGCGCGGGTGTCGACGGAGACGGCGCGGATCGGGCGGCGCACCGGGACCGGGGCGGCGACGTTGCTGCGCGAGGATCGGGAGATCGTGCGGGTGCTGGCGACCTTCAGCGATCTCGGTGCGGCGCAGGGGCCGACGATGGAGGCCGGGGTGGCCCCGGCGCTTCCGGCGCCACGGGAGTGCGTCGACCCGCACGAGGGGCGGGATCGCGGCGACGGCATCGGGGCGCGGGTGGAGTACCGGATGCCGGAGTTGCCCGGATTCTTCCGCGGGACGCCGCGCGGGGCGACGACGTGGGAGTTCTGGATGCGGTTCGCCGACGGGCGGGAGGCGGATCCGATCGCGCTGGCGGCGTTGGTGGACGCCGCTCCCCCGGTGGTGTTCGATCACGGGATCGGCGGGTCGTCGACGATCGAGTTGACCGCGCACATCCGCAGGCGTCCGGCGCCGGGCTGGCTGGCGTGCCGGGTGAGCACGAAACACCTGGTGAACGGCTTCCACGAGGAGGATTTCGAGATCTGGGACAGCAGCGGCGCGCTGGTGGCCCAGTCCCGTCAGTTGGCGCTGGCCTTCTAACGCGATGACCTAGTCTGGGCCGTATGACGAGCGCACCGATCGCGGACCTGTCGACGGCGGAGAAGGCGGCGCTGGGCAGCGGCGCGGATTTCTGGACGACCAAGGCGATCGGTCCGGTCGGGTCGGTGACGATGACCGACGGCCCGCACGGGGTGCGCAGGCAGGTGGGCGCGACCGATCACCTGGGGTTGGCCGAGAGTGTGCCGGCGACGTGTTTCCCGCCCGCGGTGGGGCTGGCGCAGAGCTGGGATGCGGATCTGGTGCGCCGGGTGGGTGTGGCGCTGGGGCGCGAGGCGCGGGCGGCGGGGGTGGATGTGTTGTTGGGGCCGGGGGTGAACATCAAGCGTGATCCGCGCGGTGGGCGCAATTTCGAGTACTACTCGGAGGATCCGGTGCTGACGGGGGTGTTGGGCGCGGCGTGGGTGGCCGGGTTGCAGAGCACCGGGGTCGGGGCGTCGGTGAAGCACTTCGCGGCCAACAATGCCGAGCACGATCGGATGCGGTCGAGTTCGGACGTCGATGCGCGACCGTTGCGGGAGATCTATCTGCGGGCGTTCGCGCATATCGTGCGTGCGGCGCGGCCGTGGACGGTGATGTGTTCCTACAACCGCATCAACGGGGTGTACGCGGCCGAGAACCGGTGGTTGCTGACCGAGGTGTTGCGCGGTGAGTGGGGGTTCGACGGTGTGGTGGTGAGCGACTGGGGCGCGGTGGCCGATCGGGTGCGGGCGGTGGCGGCGGGGCTGGACCTGGAGATGCCCGGTGGGGGCGGTGATTCGGATGCGCGGGTCGTGGCCGCGGTGGAGGCTGGTGAGCTGGATCCGGCGGATCTGGATCGGGCGGCCGCGCGGATGGCGGCGTTGGCGGAGCGGGTGGCGGCGGGCCGGGAGTTGTCCGCCGAGCCGGTGGATGTGGCGGCGCACCATGCGTTGGGGCGGGAGGTGGCCGGGCGGTGTGTGGTGCTGTTGAAGAACGACGGGGACATTCTGCCGTTGTCGGCGGGGCGGTCGCTGGCGGTGGTGGGTGAGTTCGCGGAGGCGCCGCGCTATCAGGGCGGTGGGAGCTCGCATGTGAACGCCACCCGGCTCGACATACCGTTGGCCGAGATCCGGGCGCTGGCGGCGCCGGGGACGGTGGCGTATGCGCGGGGGTTCACCACCGACGGCACCGGTGATGCGGCGGCGATGCGGGCCGAGGCGGTGGAGACCGCGGCGGCGGCCGAGGTGGCGGTGGTGTTCCTGGGGTTGGCGGCGGGTCAGGAGTCGGAGGGGTTCGACCGCGAGGACATCGAGCTGCCCGCCGAACAGCTGCGGTTGTTGCAGGAGATCGTGCGGGTGCAGCCGAAGACGGTGGTGGTGCTCGCGCACGGCGGGGTGGTGCGGTTGACGCCGGTGGCGGCGGCGGTGCCCGCGATTCTGGACGGCGGCCTGTTGGGGCAGGCCGGTGGTGGTGGGGTGGCGGATGTGTTGTTCGGGCGGGTGGATCCGTCGGGGCGATTGGCGGAGACGGTGCCGTTGCGGTTGCAGGACTGTCCGGCGTATCTGAACTTTCCCGGCGAGCATTCGCATGTGCGGTACGGGGAGGGGTTGTTCGTCGGGTATCGCTGGTACGACGCGCGGGAGTTGGCGGTGGGCTTTCCGTTCGGGCACGGGTTGTCGTACACGAGTTTCGACTATTCGCAGTTGTCGGTGGAGTCGGACGAGTCGGGTTGCACGGTCGGGGTGACGGTGACCAACACCGGGGCGCGGCCGGGTCGTGAGGTGGTGCAGGTGTACACCGCCATGCCGGGGTCGGTGGTGGTGCGGCCGCCGCGGGAGTTGAAGGGTTTCGCGACGGTGGATCTGGAACCCGGTGCGAGCGAGCGGGTGTGGGTGACGATCGGCCGGGCGGAGTTGGCGTACTGGGACACCCGGGTGGATCGGTGGCTGGTGGAGGGCGGCGACTACGAGGTGCTCGTGGGTGCGTCCAGTCGCGATATCCGGCTCACCGGCACGGTGTCGGTGGCCGGGGACGGGGTGCGGGTGCCGATCACGATGGAGTCGACGTTGGGTGAGGCGTTGGCCGATCCGGCGGCGGCCGCGGCGATCGGTCAGGTGGCGGCCGGGATGGGGGCGATGGTCGGCGGTGGTGACGCGCTGGGGGTGGACATGATGCGGATGCTGGAGTCGATTCCGTTGGGCAGGCTGGCGAATTTCGGGATGGACACCGAGGCACTGGCACGCGCGCTGGGCGCGGCCGATGGCGGAGCGTCCGCGTAGGGCGCCGCGGCAGCGGCGCTCCCGGGAGACGGTGGACACGCTGTTGGAGGCGGCGGCGCAGATGTTCACCCGGCGGGGACTCGCGGCCACGACCAATCACATCGCCGAGCGGGCCGGGCTGTCGATCGGCACCCTGTATCAGTACTTTCCGAACAAGGAGGCGTTGCTGCATGCGCTGGCGGCCCGGCATCTGGCCGAGGCGCAGGAGCGGTTGATGCCGCTGCTGGCCGAGTTGCGGCGCAGCGCACCGGAGTTCGAGGAGACGGTGCGCCAGGTGCTGGAGGCGGTGGTGGATCTGCGCCGGTGTGGTCGGGGTGGCGAGGACCCGGTGTATAGGGGTGCCGGTACGGATCGTGTTTTCAGCCGCAAGTCACAGAGCCACCGCCTGTGGATGACCCAACAACCCCAGCCCGGGTGTTCCGTGAACTGTTCCGGTGAGCCCCCGTTATATGGAACAATACGCGGGTGAACGAGCCGTTTCGCGTCGGGTACTGCCGCTGCTCTTCCGATGAGCAGGACGTCGAAGTTCAAACAGAGCGGCTTCGGACCCTTGGAGTGCCGCACGACCGAATTTTCATCGACACGGGGTTCTCCGGAACGACGCGCAAGAACCGAGCCGGTCTCGACAGTGCACTCGCCGCCGCGTCGGCGGCGGCAGTTGCCACAGGCCGACCGGCAGTGCTGACTACGACAAAGTTCGACAGGTTCGCGCGGAGCATGGCCGAAGCCGGTGAAGTCCTCACTGGCCTACGCGAGCGTGGCGTGCTGTTCGGCCTCGGTAGCTCGATCTACGACTGGGATGACCCGTTCGGCGAACTGTTCCTGCAAACGCTGGCGATGGTCGCCGAGTTCGAGGCGAACCTGAACCACCTACGGACCCGTGAGGGGATGGCAAACGCTCGCGCGAAGGGCCGTCTCAAGGGCAAGCGACCGAAGTTGCCGCTTGCAGCCCGGAGGACGATCTATCGCCGCTACCACGACCCCGGAGACGACGCCAGCTTGGCGGACCTTGCCGAGGAATACAGCGTCGGCCGATCCACCATTCATCGGATCGTGAGCAGCGGCATGCCGCAGGCGTAGCTGTGGAATCGAATCGAAACGTACGGAGAGGACGAATAGGGTGCTGACAACCCTGAGCGTGGCGAACTATCGGTCGCTGCGGGAGTTGGTGGTGCCGCTGGGTGAGCTGACGGTGATCACGGGCACCAACGGCGCCGGGAAGTCCAACCTGTACCGGGCATTACGGCTCCTGGCCGACACGGCCAGCAACGGAGCCGTGGGCGCTCTGGCGCGGGAGGGCGGCCTACCTTCAACGTTGTGGGCCGGCCCGCCGAACGGTGCCCGCAGCGTTCGGCGTGGGCAACCGAGCCTTCAGAGTGGTCCGGTCACGTTGCGGCTGGGATATGCCGGTGACGAGTTCGGCTACGCAGTGGATCTGGGCGTACCGGGCGGAGACCTCGACGGCTCCGCCGAGACCCGCACGATGTTCGGACTGGACCCGGAGATCAAGTCCGAATGTGTGTGGTCGGGCCCGGTGCTTCGACCGTCCGCGGTTCTGGTTGAGCGATGCAACAGTCGCGTGCTGGTACGCGACGGCTCGGACATTGCCGACTACGCGATCGCCCCGTTCGACAGCATGCTCTCCGAATTCGCCGACCCGGCGACAGCGCCGGAGCTGCTCGTCTTGCGGGACCGGATGCGGGGCTGGAGATTCTACGACCACTTCCGCACTGACGCCGATGCCCCGGCCCGTCTCAGCCGGGTCGGCACTCGGACCCCGGTCCTCGCCGCAGATGGTGCCGACTTGGCGGCGGCAATCCAGACGATCCGCGAGATCGGGGACCCTGAGCTGCTGGATGAAGCGATCGACGACGCGTTCCCGGGATGTCAGGTGTTCGTCGACGACCGCAACGGCCGATTCGACCTGCAATGGAAGCAGCAAGGACTCCTACGGCCGCTCGGTGCGGCGGAGCTGTCCGACGGCACCTTGCGGTACCTGCTGCTCGTTGCCGCCCTGTTGACACCCCGGCCGCCGGAGCTTCTGATCTTCAACGAACCGGAAACCAGCCTGCATCCGGACCTGTTCGCTCCGCTCGGACACCTGATCGCCGCGGTATCGCAGGACACCCAGATCATCGTGGTTTCTCACGCTCAGATGGTGATCGACGCACTGATCCGAAACGGCCACAGCGTGACCGCGATCGAGCTGGTCAAACAGTCCGGAGAAACGACAATCTCTGGACAGGGACTCCTGGACCGGCCCCAGTGGAACTGGTACGAACGCTGACCCGGGGCCCGATCCCGAATCCGGCAACCCTATCGCTGTCCTGCGGACACCGAGACGACCTCGGACAGGTCCTTGCCCTCGACATCGGGCCGAATGCTGCTGTGATAGGCAGTGATTTGCCCCCCGGTGACTACGGCCGTGTGCGCGGTGCGCATCGTTCCGGGGTGCGGTGACGGCATCGTGATCACCGCCTCCAGATAGGCGAGCGTCACGCCTGGAGCGAGTTCCCGCTGCTCGGATACCTCGATGGTGACCGTGCTGTCACGGTAGAGGGTGGCGAACCAATGCTGGTGCGCGTCAGCCATCGCGTCGCGACCCTGACGGACCGCCCCGATCTCGTCGACGAATGTGACGTCGTCGGTGAAGTGCTCTGCCCATCGGCGGGCATCGCCATCATTCCACGCGCCGGCGAGGCCGGTGATCACACCGTGGATGTCCATTCCATCCCTTTCATTGTGTCTGTAGTAGGTGGCTGGCTGTGCCGAACGCGACGATCGCGACGGGCGCCGGCACAGCCGGGTATTGCACCCAGGTGTCTCAGGGCACCATGACCAGCCAGGATCCACTGCTGGAGGGCTGGCAGTATCCACCCGGATAGTGGACGGCCAGGCTGCGGCACTCGTTCGCCGACCCGGTCACTCGGGCCACCTTGCCCCAGTTGATCGAATCATTCGGATTCTGTCGCAGAACCATATCCGAGGCGGCGAAATCCTGCGTAGCCACCGCCACGCCGGCACCGCCGGCGACGATTCCGACTACCACCGCTCCGACGGACAGCAGCGTCACCACACTGCCCAGCGTTGCCTTGAACTGCACCGATGCCGACTTTGTTGACATGTTCTGAAACCCCCGGATCGTGAATCTATTTGTAACCCTTACATTCCGGTAGGACGCAGCACAGCACGATCCAGTTCCATCGAACATGTCCAGACCACTTGATGCGAAGACATCGACGTCGCCGATCTTCGCCCTCAATCAGCGCCAGGCGGCGCGATCCGCTGCGCCGACCAGTACGACTCCGTCTCTACGGCGTTCGGTCAGCGGCCTTCCTCATCCGCCGAGGGCAAGGCGGGTATTCATGTTGAGCTCGACCTTGCCGTAGGGGAGCACATGGGACCAGAACAGCCGGGTTAGGCCGCGTTGGTCCTCGGCGGTGAGGACCGCGTCCCAGTCCGGGTCGGCGAGGACGTCCTGGATCATCAGGGTGTTGACGTAGACCATGGCGGCCTGTCAGATCCGCAGGCACTGCACCGACTTCTTCTGTTCGTCGCGGCGGTTGGAGGCCAGTTCGGCGTTCTTACCGTAGAAGATGATGCTGTTGGCTCGGTTCCAGGACTCGATGACGTTGAGCCCGTCGTTGATCTCGCGTTGCAGTCCGCGACTGCGCAGGTAGCGGGCCAGATCGCCTTCTGTGCCCGACCGAGTCCGATCATGGCCTGGTAGGTTGGGTGGGCAGAGTTGGCTTTCATGAACCGGCGCAGGATCGCTTCGGTGGAGGCGCTACCGGTGCGGATCGCTGTGGTGTACTTGAGCATCTGGTCGTACTGCTCGCCGATCTTCGCCCGGTTGATCGGCCGGGTCATGGCCGGTTTCAACCCCGGCCACAGGTCCGGCTCCCCGGCCGCTGGCCGGTACAGCTTCACCTTGTTGATCCGCTTGATCCGTGGCAGCAAATCCAACCCGAGCAGTTTTGTGATGCCGAACCCGATCTCGGACTGGCCGTGGGTATCGACGTAGTTGCCCGACACCGTCATCTCGGTCCCGTGGTGGATCGCGCCGTCGACCATCGCGTGCACCTCAGAGGCCGAGCAGTCCAGCAGCTGGGAGTGCACGACCACCGTGGCGATCTCGATCGCGATCCGCCGCGCCGCCTCGGTGTTCAGGTAGCGGCGGCGCGCGTAGCGGATCTCGTCTTCGCTGTGGCGATCGGTGCTGCCGGCCACCGCCCGGATACCGGTGTTGGTGCCGTAGGCGTAGATCGCCAGCAGCAGCCGTTCGACCAGCACCTCCTCGGCCAGGTGGCCGCGGTCGGCGACCGAGGTCACCGCCCGCAGGCACCCGGTGCGCAGAACGGCCTCCTTGACGATGTCGATCAACGGCACTACGCCCCACACTCGCTCGTCGGGCGGGTAGTAACGCAGGTTCGCGCCCGCATACTTGCCGATGAGCTCCAGTGCGTCGAGGACCGGCCGGTGCATGGTGTTGTTGCTGCAGAATTCCAGCACACTCAACAGCTTGATCAGCCTGGACCGGTAGTGGTTGGCATAGGACGAACGCAGCGTGGCCTTCACCGTCGCCTCTGCCACCTTGAACAGCAAGTTCTCCTTACCGGTGACCTTCTTGAACTTTGATCAACTCGTTGGTCACCCGCACCTCGGCGCGGGCGTTGATCCGGTGCACCGTGGAGTTCAGCAGCTCGACCAGGGGTGTCGGTGATCTCCCGGCACCGGCACTGCAGCAACGCTGCCAGCAGCGTCAACTGCACTCGCCGCGGATGATCACGCGGATGCGACGGTGACTCCACCGCCGCGCGTCCGCGCCAGCCGGTCACGACCTTCGGCGCGATATCGGCGAACACCGCCGCCGGGACCCCGACCTCACGGACCGCTTCCAGCTTCGCGATCTCGGTCAGCATCGTATTCAAGCTGACGTTTCCCGGGTCCGACCGATCGACGCCAGCACCGCGCTACGCCCTCCAACTCGCCATCCTCTGAATCAACCGGGGCAACCAGTGTCACCAGCTTCGCGACCACCTCGGTCGGCAACCGCGACGACACCCGGTCGAACAGCAGCTCCTCACCCCGGCTCGACCCGGACCGCACGATCCGGCCCGCCGTAGGGGCTTCAGCTTCCATCGTCGGCACTCGGCCAGGAGATGCTCACGCACTCGTTCCGGACTCCGCTCGGCCTGGGTGACGTGATCGACCAGCCACCATGTCAACGCGTCTGCGTCGGCGACGCTGCACTCCCGAAAACCCAGCGCCCGCCGGATCCGGGCACGGTGGTACTCGATCGTACGGCCCGACCAGTCGGAGAACGCGATGTCGGTCCGCTCCACTCCCACCTGACGCGCCATGTACGCGACCGCGTTGTCCGAGATCTCGGCCCGCCCCCCGGGGGGGGAACGGCCATGCTCAGTGTAGAACCTCAGCAAGATCGCGAACCCCAACCGCGTCGCACCCCGCTTACCGCCCACCAGGTCGAGCTCATCACCGGGTAGTGGTTTCGGCCTGGATGGCCGTGCGCATGACGGTGGCGGCCCGCACGGGTGGCCGGTCGGTGAGGCGGGTGAGTCCAGCCAGGCCGACGCCGAGCATCAGCAGTCGTCCGGCGGCGGCGCTGGCGTGGCCGGGGTCGGGGTGGGTGGCGGCCAGGACGGTGGCGAGGACGTCGGTGAGACGGGCGAGGGTGTCGAGGTAGGCGGCGGCGACGGCGGGGCGCAGCTGGGCGTGGGCGCCTGCTTCGGCCCAGCGGGCCAGGGCGCGGCCGTCGCCGTCGGTGTCCTCGACGAGGTCGGCGAAGAACAGGGTGAGTGCGGCGTGCGTGTCGAGTCCCGTGGCGGCCTGTTCGTAGGACTCGATTTCGGCGGTGGCGTAGTGCCGCCAGCCTTCGGCGGCGAGTTCGTCGGTGGAGGCGAAGTGGTGGTGGATCTGGCCCGGGGAGCCGCCGAGTTCTTCGGCGACGGCGCGGGCGGTGACCGCGCCGAGGCCCGCGCGGGCCACCACCGCGGCCGCGGCGCCCACGATGGAGCGGCGGCGTTGCGCGCGTGTCAGGTATGCCATCACCGTCTCCGGGTCGTGGGTCGGCGGGTGTCGGTGATCGAGCATAGGAAGGCGGCGGTGCGGGCGCGCAGGCCCTCCCGGCGGGCGGCGATGATGTCGGCGGCGGGTGGGTCGTGGGGGCCGGTGGGTGGCGGGGTCGTGACGGTGGTGTGGCAGTCGAGGTCGGTGCACAGGTGCAGGCCGCGGGTGCTGAGTCGGTGGCGTTTGTCCTTGGCGGGGCGGCGCGCGGTGAACAGGGAGACCTCGTTGAAGCGGCGGGTGGCGCGGCACAGGTCGCACATGAGGGCGCGGGAGGCCAGGGCGGGTTGGCTGGGGCATTGGCGCAGCAGTGCGCCGAGTGCGGTGCCGTCGATGTCGGTGACGAGGTAGGCGCGGACGGGGGCGCGGGGGTCGCGCCAGGCCAGGTAGTCGATGCGGTCCCAGGTGACCTCGTCGAACCAGGTGGGCAGGCGCACCCGTTCGCCGGGGTCGGTGTTGGCGATGGCGGCGCGGACCTCGTCTCTGGTCAGGGGGCGCATGGTGGCTCCGATCCGAAGTTGTACATGGATACAATTTGTACCACGGTACAACTTCGGATCGGCCCCACCCCGTGCGCCTTCCGGCCTCAGGCCGGCTCGACGGACGCGAGTGCCTGCCGCTCGCCAGGCACACCGTCGGCATCGATCCGGCGGCGCGGCAACAGCAGGGCAGGCACCAGCGCGAGACCCATCAGCACCGGGGCGAGCAGGTAGGCGTCGTGGAAGGTCTCGGCCAGGGCCGGGGCGAGGGCGGCCCGCGCGGCCGGGTCGAGCCGGTGCAGCGCCTGCAGGCCGCCGTCGAGCGGCAGCAGCGCCGACAGCACCACCGACGCCAGCGCCGTGCCGATCGCCATCGCGGTGGTGCTGACCATGTTCACCGTGGTGGTGCCCGAGGACTGCTGCTCGGGCGGGAGGGCACGGGTGGCGGTGGTGAGCGCGGGCATGATCGTGCCTCCCCCACCCGCGCCCATCAACAGCATGGCCGCGCACAGCCCCCAGTAGGAGGCGTCGGCGTCGAGTTGGGCACGGAACAGCAGGAATCCGGCCACACCCACCCCGATGGAGACCGGCAGGTAGCGGCCCGGCGGTATCCGGTCGATGAGCCTGCCCGCCACCTGCATGGTCAGCCCCGAGGCCAGCGCGAACGGGATACCGAGCGCGCCCGCCATCGTCGCGGTCTCCCCGCGCGCGAGCTGGAAGTACAACGGCTGCAACAGCATCGAGCCGAAGTACCCGGCGGCGAACAACCCGACCAGCGCCGCCGCGGCACCGATGACGGGGTTGCGCAGCACCCGCAGGTCCAGCAGCGGCTCGGGCGCGGTCAGGCCGCGGTGCACGAACGCCGCGACCAGGCCCGCGCCCGCCAGCAGCGGCGTGAGCACCGCGGGCGAGGCGAAGCCGCCCCGTTCGGTGGCGGCGGTGACGGCGTAGATCACCAGCGCCAGTCCCGGGGACATCAGCAGCAGCCCGACCACGTCGAGGCGGCGGCGCGGCTCGGGCAGGTCGGCCGGGAACACCCGGCTCGCCAGCACCAGCACCAGCGCGGCCACCGGCACGTTCACCAGGAACATCCACCGCCACGACACCTCGTCGATCAGGTAGCCGCCCAACACCGGTCCGGCGAGCGGGCCGACCAGGATCGCCAGACCCAGCGTGCTCATCAGCCGGCCGAGCCGCTCGGGGGTGGCCGCACGCACGAGGATGGTCATGCCGACGGGCATCAGCAATCCCCCGCCCACCCCCTGCGCGACCCGGAAGGCGATGAGCGAGCCGATGTTCCACGCCAGTCCGGCCAGCAGGGAGCCCAGCGCGAAGGCCACCACCGCGGTCAGGTAGAGGCGTTTGGCGCCGAAGCGGCCCATCGCCCACGCCGAGGCGGGCACCACCGCGCCGAGCGCGAGGGCGTAGCCGGTGGTGACCCATTGCACGGTGGCCAGTGGGACGTCGAAGTCGGCGGAGAGCCGGTTGACGGCGACGTTGACGATGGTCTGGTCCAGGGTGGCCATGATCGAGCCGACCATCAGGACCAGCGCGACCGTCATCGGCGCCCGGGGACGCACCGGCGCGCTCATGCGACGTAGGGGCGGGTCGCGCGGGCGGCGCGCAGCGCTTCGGCCCACCAGACGAGTTGGTCGAGCAGGGTTTTCGCGGCGAGTTCGGCGCCCTCGCCCGCCTGCAGCGCGCCGGTGTCGTCGCGGGCCGTCCACGGGTCGTGGAAGCTCACGGTGTCGCGCACGGTGACGGTGTGCAGTTCGGCGAAGACCGCGCGCAGATGTTCGACGGCCCGCAGCCCGCCGGAGCGTCCGCCGTAGCTGACGAACGCGACCGGCTTGGCCCGCCACTGGGCGCTGTGCAGGTCGATGAGGTTCTTCAGCCCACCCGGGTAGCTGTGGTTGTACTCGGGGGTGACGACGACGAAGGCGTCGGCGGCGGCCAGGGTGGCGCCGATGTCGGCCAGCGCCGGTGCGGGGGCGCCGAAGGTGTGCGGCAGGTCGGCGGCGGCGACATCGACGACGACGGGCGCCAGTTCCGGGCGGGTGCGGACGTGGTCGAGGAACCAGTCGGCGACGGTGGGGCCGAAGCGGCCCGCCCTGGTGCTGGCGACGATGACGGCGAGCGTCAACGGGGTGGGATGCGGTGTGGGCACGGTGTCCTCCGGATGTCTCGGCGATCGCCGGCGATCGGCGTCGGAGTCCACCGTGCTTCCTCAACCAATGTTGAGGTCAAGTGGTGGCGGCGACCACCGCTTCGATCGTCTCGCGCAGCACATGCACGCCGGGTTCCTCGAGCGGGAAGTGTCCGCAGTTCGCCAACAGCACCGCACGATGCTCGGCGGCGATCCGGTCGAGGAAGCGCAGGCTGAGTTCGGGCGGGGTCCAGCGGTCGGCGGCCGGATGCACCAGCGTCACCGGGGCGGCGGTGTAGTGCTGCGGGCGGGTGTGTTCGAACGTGAAGTAGTCGGCGAGGAATCCCAGCGGGACGCGGATTCCGCCGCCGCGCGGGTCGGTGGCGCAGGCCCGGGAGACGGCGGGATCGGCGCTCATGTTCGCCATGTCGGCCAGCCAGCGGATCGGCACCCGCAGCCGGGCGGCCGGACCGAGCGCGCCGAGCAGGCTGGGGGCGGCGGCCCCGGTCCACGACCAGCGGGCCGCGGCGCGGCGGGCGGCCGGGTCGGCGGGGTCGAGCAGGCAGGTCGCCAGCACGTGCGCGACACGGCCGCTGCGCGCGGCCGCCTCGTAGGCGAGCAGGCCGCCGATGCTGGCGCCGAACAGGATCAGCGGCCGCGGATCGGCGTCGGTCTCGGCGCGGACCAGGTCGGTGAGCAGGTCGACCCAGTCGCGGTAGCGCACCCCGCGCGGGTCGGGTTCGCGGGTGTCGCCGTAGAGCGGCAGATCGACCGCGGCCGCGTCCATCCCGGCGCGGGCGGCCAGCGCGGCGAACGGCCAGACGAGTCCGGCGTGCCCGCCCGCCCCGTGCACGGCCAGGATCCGGGCGCTTGCCTCGGGGCGGGTGGCGCGGGCGATGTGTACCTGCCTGCCGCGCCAGGGCCACCAGGTGGGCTCGGGAGCGGCGAGTGGTTCCCCGCGCAGGGACGGGGGGAGGAAGGCGGCGTAGGTCGAAAAGTCCACGCCGCGAGCGTGCGGCCGGAATCGGGGCCGCACAACTCGCGTTCGAGGGCGTCCGCTCCCCCGTCGTCACCGGCCGCCACCTGCGCGAACGGTCCCGGGGCCGGGCCGGTGCGCCAGGCTGCTCAGATTTGCGCGGTGCGCGCGCGGCCGGTGGCGCTCACCAGTGCCGCCGCGGCCGCCGCCGCGCCGCCGATCAGCAGCGATGCGGTGACCCCGAGCCGGTCGGCGAGGACACCGCCGAGGAAGGCGCCCGCGGCGATGGCACCGTTGAACACCCCGACGAACAGGGCCGAGGACGCCTCCCGGTGGTCGGGAGCGGCGGCGAAGACCCAGTTCTGGGCGGTCACCGACACACCGCCGTAGGCCAGGCCCCACACCGCGATCAGGGCGGCGGCCGTCGGCACGGCCGTGCCGAGCAGCGGGGTCAGTGTCGCGGCGGCGGCCAGGATGGCGGCCAGGACCCGCAGGGTCGTGCGCGGGGCCCGCGCCGCCCTGGCGCCGGCGGTGAAATTGCCCGCCACGCCCGCGATGCCGAACAGCAGCAGCACGGTACCGACGGTGGCGGGGCCGGCGCCGGTGAGCTGCTCGAGCGCGGGGCGGATGTAGGTGTAGGCGGCGAAATGACCGGTCACCAGCAGCGCCACCGCGATCAGTCCGGTGCGCAGTGCCGGAAGGCGCAGCAGCCCCAGCGACTCGACGAATCCGGTGACGCGGACCGGCGGCAGCGGTGGCAGCAGGATCGCGGCCGCGACCAGGAGCAGCACGCCCACCGCCACGGCCGCCAGGAACGCCGCCCGCCACCCCATCAGCGCGCCCGCGTAGGTGCCCGCGGGGATGCCGAGCACCGAGGCGACCGCGACACCGCTGAACACCAGCGTCGTCGCGCGCGCGGCCTGGGACTCGGGCACCAGCCGCACGGCCGTGCCCGCCGCGATCGACCACACCCCGCCCATCCCGATGCCGACCAGCACCCGCGCGGCCACCATGACCGCGAAGCCGGGCGCCAGCGCCGCGGCGAGATTGCCGACGGTCAGCACCGTCAACAGCACCGCCCACACGGTCTTCCGGTCGACGCGCCCCAGGGCCGGGGTCAGCAGCGGCGCCGCGACCGCGGCCACCAGCCCGGTGATGGTGAGGGTGAGCCCGCCGACGCCCTCGCTGACCCGCAGGTCGGCACTCATCGGCGTCAGCAGGCCGACCGGCAGCATTTCGGAGGTCACGACGGTGAAGGTGGCGCCGGTGACGGCGGCGACGCCGAGCCAGCCGCGGACCGGACGGCCGGTGTCCGGGGGTGTCTGTCGAAGGTCTGTCATGGTGTCCAGCCAAGGCAGCCGCGGGCGCGGGAACAACGACGAAGCTCTCACGGTTCGATGAGCTGAACTCATCGTCGGAGGTCAGGAAGGGGAACGCCCGGTGAGCGGTGTCGAACCACGGGAACTGGAGGCGTTTCTCGCCCTCGCCGACGAACTGCACTTCGGTCGCGCCGCCGCCCGCCTCTACCTGTCCCAGAGCCGGGTGAGCCAGCTGCTGCGCGCGCTCGAGCAGCGTATCGGCGGGCGGCTGGTGGAACGCACCAGCCGAACCGTGCGGCTCACGCCGTTGGGCGCGGAGTTCGCCGCGCAGCTGCGGCCCGCCTATGCCGCGCTGCGGTCGGTGCTCGAGGCCGCGCGGGCCGCCGCGGGCGGCGTGGACGGGGTGCTGCGGCTGGGCTTCCAGGGCGCCTCCGACGAGCACCTGATGCGGGCGGTGGAACGGTTCGCGACCCGATACCCGGGCTGCCGGCTGGAATTGACCGAGATCCCGCTCGCGGACCCGTTCGGCGCACTGCGGCGCGGCGAGATCGATCTGGCGGTGGTGCTGCTGCCGATGGGCGAACGCGACCTGGTGCTGGGCCCGGTGTTCGACGGGCAGCAGCAGATGCTGGCGCTGCCGTCCGGGCATCGGCTGGCCGGGCGCGAGGCCGTGACCGCGGAGGAACTCGCCGGCTGCCCGCTGGTCGGACTCCGCGGTCCCGCACCGGACTACTGGCGGCTCGCTCAAGCCCCCGATCGCACCCCCAGCGGGCGCACCATACCGGCCGGCCCGGCGGTGGCGACCCTCGAGGAAGGACTGGCCACGGTCGCCGCCGGCACGGCGGCGATGCTGCTGTGCCATCCGACGGCGGAATCGCATCGCCGTCGGGCGGTCAGCTTCGTCCCGGTCCGCGGCCTGCCGGTGTCGCGGCTGGGCCTGGTGTGGCGGCGCGAGCACGAAACGGCGCGGGTGCGCGCGTTTTCCGAGACGCTGGCCCTGGTCCTCGGCCACCAGCCGCCCGACGCCACCGACTTGCCTGCGGGATCGCGCGCCGCGGCGCCCCGCGTCTGCGGCATCGGGGCGCCGGTGCGGGCCTGACCCCCGATGTGATAGATGCCAATCGAACAGCTATCACGCGGGGGCGCCCGGCGGTGACTCAGATCGGGCAGCCCGATTCGTTCGACGGCACGGCGAAGGTGTCGAGCGCGTATTTGCGGTGCGCGCGCACCAGCTTCTCGTACTGGAGCCGGTTGTAGGCCAGCGGAGCCAGCAGCAACCGATCGGGCAGGAACCGCCACGCCGTCTGCAACACCCGCACGTACACCGCGAATTCGATGTCGTGCCTGCGCTTCAGGTCGAAACCGACCAGCCGCCGCACCCCGGGATGCATCGCCTGGGCCGAGCACACCTGGATGACGTGGCCCACCAGCGGCCGGATCAGCAACCACAACGGCAGCAGCACCGCGCGCACCACCGGCGAGATCCCCAGCGTCGGCAGCGGCAACCGGGTCAGCTTGGCGAACTCCTGCACCAGGAAGGGATTGGTGGCCAGTTCGTGTTCGACCATGTCGTCGTAGTACCGCCGTGCCGCCGCCAGGTCCGCGGGCAGCTTGCCCGACTTCGAGGCCAGCTCCAGCTCGGCGAAGGTTTCGCGCATCATCTGATAGGCCGCCTCCTGCTCCGCGGGCCGCAGCTCGATGCCGGTGCAGTAGGTGAAGGTGTTCAGCGGCACGAACATGCCGCTCACCCCGATCCACACCCAGGTCTTGGGGTTCAGCGCGCTGTAGCGCACGTCGCGATAGGCGCCCTTGCCGTGTCCGTGCACGTCGCGGTGACGTTCCTTGAGCCATTCCGCTTCGGCCTTGCGATCGACCGGGTCGCCCCACAGCGCGAGGATGCCCGAGGCGCCGCTGCGCACACCGCGGTCGGCGAAGTTGGCGGCGAAGCGGCCGCTGCGATCCACCGCCGCCGCGACCGGGACCAGCGCGACCTGATCGAAGGCCGACGCGACGAACACGCCGGTGAGCACGCTGGCGGTGTGCTTGCGGAATTCGGCGAGCACTTCGGGACGGACCCGATCCGCGGTCGCGGATCCGCCGGGGGCGGTGTCGGTTTCGGAAACAACGGGCAACGCTGCGTTCGTTGTCATGGCGCACCTCTGCAGGGCCGTCGTCCAGTTCTGCCGGGACAGCACTGGACGGTCAGTGATAGATTAATACCGTTCAGACTATCATTCCGGTAGGCCGCACGCGAGACCCGCGACCCGCCGGAGATGGGACGGTGCGCGGTGTCGACACAGGTGGCCGGCAGGTCCGGCGGTAGGCTCAGGCCGGTGAGCGCCCATCCCGAGGACCCGAGCAGCGCCTACCCCGCCGCCGTCGGCGAGAGCGCCCGCCCCGTCTCGGCACGCACCCGCACCGGCGAGCACCACAGCGACGGCGAGAACCACAGCACCGCCACCGAATTCCTCGCCGCCGCCGGGACGACCTGGGCCGACCTGGCCGCACTCGATGCCCGCTCACGCCGCATCGTCGACGCCGCCCGCGACTGCTTCGCCGAAGTCGGCTTCGAGGAGACCACCATGGTCCGCATCGCCGAACTCGCCGGCGTCGGCGTGGCCACGGTCTATCGGCGGTTCGGCACCAAATCGGCGCTCGTGCGCTACGCGCTGATGGCCGAATCCCAACGCGTCGGGCTGATCATGGCCGAGGCGGTGCGGCGTTCGGCCGGACCGGTCAGCGCCCTGGCGGAGATGTTCGCCGCCTTCGTCAGCGAGGCCCGCGCGCCCCGGCTGCTCACCCGCAGCCTGCGGGTCTCCTCCGCGGCGGGCGAACTGACCAGCTTCCTCACCGGCGACGAGTTCATCGAACAGGGCCGCGCCCTGGTCGCCCGGTTCCTCTCGCACTGGCAACGGCGCGGTGAACTCGGCGATTTCGACACCGACGTGGTCGCCGAACTGTTCGTCCGGCTGACCATGTCGTTCATCTCCAACCCGCGCGGGGTGCTGCCGCTGGACGACGCCGCGGCGGCCCGGCAGTTCGCCCGCCGCTTCCTGGCACCGCTGCTGTTCCCGCACCCCGGCGGCCGGTGACCTACACCTGCTTGGGCCGCACCTTGTAGGCGGCCGACTTCAGCTCCCGCTCCTTCATCTTCAGGATGCTCCGATGGTGTTTGCGGGCGTGGTAGGCGATCGGGAAGTAGGTCAGCCGTTCGGGCAACACCCGGTAGGCCAGCCGGATCCAGGCATAGATCTGTTCGAGGGTGCGCTGCTCCTGCGGCGACCAGTCCACCCCGATCATCGCCCGCAACCGGGGATCGAGCAGGCCCACGATCGACAGGTAGGTGAAACGCAGCACCGGCCTGGCCATTGTGCGCGCGATCTGCCTGCGCGGGAACGGCATCGCCCGCAACTGCTCGCTGTCCCCGGCGCGCATCAGCGCGAACTCGGTGCGCATCGCCTCGTCGGCGCGCAGCACCTCGTTCACCATGCGCTCGTAGTAGGCGTCGAACTCCGCGCGGGTCTGCGGATAGCCCTTCATCGGCACCTGCAGGATCTTGGCGATGCGGATGTTGTCGGCCAGCAGCTCGTCGAGTTCGGTGGCGGTGAACTCACGCCCGATCAACAGCGGGCCTGCCTTGGCGGTGGTGACGTAGGCGGTGGCGATCACCCACTGGTAGGCGTCGGCGTTCAACGCACCGATGCGCTTGCCGTCGCTGCCGCGCATCGTCAGCGGTTCGTGCAGCGAGCGCAACCGCCTGCCTTCCTGCACCGCCTCCAGACCGCCGTAGGTCCAGCGCAGCACCGAGTCCACCGAGCGGATCGCGCGCCCGCCCGGGTCGGTACGCGCCACCGAATAGCGGTCGGTCACTTCGCGGATCACCGGGTGCATGCCCTGCATGGCGAACGCCGCGCCTTCCAGGATGAGGTAGGTCCAGTGGCCCACCATCTCCGCGGTGAGCGAATCCGGCGCGACCAGTTCGATGGGCTCGGCGTCCTCGCCCACCCACACCCGCGGCGCGGGCGCGGGGGTCCGGGCGGTGCTCGCGCGGGGGATGCGCGGCACGGACTTGTCGGCGGCAGTGGTCATGGCGTGCTCCTTCGAGAAGGGGTCAGCGCGGCGCGGGAGTCGCGTCCGCGGAAGGGACCGGAAGGTCGGGCGCGACGCCGCCGACGTCGGTGATGGTCCAGTCGGCGGCGCGGTTGAGGGTGACGGTGTAGGCGGCGGTGGCGACCACGCCCTCGGGCGTCTGGCTGCTGCGCGAGGTCATGTCGACGAACACCTGCACCACGTACAGGTCGCCGTCGCGGCGCTGCACGGTCGCGGCCAGCGGCTCGGCGGTGGCCGAATAGTCCACCTGCCGCAGCCACGGGCCCACCACGTCCACGGCGGCGGACAGTTTGGCCGCCAACTGTTCGGTGACACCGCGCCGCAACGCCGAGCGCCACGCCTCGAGGTCGCCGGACTGCACCTGCGAGACCCCCAGCGCGTAGTCGGCGGCGACCCGCTGCGCGGCGGCGTCGGTGTCGAGCTGGGCGCGCAGGGCGGCGAGTTCGCCGGCGGCATCGTCGGTCCGCCAGGCCAGCACCGCCGCGGCGGCGACGAGCAGCGCGACGGCGGCGACGAGCAGCGCGACGGCGGCGACGACGGCCGACAGGGTCGGACGGCGCACCGCGCGCAGGACGGACAGCGCGCGCTCGGTCCGGCGCTCCGTGCCGGGTTCGGCTGTGCCAGCGGTCTTTTCGTCGGCGCACGCGGTGCCCGGCGCATCGCCCGAGCCGCTGCGCACCGGGTCGTGCTCAGCCTCTTGCACCGCCCCGATAGCCGCGGTGCCCGTGACCGCGGTGTCCTGGGCGGTGGGCTGGGCCGGTTCCGCCGCGCCACCTGCCTCGGCGTCGACCGCAGCGGTGTCCAGCGCCGCCGGCTGGGCACGTTCGGACGCACCGCCTCCCTCGCTGCCACCCGCAGTGGTGCCCTGCGCAGTCGGCCGGTCCGGTCCCGCCACCCCGCCTGCACCCGCCTGGACCGCACTGTCCTGGGCGGTGGACCGGACCGATCCGGCCACCCCACCCGCCTCGGCGCTACCCGCAGCGATGCCCGGCGCGGTGGGCTGGGCCGGTTCGGCTGCCGCACGCGCCTCGGCGCCGCCCGCAGCCATGTCCTGTGCGGCGGGCTGGGCCGATTCGGCCACCCCACCCGCCTCGCCGCCGCCCACAGCGATGCCCGGCGCGGTGGGCTGGGCCGGTTCGGCCGCTGCGTGTGCGGGCGCCACCGCGTCGGGGGCCGGGGCGGCGGTGGCGTTCTCCGCGATGTCGTTCTCCGCGGTGTCGCGGTGGCGGATCTCGGTGGGGCTCATGGTGGTCCTTGGTCGACGGGGGGTTGGAGCGTGATGCGCAGGTGGTCGCCGGGCAGTGCGGTCATGGCCTGATCGAGCAGGGTGGCCAGGTCGAGTGCGCCAAGGGCGGGGCCGGTGGCGGTGGTGACCGGTCGCAGGGCGACGCCGAGCGCACCGAGTTCGGGGGCGAGGCGGGCCAGGAAGTCGACGAAGCGTTGCTGTTCCTCGCGCCAGGAGCCGAGGACTTCGCGGCCGCGCAACAGCGCCGAACCCTCGAACAGGAACTCGTAGGAGACGCCGAGGGTGTCACCGAAGGCGTCCAGCTGCGGTGGGGCGGCGGTGAGCACCGGCTTCATCCAGTCCACGTCGGGCAGCAGCGCCATCAGGTTGCGCAGCACCGCCTCGAGCGAGGGCTGGTGCACCGCCAGGGTGCGGGCGAGCACGTCGGCGGCGCGGGCCAGCGCGGGCGCGGTGGTGTCCGCGTGTTCGACGGCGGCGGTGAAGGTCTCCAGCAGCCGGACCACGGTGTCGGTGTCGGTCTGGCTCAGCAACGTCGAGGACGTGGCCAGCAGTTCGGGCACCGAGGTGGGTGCGGTGACGGTGCCCCTGAGCTCGTCACCGTCGGCGAGAACGGCACCGCCGTCGGCGAATACCGTACCGCCGTCGGCGGATTCGTCCGCGGAGTCGGTGTCGGCGGGCAGGAAGGCGAACACCGGCTCGCCGAGCGCCGAGAGGGTCTCCACGGCCATGGCCGCGTCGGCCGGGATGCGGTGGGCGCGATCGTAGGAGAGCCGGATCTCGACGCCGCCGGGCACGCTGTCGACCGCTTCGACCGTGCCGATGTCCACACCCCGGTACACCACGCTCGCTCCCGGCGTCAGCCCGGCCGCGTGGTCCATCCGGACGCTGACGTGGTTGTGCCGCACCGTCGGATCGATGCGCAGCACACCGAGGGCGAGATAGCCGACGCCGAGCACGGTCACCAGGATCAGGACCAGGGCGGAGTAGCGGGCGGGGATGCGGGTCACGGCAGCACTCCGATCAGCCGCAGCAGGATCAGCGCGTCCACCTCACCGCTCGGGCTGCCGGTGACCCCGATGCGGCGCACGTTCAGGGCGGGCGCCCCCAGGAACGGCACCACCTTGCCGGTCATCAGCTCCGACAGCCGCGCACCGTTGCCCGCCCAGGTGCTGGCGTCGGGGCTCGGTTCGCGCAGCAGCGTGGCCGCCTTCTCCAGCGCCTCGTTGATGTGCGGCAGGCGCGGGATCAGCCAGTCCAGCCCGGTGGTGAGGGTGTTGACGTCGATGACGACATTGAGCACGGCGGTCATGAACTGCGGCACCCGGTCCAGGCGGCGGCGCGCGGTCTCGGAGAACAGGAACCCCACCTCCTCGCGCATCCGGTGCAGCCGTGCGCTCACCGCGTCGGTGGCGGCGATCATGCGGTCCAGGTCGGGCAGGTGCTCGACGGTGGCCGCCAGGTCGGTGCCCAGTTGCGCGGCCAGGGAGCTGGTCTCGGCGGGGTCCGCCGGCATCATCGCGACCAGCTGTTCGAGCGCGTCCTGGGTGCGGGTGGCGCTGCCGCCGTTGACGAAGGCCGCCATGCGCTCGAGGATCTGTTCGATCTGGGGCCCGGTCTCGGTGTCGCGCAGCGGGATCCGGTCGCCGTCGCGCAGCAGGTCGGTGCCGGGGTGGGGCGGGGGCAGCAGCGCGATGTAGATGTCGCCGAGGACGGTGGTCTGCCGCAGTTCGGCGCGGGTGCCGACAGGCAGCCCGACCTCGGCGCGGATGTCGAGGTCGGCCAGGGCGGCGTGGCCGTCCAACCGGATCTGCTCGACCGCGCCGACCTCGGCGCCGTTGCTGCGCACCGTCGCCCCCGCGGGCAGGCTCAGCAGCGATTCGAATTCGACCACGAGCCGGTAGTGCGCGCCGCGTACCCCGGTGCCGGGCAGGGTGTGATCGCTGGGGTCGAACCCGCACCCGACCACCACCAGCGCCAGTGCCAGCACCCCGATCCGCCACCGGCGGGCACCGCGCCCGGCCTCGGATGGCGCGAACACCCTCATCGCGCACCTCCCACACCCGCCAGCACGGCCAGCGGCACGGGCACCCGGGCGGCCTGCGCGCCGACCGCCTCGCACAGCGCGGGGTCGGGCGCCGGGCACAGCGCGGGCGAGCGGTACTCGACGGCGAGTCCCCCGCCGCCGTCGATCATGCGCTGCAGCATGGTGATCACCCCCGGAATGGTGGCCAGCAGGTCCTGGGCGGATTCGGCTTCGGTGCGCGCCAGCGTGACCAGCGGCACCGACTGTTCGAGCGCGTCCATCAGGTACGGGAAGTGGTGGTTGAAGGCGCGGTCGAGGGGCCCGAGCGCGGCGGCGAGCTTGCCGACGAGGATCTTGACGATCACCAGCGTGCGTTCGAGCAGTTCCAGACCGGGGCCGAAGGTGATCATCGAGGTTTTGATGTCGGCCCACTCGGCGGTGACGAACCGGCTCAGTTCGGCCGAATTGTCCAGCAGTGCACCGAGTTCGGCGCCGAAGACCTCCGGCGCGGCCAGCAGGTGCGACAGCGAGCGCAGCTGCTGGTCCAGTTCGGGGCCGAGGCCGCTCAGTTCCCGATCGGCTCCGGCGAGCAGCGCGCTCAGCGGGGTGGTGCCGTCGGCGGCGGGGCGGGTGAGGTCCTCGGCGATGCGGGAGAACGAGCCCAGCGCCTCGGCGACGCCGACCGGGGTGCGGGTGCGGTCGGTGGGCAGGCAGCCCTCGGCGGGCAGTTCGGCGCCGGGGCCGTCGCTGTCGACGAGTTCGACGCGGCGGTCGGTGAGCAGCGAGGCGTTCACCACCGTGGCGACGGTGTGCTCGGACAGGCGCCGCCGTTCGACGGTCATCTCCACCCGCACGTGCCCGCCCTCGGGCACGATCGCGTGCACCCGGCCGACGGTGACGCCGCGGACGGTGACCGGGGCGTCGGCGTAGAGGCCGAAGGTGGTGTCGAACAGGGCGCACAGCGCGCGGGTGGGGGTGCGTTCGAGGCGCACCGCGGCCACCGCGGTGACCAGCGCCGCCACCGCGGCGAGCACGAGCAGGGCGGGCAGCGCCCGGGTCCGGTGGGCGCGCATCAGCACCCCGCTCCCGGCACCGGCAGGCACACGTCGGGCCGGTGCACCGTCAGGCCGCTCTGGTCGATGAGCGCCCGGCCCTGCGGCCCGGCCAGCGCGGCGAGCTGTTCGAGGGTGCCGCGCAGTTCGGCGAGCACACCGTCGATGGTGGCGAGCAGTTCGCGGCCCAGATCGGCGCTCTGCTCGAGCGGGAAGAACAGCGGTTCCAGGCTCTCGGCGTAGGGGCCGGCGAGAAAGTCGAACAGCAGGCCGACGACCGCGGTCATCTTGTCGGCGAAGATCTGCACCTCGGTGCGGGCGGCCACGATCTGCGGGCCGAGCACCGCGTAGGCGCGGATCACCTCGGCGGCGAGTACCTCGTTGGCGCGGGCGGTGGCCAGGTATTCGTTGGACAGCTCGAGTAGGCCCTGCACCTGGTCGCGTTGTTCAGCCAGTGCGCCGACCACCTGCCCGAGCGCCGAGACGGCCTCGCGGACCGCACCGGGGGCACCGGTCACCGCGCGGGCGGCGGCGTCGAGGGTGGTGCGCAGCGCCTGGGTGTCGACTTCGTCGGCGACCGCGGCGCCCTGTTCCACCAGGTCCCCGACGACGAACGGCAGCCGGGCTCGTGCGGCCGGGATCGGTTCGCGCAGCGGCGCGTCCCCGGAGGGCAGTAGTGCCACATACAGTCCGCCGACCGGGGTGAGCATCCGGATGTCGGCCGCGGTGCGGTCGCCGAGATGCCGGTCGGCGTCGACGGTGAAGCTCACCTCGACCTGCCCCTCCCCCAGTCGCACTGCCGTCACGCGCCCGACCGGCACGCCGGCGATCCGGACGCCGTCGCCGACGCCGAGCCCGCCGGTCTCGGGCAGCAGCATGCGGTGGGTGTGGCTGCCGGGCGGATGGGTGTAGAGCGCCGCGACCGCGCCGAAGGCCAGCGCGAGCACCACCACGCTCACCAGCGCCCACACCGTCTGCGCGCGGGGTGCGACCTCCTCGCCGCCCAGCGTGGGCAGCCTGCGTGCTCGATCGCCCATCATCGGCTCCCCTCGCACACGGTCAGGTGCCTGCCCTGGACCAGGACGGCGGCGGCCACCGGCGGGGTGAGTGTGCCGTCGGCGCAGCGGTTCCGTGGCTCCGATCGCGGGATGAGCGCGGTCAGCGAGGCCAGCAGGCCCGGCAGCGCGGTCAGCGAGCGCACGGCCGCGGTGGTGTCGGGAATGGCTTGGCGGATGCGTTCGGTCATGGCGTCGGAGCTGTCGCGGGCGCCGAGCAGCAGCCGGCCCAGGGCGTCGGCCGAGCGCACGATCTCGCTCATCTCCACCGAGCCCTTCTCCATCAGGCTCAGGAACTCCTCCATCCGGCTGGCCACCGGCATGAAGATCGAGTGGAACACCCGCAGGATGTTCTCCAGGTTCGCCGAGCGGCCGCGCAGTTTCTGCGCCAGGCCGTCGAGATTGGTGACGATGGTGGCGATGACGGCGGTGCGGTCCTCGGCGTAGGAGGCCAGCGCGCCCAGATCGCGCAGCAGCGGGGTGAGGTCGCTGCCGGTGCCCTCGATCATCGCGACCAGGTTTCGGGCGAACCGGTTGTACACCTGCGGGTCGGCCTCGCGCAGCAGCGGGCGCAGGCCGTTGAACACGGTGGTGATGTCGAAGGAGTCGATGGTGTCGCGCACCGGTGCGGCCGGGTCCAGCGGTGCGCCGGGGGTCTCGGCGGGCAGCACCGCGAGGTAGCGCTGGCCGGTGAGGTTCTGGAAGCGGATGGCCAGCCGGTCGCCCGCGCGCAGCCGGTGCTCGGTGCGCAGGGTGAACCGGACCAGGGCGCGGTGCTCGTCGGTGAGCGAGATGCCGGTGATCTTGCCGACCTGCACTCCGCGCACCCGCACGTCGGCGTCGTCCTGCAACCCGAACACGTCACCGAATTCGGCGTGGTAGACCAGGGTTTCGCCGCCGACCGGGCGGGTGATGGCGGCGACGACGAGCAGCAGGATCGCGATCACGACGGCCAGCAGGCCCAGCAGGCGGACGGCGGCGGCGCGCGGTGTTCTCATCGGTGCGCCCCCGCGGTGGCCGCCAGCGGCAGCGCGAACGCCGGCATCGCCGCGATCAGTACCTCCACGTCGAGCACGACGCCGTCGCCGTCGCCGTGCAGGGCGCCGTCGAGGCGGTCGGTGAGGGCGCCGACCTGCGCCGGGGTCACCCCGCGCACGGCCTGGTTCAGCGGGATCAGCGTGTCCAGCAGCATGTCGACGGCGTCGGAGGTGGGGCCGAGCGCGCCGACGAGTTGCCCGGCGAAGGCGAACACCAGGTTGGAGACCTCGGAGATGGTGTCGGAGGCCTGGCCGATGTGGACGTCGTCGTCGAGCTCCTCGACCGAGGCCAGGGCGGTGAGGATGCCCAGCGCCGAGGGAGTGAACGCGGCCGCGCCCTCGGTGGCGTCGGCGACCGCTGGCAGCGCCTGCGCGAGCGGGACGCGTTCGACGCGCTGCCAGGTGCGCGCGACCAGCAGCGCCGCGCCGAGCAGCGGCGCACCGGCTTCGGTGAGGTCGGCCGCGTCCTCCAGCGCCGCGGCCAGCCGCGGGGTGAGCACTTCGGTGACCGCGCGGCCGGATTCGCGCAGGATGCCGGTGACGGTGAAGTTGTCCACCCGGTCGCCGACGTCGAGGACCATGCCTTCGCTCAGCGGCTGCCCGCCGGGCATCGGCACCAGCTCCAGGGCGGTGGAGCCGAACAGGTTGGCCGAGACGAAGCGGGTCTGCATCGCGGTGCTCAGCTCGGCCAGCCGCGGCGCTTCGATGCCGATGGAGACCCGCCGCCGGTCCACGCCCAGCGGCGCGACCGCCACGACCGCGCCGACGGTGCGTCCGCGCAGCCGGACCGGGGTGTCCACCCCGACTCCGTCGCCGAGAGTGGCCGCGACCAGGTCGAACCCGGCCTGCCCGGCCCGATCGGGTGGCACGCTGCGCCACACCGCGCCGGTGAGCAGGATCAGCGCGGCCAGCAGCACCAGTCCGCGCAGCCGCAGCCCGGTCCGGCCCGGTCCGCGCTCGGAGAACATCGACGCCCGGCTCATCGTCGCCTCACCCCCCGAATCCGATCTCGGTGTCGAAGCCCCACATCGCGATGGTCAGCACCATGTCGGCGGTGGCGATCAGCACCAGGCTCGCGCGGATCGCGCGCCCGGACGCCACCCCCACGCCCTCGGGCCCGCCGGTGGCGTAGAAGCCCTGATAGGCGTGCACCCCGGTGACGATCACCACGAAGATCACCACCTTGACCAGGGAGTAGACCAGGTCGCGCGGTTCGACGAACATCTGGAAGTAGTGCTCGAAGGAGCCCGCCGCTTCCCCGTGCACGGCGGTCACGGTCAGCTTCGTGGTGAGGAAGCCCAGCGCCAGCGCGATCAGGTAGGTGGGCACCACGGTGAGGACCGCGGCCAGCAGCCGGGTCGACACCACGTACGGGATCGGGTCGATGGCCTGGGCTTCGAGCGCGTCGATCTCCTCGGCGATGCGCATGGCGCCGATCTCGGCGGTCATCCGGCATCCGGCCTGGGCGGCGAAGCCGACCGCGGCGATGAGGGGGCGAGTTCGCGGGGGTTGGCCAGCGCCGACATCGCCCCCGCCAGCGGACCCATGCCGAGGGTGTCCAGGGCGGTGATGCCGACCAACCCGATCATCGCCCCGGCGACCACGCCCATCACCACCAGCACCGGAGCGACGCCCCCGCCGACGATCACCGCGCGGCCGTTGCCCCACGCCAGATCGGTGAACACCGCGACGACCTGCGCGCGGTAGCGGCGCAGCGCCCAGCCCGCCCCGGCCACCGCGGCGATGCCGAAACGCAGCTGGAAACCCAGTTCCTCCAACGGGTCCCAGGCCCGTTGGGTGCGCAGTGTCCAGCGCAGGCCGGGTGGACGGTAGGGCGAGGGGCGGGTGGTCCACTGTCCCCCGGGCGCGGCGCTCACAACAACCCCATCGGGACGAACAGCAGCACGATCTGGGTGATGATCAGATTCACCACCAGGCAGGCGAGCAGGCCCAGCACCACCGCGGCGTTCACGCAGTCGGCCACGCCCTTCGGCCCGCCCTGCGCCTGCAACCCCCGCTGGCTGGCGATCACCGCCACCAGGTAGCCGAACACCGCCGACTTGCCCAGGCAGATCACCAGGTCGGTGACACTGGCGAAGCTGCCGAAGGACAGCCAGTACGAGCCGGGTGCCACGCCCTGGCCGACCGAGGCCACCAGGAAGCTGGCCAGGATGCTCATCAGGATCACCAGCACCGCCAGCATCGGCGCCACCGCGGTCATCGCCACCACGCGCGGGGCGACCAGGCGGCGATGCGGGTCGATGCCCATCGTGCGCAGTGCGTCGATCTCCTCGCGGATGGTGCGCGCGCCCAGGTCGGAGGCGATCGCCGAGGCGCCCGCGCCGCCGACCAGCAGTGCCGCCGCCAACGGCGCGATCTGCTGCATGACGCCCATGCCGCCCACCGCGCCGGCCATCGAGCCCGCGCCGACGTTCTCGGTGAGACTGCCGACCTGCACGGCTATCACCACGCCCATCGGCAGCGAGATCAGGATCGCCGGCAGCAGGGACACCGAGGCGAAGAACCACGCCTGCACCACCGCTTCCCGCAGCGGGAACCGGCCCGCCGCCAGGTCGGTGGCCGCGAGGACGGTGGCACGCACCCCGAGGCGCACCGTGCGGCCGAAAGTGCGGACCGCGGACAGGATTCGCCCGCGCAGGACCAGCACCGCACTCGCGCGCTGCTCGTCCGTGCTGTCCGGCGGCCACACTGCCGCCGGCGCGTACTCACCCGACACGTCCACTCCTGCCGCTGCGTCCGCCCCACCGCGCGCGTCACCGCACACCGGGGAGCCGATCGGGGGAAGGTTCGAACTTTGATAGTTCGATGTGGGGCAGACTATCAATCCATAGGCCGCCTCGGAGGTGATTCGGCACGAATGATCGCCGTCGACCGGTCAAGGACTCACGACACGCCCCGACACGCGGGCGCCGATCACCGATCCGGGCAGCGCGGCCGGTTTCCGCGCCGCCACAGCGGGCATTCCCGAGGAGCCGATCGGTGGCGCCGAATTCCATATCGCCGGACGCGCCGCCCGCATCGTCAGGCGGAAGCTTCCCCGACGAGCCCGTGTTCGCGCTACCCTAAGTAACACTTATTGGCTCTGAATGGAGGTCCCGTGCCCAGCACCACGCACGCGGCGATCGAGCAACTCACCGCCCAGGGCACCGAAGGCGGTGGGGCGGCGCTGGATCAGGTAGCGATCATGACCGGATCGGCCGGCGTCATCGCGCTGGTGCTGCTCTGGGTCGGCTACCTGCACCGCACCCGTCGCATCAGCTGGCTACAGACCCTCGCCGACCGGCTCGGCGGCTGGTTCAACCGGCCCGGCTGGGTGGCCCTGCCCATCGCGATGTTCCTGGCCACCATCCTCACCGCGCTGCTCGGCTTCATCTGGGATGTCAGCCTGCACGTCGGCAACGGCAGAGACGAAGGGCCGCTGGCCAACCCGGCCCACTACTTCATCCTGGCCGGGCTGTTCTTCCTGTTCACCGCGGGCATGCTGGCCATGGTCCTGCCGCGCGACGAGAAGCCCGGCGCCGCGGCCGTGCGGATCACCCGCACCTGGTACGCGCCCGTGGGCGGCATCCTCATCGCGGGCGCGGGCCTGTACGCGCTGATCGGCTTCCCCCTCGACGACATCTGGCACCGCATCTTCGGCCAGGACGTCACCCTCTGGGGCCCGACCCACCTGATGCTCATCGGCGGGGCCGGGCTGTCGCTGGTCGGTGTGCTGCTGCTGGAATTCGAGGGCAGCCGCAACAAGCCCGACCCCGACCGGCCCGACGGCAGGCTGCTGTGGTTCATGCGGGCGTTCGCCTTCGGCGGCCTCATCATCGGCCTGTCGGTGTTCCAGGTCGAATACGACTTCGGCGTCGAACAGTTCCGCCTGGTGCTGCAGCCCATGCTCATCGTCGCCGCCGCCACCATCACCCTGGTCGCCGCGCGCATCACCCTGGGCACCGGCAGCACCCTGGTGGTCGTGGCGTTCGCGACCCTGGTGCGCGGCGTGGTCGCCTTCCTCGTCGCCGGTCCGCTGATCGAGGCACCGCGCAACGTCTTCCCGCTCTACCTCGGTTCCGCCGTCGTGGTCGAGGTGCTGGCGCTGCTGCCGTGGCAGCGGTGGCGGCTGTGGTGGGGCGCGCTGGCCGGACTCGTGGTGGCCACCTTCGGCCTGTGGCTCGAATCCCGCTGGGTGGACGCGGTCTTCGCCGACCCGTGGCCGGGCCGGATGTGGCCGGAACTGCTGGCGATGGCGGTGCCCGTCGGCATCGCCGGCGGCGTGGTCGGGGTGCTGCTGGGCACCGTCCTGCGCGGCGAACGGCTCCCGCGCCCGCCGGTGCGGCGCGGCCTGATCGTGGCCGCGGTGCTCGTGGTCGCCGCGGCCACCGCCAACGGACTGATGATCCGCGTCCCCGAGAACGCGAGCGCCACCGTCGCGCTGCGCGACGCCGAGCCCGTCGACGGCGGGCGCATGGTCGTCGCCGACGTCCGGCTGCACCCCGCCGACCTGGTCGGCGCGGACCCCGAATGGGTGCAGATCCTGTCCTGGCAGGGCGGCGTCGGCGCCGACAGTCCCGGCCGCGGCCTGGTCATCGACCACCTGACCCGTGTCGGTGAGGGCCACTACCGCTCCACCGAACCCGTGCCCGCGCACGGCAGTTGGAAGACGGTGCTGCGGGTGCACGACGGGCGCACCTTCACCGCGCTGCCGATCTTCATGCCCGAGGACCCGGGCATCGGCGCCACGGAGGTGCCCGCCGAGGCCGAATTCGAGCGGCCGTTCGTCGCCGAGATCACGGTGCTGCAACGGGAGCGGTCCTTCGACCACCCGGCCTGGCTGTTCGGCGCGGCCTCGCTGGTGGTGCTGGCGTGCAGCCTGGCGCTGATCGCCGCACTGTCCTGGGGCGCGGCGCGCATCAACGACCGGTACCAGACCGGCAGCCGCGCCGACACGACCGAACCGGTGCCCACCCGATGACCTCCGGGCAACCCGGCCTCGACCTGCTCGCCGACCACTCGGTGCTGCTGGCGATCCCCGCCTTCCTGCCCGCGCTGGCCGTGGTGGCCTTCATCGTGACCATCGCGGTGCGCGACCGGCGCGCCGAGGAACGCGAGAAGGCCGCCGCCGGAACCGATACCGCCGACTCCGAGACAGCCCGTCCCGACCCGCCCGAGGAGAACCGATGACCCGACCGCTCGGTTACGCCGCGCTCGTCGCGCTCACCGCCGCCGCGCTCACCGCCTGCGGTTCCGACGAGCCCACCGCACCCCGCGCCGAGGACTTCGCCTCCGCCTCCACCGCGGCGAGCAACCCGGCCGAGGACGCGGTCGTCATCGACGTGCGGATCGCGGGCGGCACCGTCACTCCGACCAACGCCCAGGCCGAGGCGAAGGTCGGCCGGCCCATCACCCTCGTCGTCGACAGCGACGCCGAGGACGAACTGCACGTCCACGCCAGCCCCGAGCACACCTTCCCGGTGCGCGTGGGCGCCGGTCAACGGTTCACCTTCACCGTCGACGTCCCGGGCCGGGTCGAGGTCGAACTGCACGACGCGGGCCGCACGGTGACGACCCTGCTCGTGCGCCCGTGACGCTGCTCGCCCACGGGATCGGCGGCGCCGCGGACCTGCCGATCCCGTCGACCTACGCCCTGATCGGTGGTGCCTGGGCGCTGACCTTCTCCTTCGCCGTCATCGCCGTCGCCTGGCGCGAGCCACGGCTGGACCCGGACTCACCCGGTCGCGCACTGCCCGCGCCACTGCGCGCACTGTGCGACTCGCGTGCGCTGCGGACGGTGCTGGGCGTGCTCGCGGTGGCCGCGGTACTGCTGACCCTGGCGATCGGGTTCTTCGGAGACCGCGACCCGGCGCGCAACGCCGCACCGGGCATCGTCTACATCTACCTGTGGGTCGGGGTGCCGGTGGTGTCGCTGGTCCTCGGGCCGGTGTGGAAGATCGTCTCTCCGGTGCGGGCGCTGCACCGGCTGTGGTGCCGGATCAGCGGCCGCGACCCCGACCACGGACTGCTGCGCTACCGCGAGTCGTGGGGATTCCGGCCCGCGGCGCTCGGGCTGTTCTCGTTCGTGTGGCTCGAATTGGCTTCTCCCGACCCGGGTTCGGTGCCGGCGGTCACCGGGTGGCTGCTGGCGTATCTGGTGATCGGCACGGTGGGGCTGATGCTGTTCGGCACCGTGTGGGCCGAGCGCGCCGACCCGTTCGAGGTCTACAGCAGCCTGTTGGGGCGGCTCAGCCCCCTGGCCCGCCGCACCGACGGCACCCCGATCCTGCGCAGTCCGCTCGACTCGCTCGCGGGCACCCCCGCGCTGGCCGGATCGGTCGCGGTCGCGGCGACCCTGCTCGGCTCGACCGCCTTCGACAGCTTCACCACCTTCCCGGTGTGGCGCAATCTCGTCGACGACCTGGGCGGCGGGTCGGCCGCGACCGCCACCCTGGTGCGCACCGCCGGGTTGCTCGCCTTCGTCGTGATCGTCGGCGCCCTGTTCACCGCCGCGGCCCAGGCCACCGGCGGCCTCACCCGCGCCGAGCGGTCCCGGCTGCCGATCCGGCTGGCGCACAGCCTCACTCCGGTGATCGCCGGGTACGTGGTGGCCCACTACCTCACCTTCCTGGTGGAGAAGGGCCAGGCGACACTGCTGCTGCTGGCCGACCCGTTCGGCCGCGGCTGGGCGCTGCTCGGGGACGCCCAGGTGGCCTACGTGCTGTCCACCCACCCGGCGGTGCTGGGCTCGATCAAGGTGCTCGCCGTGCTGACCGGGCACATCCTCGGCGTCACCGCCGCCCACGACATGTGCCTGCGGCTGCTGCCCCGCGCGCACCGGCTCACCGGGCAGCTCGCCCTCATGCTGGTGATGGTCGGCTTCACCTTCCTCGGCCTGTACCTGCTCTTCGAGAGCTGACGCCACTCAGCACAAGCGGTAGCGGCTGGTGGGCACGACGTCGAGGTCGCGATCGGCGCCGAAGGTGGCCACGCTGGCCATCATCGCCTCGATCCGCCTGCCCAGTTCGGCCGGGTCGCCGCCGCTGCCGTAGAAGGCGTGCGGGTCGTGCAGCGCCTCGATCGGGAACAGTTCCTCCACCACGGCGGCGATCTCGGGAGCGTCGGCGGTCACCCGCTCGAGCACCCGGTGCTGCACGTACCCGAACGTGGCCTGGGTGGCGATGGCGACCTCGGTGTGCGCGCCGCGCCAGCGCGCCAGCCATTCGTCGTAGGCCAGCTCGGCGGGCCTGCGCAGGAACGCGACGTTGGTCACGCCCGGCGCGCGGACGCCGACCGGGGTGGTCGGCGGCGGCAACGGCGCGGTCGTCTCCACCCGCCACCCCGCCACCCGCTCGGCCCGGCCCGCCAGCACGGCCGACACCGCCGCGGCGGTGTCGGGCTCGGCCACCAGCGACAGCACCGCCTCGACCGGCGTCTCGAAGGTGGTGAGCCGCAACATCGCCGCGGCCACGGCGTCGTCGGCGACGTCGAGGATCACCTCGCGCGCGCCCGCGCCGGTCAGCTCGTCGACCCATGCCGGATCGCGCGGGTCGGGCACGCCCCACAGGGCGAAGATCAGGCGGTCGGCAGCCACCACACACCACCTTGGAACAGGTTTCAGTTCTGCCGAGTGTAAGGGCCCGCGCGGCGAACGACGAAGGGCCCCGGACGAATCCGGGGCCCTTCGCGTCAGGGGGTGCTCAGCTGGTGCGCGCCTTTTCCAGCTCGACGCCGTCGCGTTCCTCCGGCGCGGCGGGCACGCCGGTGCGCATCGGATCCTGCGCGGGGTCGATGTCGATCGTGCGGCGCAGCGGCCGGTTGGGCAGCACCGCCGCCGCGAGCAGCGCCACGAAGGTCGCCACCGCCGCGATCAGGAAGATCCGCCCCGTCGCGTCACCGTAGGACGCGCGGATGACATCGAGCACCGGCGCGGGCAGCCCGCTCAGATCCAGGTTGCTGCCGCCTTCGCCGCTGGGCCGGATGCCCAGGCGGGCGAAGCCCTCCGCCGACAGCTCGCTCACCCGCGTCGCCAGCACCGATCCCAGCACCGACACACCGATCGCGCCGCCGAAGGTCCGGAAGAAGGCGACGCTGCTCGAGGCCGCGCCGATGTTCTGCACGCTCACCGTGTTCTGCACGGCCAGCACCAGGTTCTGCATCATCATGCCCATGCCGAGGCCGATCACGGTGATGTAGATCCCGACCAGCCACAGGTTGGTGGCGTGGTCGATGGTCGCCAGCAGCGAGAAGCCGACCACCATCAACGCCGCGCCGCTCACCACGAAGCTCTTCCACTTGCCGAAGCGGGTGATCATCTGGCCGGAGACGACCGAGGCGACCAGCATGCCGGCGACCATCGGAATGGTCAGCACACCGGCGATGGTCGGCGAGTAGGCCCGCGAGGTCTGGAAGTACTGCCCGAGGAAGGTGGTGGCGCCGAACATGCCGACACCGACCGCGATGGAGGCGATGATCGCCAGCCCGGTGGTGCGTTCGGTGACGATCTTCAGCGGGATGATCGGCGCCTTGGCCCGCGCCTCGACCCACACCGTCGCCGCCAGCAGCAGCACACCGCCGCCGACGTAGAGCACCGACTCGCGCGAGACCCAGTCGTAGTAGCCGGCCTTGCCCGCGAACGACACCCAGATCAGCAGCACCGACACGCCCGCGGTCAGCAGGACCGCGCCCAGCCAGTCGATCGAGACGTCGTCCTTGCGCTCGGTGGGCAGCCGCAGCGTGCGCTGCAACAGGAACAACGCGATCACCGCCAGCGGCACGCACACGAAGAAGCACCAGCGCCAGCCCAGCGGACTGTCGACGATCACGCCGCCCAGGATCGGGCCGCCCGACATCGAGACCGCCATCACCGCGCCCATCAGACCGGAATAGCGGCCGCGTTCGCGCGGGGCGACGATCGAGCCGATGATCGCGACCACCAGTGCGGTGAGCCCGCCCATGCCGATGCCCTGCACGACCCGCGCGGCGAGCAGCACGTCGACGCTGTGGGCGACGCCGGCCAGGATCGAGCCCGCCACGAAGATGACGATCGACAGCTGCACCAGCAGCTTCTTGTTGAACAGGTCCGCGAGCTTGCCCCAGATCGGCGTCGAGGCGGCGTTCGCCAGCAACGCCGTGGTGATGACCCACGCGTAGGCGGTCTGCGAGCCCTGCAGGTCACCGATGATGGTCGGCAGGGCGGTGGCCACGATCGTGGTGCTGAGCAGCGCGGTGAACAGCGCGGCCAGCAGACCCGTCATCGCCTCCAGGACCTCGCGGTGGGTCATGGCATCGGGATCGGGTCGCGTGCCCGTCTCGACTGAACTAGACATCCGTTCCCTGACTTTCGTTCGACACCGGCTTCCGCTCGCCCGCGACGCTGCGATGCGCGTTGTCGGCCAGTGAGTTCCTGAGCTTGCGCACTGCCGTGCACGCCCGTTCCGCTTCTTCCTCGCTCCAATCCGAGAGCACCGACTGCAGGCCCTCGGCCCGCGAGACCCGGATGCGCTCGAGCAGCGCCCGTCCCGCGTCGGTGACTTCGATGAGGGTCGCGCGCCCATCGCTGGGGTCGGCCGTGCGGCTGACGTAGCCGGCCGCGACCAGGTCGGTCACATGCCTGCTCAGCGCGGAGGGGCTGATGCAGATGGAGACCGCCAGATCGCCCTGCCGGCACGACCCCTTGGTCTCGAGCGTGCTGAGCACGCCGATCGCCCCGGGCAGCAGCGCTCCCTCGTCCGGGTGCGCGAGGGCACCGCGGATGGCCCGCCCGATCAGGTAGAGCTCCTTGATCAGGTTCTGCGCCGTTTCGGTGGACACCGGCATCGAGAGACTCCCGTGGATTGATTGGTTGCAGTAAGCAACTATATTTTAGTTGCTTGCGCTAATCAAATAGTTCATTTCGGACAAACACGACCGCCCCGCCGCTCGGCGAGCGACGGGGCGGTGAACGACCAGGTCAGCGACCGGTGAACCGGGGCGGGCGCTTGTCGAGCATGGCGGCGACCGCCTCGTGATGGTCCTCGGTCGTGTGGGCGATGGCCTGCATCGCCGCGGACAACTCCAGCAGCGACTCCAGCCGCTGATGCTGCCCCTCCCGGATCAGGCGCTTGGTCATCCGCAGCACGTGCGGCGGATTCGCCGCGACCCGGTCGGCCAGCGCGTGCGCGGCCGGGAGCAGTTCCGCGTCGGGCACCACCCGCGAGACCAAGCCCCACTCCAGTGCGGTGGCCGCATCGATCGCATCACCGGTGAACGCCATCTCGCTGGCACGGGCCATGCCCACCGCGCGCGGCAACAGCCAGGCGCCGCCGTCGCCGGGAATCAACCCGACCTTGACGAAGCTCTCCGCGAACACCGCGCTCTGCGCCGCGATCCGCATGTCACACATCAGCGCCAGATCGCAGCCCGCGCCGATGGCCGGACCGTTCACCGCGGCGATGGTGGGAATCTCGCAGTCGTAGAGCGCTTTCGGGATGCGCTGGATGCCGTGCCGGTACCCCGGGCGCAGGTCGGCGGGACCGCCGGCGAACATGCCCGCCTTGTCGCGCATGTGCTTGATGTTGCCGCCGGAGGAGAACGCCGCACCCGCACCGGTCAGGATCGCCACGCGCACGTCCGGATCGGCCTCGGCCGCCGCGACCGCCGACTCCAGCGCCTCGATGGTCTCCGGTTCGGAGATCGGGTTGCGCGCCCGCGGACTGTTCAACGTCCACACGACCGTGGCGCCGTGCCGTTCGACGAGGACGGGTTCGCTCATGGGGCCTCCGCATTCGATCCGGTGAACGGGCACGACCCCGTCCGACAGCCGCGCCAGGATAGCGCGCCCCCTCCCCCACCCCACATGATCCGGGGACCACCGCGTCCCCATCACCCCCGTGGAGTCGTGGAGCTGGAACATGGCCGGGGAGCCGGTCGGCGAGCAGTGGTATCCGACGCGGCACGCCCGGCACTGAGCCGCGTGGAAAAGCGTTTGCGGCCCGTCCCCTTCCGCGGATAACGTCCGGCGCGACGACGGAAAGGACGCTCGCATGCCGGTGTGGCTCGCCGTGCTGGCCGTGGCCGCGCTCGTCTTCTACACCGACGACTACGTCATCGCCGGGGTGCTGCCGGAGATCGCCGCCGACCTGGATGTCACCGTCGGTACCGCGGGCCGGTTGGTCACCGTCTTCTCCCTCACCCTGGCCGTGGCGGCGCCGCTGGCAGCGCTGGTGACGGCACGCTGCGCGCCGCGCGCGCTGTTGGCGGGTGCGGCGGTCGTGTTCGTCGCGGCCAACGCGCTGGCCGCGGTGACGCCCGCGTTCGAGGCCCTGCTCGCCGCCCGGGTGCTCGCCGCCCTGGCCGCCGCGGCCGCGACGCCGACGCTGTTCGGTCTCACCGCCCGCCTGGCGCCGCCACAACGGCTCGGCCGATACCTTGCGGTGGTGGGGCTGGGCGTCACCGGCGCGATCGCGGTCGGCGTTCCCCTGGGCACCTGGATCGGGGCGGCGTGGGGCTGGCGGGCCACCTTAGGTGCCATGGCCCTGGCCGGCCTGTGCGTGGCGGTCGGGGTGGCGGCCGCGGTCCCACCGGTGGCCGCGACGACCGCGCGGCCGCGCGAGCAGCTGCGCGCGCTGGCCACCGCGCCGGTGTGGCTGGGCCTGGCGGGCAATGTCGTGCTGATGTCCGGGTCGATGATGCTGCTGACCTACCTGGCGCCGTTCGTCGCCGGACTCGCCACCGCCGACACCGCCGCCCGCGCCACCCTGTTCGCCGTCTCGGGATTCGCGGGCATGGCGGGCCTGTGGCTCGGCGGGCACGGCACCGACCGCTGGGGCGCGGACCGTGCGCTGCTGATCGGGGTGGGGGTGTTCGTCGCGGCGATGCTCGCCTTCACCGGTCTCTGGCCGCTGCGCCCCGTACCGGTGGCGCTGCTGTATCCGCTGGCGCTGCTGTGGGCCGGGGCGGCGTTCTGGAATTCCCCCGCCGTCCAGGCCCGGCTACACCGGCTGGCCGGACCGGCCGCCACCCCGGCGCTGGCGGCCAACACCTCCGGGACCTACCTGGGTGTGGCGGTCGGCGCGACTCTCGGCGGCGCGGTCGTCGACGCGGCCGGGCCGGGAGCGCTGCCGCCGATCGCGGCCGCCGCCGGACTCCTCGCGCTCACGGTGTTCGGTCTGGCCGCCCGCGCGGCACGGGAACCAGTGCGTGCCTGCGCTGTCCGGGACTGAACCCGGCCTACGACCGCGGGGTTGGGTCGGGCGACCACCACGGCTGCCGATCTCCCCACCGTCCGCTCGGCCGTCCCGCCAGGCCGGGCGCCGCGCGCTCAGCGACGCCCTCGGCCGGCGGGACAGCACCGATCACCGAGCCTGCTCGTCCTGCTCGGCGGCGTTCTCGGCGGCGGCCAGTTCCTTGCGCAGCCGATCGGCCGTCTCGGTGTCCCCCGCGTCCTCGGCGGTGGTGATGTCCTGGTGCAACTGGGCGATCGTGTCCCGGGAAACCATCGGTCCTCCCTCTCGTCGCGAGGCGGCCGTGGCCCGTCACCGAGCGCGCGGCCCTTGCGGGGAAAGGGTGTCCGGTTTGCCGACGGGGAAACACCGCGGCGGTCAGGCGGCGGCCGAGGCGCCCTGTTCGCCGATCCAGACGGCGGGATCACGCGGCGCGCGGCCCAGCACCCGTGCCACGTCGGGCATGATCGGCGCGCCACCGCTGCGGCGGACCTCACGGAACAGGCTCAGCACCAAGGCGACCTCGTCGTCGCCGAAGCCCGCCGCGGCCGCCTGGCGCGCGTACTGCTCCTCCGCGATGTCCTCGAAGCGCAACTCCTTGCCGGTCGCCGCCGCGTACTCGGCCACCAGCTCACCGAAGCTCATCGCCCGGGGACCGGTCAGCTCGTAGGTCTGCCCGGCGTGTCCGTCATCGAGCAACGCCGTGGCGGCGACCTCGGCGATGTCGCGGGCATCGATGAACGCCTCCCGCCCGTCCCCGCAGGGCAGGGCGAGCACGCCGGTCGTGGCCAGCGGTTCGGCGATGAACGACAACCCGGTGAGATTCTGGACGAACCACGCCGGACGCAGCACCGTCCACGCCACCCCGGACTCGGCCACGGCCCGCTCGCTCTCCCGCTTCATCGCGGTGTTCACCGGATCGCGGCTCAGCGCCGACAGCAGCACCACCCGCCGCACCCCCCGTGCCGCCGCGCGGCTGCTGAAATCGGCCACCGGGTCGCCGCCCTGGTCGGTCTCGACGAGATAGACGGCGTCGACGCCGGTGAGCGCGGCATCCCAGGTGGCGGGGGTGTTCCAGTCGAAGCCGGTGGCGCGGGTGGCCGGGCGCACGTCGACGCCGCGGGCGGACAGGGTGGACACCAGAGGGCGGCCGGTCTTGCCGGTCGCGCCGAGAACCAGAATCGTCATGTCTTCATTCCAGCCGCCGATCGCGAGACGGACGATGGTTCTCAGTCCATGGTCGATGTGAGATCGTCTCAGGCGTGGATGTGCTGGAGTCGTTGCTGCATGAGACGCGGGCCCGCGGGGCGGTGCTGTGCCAGTCGATGATGGACCCGCCCTGGGGTGTGCGGTTCAGCGACGGCGCGGCGCTGACGCTGGTCGCGATGGCGCAGGGGGGATGCTGGGTGCGCGCGGACGGCCACCCGCCGGTGCGGCTCGATCCCGGGGACGCGGCCATCGTGCGCGGTCCGCACCCCTACACACTGTCCGATTCCCCGACGACGAGCCCGCGGCTGTTCGTCGAGGCGGACGATCGGTGCACCGACCTCGACGGCCGGGAGGTGCCCGAATCCGCCTACATCGGCCCGCGCGTGTGGGGGGATCGCCCCGACGCCGCCACCGTCGTGCTCACCGGCGCCTACCCCGCCCGAGCCGACGTCGCCGAACGCCTGCTCGCGGCCCTGCCGCGGGTGGTGCGGGTGCCCGCCGAGCCCGATCCGGCGCCGGAGATGGCGCTGTTGTTGCGCGAGATCTCCGCCGACCGCCCGGGCCAACAGGTGATGCTGGACCGGTTGCTCGACCTGTTGCTGGTCTCCACCCTGCGCTGCTGGCTCGACGATCTCGGCGCGGACGGGCCGCCCTGGTATCGGGCACTCGGGGACCCGGTCGCCGGTCCGGCGTTGCGGGCGATCCACGACGACCCGGCGGCGGACTGGACCGTCGCCGAGCTGGCCCGTCGCGCGGGAGTTTCCCGGGCGGCCTTCGCGCGCCGGTTCACCGAGCTCGTCGGCGAGCCACCGATGACGTACCTGACCGGCTGGCGGGTCGCGCTGGCCGCCGACCGCCTGCGCCGCACCGACGACACCCTCGGCGCCATCGCCCGCGCGGTCGGCTACAGCGACGGGTACGCGCTCAGCGCGGCGTTCACCCGGGTGAAAGGTCTTCGCCCCGGCGAGTTCCGCCGCGCCTGCCGCGGCGGCACGGATTCCGCCCACGATCGGGTGCTCGAACCACTTGCACTCGGCTGACGTGAGTGCTAAAAGAAATCTATACCGACAAAAACAGATTTTCTGAAAGACGCTGGTAGTACATCGCGAAATGGAGGTGGCCGCCATGCCCACGCACGCCGTCCCGTTCCGTGATTCCGCCACCCGGGGCGACCGCAGCCATCCCTCGGGAGGTGTTTGAGCACCGGGCGAGCCCGCGACGGTGGTGACCGCGCAGGCGGCCGCGGTCGAGAGCGAACCGCTCGACCTGGTGGCGGACCGGCTCCTGCTGCTCGACCCCGACCTCGAGGACCTCTTCGAGTCGGTGGACGAGATCCTGGCCACCGCACTGGCCAGGCGCCGGACCACCACCGCGGCGCCGGTGCCGATCCCCCCGGCACCGGACCCGTCCCGTCGATCCGGCCCGTGGGTGGCACCCGTCGCCCACGGCCGGGCGCCGGAACCACCGCGGCCCAGCCAGCGCGGCCCGCCCGCACCCGGCAGCAGCCGTCGTCCGAACCGGTGAAAGCGAGGTGATGCGAGGTCAGTCGAGAAGATCAGTCAGCCAACGACCCGAACGGCGGCCGGGCTGCCCACCCCCTCGGCGCCGGTGTCGACCACACGGCGCACCGCCACCCGACGTGGCAGCAGGTGGCGCAGCCGCCGACCCGACGGGACACGGTCGAATGTCACGTCCCTTCCTCTCGATTCGGGGGCCGGAACCGCTCCGGCCCCTCTTCGTGTCCGACCGCCGGTGTTCGAACCCCGGCATCCGAACCGAACAGCGCCAGACCAAAGCGTCCGATCCACGAGTTCGAAACGGAGGCACCATGAGCACGATCCCCACGGCCGACTACGCCGACCGCGCGGACCAGTTCACGCCGATCCTCGCCGACGACCAGGGCGCGGACATGGACCTCGTCGCGTCGAACCCGCTGGCCGAGCGCATCCGCCGGGCCTTCGACGACGCCGACCTCGCCGACCGGATCGACCAATCCATCAGCACCCCCCTGCCCGACGAGGACGACTACCCGCTCGCCTACTGACCTCCGCCGGAGCCGCATCCATGTCACCGATCTCCCCGGCCGCGCCGACCCGGCGCGCGCACGTTCCCCAGCGCCCCGCCCGCCCGGCCCGCGTCGCGGACACGCCGCACCGGGCGGGTCCGCGGGCTACAGCGCCGGAACAGCAAGGGCGCCACCGCGATTCCGGCCCGTGGCGCCACGGCACCGTCGCCTGGTTCGACGCGGAGAAGGGCTTCGGCTTCATCACCCCCGACGACCGATCGCCCGCGGTGTTCGTCGAGTTCCACGCCATCGAGGCCGTCGGCTACCGCACCCTCGTGGCCGGCGGCCCGGTGGTGTATCGGGCCGAGGAGACCAAGGCCGGGCCGGAGGCCGTCGCCGTGCGCCCCTACCGGCGCGGTTCCTGCTGAGCCGCGGGCGGGCGCGGCCACGGCCGTTCGTCGAGGCGTTCGATATCGGTGTTGAACCGGCGCAGATACGCGGCGAAAGCGGCGACATCGGCGGCGGGCCAGCCCGCCAGCACCCGCTCGAGCCCGCGCACGTTGCGCTCGCGCACCTGATCCATCCGGCGGGCGCCTTCGGCCGTGATCCGGAATTTGCGGGCCATGCCACCGTCGGGATCGGGGATGCGTTCGATCAGATCCGCGCCGAGCATCGCGGTGGTCTGCCGGTGCACGGTGGAGGTGTCCAGCCCGAAGGCGTCGCTGAGTTCACCCACCGACATCGGACCCTGCGCGCGCAGCCGGCGCAGCACGATGTAGTGACTGCGATCGAGCAGCCCGCCGCGCCGGGACAGACCGGCCAGGCTGTGGCGGCCGAGCAGCATCGTCTCGAACTCCACAGCGTCGGTCGGTTTGTCCATTTTGTCCGTCACCCTCCTCCAGGATCCCCGCCAGGCCGCTCAGCTGGGATTTTGCATCATACAATTCGTGTGTATCCTGCATCAGTCGCGTTCTCGCGCACCATCGAGCTTGTCACGAGGAGTTCCGGTTTGTCCCCATCGCGCAGCGCCCGGGCCGAGTTGATCGTCGCCGCACTGGCCGCGGGCGGTATCGCCGCCGCGCTCATGCAGACCCTCGTGGTACCGCTCATCGGCGAGTTGCCCCGCATGCTGGACACCACCGCGTCCAACGCCTCCTGGGTGATCACCGTGACGCTGCTCGTCGGTGCCGTCGCCACCCCCATCACCGGCCGCCTCGGCGACCTCTACGGCAAGCGGCGCATGCTGCTGATCTGCACGGTGCCGCTGCTGGCCGGCTCGCTGGTGTGCGCGGCCGCCTCGTCGGTGCTGCCGATGATCGTCGGACGCGGCCTGCAGGGCATCGGCGCGGGCATCATCCCGCTGGGCATCAGCGCCATGCGCGACGCGTTGCCGCCCGAACGGCTCGGCAGCGCCATCGCCGTGATGAGCGCTTCGCTCGGCATCGGCGGCGCACTCGGCCTGCCGATCTCGGCGGCGGTGGTGGAGAACACCAGCTGGCGGGTGCTGTTCCTCGGCTCGGCGGTGCTCGTCGCGGTGGTGGCCGCACTGATCTGGTTCGTCGTGCCCGCCACGCCGCCCCAGGGCACCGGCGGTTTCGACCCACTCGGCGCGCTCGGCCTCGGCACCGCGCTGGTGAGCCTGCTGCTGGCCGTGTCCAAGGGCGGAGACTGGGGCTGGACCAGCGGCCTGACGCTGGGCCTGTTCGCGCTCGCCGTGGTGGCGCTGGCCGCGTGGACCTGGTGGGAGCTGCGCATCGACGATCCGCTGGTCGACCTGCGGGTCACCGCGCGCCGTCCGGTGCTGCTGACCAACCTCGCTTCCGTCGTGGTCGGCTTCGGCATGTACGCGCAGTCGCTGATCATCCCGCAGCTCATGCAGCTGCCCACCGCCACCGGCTACGGCCTCGGCCAATCCATGCTCGCGATGGGCCTGTGGATGTTCCCCGGCGGCCTGGTGATGATGGCGGTCTCCCCGGTCGGCGCCCGCATCTCGGCCCGGTACGGCCCCAAGATCACCCTCATCGCGGGCAGCATCGTGATCGCCCTCGGCTACGGCTCGTCGATGGTGTTGATGAGCTCGGCGTGGGGACTGATGGTGGTGACCTGCGTCAGCAGCGCCGGCGTCGGCCTGGCCTACGGCGCCATGCCCGCCCTCATCATGTCCTCGGTGCCGCTGTCGGAGACCGCCTCGGCCAACAGCTTCAACACCCTCATGCGCTCGATCGGCACGACGTCCTCGGCGGCGGTGATCGGTGTCGTGCTCGCGCAGATGAGCACCCAGCTGGGCGGGCACACCATCCCCACCGAGGCCGGCTTCCGTACCGGCCTGCTGCTCGGGTGCGGCGTCGCGGTGGTCGCGGCCCTGGTGGCCCTGGCGATTCCGGCCCGGCCCGCCATCACCGCGACCGGCCGGGCGCACCCCGCGGAGATGGCGCCCGCCCGGTCCTGACACGCGCGCCGACGAACGGTTCAACGTTTCATCAACCCTGGCGGAGCATAGTGAGCCGCATCACGGTCGGCAGACCGTGGACGCATCCGGACTCAGCGAGGAGTTACCCGCAATGATCTATGCAAAGCCGGGAACCGAAGGCAGCATCGTCGACTACGCCGCGCGCTACGACAACTTCATCGGCGGCGAGTGGAAGGCCCCCGTGGAGGGCCGCTACTTCGAGAATCCCTCCCCCGTCGACGGCGAGGTGTTCTGCGAGGTAGCCCGTTCCTCGGCCGCCGACGTCGAGCTGGCCCTCGATGCCGCCCACGCCGCCGCCGACGCCTGGGGCAAGACCTCGGCGAGCGAGCGCGCCAACATTCTCAACAAGATCGCCGACCGCATCGAGCAGAACCTCGAGGCCCTCGCGGTCGCCGAGACCTGGGAGAACGGCAAGCCGGTCCGCGAGACCCTGGCCGCGGACCTGCCGCTGGCCGTCGATCACTTCCGCTACTTCGCCGGCGCGGTGCGCGCCCAGGAGGGCGGCATCAGCGAGATCGACAACGACACCATCGCCTACCACTTCCACGAGCCGCTCGGCGTGGTCGGCCAGATCATCCCGTGGAACTTCCCGATCCTGATGGCCACCTGGAAGCTGGCGCCCGCACTGGCCGCGGGCAACGCGGTGGTGCTCAAGCCCGCCGAGCAGACCCCGGCCTCGATCCTGAAGGTCGTCGAGCTCATCGCCGACCTGCTGCCCCCGGGCGTGCTCAACGTGGTCAACGGCTTCGGCGTGGAGGCGGGCAAGCCGCTGGCGTCGAGCTCGCGCGTGGCCAAGGTCGCCTTCACCGGTGAGACCACCACCGGCCGGCTGATCATGCAGTACGCCAGCGAGAACATCATCCCGGTCACCCTGGAGCTGGGCGGCAAGAGCCCCAACATCTTCCTGCCCGACGTGATGGCCGCCGACGACGCGTTCCTGGACAAGGCCGTCGAGGGCTTCGTGATGTTCGCGCTCAACCAGGGCGAGGTCTGCACCTGCCCCTCGCGCGCACTGATCCACTCCTCCATCTACGACGAGTTCATGGCCCGCGCCGTCGAGCGCACCAAGGCCATCGTCAGCGGCAACCCGCTCGACGACGCCACCATGATCGGCGCGCAGGCCAGCAACGACCAGTACGAGAAGATCTTGTCCTACATCGACATCGGCCGTAAGGAAGGCGCCGAGGTGCTCACCGGTGGCGGGCCCCGCAAGGTCGACGTGTTCCCCAACGGCTACTACGTCGAGCCGACGATCTTCAAGGGCCGCAACGACATGCGGATCTTCCAGGAGGAGATCTTCGGTCCGGTCGTCTCGGTGACCACCTTCGACTCGGTCGACGAGGCGATCTCCATCGCCAACGACACCCTCTACGGTCTGGGTGCGGGCGTGTGGACCCGCGACATGAACACCGCCTACCGGCTGGGTCGCGAGATCAAGGCGGGCCGGGTGTGGACCAACTGCTACCACGCCTACCCCGCGCACGCCGCCTTCGGTGGCTACAAGAAGTCCGGCATCGGCCGTGAGAACCACAAGATGATGCTCGACCACTACCAGCAGACCAAGAACCTGCTGGTCAGCTACTCGCCGGACAAGCTCGGATTCTTCTGATGCCCGAGGGGATCGAGCGCGTCGCGCTGACCGATGCCGCGGCCGAGCTGCTGACCCGGCTCACCGCGCAGCACGGCGCGCTCATGTTCCACCAGTCCGGCGGATGTTGTGACGGCAGCGCCCCGATGTGCTACCCGCGCGGCGAATTCCGCGTCGGCGCCTCGGACGTGCTGCTCGGCGAGGTGGGCGACGGCATCCCCTTCTGGATGAGCGCCGACCAGTACGAGTACTGGAAACACACCCACATCACCGTGGACGTGGTGTCCGGCCGCGGGAGCGGATTCTCCCTCGAAGCGCCCGAAGGCGTGCGCTTCCTCATCCGCTCCCGGCTGCTCACCGACGACGAGGTCGAGGAGCTGGACCGGCAGGCGCCACCGCGCACCGGGGCGGACGCGCCCCGCTGAGCGACCGGGCTGCTCACCGAACGCGTCGGTGAGCAGCCCGTCGCACGCGCGACCACCGACCGCGGGCGCCGACACCCTCAGCGCTTGCGAATCACCACGATCGGGCACTCCACCGTGTGGATCAGCGCGTTGCTGGTCGACCCCAGCAGCATGCCGGTGAACCCACCGCGCCCGTGACTGCCGACCACCACCAGCTGCGCGTCCTCCGACTCGCTCAACAGCGCGCGGACCGGCCGGTCCGCCACCACGATTCGGCGCACCGGCACGTCCGGATACCGCTCGGCGTACCCCGCCAGCCGTTCGGCCAGCAGGGATTCCTCGTCGGTGGCGATCGTGTCCCACTCGGCCACCGCGATTTCCAGCCCGGTGGCATCCGTCCAGGAATGCAGTGCGACGACCCCGACACCGCGCCGGGACGCCTCCTCGAAGGCGTAGTCCACGGCGGGCACACTGTTGTCGGTTCCGTCCACGCCCACCAACACCGGTTTGCCCGCCGACTGCTCGTCCAGCGCCGCTGTCTCACGGATCACCGCCACCGGGCAGTGCGCGTGCCGGGTCACCGACGTGCTCACCGAGCCGAGCAGGCCGCGCTGCAACGCCCCGAGACCACGGCTGCCGACCACCACCATCCGCACCCGCTCGGAACGCTCCAGCAGCGCCGGGATCACGAACTCGAAGGTCACCTCCGTGGTGACGGCCAGCTCCGCCGAAACCTGTTCGCGCACCGCGTCACGCACCGCAGCGACGATCCGCTCCCCCTCCGAGCGCAACCACTCCAGCTCCACGCCCGGCAACGTCCGGCCGGTGCTGTAGCCGGTGCTCACCGCCACGGAGGTCAGCAGGTGCAGCGTGCAATCGTGCAGCACCGCTTCCTTCGCCGCCCAGGCCGCCGCCTGCTGCGCGCTCGCCGAACCGTCCACCGCCGCGACGATCACCGGTTCGGTGGGCTTTACCTGTGTTTCGGCCACCTCGAGTCCCTTCGGTTCCGCGTCACACCGGGACGCATGCCAGCAGTCCTACCCCTAGCAGCATGCCCCACCGACCCCGGCCACGCGGGCAGGGCCCACACCGCGTCACCGTTTGCAGGATGCTTGCCGCGGTATCCGACCGGTACCCACCGTGCTCGAGAAACGAGGTACCAGCTCATGAGTGTGCGTTCCGGTCACGACTCCGGGGCCCGGTCGGCGCAGATGCCGTCCGACATCAGCGATCACCTGTCGATCTTCGATCGATTCGCCACCGCCACCAGCAATGTGGCCTCGCGCGCGGGCTTCTTCGTCTTCTGCGTCCTGCTCGTCATCGTGTGGGCGCCCAGCTTCCTGGTGCTGCCCAGCATCGACACCTGGCAGCTGGTCATCAACACCGCCACCACCATCATCACGTTCCTGCTGGTGGCCCTGCTCCAGAACACCGAGCGCCGCGCCGACGCGGCCGTCCAGCAGAAGCTCAACGCCATCGCCGATGCGCTGGCCGGGCTGCTGTCGGAGATGAGCAACGAGTACCCCGAACTCGACCGCCGCCGCGCGGAACTGCGCGACGCGGTCGGCCTCGAGCAGCGCGAGAGCGCGAACTGAGGCCGACCTGGTGACGGGGTCGACTTACAGGATCGGCCTGCCGCCGGTCACGGCGAGCCGCGCGCCGGAGATGTAGCTGCCGTCGTCGGAGGCGAGCAACACATAGGCCGCGGCCAGCTCGGCGGGCTGGCCTGCCCGGCCCAGCGGGGTGTCGTCGCCGAACTTCGACACCTTCTCCGTCGGCATGGTCGACGGAATCAGCGGCGTCCAGATCGGGCCGGGCGCAACGCTGTTCACCCGGATGCCGCGGTCACCCAGCAGCTGGGCGAGGCTGGCGGAGAAGTTCGCGATCGCGGCCTTGGTCGCGGCGTAGGGCGCCAGCGTCGGCGAGGGCATGTCGGAGTTCACCGAAGAACTGCCGATGATCGACGAGCCCGGCGGCATATGCGGCAGCGCGGCCTTCACCAAGTAGAAGTAGGCACCGACGTTCAGCTTGAAGGTGTAGTCGAACTCCTCGTCGGAGATCTCCTCCAGCGTCTCGTGCGTCATCTGATAGGCGGCGTTGCTGACCAGCACGTCGATCTTGCCGAACTCCGTCGCCGCCCGCTCCACCACCGTGCGGCAGTGCGTCGGATCGGCGAGATCCCCGGCCACCAGGATCGCCTTGCGGCCCGCGTCCTCCACCAACTGCGCCACCTGCTTGGCGTCGTCGTGCTCGTTCAGGTACGAGATGAGCACGTCGGCGCCCTCGCGGGCGAACGCGATCGCCACCGCCCGCCCGATGCCGCTGTCGGCGCCGGTGATCACGGCCGACTTGCCGGTCAGCTTGCCGGATCCGCGGTAGCTGTCCTCCCCGCAGTCCGGCACCGGGTTCATCGCCGCCTGCACACCGGGAACGTCCTGCTGCTGTTCGGGAAAGCCCATTGCGTCCTACCTCCTCCGCCACACGCGGTCGTCGCCGAAACGCTGTCTGCACCGACGACTACCGCGAAACGCCGGGGGCAAACCGGCTCACCCCGCGCGCTCGACCACACCCCGCAGATAGGCGGCCTGCCCGGCGTGCTGCAGGTCGTCGCCGAGCACGCTCACCAACCGCACACCGAGGGTCACCGGCGGATCCCAGCTGGTGTCGACCACCCGATCCAGCTCCTCGTCGGCCAGGCCGCGCACGAACGCCAGCGACCGTTCCTGCACCGCGTCGTAATAGCCGGCCAGCAACTCGGCGCTCACCCGCACCTGCCCGACCTCCTCCGGTGACTGCCCGTACCCGGTCTCCCGCGGGTCGAACGGCAAGGCGAACCGCTCGTACCAGCCCTGCTCGATCCACACCTGGTCACGCCCGGCCACCTCCGACACGTGATCGTCCTGCACCCGGGTCAGATGCCACACCAGCCATGCGATCGTGTTCGCGCGCCCGTCGACCCGGAAGCTCAGCGCGGGCTCGTCGAGCCCGTCGACCGCCTCGTGCACCACCTCCCCGATCCGCGTGAACGCATCGGCCAGCACCTCGCTACTGCGCATCGCTGTCACTCCTTCGTCATCGGGTATGCGGCTGTGCTGCGAACCTACCCGCGGACCGCGCGGCGACACCGCACCGCAACAGGCGCGCCATCGATCGGCAACCGCGCTCTGGTGAGGTCGCGGGATGTTCGAATCGTGTTGCACCCCATACGACGTCGCCCACCTGCTGCGGGCACGCTACGGACTGCCCGTCCGCCTCGACGCCCATCGGCCGACCGTGGTCTGCGACGCCCGCATCACCGCGCTGGACGTGCCCGCGCCGCTGGCCGCCCGCGTCCTCGACGCCCTCCCCGACCGGCCGGCGCCGGTGATCACGAATCCGCGCGGAACGGTCTGGACGTTCCTCGTCCACCGGACCGGGCCGGTGGACCACGAGCGGCGCCGACGCCTGCGCCGACGCGGCGTCGCGCTGCGCGCGCCGGGCCGACGGGTGCTCCTGCCCGTCGGCGACGGCGGCTTCGGCTGGGCCTGCGAACCCGAACCCGGCCCGCTGCGCCTACCGGGCCGCGCGACGGTCCTGGACACGCTCGACCGCATCGACCCGTGAGAACGCTGCGCTACCCGCTCCCGGCACGCCCTCCGTGGAAACGCTCCGCTGCCGCCTCCGGGCGCACCGCTCAGGCTCGGTCCGACAGCGCCTGCGCGGCACGCCCTCCGTGGAAACGCTCCGCTGCCGCCTCCGGGCGCACCGCTCAGGCTCGGTCCGACAGCGCCCGCGCGGCACGCCCTCCGTGGAAACGCTCCGCTGCCGCCTCCGGGCGCACCACTCAGGCTCGGTCCGACAGCGCCCGCGCGGCACGCCCTCCGTGGAAACGCTCCGTTACCGCCTCCGGGCGCACCACTCAGGCGCCGTGCTTGCGGCGCCGGAATTCCTCGGCGATGAGACGCAGGCACGTGTCGTGCTCGGTCTCGCCGGGGTGGCGCTCGCGCCGCAGCCGCAACATGGCCTGCGGCAAATCGATGCCCAGCTCACTCGACAGCCGCACGGCATCGACCTTCGGCATTGTGATCCTCCACGAACTTCTGTGATTCCGAACAGCAACCGTCCTCTTCGTACCCGACCCGAACCATCGTCAACCCTTCAACTACATCTCGATCGCATGACGGTGATTCCGCACCCGGGCGGCAGGAGCGAGGTGAGTCTACGACCCACCGCCCCCGCGCCCGCATCGGACCGGTGGCGAACCGCCCGCGTCCCACCGAGGACCGGCCGCGACTGCGACGATGGAGGCATGGGCGAGATCCGGATCGGGACATCGGGCTGGCGGTATCCACCGTGGCGGGGCGTGTTCTACCCGCCGGGCCTGCCGCACCGGCGGGAGTTGGCGTACCTCGCCGAGCAGCTGACCAGCGTGGAGATCAACGGGTCGTTCTACTCGCTACAGCGACCGTCGAGCTATCTGAACTGGGCGGCGCAGACACCGCCCGGCTTCGTCTTCGCCGTCAAGGGCAGCAGATTCATCACGCACATGAAGCGGCTGCGCGACGGCGACGAGTCCCTGGCCAACTTCCTCGCCTCCGGCGTCCTCGCCCTCGGCCCCAAACTCGGGCCCATCCTCTGGCAGCTGCCGCCCACGTTCCGCTACGACCCCGACGTGCTGGCCGCGTTCTTCGACCGGCTGCCGAGCACCACCGCGCGGGCCGCCGAGATCGCCGCGGGGCACGACCACCGCGTCCGGGAGCCGCACACCACCGTCGACGCCGACCGGCCGATCCGGCACGCGCTCGAGATCCGGCACCCGAGCTTCCTGACACCGGAGTTCACCGACCTGCTGCGCGCCAACGACATCGCCCTGGTGATCGCCGACGCGGCCGGCAAGTACCCGCTGATCGAGGAGGTCACCACCGATTTCGTCTACATCCGCCTGCACGGGCACGACGAGCTCTACGTCAGCGGGTACACCGACGAGGGACTGGACATGTGGGCGAGCAAGATTCGGCGGTGGGCGCGTACCGGCGACGTGTACGTGTACTTCGACAACGACGCCAAGGTGATGGCGCCCCGGGACGCCCTCGCGCTGCGGGAAAGGGTCGACCGATGAGCTCGCGCGTGCTCATCACGCATCCTTGCACTCGATGCAACGGTGCCGCGACTGCCGTTCCGGCGCGGCCGGATTCGCTTCACCGCACCCGGCCGACACCGACGCGGCGGTCGCGATGATCGAGCGCCCATCGACCCGGCGGCCCGTCCAGGTCGCCGTCTGCGGACCGCGGGACTGCTCCGCCACCGAGGCCGCCGACGCCCGCGAGATCGGCCGCCTACTCGCTCGCGCCGGCGCCGTGGTGCTGTGCGGCGGCGGCACCGGCGTGATGGCCGCGGTCGCCGACGGGGCCGCCGCCGCGGGCGGACTCGTCATCGGCGTGCGCCCCGACGCCGACCGCACCGCCGCCTGCCCCGGCCTGTCCGCGGTGCTGTACACCGACATGGGCGAGGCGCGCAACGCCTTCCTGGTCCGCTCGGCCGACGCGGTCGTCGTGGTCGGCGGCTCCTGGGGCACGCTCTCCGAACTGGCCCTCGCCCACCACCGCGGCGACATCCCCGTCGTCTCCCTGCACGGCTGGCGACTCCTCGATGCCGACGGCCACCCACTCGACACGGGCCACATCGCCCACTCCCCCGCCGAGGCAGTCGAGCTGGCCCTCGCGAACCTCGGCTGAGCCGGGCCCCGGCCGTCCCTGCTGCTTTTCCGAGTCGGCTCCGAGGTGACATTGCGTCGAGACGACAGGGAGATACATGTTCAGATCGCAATATCTCCATAGCGCCACCACAATCCACGACATGCCGGAGACGTGCGCCAGTAACCGCTCTGCAACCGAATTCGCCTAGGTTTCCGGTCAGGGCCACCGGCCCGCCGACGAGAAGGGATCACCGCCGTGGACGTGACGCGCATGCCGCGCTCCTACGGAGCCACCCTCCCCCACTGGGTGTTCGACGAGCTGGCCGACTCCCCCGCCGTCCTGCCCACGGACGCCGAGCGCATGGCCCTGGTGCACCGGCTGGCCGCGCGCAACCCGCGCGAGGGGGCGGGCGGGCCGTTCGCGGCGCTGGTCGTGGATTCCCGCAGCGGCGAGGTGGTGTCGGCGGGGGTGAATCTGGTGCTGTCGAGCGGACTCTCGGTCGCGCACGCCGAGGTCACCGCGCTGTCGCTGGCCCAGACCCGGGTCCGCGCCTGGGATCTCGGCGCCGCGGACGCACCCCAGCGCGAACTCGTGGTGAACTGGCGGCCGTGCGCGCAGTGCTACGGCGCGGTGCTGTGGTCCGGGGTGAAGCGGCTCGTGGTGGCCGGCGAGGGCCCGGAAGTGGAGCAGCTCACCGGCTTCGACGAGGGGCCGATGCGCGAGGACTGGGCCGCGCAGCTGCGCCGCCGCGGCATCGAGGTGGTGGTGGGGGTGCTGCGCGAGCAGGCGCTCGACGTGTTCGCCGAATTCGGCCGGCTGGCGGTCGAGCGCGGCCTCACCGTCTACAACGCGCGCGGCGGCTGAGCCCCCTCCCCCGGACCTGCCTCCTCCAGGGTCCGCCTCACCCGCGCGCGGGCGCCTGCGGTGGGCCGGGATCCTCGCTGTCGTCGAACAGCGGGCGCAGGTCACGGGCCGCCATGATCAGGTCGTTGCCCGCGCCGGCCTCGATCATCGGCCACACCTGCGCGTCCGCGCCGACGACGAAATCGATGACGACCGGCCGGTCCCGCACGGCACGGGCCGCCGCGATCACCGCGTCCACGTCGGCCTCGCGCTCGCACCGCAGGCCCACGCACCCCAATGCCTCGGCCAGCAGCGCGAAGTCGGGCACCCGCCGGGAGTGGGTGGCCAGCTCGCTCTGGGAGTACCGCTCGTCGTAGAACAGGTGCTGCCACTGCCGGATCATGCCGAGATGACCGTTGTCGATCACCGCGACCTTGATCGGGATGCCCTCGATCGCGGCGGTCGCCAGTTCCTGATTGGTCATCTGGAAGCAACCGTCGCCGTCGATGGCCCAGACCTCCGCCTCCGGCCTGCCGAGCTTGGCGCCGAGCGCGGCGGGGACGGCGTAGCCCATCGTGCCCATGCCACCGGAATTGAGCCAGCTGCGCGGGGTTTCGAACTCCAGGAACTGCGCCGCCCACATCTGATGCTGCCCGACGCCCGCACAGTAGACCGCCTCCGGCCCGGCCGCGCGGCCCAGCGCACGGATGACGTGCTGCGGGGCCAGCGCTCCGTCGGCGGGCCGGTCGAAGCCCAGCGGGTAGGTGCGCCGCAGCCGGTCCAGTTCGGCCCACCACGCGGTCAGGTCCGGGCGCGGCACGTCGGGCAGTGCCGCCAGCAGCGCGGCGAGGACGGCGTCGCAGTCGCCGACGATGGGCACCTCCGCATGCCGGATCTTGCCGATCTCGGCCGGGTCGATGTCGGCGTGCACCACAGCGGCGTGCGGGGCGAAGGAGGCCGGGTCTCCGGTCACCCGGTCGTCGAAGCGGGCGCCGAGCGCGATGACCAGGTCGCTCTTCTGCAGCGCGCCCACCGCCGCGACGGTGCCGTGCATGCCGGGCATGCCGAGATGCTGCCGGTGGCTGTCCGGGAACGCGCCCCTGGCCATCAGCGTGGTGACGACGGGGATGCCGGTCGCCTCGGCGAAGGCGCGCAGCCGCCTGCTCGCGTTCGCTTTGATCACACCGCCGCCGACGTAGAGCACCGGTGCCTGCGCGCGGGCGATCAGGGCCAGCGCGGCGCGGATCTGGCGGGCGTTCGGTTCGGTCACCGGCCGATAGCCGGGCAGGTCGAGCCGGGGCGGCCAGGTGAAGAGGGTGGTGGCGCGCAGCACGTCCTTGGGGATGTCGACGAGCACCGCGCCGGGGCGGCCGGACGCCGCCAGGTGGAAGGCCTCGGCGAGCACCCGCGGGATGTCGGCGGCATGGGTGACGAGCGCGGTGTGCTTGGTGATCGGCGCGACGATACCGGTGATGTCGGCTTCCTGGAAGGCGTCGGTGCCCATCATCGGCAACGGCACCTGGCCGGTGATGGCCACGACCGGCACCGAGTCGGCGTGGGCGTCGGCCAGCGGCGTCACCAGGTTGGTGGCGCCGGGGCCCGAGGTGGCCAGGCAGACGCCGACGCGGCCGGTGGCCTGGGCGTAGCCGGTGGCGGCGTGGCCCGCGCCCTGTTCGTGGCGCACCAGCACGTGCCGGATCCGGCGCGAGTCCAGCAGCGGATCGTAGACCGGCAGGATCGCGCCGCCGGGGATGCCGAAGACGACCTCGACACCGAGTTCTTCGAGCGAGCGCACCACGGCCTGCGCGCCGGTCAGCCGTTCGGTGCGGGGCGGGGAAACCGGCGGCGGGCAGGGTGTTTCGGGGCGGGCGGACGGCGGGGCGGCGGGGGTCACGGGAATCTCCTTCTGATGCGCCGCGGACACGGCGGATCCTCGGGGGCGCGCGGCGGCGGCCGGTCGTCGGCAACGACCGGCGGGCAGGCCGGAACGCCGAGGGCGGACTGCCGATTCCGGGCGCACACACCGGCATGTTCCGGCGGGTCTCTCCGCCGTGGGTGTGTCGCGGGACATCGGCGTGCCGGTCCGGATTCCCGTGGTGAGGACGGACCGTCGCACGCGGCCTGATGCGGCTCGCGTCGTCGCCGATCCTAACGGGCGCCGGGCGCGTGCGTCATCCGGGTTTTCCCGCGCTGCGTCGTGTCGGCGGCACTCCTACGATGGTGATGCCTCGACGATGCCCCCGCATCGCTGACCCAGGAGTCGACCGTGGACCCGAGACCCGAACCGCGCTACACCCGTTTCGTCGCCCTCGGCGACAGTCAGACCGAAGGCATCGGCGACCCGGACGGCGCGGGCGGCCATCGCGGCTGGGCGGACCGCTTCGCCGAGTTCGTGGCCGCCGCCACCCCCGGGCTGCGCTACGCCAATCTCGCGATCCGTGGCCGCCGGGCCGGGCAGATCCGCGCCGAGCAGCTGGATGCCGCGGTGGCGCTGCGGCCGGACCTGGTGAGTGTGATGGCCGGGATGAACGACGTCATCCGGCCGCGGTTCGACCGCCGGGCCCTGCTCGCGGACCTGGCGGCGATGCTCGGGGCGCTACGGGCGACCGGCGCGCACGTGGTGACCTTCACCTATCCCGACATCGGCGCCATCGCACCGTTCGTGCGGCCGATCTCGCCGCGGGTGCGGCAGCTGAACGCGGACATGCGCGTGCTGGCGGCGCGGTTCGGCGCGACGCTGGTGGATTTCGAGCCGGTACCGGCGACCACGCATCCGGCGGTGTGGTCGGCCGACCGGCTGCATCTGAGCCCGGTCGGTCACGACCTGGTGGCGCGCGCGGTCGCGGACGTGCTCGGCGTGCCGGGCGCCGACGCGCGGTGGCGCGAGCCGCTGCCGCCGCTGCGTCGCGATCTGGCCGCCGCGCTCACCGCCGAGCTGCGCTGGACCACCCAGCACATGCTGCCGTGGGTGGCGCGGCGGGTGCGCGGGGTGTCCTCGGGCGCCGGGATCGAGGCCAAGCGTCCCGAGTTGCTGCCGCTGACCCGGTGATCTCTCCGGTCAGGAGGTCCAGAGCACCGCGACGAGCACGTTGACGATCGCGAGACCGCCCGCGGCGTGGGTCATCCACGGAACGTCCTTGCCCTTCTTGGCGTCGGCACGGCCGATCTCGGCGAAGGCGGCCACCGCGAGCGCGATGATCAGCTTGACGCCGATCTTGGTCATGTTCGGGTCCTTGCCGAGCGAGTCGATCGACTCGGCCATACCGACGAGGATCACGCCGGTGACGATCTGGGCGCGCGCGCCCCACACCATCACCTCGTTCACCTTCGGCTGTCCGGCGGCGTACCCGCCGATGACCGCGGCCAGGCCGAGGAAGTGCGTGACGACGACGAGGTTGTAGACGACATCCATGGGACCCGACACTAGTTGATCACCCGCGCCTCTACTACGTTCTGTAGTGAATTCGTCGGAAACCGCGCGAGGCTACAGGTCCAGCACCAGACGTCCACCGTCGCAGCGGGATACGCAGGGCAGCAGCACGCCCGCGGCCCGCTCGTCGGGCCCGAGCACGCTGTCGCGATGGTCGGCCACGCCGTCGAGCACGCGGACCTTGCAGGTGCGGCAGAAGCCCTGCCGGCACGAGTAGGGGTGATCGGGGCGGGCCGCCAGCACGGCGCTCAGCGCGGTCTGGTCGGCGGCGACGCGCAGCACCTCCCCGGTGGCGGCCAGTTCGATCTCGAAGGGCCGTCCGTCCACGACCGGTGCGGGCGTGAACCGCTCGGAGTGCAGTTCGACCCCGCGCATCCCGCGGACGGCGGCGGCGACGGTGTCGGTCATCGGGACGGGGCCGCAGCAGTAGACGGCGGTGCCGATGGAGACCCCGGCGAGCAGGGCGGCCGCGTCGGGCAGGCCGTGCTCGTCGTCGGTGCGGACGGTGACCCGGTCGCCGAAGGTCTCGAGCTCGTCGAGGAAGGGGATGGTGTCGCGGCTGCGGCCGACGTAGACCATCGACCAGTCCACCCCGAGCCGATGCGCCAGGCGCGCCATCGGCAGGATCGGCGTGATGCCGATCCCGCCCGCCACGAAGTGCAGATGGATGGCCGGGGAGCCGTGGCCGGGGACGGCGAACGGGAACGCGTTGCGCGGGCCGCGGATCACCACGGGGGTGCCGGTCGGGAGCGCGTCGTGGACCTCCACGGATCCGCCGCCACCGTCGGGGATGCGGCGCACCGCGATCCGGTAGGCGCGGGTGTCGGCGGGGTCGCCACACAGCGAGTACTGCCGGATCCGCCCGGAGGGCAGTTCCAGATCGAGGTGGGCGCCGGCGCGCCAGGCCGGCAGGTCGCGCCCGTCGGGCGCTTCCAGGCGCAGGCTCACCACGTCCTGGTCGCGGGCTTCGACGCGGCGTTCGGTCACCACCAGCGCGAGCCGCCGATCGTCGACGGTCGAGACCGGGAGGCGGCGGTGCACCAGGCCCGCCCACCGCATCCGCAGCCCGGCGAGGGCGTCGAACACCCGCAGGGCCCGGTCCCGCTCGCGTCGCCCGTACAGGTCGGCGGGCAGGTCGACGGCGGTCACGAGGCGGCCGCGCGGGCGGCGGGCGAGGTGGCGAGGTACGCGACGGCCTGCGCGGTCGATCCGACCGATTCGGGGTGGTAGCCGGGTTGCAGCGTGGACAGGGCGCTCCGCAGCAGCGCGGGCACGCCGGGGAGCGCGCCGCGCCACATCGCGCCGAAGACACGGGGCAGCAGCCGGGGGTAGCCGAGGTCGGGCAACGTGGCGTCCTGGGCGACCAGGAACTTGGTGCCGCGCAGCACCAGCGCCAGGAAGATCGGGAAGACCAGCAGCATCAGCGTCGAGCGGCGCAGGTAGCCGACCCCGAAGTACTCGGCCACGTCGTGCGCCACGTGCCGGTGCTCGACCTCCTCGGCGCCGTGCCAGCGGAACAGATCGGCCACTCGCGGGTCGGCGTCGAACTTCTCCAGGTCGGCGTTGAGCACCCAGTCGCCCAGGAAGGCGAAGAAGTGTTCCAGGCAGGCGATCACCGCGAGCCGTTCGATCATCATCTGCCGTCCGGCGGTTCCGCCGGTTTCGGCGGGCCACAACGTCTTCCGGAACAGGTGCTCGGCCTGCAGCACGTACGGCTCCGGATCGATGCCGTGCACGGCGAGCACCTCGTGCAGCACCTTGTCGTGGGTCTCGGCGTGCATCGATTCCTGGCCGATGAAGCCGAGCATCGCCTCGCGCAGCTTCTCGTCCCGCACCAGCGGCAGCGCCTCGGTGTAGGCGGCGCAGAACATCCGTTCACCCTCGGGCAGCAGCAGGTTGAGCGCGTTGATCAGATGCGAGGCGATCGGCTCGGCGGGCATCCAGTGCAGCGGCGTGTCCGTCCAGTCGAAGCGGACGTTGCGCGCGTGCAGGGCGACCTCGCCCGGATCGGTCTCCGGCCGCCGGCGAGCTCTGCGAAGTAGCTTCATCGGTACTCCTCGAACCTGGTCCGTCCCCGCGGCGGCCCGCACGGCCGCGACGGTGTCAGGCCGAGCATACACATATATGAGACAATCGGTAACAGGAACTTCTATCCGGCGTGGGCGGGCGTGCGGACGGTCCAGCCCAGCGCGGGTGCGACGAGCTCCACGGTGTCGTGCAGGATCTGCTCGTAATCGCGGCGGTGGAATTCGTAGGGCAGTTCCAGGCGCAGTTCGGTCGTCAGTCCGAGGACCGGGTCGGCGGCGAGCCGGTCGACGATCTCGGCGGCCGTGCCGACCAGGTCGGGCGCGAAGAGGACCCGCCGTTCGCCCTGCGGGGCGAGGGTGCGCTCGTGCCTGCTCTCCGCATAGCGGCGATACCGGTCGCGGGTGGCACGGTCGGCGCCGTCGAGCGGGACGATCACCCGGCCCACCGCGACCCGCCCCGGGCGCCCGGGTGCCAGGTGGCGGCGGTACTCGGCGATCAGATCCCGCTGCGTGGTGGTGAAGTCGTCGCTGCGCTCCCCGATGACGACATTGCCGGTGAGCAGGTTCAGCCCGGCCGCCCCCGCCCACCGCACCGAGCGCAGGCTGCCGCCGCCGTACCAGAGCCGGTCGCGCAGCCCCGGACTATAGGGCTGGAGCCGGGGGCGCTGGATGTTGCCCGGGGAATGGATGACGGTGTCCGGGCCGCCGAGATACTCCCCGCGCAGGTTGTCCATCAGCCGCTCGATGCGGCCGTAGGACAGATCGAAGGTGCGCCAGTCACCGTCGAAGACCCGGTCGCCGAGGAGTTCGGCGTGCGGCGGCACGCCGGCGCTGAACCCCGGGTGCAGCCGCCCGCCCGCGAGCACGTCGGCCATCGACAGATCCTCGGCGAGCCGGAACGGGCTCTCGTAGCCGATCGGGATCACCGCCGCACCCAGCTCCACCCGGCTGGTGCGCTGCGCGGCCGCGGCCAGGAACACCGCCGCCGACCCGACGCCGTGCTCGAGGTGGCGCTGCCGGATCCAGGCGCCGTCGACGCCGAGCGCCTCGCCGAACTCGAACAGCCGCAGCGTGTCCGCCAGCCCGGCGGCGGGATCGTCGTCGGGGTAGTTGCCCGGCGTCAGGAACGACAGGGTGTCGATGCGCGGGCCCGCGGTGGTCATGGATCGGCGCCCCTCTCCCGGCGACTGTACGTGCCCCCATCGAAGCGCGACCGGCGCCGCCGGGCCAGTATTGCGCTCGGCGCGAGCGCAATCCGGGCGCTAGCCCGCCCGCAGTTCGCGTTTGAGCAGCTTGCCGCTCTGGTTGCGGGGCAGGCTCTCGGCGAAGCGGACGATCTTGGGCACCTTGAACGGAGCGAGCCGCTGCTTGACGTGGTCGATGAGTTCCTCGGCGGAAGCCGTGGCGTTCTCCCGCAGCACCACCACGGCGGTGACGGCCTCGATCCACTTCTCGTCCGGGGTGCCGATCACCGCCACCTCGGCCACCGCCTCGTGGGTGTAGAGGGCGTCCTCCACCTCGCGGGAGGCCACCAGAATGCCACCGGTGTTGATCACGTCCTTGATGCGGTCCACCACCGTGATGTATCCCTGCGCGTCGCGGGTGACCAGGTCGCCGGAGTGGAACCAGCCGTCGCCGAACGCCTCCGCGGTCGCCTCGGGGTTGTCCCAGTAGCCCAGGCACAGCTGCGGGGACCGGTAGAGCACCTCGCCGGGCTCGCCGTCGGGCACGTCGTTGCCCTCGGCGTCGACCACCCGCAACTCCACGAACAGCACCGGCCGCCCACACGAGGAGGGCCGCTCGGCGTGTTCCTCCGGGCGCAACACCGTGGCCAGCGGGCCGATCTCGGACTGGCCGAAGCAGTTGTAGAACCCGAGGTCGGGGAAGCGTTCGCGCAGCCGGTTGAGCACCGTCACCGGCATGATCGAGGCGCCGTACTGCGCCTTGCGCAGCGAGGACAGATCGCGGGTGTCCAGATCCGGATGGTTGGCCAGCGGCACCCACACCGTCGGCGCGAGGAACAGCGAGCCGATCCGCTCCTCCTCGATGCGGCGCAGGATCTCCGGAATGTCGGGCGCGGGCAGCAGACTGATGGTCGCGCCCACCGCCAGGTACGGCAGCATGAACACGTGCATGCCCGCCGAGTGGTAGAGCGGCATGCAGATCAGCGGCCGGTCCTCGGCGGTCAGGTCCAGGGCCACGATCGCGGAGGTGTACTCGTGCACCAGGGCACGGTGGGTCATCATGGCGCCCTTGGGTTTCGACGTGGTGCCCGAGGTGTAGAGCAACTGCACCAGATCGTCGTCGGCCACCGCGACGTCGAGGTCGGGCACCGGCCCGGTGGTGGCCGCCTCGATCAGCGAACCGTCGGCGTCGCGCAGCGGCAGCACCCGCTCGGCTGGCACCTGATCCAGCACCGCGTCGAGGTTGCCCCGCAGGGCGGGGTCGACCAGGACCGCGCGGGCACCGGATTGGCCGAGCAGATAAGCCAGTTCGTCGCCGCGCAGCGCGTAGTTGATCGGCACGTGCACCAGTCCGGCGCGGGCGGCGGCCAGGTATCCGACCACGTAGGCGGCGGAGTTGGTGCCGTAGGCCGCGACCCGGTCTCCCGAGGCGAGACCGAGGTCGAGCAGCCGTGCCGCCGCCCGTGTGACGGCGTCGTCGAGTTCTCGATAGGTCAGTGCCTCGGCGCCGAAGCGCAGGGCGATGCGGTCGGGGACGCGGGCGGCGCTGCGGTGCAGGACGCCGTCGACGGTGGCGGCGCGCGGATCGGGACTCATGCAGGCATCGTGACCCGAATTCGGGTCGATGTCCAGCGCCGGAAATTCGATGGCGTCGCCCGTCCGGTCGTTGTTACGGTGGCCGGCACGGCGCCCCGCGCCTCCCGACGACCCGCTGGAAAGGACTGATTTATGACCCGGCCCGCGCCGAGAGCGCCTCACCGCGTGGTCTCGGATCGTCTCCCGATCACCCCGACCACCGTCGACATCCCCTAGCGTCTGCGAGGCGCGCTCGGCCTGCTCCTGCTGTCCAACCCCTTCGGCAATGGAGTGATCCGGGTGTCCGACACCTCAATCCAACACGGTCCCAGCGCTGCGCTGCGGACCGACACCTTCACCTGCATGCGCTGCGGTCTCACCGTGGCCACGCTGGCTCCCGACCACAGCAGGCGCAATCACTGCCCCAGCTGCCTGCATTCGCGGCACACCGTCGACCACGTCGACGGTGGCGCCTCCGACTGCGGCGCCCGGATGGCGCCGCTGTCGATCGCGGTGTCGCGCACCGGCGAATGGGCCCTCGTGCACCGTTGCACACGATGCCACGAACTGGCCCTGCACCCGGTGTGCGGCGACGACAACCAGCTGATCCTCATGCGATTGGCCGTACGTCCGCTCGCCGAGCCGCCGTTCCCGCTCGAAGTGTTCGGCGATCTGTAGGGGGGCCGGGATGCCACGACGAAACACCCGCCCCGCCGGTCGCGGCCAGCGGGGCAAGACGGTGCTGCACGGCCCCGGCGGGCAATCGGGCACGTCGTTCCGCTGCCTCGGCTGCCGGCTCGACGTCCCGGTCGCCGCACCGGGCACCGCGCATCGCAACCACTGCCCGCACTGCCTCACCAGCAGGCACGTCGACCGGCGCATCCCCGGTGACCGGGCCGAAACCTGCCGCGGCCGGATGCGCGCGCTGAGCCTGACCGTCCGCGAGGACGGCGAATGGTCGCTGGTGCACCAGTGCCTGGCCTGCGGCACGCTGCGGCTCAACCGCATCGCCGGTGACGACAACGCGCTCGCTCTCATGCGGATCGCGTTGCGGCCGTTGGCCGATTCGCGGCTGGGCCACCGCACGATGCTGTCGTTGTAGCAGCGCCGACGACAACGGCTCCATCCGACCGAGATCGGATGGAGCCGCCGGTCCCCCGGGCGAACGCGCCGGGCCTGGTCGCCCCTACTTGGCCGGCGGTTGCGGCGCGGGAGCGTTGATCGTGGTGAAGTACTGGATGGCAGCGGCGATCGCGACCGGCGCGGTCACCAGCAGCTGGCCCGCGACGGTGCCCAGCGCGCCGACGGCGATGATGCCGCCGAGGCAGCCGATGGCCGCGGCCGGGATGAACGGGCCGAACAGGCCGACGATGGTGGCCGAGGCGACGGTGGCGCCGGCGATGCCGCCGAGCACGCACCCGACCGCGGCGCCACTGAGCCCGCCGACCAGGGTGCCGATGGTGGCACCCATGGAAATGGTGCTGGTGAGCCTGCTCCAGGCCGCCACCTCGCGGTCGTACTCGTTCTTGAACGGCGCCTTGTCCTCATACGGCAGGGCCACCGGCTGGTACACCGCGTGCTCGCGGTCGATCCGCGGGGTGAGAGTCGCGGTGCGGCCGGAGATCTCGGCCGCGATCGGGAACTCGAACTCGTCGATGCGGAACGCCAGCGGCATACCGGTGAGCACGGTGCCCGCGGCGTCCTTGATCGTCAGCACCGAGTCCTCGACGACGATCGCGCCTTCGTCGATACCGATGATGGTCTGCGAGTCGGTCGCGTGCGCGGTGAAGTCGACGATCCCGTCCTGGCTCGGAGCCGCACCGGCGGTGCCGGACGCGATCCCGCATGCGGTGACCAGGCCCGCGGCCACCGCAACAATCTTCCTCATCCTGATGTGTCCTCTCGGTTCGGTGGTGGATCGCGATCACCGTGGCGGGAGATCGGCACATCCCGCAGCCCACCGCAGGTGACTCGATTCGCGCGATCGAACTCGCCTATCGCCGCCGCAGGCACAGCGCCGGCCCGCCGACACTGACGCCATGACAACAATCGCGAACAGACGGCCCCGCGGCGAGCGGGCGGAGTAGCGGCCGTGGCACGATTGCGAATCGAGGCGGTGTCCAAGCGGTTCGGCGCCGCGACCGCGGTGCGCGAGGTCGATCTCGACATCGCCGACGGCGAGTTCATGGTCCTGCTCGGGCCCAGCGGCTGCGGCAAGTCGACGCTGCTGCGGATGGTGGCGGGCCTCGAGGAGCCCAGTGCGGGCCGGATCCTGCTGGACGACAAGGACATCACCCAGGTCGCCCCGCAGCAGCGGGATCTGGCGATGGTGTTCCAGAGCTACGCGCTGTACCCGCATCTGACCGTCGCGAAGAACATCGGCTTCCCGCTGCGGGCGCGCCGGACCCCGCGGTCGCGGATCGCGGCGCGGGTGGCGGAGGTGGCCGGCGCGCTCGGGCTCGCCGAGCTGCTCGACCGCAAGCCCGCCAACCTCTCCGGCGGCCAGCGCCAGCGGGTCGCCCTCGCCCGGGCGATGGTGCGCGACCCCGGCGCCTTCCTGATGGATGAGCCGCTGTCGAATCTGGACGCCAAGCTGCGCAGCGCGACCCGCGCGGAACTGATCGCGCTGCACCGGGAACTGGGCGCGACGTTCCTCTACGTCACCCACGACCAGGTGGAGGCCATGACGATGGCCGACCGGATCGCGCTGCTCGACGAGGGCAGGGTGGAGCAGGTCGGCACGCCCGCCGAACTCTACGACCGGCCCCGCTCGGCCTTCGTCGCCGGGTTCCTCGGCTCGCCGCCGATGAACCTCTTCCCCGCGACCGTGGACGTGCGCGCCGAGCGGCTGCACCTGAGCGCCGAGGGCGTCGACCTCGCGCTGCCGCACCCGGCGCGGGAGTTCCCCGGCCCGCTCGCGGTGACCGCCGGGATCCGCCCGGAACGGTTGCGCCCCACCGCCGTCGACCCGGCCATTCGCGGCCGGGTGCGCATGGTGGAGAACCTGGGCAGCGAGGAACTGGTGCACCTGGACACCGGCCCGCACACCCTCGCCATGCGGGTGCCGCGGCCCGCCGGGATCACCGCGGGCGACGCGCTCGGCGTGCACGCCGACCCGCCGACGTCCACCTGTTCGACGCCGCCTCCGGGCTTCGGCTGAGCTGGCGCGACCCCGGACCCGGCGCCCCGATCGACCGCGACGCCGAGCGCGTCGCCGTCGCCTGATCGCGCGCGATCAGGTCCGCTCGAAGCGATGATGAGGAGAACACAGTGAAACGCACCGTGCCCGTCCTGGGCTTGGTGTCCGCGGCCGTCCTCGCACTCGGAGGGTGCGGCGGCCTCGGCCCGACCACCGGCGACGACGGCGGCGAGGCGGCCCGGATTCCCGAGCTCGCCCCGGACCAGAAGGTCTCGATCGTCTTCGAGTCCTACAACTACGGACTCGCGGGCGCCTGGACCGACACCTTCGACACACTGCTCGCCCGGTTCCGCGAGCAGCACCCGAACATCACGGTGACCGCGCAGAAGCCGCAGGGCAACAGCCCCAACCCGGCCACCGACACCATTTCCAGCATCCAGAACCAGATGGTCGCGGGCGCGCCGCCCGACGTCGCCCAGCTCGGCTTCAGCGATCTCGACTTCACCATCAACCAGCTCCGCGCCAAGCCGCTGGACCAGCTGGTCGGCGCCGACGAGGTGCAGGCCAATTTCGACGGCGCGAAGCACCCCTACGCGCCGCGCGCGCAGACGCTGGCGAACTGGGACGGCCACACCTACGGCGTGCCGTTCGTGTTCTCCACCCCGGTGCTGTACTACAACGCCTCACTGTTCACCGAGGCCGGGCTCGACCCGGCCGCCCCGCCCGCCACCTGGGACCAGGTCGCGCAGGCGGCCGCGGCCATCACCGAACGCACCGGCAAGGGCGGTGTGTACATCGATTGCCTGACCAAGACCGCCAAGGACTGGTGCTTCCAGTCGCTGGTGCGTTCCAACGGCGGCCGGGTCATCAGCGAGGACCGCCGCACCCTCACCTACGCCGAGCCGCCCGCCGTGGCGGTCGCGGCGATGGGTCAGCAGCTGGTGGAGTCGGGGTCGATGCCCCGCTTGAACCAGAAGCAGGGCTACGAGGCGTTCGCCCGCGGCGAGATCGGCATGATCCTCGAGACCAGCGCCATCCAGGGCACCTTCGTCGCCGGCGCCAAGGACACATGGGATCTGCGGGCCGCGCCGATGCCGAGCTTCGCGGGCAAGCCGACGGTGCCGACGAATTCCGGCGCCTCCCTGCACATCCTGTCCGACGACCCGGTCAAACAGCGCGCGGGCTGGGAGCTGATCAAGTTCCTCACCAGCGAATCCGCCTACTCCACCATCTCGCAGGGCATCGGCTATCTGCCGTTGCGCACCGGCCTGATGGACGACCCGGCGGGCCTGCGGGACTGGGCCGCCCGCAATCCGCTGTTGCAGCCCAACGTCGCCCAGCTGGCGACGATGGAACCCTGGATCTCCATGCCGGGCAACAACTATCTGCAGATCCGCGACGGCATGATGGAGGCCGTCGAGGCCGTGGTGTTCCAGGGCAAGGATCCGGCGAGCACCCTCGCGGCGGCCCGTCAACAGGGTGCCCGGCTGATGCCCGCGCAGTAACGGCAGTCCCGTCCCAGATCCGACCACCGACCCGGCCGCGCGTCCCGTGTGGGAACACGCGGCCTTCGAGGGGAATCCATGCCCGAGGTCACCATCGTCCAGCTCACCGACACCCACATCCGGCCGCCGGGCGAACGCCTGCACGGCGTCGTGGACACCTACGCCAACCTCACCCACGTGCTCCACCAGCTCCGCGCCTCGCACCGCGCGGTCGACGCGATCGTGCTGTCCGGCGATCTGGCCGACAACGGCGCGCCCGAGGCCTACCGCCGGCTGCGCGACGCCGTCGAACCGGTCGCCGAGGAGCTGGGCGCCCGGCTGATCTACGTGATGGGCAATCACGACGACCGCGGCGCGTTCGGCGCCGAACTGCTGCGCTCGGATGCGGCGCTGCGCCATCCCGACACCACCCACGATCAGGTCGTGCAGGTGGCCGGGCTGCGCATCATCGCCCTGGACAGCACCATCCCGCAGCGCCACGACGGCAGGCTCGAACCCGCCCAGCTGGCCTGGCTGGCCGACCAGCTGCGCGAGCCCGCACCGCACGGCACCCTGCTCGTGCTGCACCATCCGCCGATCCCCTCGCCGCTGCCCGCCACCGAATTCCTGCGGCTGCGGCAGCCCGAACTCCTCGCCGAGGTCCTGCACGGCTCGGACGTGCGGCTGGTGATCTGCGGGCACAACCACCTCACCGCCACCGCGGCGCTGGCGGGCATCCCGGTGTGGATCGGCCCGGCGCTGGCCTACCGGCTCGATCCGCTGGCCCCGGTGGGACGCCAGCGCGGGCTCACCGGATTCGGCTACAGCCGCATCGATGTGCTCGGCACGTCGATGGTCGCCACCGCCATCGAGGCCACCCCGGCCGGCATCGTCTACGACCGCGCCGAACAGGACGTGCTCGACCAACTCGCGGCACTGGCCGCCGAAGCGAGGTAGGCGTGTTCGTCCTCGACGCGCCCGCGCCTGCCCCGGCACCCGCCCCGGAGATCACCCCGCGTCCCGCCCGCCTGCGCCGGGCGGGACGCGGGGTGGTCCCGTATCTGTACCTGGCGCCCGCGGTGCTGCTGCTGGTGGTGTGGACCTACCGGCCGCTGGTGCAGGCCTTCGAGCTGTCGACCTACTCGTGGAATCTGCTGCCGACCTCGCCGATGCGGCCGGTCGGCGCCGGCAATTACGAACGGCTGCTGGAGCTTCCGGCCTTCTGGGACTCGCTGGGCCGTACCGGCGCGCTGATCGTGGGCCTGCTGCCGTTCACCGTGCTGCTGCCGCTGGTGATCGCGCTGGCCAGCCGCCGGGTGAGCGGGCGGGCCAGGACTTTCTACCACGCCCTGATCTTCGCGCCGTTCCTGGTGGCGCCGGTCGCGGCGTCGGCGGTGTGGCGCTGGCTGCTGCATCCCGGCGGCGGCTTCGTCGGGCAGGTGCTCGGCACCGACCGCAACTGGGTCTACGACGTGAGCACCGCGCACACCGTCATCATCGTCATCACCGGCTGGCAGCTGCTCGGCTTCGCCGTGCTGGTGGTGTGGGCCGGGCTCGCGGCGATCAGCAGCGATTACGACGAGGCGGCCCGGGTGGACGGTGCGAGCACGCGCCAGATCCGGCGCTGGATCACCCTGCCGATGCTCACCCCCACCCTGATGTTCCTGGTCCTGACCACGGTGCTGCTGACACCGACCCTGACCTTCCCGCTCATCGATTCGATGACCCAGGGCGGGCCCGCGCAGGCCACCACCAACATCTACTACCTGTTGTGGGACTACGCCTTCCACAGTTTCGACGCCGGATTGTCCGCCGCGGCCGGGGTGCTGCTGTTCGCCGGTTTCGGCGTGCTCGCCGGCCTCCTGGTCTGGATCTCGGAAAAGGTTTCCTTCCATGACGATTGAGCGCTCCCCCGCCCTGGCCGACCGACTGCGCGGCGCGGGCAGCCACCTGCTGCTCGCGAGCACCGCCCTGGTCGCGGCGTTCCCGATCTACTGGCTGTTCGCGACCTCGCTGCGCAGGCCCGAGGACGTCACCTCGCTCTCGCCGGTGCCGTGGCCGCTGTCGACCGCCAACTACACCGACGCCGCGGCCGAGGTCGACGTCGCCGGGCTGATCGGCAACACCTTCTTCGTCGCCACCTTCTCCGCGGCCGGGCAGCTGCTGGTGGCGCTGCTGGCCTCCTACGCCTTCGCCATGTACACCTTCCCGTTCCAGCGGGTGCTGTACCTGGCGTTCGTGGGCGTGTGGCTGGTGCCGTTCCAGGTCACCATGCTGCCGAACTACGTGCTGCTCACCCGGCTCGGGCTGATCGACACCCTGATCGGGGTCGCGCTGCCCACCCTGTGCTCGGCGCTGGCGGTGCTGCTGCTGCGCCAGCACATGGCGAGCTTCCCCAAGGAACTGGTCGCCGCCGCGCAGATCGACGGCCGCTCCTCCTGGTCGATCCTGTGGACGGTGGTGGTGCCCAATCTGCGGCCCGCGCTCGCCGCGCTCGGCATCCTGCTGTTCATCAACGCCTGGAACGAGTACTTCTGGCCCGCGGTGGTGCTGCGCCGGTCCAACGGCGTCCTGCAACTGGGCTTGAAGAGCTTCATGGGCACCGAAGGCGACCGGTGGGGGCCGATGATGGCGCTGGCCGGCCTGGCCTGCCTGCCGGTCCTGGTGCTGTACCTGCTGCTGCAACGCCACATCGTCAACGCCTTCGTGCGATCGGGGTTGAAGTAGTCCCGGGGCAACGTGCACCCAGCGTGGACACACGACGGCGCGGGCAGGGAAATCCCTGCCCGCGCCGTTGTCCGTCAGGCCGGGACCGTTGTCTTGGTGGTGAGTTCGCCGACGAGGGCGGTGTCGTGGTCGGCGGGGTGCTCGAGGATGTCTCTATCCGACGCGCGCCTGCGTGGCGTCGGCAGAATCTGCGTGGACCGAATCGCTGTATTCGAGGCATTCCAGGAAGATCTCGACCGCGGGCTTGGTCTTGTCGGCCCGCCACACCGCGTACAGGTCCAGGGTGGGCACCGGGTCGAAGAGCTTCACCGCCACCGGGCTGTTGCCGGGCGAGCCCATGCCCATCGAGATGGCGCGCGGCAGCGAGGCGAAGCCGACCAGCGGCCGCACCGACACCATGTGCGCGGTGGCGCCGGGATCGTCGGCGTGGTGGGTGACCGCCAGAGCGATCTCGTTCTGGGCGGCCGCCCGGAAGATCGCGTCGTACATCGCCGGGCACTGCTCGCGCGCGAACAGCACACAGTCCTGCCCGGCGAGTTCCGCGAACGGTACCCCGGGCCGGTCCGCCCAGCGGTGCCGACGCCCGACCACCGCCACCAGCGGGATCCGGTGCAGCAACCGGCGATACCGGAAGGCGGGCGAGCTGGGACGACCGTAGACCAGCGCGAGGTCGAGGGTACCGTCGGCCAGCGCGGCCAGCTGCGGGCCGGTCCGCTTCTCCCACAGCAGCACCTCGATGTCGGGGTACCGCTCGGTCATCCGCGCCAGCGCGGCGGGCAAGACGTGTCTGCTGGCGGGCAGGTTGTAGCCGATGTCCAGCGTGCCCGCCCGGCCGGCCGCGGTGGCCTTGGCGGCCTCGGCGGCGCGCTCGAGCTGGGCCACCACCAGTCTGGCCTGCGCCTCGAATTCCCGGCCCGCCGGCGTCAGTTCGACCTCGTGCGAATTGCGGGCGACCAGTTGAACGCCCAAGGATTTCTCCAGCTTCTGCAGCTGTGCGCTGAGACTCGGCTGTGTCAGATGCAAGCGCTGCGCCGCGCGGCCGAAATGCAGTTCCTCGGCGATCGTGAGGAACGAAACCAGATGACGGAACTCCATGACACCGGCCCCTTCCGTGAGCGTAGCTGGGACGGTAGCGCCGGGAGGTAACCGCAGATGAACCCCGCACGACCGCCCGGTCTCCGATCGGGTGACGTGTGGGTTGATCGGAGGCGAATGTCCGGCCGCGGGCAGGAGTCGGGCCGCCCTCGACGAAGACGGCTGACGCACGGACAGGCGGTGCCGCCGGGATGGCTGACCGACGGGCGCGCCGCTCAGTCGCGCAACGCGCGCCGGATCGCCTGCTCGACCGGTGCGAGGTCCGTCTCGGCGCCGTCGATGCGGAACCGGGCGCGCGGGGCGAGTTTGGGCTGGCCGAGGATGCGGGGGCGGGTGCCCCGGTTGGGCTGTCCGGCGTGGACGAGGAAGGGGTGGCACAGGTAGACGTCGCCCGCGGCTCCGGTGGCGTGGGCGATCTCGCGATCGGCGGTGGCCGCGGCGGCGCGGGCGGCGAGGTCGCGGGCATCGAGGCCGGTGTCGCCTTCGCGGTGCAGGATGCGCGCGACGTCGCGGTGGGAGCCGACCCGCAGGCGGGTGGGTGCGTCGGCCTCGCCCACGTCGGTGAACAGGAACAGCATGAGCAGGGCCCGGTCCCGGGAGACGACGTTCGCGCGCCAGGTCAGGTAGTCGCCGGGATCGGAGTCCGCGCCGGGGAAGCTGACGTCGACGTGCCAGCCGTCGACGACCGACGGGTCCGGGGCCGGGAAGCGGATCACGAAGCCGCCGAGCGTGGTTCGCCGCTGCCAGCGGCCCGCGCCGACGAGGGTGTCGAACGCGGTGTGCAGTGCGGGGGTGTTCGCGGCGGTCAGGAAGGGCGGCCGGTCGAGGTCGCCGAGGGTGACGACGGGGCCGGGCCAGGTGGCGGGATCGTCGGGGTCGGCGCCCAGTTCGCGCCAGACGAGCGCACGGCAGGCCGCGGCGGTGTCGGGCGCGAACGCGCCCGGGATCCGGACGAAACCGCGATCGAGGAAGTCAGCGACATCTGCGTCGTCGAGCATGCCGCCATGGTGGTGCGCCTGCGGCGGGTGCGGCAATCGAATTTCCGCTCAGACGCTCGCCGCCAGCCGCCGGGTGTACTCGGCCCACGCGGCGGCGAGGCGGTCGACGGCCAGGTCGAGGGTTTCCGGTGCGTGCGTGGCCGAGAGCCAGAGTTGATCGCGCACGCTCGCGTCGGCGGTGCCCTCGTGTCCGGGGCGGACACGGACGCCGAAACGGGCGGCCACGTAGACGAACGTGGCGGCGTCGAGAACGGGCAGGACGGCACGTACCCCGTCGAGGGTTGTGGCCGGAACCCAACTGGGCAGCACGGCCGTCAGGCGCCGGTGCAGATGCGCGGCCCGGTCGGCCAGTACCTCGCGCCGTGCCCGCAGCCAGTCGGCGTCGATGGTGTCGAGCAGGCGGGCGGCGTGCAGTTGCGCACCGATGGCCGGGCGCGGCAGCGGCGACGCCGGTGCCGCGCCGGTGGTCCGGAGCCAGCCGATGCCCGCGCCCGCCCAGAACAGCCTGCCGAGGTCGCCGAGTGCGATCACCCGCTCGGACAGGGCGGCCAGTGGCGGCCGGTCCGGGTCGGCGGCGACCTCGACGGGCAGCGCGGACACGTCTTCGACCGCCACCGCGGCACCATCGGTGAGTGCGGCGGCCAGCCGGGGCAGGCGCGACACCGCGGTCGGCAGTCCGCACGGGCCGGACTCGGTCGGATCCAGCACCACGACGGGCGAGCCGGTCCGGCGCAGCACGCGACGCAGCAGGGTCGGGTCGATGCCGGCGCCGTCGACGGTCAGGGGTACTCGTGCGAAGTCCTGTCCCCCGATCACCGCGTGCAGGGCGGGCCAGGCCGGACCGGCCACGACCGGGCGGCCGCGGTGCGCGCGGAGCAGCGCGTCGAGTGCGGCGCCGGCGTCGGTGGTCACGACGACCTGCTCGGGCCGCGTCGGCAGGTTCATCCGGTGGGTGAGGAAGCGGGACAACGCGTCCCGCAGCTCGGGCAGGCCACCGGTGGGCATGCCCGCGCCGAAATCCGCCGGGTGCACCGACCAGTCGACGGGCGGCAGGTGCGTGGCGTCGGCGGGCACCGGGTGGGACAGTTCGATCGGGTCGTCGACCGCGCTCTCGGCCGTCGCAGGCCCGGCCGGACGCGGCGGGCGGGTGCGCCGGGCCCGCACGAACGTGCCGCTGCCGTGGACCCGCTCGACGACTCCGCGCGCGACGAGTTCCTCGAAGGCGCGCACGACCGTGCCGCGGCTGACGCACAGTCCCGCCGCCAGCGTCCGCTCCGCGGGCAGCCGCCGCCCGGGCCCGACCACCCCGGCCTCGACAGCACGCTCCAGATCGTCGGCGATTCCCCGGTATCGGGGCGCGCTGTCGGCGCCGCGCCGGAACACGACGGTCGTCCACCAGAGCAACGGAGGCTGGTCCACTCGTCAAAATTGGCACTGTCCGGGGGGTGCCGGCAAGCGCGATGCTGTCGGTCGAATCGGCCGCGACGGCCGAGCGGAGCAGCCGACGAAGTGGAGAGGACGACGGATGGCGCAACCGGTGGCGACGTTGGCGCGGCGGCTGTGGGAGGCGATCGAACCGCTGCACGCGGTGGCCTATTTCTCGCCGCACCACCGCCGGGTGTCGGTGGAGCTCGGCATGAGCGGCTACTGGATGGGCTACTTCGCCGGACGCGCCGCACCGCTCGGCGCGCTCACCGCCGCGCCGGTGACGGCGATGTTCTTCAGCTTCCCGGAACGGCGCGTCGCGCATGCCCTGCCCGCCGCGTGGGACCACGCGGACCCCGGGACCGTCCTGGCCGCCCGGATCGAGACCGCCCGTACCGCGCTGGCCGAGCATCTCGGCGAGGTGCCCACCGCCGACATCGACACACTGGCCCGGCGGTTGGAGGCCGCGGTGGACGGCTGCGACTACGGCGGCCGCCCGCTCGCCGCCGGGTGGGCGCGCGCACCGCGCCCGGACGACCCGCTGGGTCGTCTGTGGCTGGCCGCGACCGTGCTGCGCGAACACCGCGGCGACGGACACGTCCTGGCCTGTGTGCACGCCGGAGTGAGCGGCATCGACGCGGTCGTCGCGCACGCCGCGACCGGCAGCGTCTCCCGCGAACTCATGCAGCGCAATCGCGGGTGGCGTGACGCGGAATGGGATGCCGCGCTGCGCCGATTGCGGGCACGCGGCCTCGTCGACGTCACCGGCAGGCTCACCAAGGCGGGCGGCGCGCTGCGGCGCGGCGTCGAAGACCACACCGACGTCCTGGCCGCCGACCCGGTGACGATCCTGGGGCCCACCGGCATCGAGGACATCCTGGCCCGCGCTGCCCCGTTGAGCCGCAGGCTCTTCGATCGCGGCGCGATACCACTGCCCAACCCGATCGGCGTACCCCGCCCCTGAGCATCGACCGACACCGCCCCGAAGGAAGCCCCGTGACCGACACTCCGCTCGACATCGACACCGGCGACCTCGCCGCCCACGGCGTCGCCGTGCTCACGCTCGACCGCCCCGAGAAGAAGAACGCCCTGTCCCACCGACTGCGCGGCGAACTCGCCGACGCGCTCGACGCCCTCGCCACGGACCCGCGCTGCCGGGCGGTCGTGCTGACCGGTCGTGGTTCGGTCTTCAGTGCGGGCTTCGACCTGACCGAATTCGGCGTCGTGGACGAGGCGCGGCTGTGGGAGTCCTCGGACCGCATGAACGCCGCGGTGGCGGACCACCCGGTACCGGTGATCGCGGCCTTGAACGGCCCCGCCTACGCGGGCGGCGCCGACCTCGCGGTGCTGGCGGACCTGCGCCTCGGTGACGCGCGAACCACCTTCTCCCACCCAGAACGCACCCGCTTCCCCGTCGTCTACCGGCCGCTGGCGGACTGTGTCGGCCCCGCACGCGCGCGGGAGCTCGTGCTCACCGGCCGTGTGGTCGAGGCCGAGGAGGCGCTGCGTCTCGGCCTGCTCACTGAACTCGTCACCGACCGCCCCGTGCTCGACCGGGCCCGCGCGCTGGCCCGCGACATCGCCACGGCCCCCCGTGCGGTGCTCGAACGGATGCGCCGCAAGTTCGTCGCCGCCCGCGGCTACGACGCCCGGATGCCCACACTCGACCTGTGAACTCCGCGAAGTTCACCCGGGCGGGGTGAGGCGAACCCCCGTCCGGCTGCCTAGCGTCGCAGTGGTTCTCCCCCGACGAGGGCCCACTCCCGAGCCCTCCGGTATGGAAGGAGCCGACCATGACCACGCACACCCCGGGTCAGCCCGGGCAACCGACCACGGCGACCGGCCAACCCACCACCGCGCCCACCGGACACGCGACCGGCGCGACCACCCCGGTGAGCCACGCCGGGCACACCACCGGCCGTCAGGTGGCGGCGGGCGTCACCTCGATCGCGGCGGCCGCCCTGCTCATCACCTCGGGCATCGTCGGCCTGCTGCAGGGCATCGCCGGTGTCTCCGAGGACGAGCTGTTCGTCGTCGGACCCCAGTACACCTACGAATTCGACCTCACCACCTGGGGCTGGATCCACATCGTTCTCGGTGTGCTGCTGATCGTCACCGGCCTGGCCGTCATCACCGGCGCGACCTGGGCGCGGGTGACCGCCATCGGCCTGGCCTGCCTGTCGATCATCGGCAACTTCCTGTGGCTGCCCTACTACCCGCTGTGGTCGATCATCGTGATCGCCCTGGACGCCGTGGTGATCTGGGCCCTGGCCACCTGGAATCCCGAACGCTTCTGACGACCGCGGCCCGCCGGTGGCGTGCTCGACCGTCACCGGCATCGGCCGTACTCCTCGCCGTCCCGCGACGGGTTGCGCGGGCGACGGTGCGGCCCGGCCGATTGGTCGAGCTCGCGCCCGCCTTCGCCGCGGCCGCGGGATCGCGCGTCGCCGAACCGTAGCCCCGGTCGGCCCACGCCGTGGGTGTCAGGGGTGCAGGCGGCGGAGGTAGTCGTGGTAGAGGACCACGAACCCGTCGTCGTCGAAGTCGATGTCGGCGGCGAAGTCACCGGCGACGAAGTGGACGGTCCGGCCGCCGCGGGGCGCGTAGCGCTGCGGGCCGAGGACAGCGGTGAGGTCGGGGACGGCGACGAACCGCATGGTGTAGTCGCGCGGCTGCGCGGCCGGGGCCAGCAGCCGGTCCCGCACGACCGGCAGGGTGTTGAAGAACGCCGAATGCTGCAGGTCGAAGAAGTCGGCGCCGTCGAGCAGGTGGGTGATCGGGCCGTCGCCCACGTCGACGGTCAACGCCGGACCGTCGAGTTCCCAGCGCAGCTCGTAGACCAGGCCCAGCTGGGTGCCGCGCGCCCGGTCCAGCGAGGTCACCTCGACGATCTCCATCCGCGGCTCATCGATTCCCGCCCAGACGAATCTGCGCATGGGCGAAGGATAACCCGCTCAGCGCGAGGTGCGGTCCCGGCGCAGGTGCAGCAGCGGGAACGGCCTGCCCTGCCCGTCGATCTCCGATCGGCCGACCTCCTCGAAACCCTTCGCGGCGTAGAACTTTCGTGCCGTGGGATTGTCCTCGTTCACGTCGAGGCGAAGGACGGGGTGGTCGCGGGCGACGTCGTCGAGCAACCGGGTGCCGATGCCGTGGCCGTGCAGGGAGGGCTCCACGAACAACGCATCGATCTCGCCGTTCTCCTGCGCGAGGAAACCCACCGGACCGCGCTCGGCGTCCTCGGCCACCCGCAGATCGCTCATCGCGGGCAGATAGCCGGCCAGGAGACCCGCGTACCAGTCGATGTCGGCGGGGGTGAGGAAGTGGTGGGTGGCCTCGACGGCTCGGCGCCAGATGCCGAGCAGCAGCTCGTGTTCGTCCGCCCGCGCGGGCCGGATCCTGATCTCCACCGCGCCACGGTAGCCGCGGGCCCGCACGCTCGGCCAGCGAATTTCGCCGGGGCAGGCCGCTCGCGCACCACCAGCCGGGCCGGGCCGGGTTTGACGAGCGCGGACCCGGGTATCGCTGCGAGGCAAACCACTGGACAACGAGAGCGTGGCCGTACCGGCGCACCGGCAGTGTCTCGGATATCGAGCAATCGCACCGCTTTTACCGACGGATGCTGGGCGAACCGCCGCATCTTTGGCGAAGTGCCGACATTGCTGGAATATTGCTAGCTGTGCGCTGAACATGCGTGCCGGGTCGGGCAGAGGACAGGAGCACAGCGGGATGACGGATGAGTCCGGGACGGCGCTCGGTGCGGTCGCGGAGCGGGTCGGCGACGCGGAAGACGCTGAGCGACAGGAGTTGTTCGGCGCCGCGGCGGTGAACGGCGAGCTGGCCGCGTTGCTCGCGCGGATCGCCGCCGGGGACCGGGCGGCCTTCACCGCGTTCTACCGCGCCACCCATGCCCGGGTGTTCGGCATCGCCCTGCGGACCCTGCGGGTGCACCCGGCCGCGGAGGAGACCGCGCAGGAGGTCTACCTCCAGGTGTGGTCGAGCGCGGCGAGCTACGACCGGCGCCTCGGCACCCCGCTCGGCTGGTTGCTGATGCTGACCCACCGCCGCGCGATCGACCGGATCCGCGCCGATGCCGCCGCGGGGAATCGCGAACGCACTTACGGCACAACATTTCTCGAGCGGGACTACGACCAGGTCTCGGATGTGGTGTTGCGCCGCCTGGAAGGCCAGGAGGTCGCCCGCTGGGTGCAGACTCTCACCCCGATCCAGCGCCAGGCCATCTGCCTGGCCTACTACGGCGACCGCAGCTACCCCCAGGTGGCCGCCGATCTGGGGGTGCCGCTGCCCACGGTGAAGACCCGGATCCGGTCCGGGCTCAAGCGCCTGGAGTCGTGCCTGCGGCCATTGCCCGCCCCGGCGAATCCGCTGCCTCCCGTCCGTCGGCGACCGCGCGCATGACCGCGCGCAGCGCGGTGATGTAGCGGTCGACCGAGTCGTGCGCCACCGCGGTGTCGGGGTGGATGACGCTCAGCGTGGTCACACCCGGGAGCCGGTTGATCCAGATCAGCACCTCCTCGGCGGCGCCGCGGTTGCCGTAGAGGCCGCCGCGGGCCAGGTCGAAGTACTCGCTGCCGGTGAATTCGCGGGCATCGACGTAGGACAGCATCGGGTTGGACCAGCCCGGCCGCACGGCGATGCCGTCGGCGCCGGTGGCGAGTTCGAGCACGCGGTGGAACGGCACCGTGGTCAGCCGCAGACCGGCGTCGTAGGCGCGCTGCGCGCGCACCACGGTCCGGTCGAAACCCGCACGGGCGCCGATCGGGAACGCGACCGGCACCAGGGTCACGTACCAGCCCACCGAGGCCAGTTCGGCGACGGTGTTGCGGGTGCTGATCGGGGTGAGGGTGAAGTAGTAGTCGCTGTCGAGCAGCCGGCGTTCGGCCAGCGCGGCGGCGGCGAACACGCCCCCGGTGAACTCCGCGCCGTGCGCGCGGCAGACCCGCTCGAAACGCACCGCGTCGGCTTCGTCGAACACCACGATGCTGCGATGGGCACTGCGGTGGTATCCGTCGCCGTCCACGCCGAGATCCAGCGGGAAGGAGGGCAGTTCGCCGTCGTTGCCGCGCACCAGCTCGATCCAGCGGCGCACCCCGGGATCGGCCGGCGTCAGGCGCGCCGTCTCGGCCCGTTGCCGTGCGCAGTAGTCGAGGTAGCTGCCGGGCTGCTCGACCAGCGGTTGCTGCCCCCACATCTCGCGGGCGTAGAGCTGGGCCAGCTCGAAACACGAGATGTGCTGGGCGACCCCGTCGGTGTGCAGGTGGTCGACGGCGAGGTAGACGGTGGTGGATTCGCCGTGCTCGATCGCGCCGAAGGTGAAGCAGTTCCATTGCAACGGGCCGGGGGTCTGCGTCTGCACCAGGTCGCGCACGGTCTCGGCGTCGTCGATGACGCCGTGGTCGACGGGCACGAAGTCGACCACGTCCGGCTCCACCATGTGCCGCGTCACCGCGCCGCCGGGCTCGATCGAGAACCAGCTGCGGAAGGTGTCGTGGCGCAGCAGGAACGCGTTGATCGCCCGTGTCATCGCGTCGCGGTCCAGCGCCGCGGGCACCTCCGCGGTGACCACGCACAGACCGGAGAACCGGAAGTCGGCGGCGGCGTTGCGGTGGGCCAGCTTCAGGTATTCCTCCTGCTGGTGCGAGGGCGGCACCGGGTGGGCCGGGGCCGCGGCCGCGCGCGCCACCGACTCGGCGGCGGCCACCCACGTCACGACCCGGCCCGGAGCCGGCTGCCATTCATCGATCAGGCCGAATTCGACCACGGCGTTCTCCTCATCTCCGCGCGCCGAGGGGGTGTGCGGCGGTCCCGGCGGCAGCTTCGGGCAGCCGCAGTGTCGGCACCGCCAGCAGGATCGCGATCACCGCGATCGCGGTGAGCATGGTCAGGCTGCCGGTCAGGTCGTGCGTGCGGAAGAACGCGGCGCTGAGCACCGCCAATCCGACACCGTTGCCGATCTGTTCGATGGTGGGCAGGGTGCCCGAGGCCTCGGCCATCCGGTGCTCGTCGAGCCCGGCCAGCATCAACGGTTGCAGCGGCACGCCGAACAGGCCGACGCCGAACCCGGCCGCGAACACCGGGCCCGCGGCCAGCGCGAGATTCACCTCGCCGCCGGTGAGGTGCAGGTAGATCACCCACGACAGCACGCAGCCGCCGTAGAGCGCGATGCCGGCGGCGAGCACCCGCACACCCCAGCGGCGCACCAGCCACGGTGAACTCAACGCACCCGCGCCCGCGCCGAGCGCGAACGGTGTCATCGCCAGGCCGGTACGCAACGGCGAGAAGTCCAGCGTGTCCTGCAGCATGATCGACACCGCGAACACGAACGCGGTGAACAGCCCGAAGAAGATCGTCACCAGCACCGACCCGAGCGCGAAACCCCGGTCGGCGAACAGATCCAGCCGCACCAGCGCGCCCGCGCCGCTGCGGTTCCGCCGCCGCTCCCGGAGCAGGAAGATCGTCGCCAGCGCGAGTGCCGCGACGATCCCCAGGCACGGCAGCGGTCGCCAGCCGTGCTGGTGGATCTCCGCGAGCGCGGAGAGCAGGCCGAACAGGGCCAGCGTCGACAGCGCCACCCCGGCCGGGTCCAGCCGTTCCCCCGCCCGGGGCCGGTCGATCCGCAGGAACTTCCAGCCCAGCGCGAACGCGAGCACACCCAGCGGCAGGTTCATCAGGAAGACGCTGTGCCAGCCGGTTCCGGCGATGTCCGCGGTCACCAGCGCGCCGCCCAGGATCGGCCCGAGCATGCCCGCAAAGCCCGCGACCGCGCCGTAGAGCGCGAACACCTGGGTGTGTTTGCTGCGCGGGAAGCTCGCGGTGAGGATGGCGATGGTCTGCGCCGCCATCCCCGCGCCCGCGATGCCCTGCACCACCCGGGCCACCACCAGCTCGCTCGCGCTGCCGGACACCCCGCACCAGATCGAGGCGGCGGTGAAGGCGACCACCGACACCAGGAACATGGTGCGCCGCCCCACCATCGCGCCCAGCCGCGCCGCGGTCAGCAGCGTGCAGGCGAAGGCGAGCGAATAGCCCGAGATCACCAGCACCTGCTGTGCGCCGGAGGCGGACAGGTCCGCGGTGATGCTCGGCAGCGCGGTGTTCACGATGGTGACGTCGATCATCTGCATGAACACGGCGATCAGGCAGCCGGCGAAGGCGAGCCAGGCCGCCAGGTCGCCGCCCGCCACCGCGGCGGGCGGCGTGCGGACCTCCGTCACAGACGCGCTCCCTCGGCTCGCGTGGCCGCGTCGGCGACGTGCCCGTTGCCCGCGCCGTTGGCGGCGGCCGCGAGCGATTCGGTCAGCGCCGCGGGCACCGTCAGCCCCGACCCCGCGGGTTTCGCGACGGGCGCGGCCGGGTCGAGCGGGCCGGTGTCGGCGGCGAGGATCAGCTCGGCCACCTTCGGTCCGGCCTGCTCGAGACTGAACGAACGGCCCATCTGCAGCGACATCAGCTCGATGCCGAGCGATTTGCTCACCCGCGCACCGAATTCCACCGCCATCAGCGAGTCGAGCCCCAGTTCGGGCACCGGCACGGTCAGGTCGACGGTGTCGGCCTGCACGCCCATCACCACGGCCAGCTGTTCGGCCAGCATCCTGGCCACCGCCTGCCCGCGCTTGCCCTCCTCCAGCGCCAGCAGTTCGGCTTTGAGCTGGGCGAGGGCGGAGTTGTCGGCCACCGCGGCCGCCACCTGTGTCGCGAGCCTGCCGGTGCGCGTCATCTGCGGGAAGGCGGCGGTGAGCTTGGACCAGTCGGTCGGGATGATCGCGGCCCTGGTCACGTCCAGCCGTAGCGCCTGCTCCAAATACACGGTGCCGTCGGTCATCTCGATCGGGCTGAACCCGGCCACCTCGAGATACTTGGCGACCTTCTCGTCGGCGGCCATGCCGCCGGTCGCGCCGGACATGTGCCCCCAGCCCACGCACAGCACCCGCTCCCCCGCGCGGCTCCACTCCTCGGCCAGCGCCTCCACCGCGAGATTGGCGGCGGTGTAGTTGTACTGGCCGAAGATGCCGAACATCGACCCGCCGGAGGAGTACAGCACGATCATGTCCGGCTCGATACCGGCCTGCTCGACGGCGTCGTGCAGTGCGCGCGCACCGTGCACCTTGGCGCGGTACACGCGGGTGAGCTGATCGAGGTCCATGAGCTCGATGCGGTTGTCGGCCACCGCGCCCGCCGCGTGGAAGATCCCGCGCAGCGGGTGCTCCGGCTGGTGCGCGCGTGCCACGATCCCGGCGACGGCCGCCCGGTCGGCGACGTCGGCCCGTTCCTCGAGCACGGTCACGCCCAGCGCCGCCCAGGCGGCGATCTGCTGCTTCGCCGCCGGGGTCGCCGCGCCGCTGCGCCCGACGAGCATCAGCCGGCGCGCGCCCTTGCCGATCAGCCAGCGCGCGGTCGCCAGGCCGAAACCACCGAACCCGCCGGTGATCAGATACGTTCCGGCACCGTCGATCTGCACCTCCGGCAGCATCGGACGCACCGGCGGCGCCTCGTCCGTCATACCGAGGGCGATCCGGCCGAACCGGTTGGAGCGGATCACGTCGTCGAACGCCTTGACCACCTCGTGGGTGCCGTACACCTCGTAGGGCAGCGGGGTGTAGATGCCGGCGGCGATCTTGTCGTAGACGCGGCGCAGCAGGTCGGCCAGTTGCAGCGGCCGCACCGCGCACATCCGGTCGAGGTCGACCGAGAAGTACGACAGGTTCTTGTCGAAGGCGGCCAGCTCGAGCAGGCCGCCGGTGTAGATGTCGGCCTTGCCGACCTCGACGATGCGGCCGAACTCGCGCACGGCGTGGAAGTTCTGGCGCAGCGCCTCGCCGGGGGCGGTGCTGAGCACCACGTCCACGCCGGCGCCGCCGGTGAGCGCGAGGACCTCGTCGGCGAAGTTCAGCGAGCGCGAGTTCAGCGCGTGATCGGCCCCGAGCGCGAGCACGTGCGCCCGCCGCTCGGCGCTGCCCGCGGTGCCGATGATCCGCGCGCCCACCTGTCGGGCCACCTGGATCGCCGCCTGCCCGACGCCACCGGCCGCGCCGTGGATGAGCACCGTCTCCCCCGGCTGCAGCCGGGCCAGGTCGAGCAGCGAGTACTCGGCGGTGCCGAACGCGGTGGTGCTGGTGCACAGTCCGGGCTCGGCGCCCTCGGGCAGCGGGATGACCGCGTACTGGTCGACCAGGTGGTAGCGGCGCATCATGCCCTTGGCGGCGATGGCGACGGTGTCGCCGATCTCCACCGACTCGACGTCCGCGCCGACGCGGACCACGGTGCCGACGCCTTCCATGCCCGGCTCGGTGCCGAAGAAGGTCTCGGCGAGCTCGCGCTCCCCCAGGATGCCCATCACCTTGAGCGGGTCCTTGTAGTTCATGCCGATGACCTGCATCCGCACCTCGACCTGCCCCGGGCCGGGGTCGCGGCGCGGGACCTGCCGCCAGGCCAGCGCCGACAGCAGCCGCGACCGTGGAATCTCCAGCGCGAAATCGGCTTCCGGATCGGTCAGCGGCGCCGCGGTGTCCAGCGCCTCGATCCGTTCGCCGAGCGGCTTGGTGACGACCGGCACCCAGCGGGCGCCGCCGCGCAGCAGCACTTCGTCGGAGTTGTCGTAGCTGAACGCGCCGGGCACCGACAGTTCGGCGACCAGATCGGCGACGGCGGTACCGGGTTCGACGTCGACGAGCCGCCAGCGCAGTCGGGTCTGCTCGTTGAGCAGCACGCGGCGCGCCCCGGCCAGCGCGGCCTGCCGGGAGTCCGGCGGGATGGGACTGTCGGGCAGCGTGAACGCCCGCTCGGTGATCAGGGTGACGTGCAGGGCGCCGTCCTCGACCGGCGGCAGCGCGGCGGCGGCCGGGGAATCGGCGAACCGGTCCAGCGCCACCGCGATCCGCTTGAGCGTCCACAGGTCGGCCAGGTCGTCGGCCACCGCGCCGGCGACCACGCAGACGTGCACGCGCTGCACGTCCGGTTCCGCGGCCACGGAATCCAGCAGGGCGAGCAGGTCGTCCTCGAGATCCGGCGCGTCCGCGGCCACCCGCATGCGCGCGTCGGGGATCGCGGCGGCCAGTTGGCCGGCGCGGGCGTCTGCGGTGAGCGCGACGATCACCGTGGCCGCGGGCGGCAGCTGCGCGAGTGCGGCCGGGTCGATCGGGTCGCGTCGTTCCATCGTGTCGGCGTAGTAGAACTCGGCCATCCGCTGCAGCGGCCCCGCGCCGGGGTTCAGCGCATCGATCTGCACACCGACCAGGCGCAGGCAGGGGTTCCGGTCGGCGTCGAGCAGGTCGACATCGGCCAGCCGGGCGCGCGCCGGATTCCGCCGGGCCACCACCGTGACCTCCTCGGGCAGCGGCGCATACATCCGGACCGCGTTCACCCCGACCGGCACGAGCGCGCCCTCGCCCAGGCTCTCGTCGGCGAACAGCAGCGCCACGGTCTGCATGGCCGCGTCCACCACGGCCGGGTGTGCGAGGTGTCCGGAGCCGGCGCCGATGCTCGCGTCCACGGTGGCGACGACGGTGTCGCGGTCGGCGCGGACCGCGGTCACGCGGCGGAAGGACGGGCCGTAGTGGAGGCCGCGGGCGGCGAGCGCGGCGTAGAACAGGTCGGGATCGAAGTCGACCTCGGTCTCGATCTCCGGCACCGGCACCGGTTCCGGCTCGTAGGCGCCGGTGAGCAGCCGTCCGGTCGCGTTGACCGTCCACACCGTGCCGGTGGCGCTGCGCGAGCGGATCAGGAATCGCCCGCTGCCCTCCTCGACGCTGGTCTCCAGGAACGGCACGTCGGGCTGGCCCATGATCAGCGGCGCCACGAACCGCACGTTCGCCACCGCGACCCGCTTGTCGCCGGATCGGCTCGCCGCCGCGCTCAGTGCCGCGTCGAGATAGGCGGCGCCGGGCATGATGCGCACGCCGCCGACCACGTGATCGGCCAGCCACGGCAGCACTTCGGTGCCGACCTGCAACAACCAGCCCGGCCTGCCTTCGGCGTCCGGATCGCCGAGCATGGCGTAGCCGCCGGGGGTGCCGAGGCGCATCTGTTCGAAGACCGGCAGCGGCGCGTACAGGCGGGTGCGCTGCCAGGGGTAGCGCGGCAGTGGCCGATGCGGGGTCGGCGTGTCGGCCGGGAACAGGCGGTCCAGGTCGAGGACACCCGCGCTGTAGAGTCCGGCGATCGTGGCGCGCAGGCTCTCGGAATCGGGGCGCTTGCGGTCCAGAGTGGCGACCGTCGCGCCGTTCTCCCCCGCCGCCAGCAGGATCTCACGGAGATTGCCCGACAGCACCGGATGCGGGCCGACCTCGAGGAAGACCCGGCTGCCCGCGCCGAGCAGGGCGGTGACGGCGTCGGCGAAGCGCACCGACCCGCGCACGTTCGCGCACCAGTACTCGGCATCCCACAGGTCGTCGGTGACCGGCGCGCCGGTCACCGTGGAGTACAGCGGAATCCGCGGCGACCGCGGCCGCAACTCGGCCAGCGCGGTGCGCAGCTCGTCGAGGATCGGATCCATCAGGCGGCTGTGGTAGGGCACCTCGACGCGCAGTCGACGCGCGAAAACGCCGTCGTCGGTGAGCTTTTCGGCGATCTCGTCGAGCCGGTCGGCGTCGCCGGACAGGGTCAGCGCGTGCGGGCTGTTCACCGCCGCGATGTCGACCGTGCCGTCGGCGAGCAGCGCACCGGCCTGTTCCAGGCTGAGCCCGACCGCCAGCATGCCGCCCGAGCCCGCGGTGGTCGCCTGCAGGCGGGCCCGGTGGTAGGCGACCAGCACGGCCTCCGGCAGTGTCAGCATCCCCGTGACATAGGCGGCCGACACCTCCCCGACACTGTGGCCGACCACCGCCGCGGGTTCGATGCCGAGCGCGGCCAGTTCCCGCACCAGCCCCACCTGCACCAGGAAGTTGGCCGGTTGCGCCACCTCGGTGGCGGTGACCCGCGATTCCTCCTCCGGCCGCAACAGTTCCTCGATGATCGACCAGCCGGCCACCGCCCGGAAGGCCGTGTCGATCTCGCGCGCCGTCGCGGCGAAGACACCGTCGGCGAGTAGGAGTTCGCGTGCCATCCCCCACCACTGCGGGCCCATACCGGAGAACACGAACACCGGTTCGGCGACCCGCCGCGACACCGTGCGGACCGCGTCCCGGCCGTCACCGGCGGCATAGGCGCGCAGGGCGTCGACCAGTTCGGCCCGCTCGCCCAACGGCATCCCGATCCGGAACTGGTGGTGCGCCCGGCGCGTCCACGCCGCTTCGGCGACCCGCTCCACGTCGGCGCCGCCCGCGAGCAGATCGGCGAACCGGCCCGCCATCGCCCGCACGGCGGCCGCACTGCGCGCGGAGACGGGCAGCACCCCGAGATGGCGCGGTTCGGCGCGCGGCGCCGGCGGCGCCCCGCGGTACTCCTGGAGGATGGCGTGGGCGTTGGTGCCGCCGTATCCGAACCCGTTGACCGCGATCGTCATCGGCACGGTCTCGGACTCGTACGGTTGCGCCTCCAGCTGGACGTGCAGGTTGAGGTCGGCGAAAGGGATGTCGGGGTTGAGTTCGTTCAGCCAGCCCTGCGGCGGCAGGGTGCGATGGGTGAGCGCCAGCGCCGACTTGATGACACCGGCGATGCCGGAGGCGGCCTCGGTGTGCCCGAGGGTGGCCTTGAGCGAGCCGACCCCCAGCGTCGTCTCGCGCCCCTCGACCGCGCCGTAGACCCGCCCCAGGGCGCGCAGCTCGATCGGGTCGCCCACGGGCGTGCCGGTGCCGTGCGCCTCCACGTAGCTGATGCGTTCGGGCGCCAGTCCCGCCCGCTCGCACACGGCCCGGGCCAGCGCCTCCTGGGAGTCGGCGTTGGGCACGGTGATCGCGGTGGTGCGCCCGTCCTGGTTGGCGCCCGTCGCCTTGACCACCGCGTAGATCCGGTCGCCGTCGCGCACGGCGTCGTCGAGTTTCTTCAGCACCACGATGCCGCCGCCCTCACCGCGGCCGTAGCCGTCACCCGCGGCGTCGAAGGACTTGCAGCGCCCGTCGGCGGCGAGGAATCCGCCCTTGCACATCATCACGAACGTCTCCGGCTGCAGCATGACGTTCACCCCGCCCGCCAGCGCGACCTCGCAGTCGCCGTTGTCGAGCGCCTGGCAGGCCAGGTGGAAGGCCACCAGCGACGACGAGCACGCGGTGTCCACGGTGAGCGCGGGCCCGACCAGGTCGAGGGCGTAGGCGATGCGGTTCGACAGCATCGTGTAGGAGGCACTGGCCGCGGTGTGCATGTCCACGTGCGCCAGCGCCGGTCCGACCACCCCGACCACCGATTGGTCGACCACGAAACCGCCCACGTAGACGCCGACCTGGCGGCCCGCCGTGCGCGGCGCGATCCCGGCGTCGTCGAGCGCCTCCCAGGTCACCTCGAGCAGCAGCCGCTGCTGCGGGTCCAGCACGGTCGCCTCACGCGGGGAGATGCCGAAGAAGTCAGGGTCGAACTCCCACGGGTCGCCGGTCATGAAGGCGCCGCGTTTGGTGTAGCTACGGCCCGGGGTGCGCTTGTCGCGGTCGTAGTAGCGGCGGTAGTCCCACCGGTCCGCGGGGATCTCCACGACGGCGTCGCGCTTGTCGACCACGAAATCCCAGAAGGTTTCCGGTGAGTCGATTCCACCGCCGAATCGGCAGCCGATACCCACGATGGCAATGTCGGACATCCTTGATCCTCCCGAATGGGGGTGTCGTGCAGTCGCTGTCTCCGCTGCCGGGCGACGATCTGTCGAACCTGGGCCGTCCTGGAAGTTGTCCGGTATCAGCGCTGCAAATCCGCAAAACACCCGGTGCCACACCGGCAGTGGACCGATCGTATGCACCCGACGACGACGCGGTGAACAGCTCGGTTCCAACGTTCCGTCATCGCACAAAGCCCGTGCGCGGCCAACTGTGATCGCGGCCAAGCCTTTTCGGTCGCGCTCACGCGGGCGCGGCCAGCGCGGCGGCGAACAGCGGCCAGCAGCGGCGCAGATCCTGCTCCCAGTACCCCCACGAGTGGGTGCCGTCGGGGCGCACCTCGACCGTCGCCGGGATGCCCGCCGCGCGCAGCCGCGCGCCGAGTTCGCTGGTGCAGTCGGCGGCCACCGCCTCGAGCGCACCGCCGATCAGCAGTTGGTCCGCCAGCGCGAACGGATCCGCGTCGATTCCCGGGCCCTGCAACGAATCCAGGGCCCCCGGCCGCCCGGTGCCCGCCGTCACGTACACCGTGGTGTCGCGCAGTTCCGCGGCCCGCAGCGACGGATCGTTGGCCGCCCACGCCGGGTCCTCGGGCGGGCCCCACAGATTGACCGGGTCGCCGCCGTAGGCGCGCACCACCGTGTTCACCACGGCGCGGCCCCGCGCGTCGCTGGTCGGCACACAGCCGCTGAAGGAGCCGATCGCCCGGTACACCCCCGGCGCGTGCAGAGCGAGCTGGAACACCGAGGTCCCGGCCATCGACACCCCGATCACCGCGTTCGCGCCGGTGCCGTGAAACGCGTTGTCCAGCAACGGCGGCAGCTCGCGGGTGAGGAAACTCGCCCAGCGCTGGAGCCCCAGCACCGGGTCGCGGGCGCGCCAGTCGGCGAAGTAGCTGCCCGCACCCCCGATCGGCATGGCGACGTTGACCTGTTCCCCGGCGAAGAAGGCCGCCACCCCGGTCCGGTCGAACCAGTTGCCGCCGTCCCCACCGCCGGTGATCCCGTTGAGCAGATACAGCGTCGGTGCTGCCCGGTCGGGGTCCGCCGCCCGCAGCAGCCGGATCGGGATCTCGGCGGCCATGGCCGCGGAGTGGACGATCACCTCGACCTCCCGGTCCGACCGCGGCATGACCCGGACGATGTGCGGCTCGCCGATCGGTTGCGCGGCCACCGGGCCGGCGAGCGCGGCCACCACCAGGACGGCGGTCGTGGCGACCAGCGCGCGAAGCAGGGAGTGTGTCACCGTCGGCAACCTAATCCGCCGCACCGCCGCCGGCCACGCTCCGCCCGCGATCCTGTGAGGGCTACCAATTCGCCGTCCGCGGTCATGGGCGCCTCCGGCACGCGTTGACGCAATGAAACAGGATTTGTATTGTCGTTACATGCCCGAGCGCTACGACGAGGTCGACGAGCGGATCATGGACGCCGCGCTCGAACGGATCCTCCAGGTCGGCATCCGGCGGTCGAGCCTCGAGGACATCGCGCGCCGCGCGGGCATCAACCGCATCACCATCCACCGGCGCTTCGCCGGAAAGGAGAACCTGATCGAGGCGGTGCTCGAGCGCGAGACCCGCCGCATGCTCGCCGAGGTCACCGCGATCGCCACCACCGCCCCCGGCGTGGACGCGCAGATCGAGGAGACCGTGCTGTACGTGCTCACCCAGACCCGCATCCACACCCTGGTCACCCGGTTGCTGCGGGTGGCGCCGGAGGAGGCCCTGAGCTTCTACACCGTGCAGGGCGAGCGGCTGGTCGGGCTCGGCATCGACTACATCACCGGCATGCTCACCCACGCACAGCAGGCCGGGCTCATCTACCGCTACGACCCCAGTCCCGTCGCCGAACTCGTCGCCCGCCTCGCCCATTCGCTGATGCTCACCCCGGGCGGCGGCGGCAACGTCGACTTCGGCGACCCCGACCAGGCCAGGGCCTTCGTCCGCGCCTTTCTCGTGCCGTTGCTGAAACACGGCATCGCCGCATCACGGGAGGAACACCCCCATGACCGCCCCCACGCTCGTCCCCACGCGCCATCCCGACCGCCCACGTAGGGCCCCGGGACTCGGCCCGTTCGCCGCGCTGCTCGGCATCGGCGAGCCCACCCCGCGACGCTGGCGGGCGCTCGGCGAATCCCTGCTCGTCGGCGACGAACCGATGGACCGCCTGGTCGAGTGGATGTACGCCGCGGGCATGGCGACCACCCGCCCGCTGTTCGACCGCGCCCTGCACACCGGCATCGACAGCGTGCCCGCCGCCCCCGCACCACTGCGGGAGTTCTTCGAGCTGGTCGAGACCACCCCCGACTGGGTCGATCCCGCGCTGCTCCGCCAGGGCGAGCGGGTCTTCCGCTCAGGCGGCACCGACGGTCTCTACTTCGCGCGCGACGTCTCCTTCCTCGGCGGCTACCTGGCCTCCGGCTTCAACAAGACCCTCCTGCGCACCGGCGCCCTCGAGAAGGGCCCGGCGCGGCGCTTCGCCGAGACGTTGCAGTGGGCCATGGACGTCTCCAGCGAGAACGGCATGGACACCTTCGGCGCCGGCTACCGGTCGACGCTGCACGTGCGCTTCATCCACGCCCTGGTGCGCAGGCACGTGGCCGCCATGCCGGACTGGCGCGGCGAGGAATGGGGGGTGCCGATCAACCAGACCGACATGGCCGCCACGCTCGTCGGCGCGCTGCTCGCCCCCTTCGTCGGCGGCATGGCACTGGGGATCGTGCCCTCCCCTCGCGAGACCGCCGCCGCCGCGCACCTGACCCGCTACGTGGGCTGGCTGATCGGCGTGCAGGAGCAGTGGCTGCCCACCGGATTCCGCGACGGCGTGGCGATCCTGCACCACTGCCTGGGCGCGATCACCAACCCCGACGAGACCAGCCGCCGGCTCGCCCGGCCGATGGCCGACGATCCGCTGCACTGGCACCACCCCAACCTGCCGCGCCTGCGCGGCCGCATCGCCCGCGCCCAGCACCTGTCGGTCGCCAGCGCCTTTCTCGGCCCCAAAGCCATGCGCATCCTCGGCCTGCCGTACGTGCCGCCGTGGTACCCGGCCCTGCGCATCCCGGTCAACCTGGTGCGCAGCGGACTGGTCCGCCTCGTCCCCGGCGGCGCCGACCGCGCGGCCGTGCGCGGCCGCCGCGAACAGGAAGCGTTCCTGCGCAAGCTCATCGGCGACAGCGCGGCCGTCATCGGCGCATCCGCGCCCCGGCCGGGTACCGCCGCCTGACCGATCGTCCCCGAACCGCGGTGGTCACTCGCTCGGCATCCGCCCGGACCCGGCACCCCCGCGCAGGCGGTCGCCGAAGCGGTGGAGCGCCGCGCGGAATTCCGCGGGCTCCTCGACGGTGACCTCGGCGTCGAGGAAGGCCAGGGCGAGCACCAGCCACTGCCAGGTGTCGAGCATCAGCACCGCGCGGGTGCGGCCGTCGGGCAGCGCGGTGAGTTCCATGTCCTGGCCGGTCAGCGCGCCCGCGACGGCGGCGACCGGGGCGTCGACGGTGAGCACGACACGCTGCCGGTGTTTGTCGAATCCCGCGCGCAGGTAGTCGATTCCGGTGTCGGCGGGCAGCGGGCGCGGGGTGAAGACACGCTCGCCGACGCGCATCCCGGTGATGCGGTCGGTGCGGAAGACCCGCCAGTCGCGGCGGTCGGTGTCCCAGGCCAGCAGGTACCAGCGCAGGCGCAGGTGAATCTGGCGGTGCGGCTCGACGCGGCGGGCCGACGACGCGCCCTCGGCGCCGGTGTACTCGAAGGTCACCACACGGTGCTGGTGGATGGCGTCGGCCAGGGCGCCGAGGGTGGCCGCGTCCGCGCCGGGGGCGGCGAGGGCGCCGGTTTCGAGGCCCGCGCGCAGGGCGGCGGCGCGGGGGCGCAGGCGTTTGGGCAGGAACTGGTCGACCTTGCCGTAGGCGCGGGTGGCCGCGTCGTCGAGGCTGCCCGCGCCGGCGTTGCCGGTGGCCGACAGCAGGGCCAGGCCGAGCAGGGTCGCGAGGGCCTCGTCGTCCTCGAACAGCAGCGGCGGGACGGTCGTGCCCGCGGCGAGCCGGTAGTAGCCGCCCGGCCCGGGCTGGGTGCGGACCGGGTAGCCGTACTCGCGCAGCCGCTCGACGTCGCGGCGCAGCGTGCGCGGGCTGACCGCCAGCCGGGCGGCGAGTTCCTCGCCGGCGAATGCCCGCCCGGTCTGCAGGGCGGCCAGCAGCGCGAGGAGGCGGCGGGTGACATCGGCCATGCGCTCATTCTCGCCGGAATCGCGGTCGGAATCCGGCCACATCTCGTCGTAGCGTCGCGGGCATGGCCGAACCCATGATCCGTCTCCGGGGCGCCCGGACCAACAATCTGAAGTCGCTCGACCTCGACGTGCCGCGCGGGCAGCTGGTGGCCTTCGTCGGCGTGTCCGGATCGGGGAAGACCTCGCTGGTGTTCGACACGATCGCGGCCGAGGCGGGCTTCCAGCTCACCGAGACCTTCCCGCCCTTCGCCCGCAACCGGATGCCGAAGTGGACGCGACCCGACGTCGAGCACATCGACGGGCTGTCGCCGGTGGTGGTGATCGATCAGCGCCGCCTCGGCGGCAACGCCAGGTCCACCGTCGGCACGATCACCGACACCTGGACCTACCTTCGTCTGTTGTTCTCCCGCCTGAGCACCCCGCACCTCGGCGAGTCCAACCGCTTCTCGTTCAACGATCCGGCGGGCATGTGCCCCACCTGTTCGGGTCTCGGCGAGGTGGTGGTCAGCGCGGTCGAGCGGTTCCTCGACCCGGACAAGTCGCTGCGCGAGGGCGCGATTCTGCTGCCCGGCTTCGGCAACGGCGGCTACTGGTACTCCCAGTACGCCGACATCGGCAGTTTCGACGCCGACACCCCGCTGCGGGAGTGGAGCGAGCAGGAACGCGCGGCCCTGCTCTACGGCGGCGAGCACGCCGCCCGCCTCGGCACCGCGCCGCCGAAGGACTACGAGGGCGTGGTGACCCGCTTCGAGCGCATCTACCTGCACACCGCCGACAACCTCTCCGAGCGCAAACAGCAGACCCTGGCCCGGTTCACCCGCTCGGCCACCTGCCCCGACTGCCACGGCGACCGGCTGACCGAAGCCGCCAGGACGGCGACCGTCCACGGATACACCATCGCCGACCTGGCCCGGCTCGAGATCGCCGAACTGGCCGGGCTGATACCGGAATTCACCGAGCCGACGGTGGCCCCCGTGGTGGCCGCCCTGCGTGAGCGGCTCGACGCGCTGGTCACCATCGGCCTGGGCTACCTGCACCTCGGCCGCGCCACCACCACCCTCTCCGGCGGCGAGTCCCAGCGCATCAAGACCGTCAAGCACCTGGGCAGCAGCCTCATCGAAATGCTCTACGTCTTCGACGAACCCACCGTCGGCCTGCACCCGCACGACGTCGCGGCCATGACCGCGCTGCTGCGCCGGCTGCGCGACAAGGGCAACAGCGTGCTGGTCGTCGAACACGACCCCGCGGTGATGGCCATCGCCGACCAGATCGTCGAAATCGGTCCGGCGGCGGGCGAACACGGCGGCGAACTGGTCTTCCAGGGCCGCTACGCCGACCTGCTCCGCGCCGGCACCCCGACCGCGACCGCGCTGACCCGCACCCGCCCGCGCACCCGCGCGCCGCGCACCCCGCGCGGGAAGATCCGCGTCACCGGCGCCACCCGCAACAACCTCCGCGACCTCACCCTCGACCTGCCCACCGGGGTGCTGACCGTGCTCACCGGCGTGGCCGGATCCGGGAAGTCCAGTCTGGCCGCGGAACTGCGCGCCCAGCACGAGGCGGTCGTCATCGATCAGAAGCCGGTGGCGACCAACCGCCGCTCCACACCGATCACCTACACCGGCATCGCCACGCCGCTGCGCAAGCTGTTCGCGCGGCGCAACAACGTGCCCGCGGCGCTGTTCAGCGCGAACTCCGCGGGCGCCTGCCCGGACTGCCGCGGTCTCGGCGTCGTCTACACCGACCTGGCCTTCATGGAGGGGCAGGAGACGGTCTGCGAGACCTGCGGCGGCCGCCGCTTCACCCCGGAGGTGCTGCGCCACACCGTCGACGGGCTCTCCATCGCCGACGTCGACGATCTCACCATCGCCGAGGCGCTGCACCGCCTCGACGACCGCGCCATCGCGGCCGCGCTCGGCCACCTCGACGAGGTCGGCCTGGGTTATCTGCGCCTCGGCCAGCCGCTGACCACCCTCTCCGGCGGCGAATGCCAACGCGTCAAGATCGCCAAGGAACTGCGGGAGGCCACCGCACCGGCCCTGTACATCCTCGACGAACCCACCACGGGACTGCATCTGCGCGATGTCGACACGCTGCTGGACGTGCTGGACCGGCTGGTCGAGCGGGGCCACACGGTGGTGGTCATCGAGCACGATCTCGAGGTCGTGCGGCGGGCGGACTGGGTCGTCGACCTCGGGCCAGGTCCGGGCAGGCACGGCGGGCGTGTGCTGTTCGAAGGGCATGTCACCGATCTGCGCGCCCACGACACCGCGACCGCGCGCGCACTGCGGGCCGCCGAGGCGTCCACAGCCGGCATTTGTGGATAGCCAGTTTCTCGCTGTCGCCCGGCTTGTCGGCTGGCTCTCGGGGACGCGACCACCTACGTTGCTGAACGTCCGATGATTTGCTGAACGATTGCTCTGCGAGGGGTGGGCGATGGTGGCACGGGTCAGTTCGTCTGGTGCGCACAGTGTTCGCGGCCGCCGGGACCGCCGGTGAGCGCGCGGGCACGTCGGGGGCGCACCAGGCGACTGCTCGTGGCGGCCGCGGCCGTCGTCACGATGGTCGCCGCCGGTGGCTGCACCATCGGCGTCGCCGAACCCGCCGCCGATCGCCCGGCCGCTACGACCGGCACGACCACCGCGCCGGCACCGCCGCCCGCGCCGCCGCAACGAAAGGCGTCGAACGTCGCCATGACCAAGCTGGCGCCGGGCCAGAAGCCGCCGCAGTTCATCCTGTTCTCCTTCGACGGCGTCGGACTCTCACCCAATTGGGACATGTTCCTCGAGGTCGCCGAGCGGGTGGACGCGCGCTTCACCGCCCTGATGACCGGCCTGTACTTCCTCACCGACGACAACCGCCACCACTACCGCGGCCCCGGCCACCGCCCCGGCGAGGCGGCCATCGCCTTCGGCGGTCATCCCGAGGACGTCTACGCCCAGATCGACTACCTCAACCGCACCTGGCTGGCCGGGCACGAGATGGGCACCCACTACGTCGGCCACTTCTGCCGGGGCGGCGGCTATCACGGCGACCAGTGGAACACCGCCGACTGGAACCACGAACTCGACCAGTTCTTCGCGCTGATGACCGGCTGGCGCGCCAACAACCAGCTCTTCGACGGCCCCGATCTGCTGTTCGGCCCGCAGGAGGTGCGCGGCGGTCGCACCCAGTGCCTGGAAGGCGCGCTGTCCCAGCTGATTCCGGCGTGGAAGCAGCACGGCATGACCTGGGATTCCTCCATGCCCGCCGACCGTCCCGGCCTCTACTGGCCCGGCCGCGTCGACGGAATCTGGGAATTCCCCATCCCGTTCGTGTTCGCCCCGCCCTTCGAACGCCGCCAGACCGCCCTCGACTACAACTTCTGGTACACCTTCAACAAGGCCCAGGATCAGCCCGCGACCGCACCGCAGGTGCGTCGCATGGTCAAGCAGACCTACGACTACATGTACGAGCGGGCCTACCACGGCAACCGGGCGCCGCTGGTCATCGCCAACCATTTCAACGACTGGAACGGCAACGCCTTCAATCCCGCCACCGCCGATTTCATGGCCGAAGCCTGCACCCGCCCGGAAACCGTCTGCGCCACCTACTCCGACGTGATCGCCTGGATGGAGTTGCAGGACCCGGCCGTGCTGGCGCACTGGCAGGCGATGCCGCCGGTCGCGGTGAGCCCGCACGACTGATCCTTCGCCTCGCCCACCCCGACGCGCGCCGCTGTGCGGTGGTGCGGGAGCTGGTCGAGGGGATCGCCGGCGCGGAGCCGGTCGTGCTCGACAGCGGGCACGCCCCGGCCGACGAGCGGTCCGTCGGATGGACCGCCGTCACCGAATTCCTGGCGCGGACGTCGCGCGGCCGCGCCGGGCCGGTCCCTACTGCCCGCCCGCGGCCGCGATCGCCTTGTCGACGAGTTCGACGGTGGCGCGCGGGTCGTCGACCTGGATGATCAGGCGGGCGTAGCGTTCGTCGCGCAGTTCGATGACCACGGCGCGGCTTGCGTCGCGGACGTCCCAGAACACCCGCTCGCCCTCGGTGTAGAAGGTGCCCGCGGTGATGACACCCGGCAGGTAGGTGCCGGGCGCGCGGATGCCCTTGGACTCCTTCGCCACACCGGGGTCGACCGTCACGCCGCGGACGTTGGCCAGCGGAATCTCCAGGCGGCTCTTGAGCGCCCAGAGCTTGCTCAGCCCCTCCACCTCGACGACCAGCGTTCCCTCGTGAATCTCTACCTTGGCCAACGCCATTCCTCTCGATCAGGGTTCGGACGGGTGGGGTGGAAGGCTGCCGCTCGCCCTGGCTCGCAGACGCAGACCGAGGACGGTCGCCGACAGCGCGGCGGCGTCACCGTCGCGTGCGGCACCGTCGGTCACGGCCGCATCGAGCGCGTCCAGGGCGGCGGCGATCTCACGAGCGACCTCCGGATCCACCGGCGCGCGCTCGACCGCCGCGAGCAACAGGAAGTCCAGCTCGGCCGTGGCCGAGCTGGATTCGAGCAGGCCCGGCTCGGCGCGAAGCCGAGCCACCGCCGGGCGCAGCCGGTGCTCGACGTACCACCGCAGCGCGGCCAGATACAGCCCACGCTTGCTGCCGAACACCTTGTACAGGCTGTTGCGGTGCACGCCGAGATGGTTCACCAGGTCGTCCACCGAGACGCCGTCGTAGGCGCGCTCGGCGAACAATCTCGCCGCCGCGGCGATCACCTCGTCCTCGTCGAATCCCCGCGGCCTTCCCATGACCACAGCATGCCAGTTGAGGAACGATCAGTCAAGAACGATCGTTCCTCAACTGCGCGCCGCGGCACCCCGATCGAGAGCGGTGCGGCGTCAGCGGGTGGTGTACCCGCCGTTGGCGAAAAGGGTCTGGCCGGTGATCCAGCCACCGTCGGTGACCAGGAACTCCACCAGCGGGGCGATGTCCTCGATATGCGTCAGGCGCCCGCCCATCGCCTGGGACTTGTGGAACTCCACCCGTTCCGGCGGCTCCTGCGGGTAGAAGAACGGTGTGTCCATCGGCCCGGGCGCGACATTGTTCACCGCGATGCCGCGCGCGGCGAACTCCTTGGCGGCGGCGCGGGTGAAGTGCTCGACGGGGCTCTTGGATCCGGCGTAGGTGGAGTAGCCGTCGGTGAAGGCCGCCAGCAGCGAGGTGACCACGGTGACGATCCGGCCGTTGTCGGCCAGCCGCCTGCCCGCCTCGGCGAGGAAGAAGTAGGCCGCCTTGGCGTTGACGGCGAACATCTCGTCGTATTCGGCCTCGGTGGTGTCGACGATCGGCTTGCGCAGCACTTTGCCGACGGTGTTCACGGCGATGTCGACGGTGCCGAACGCTTCGATCGCCGCGTCGAACAGCCGGGTCACGTTCGCGGGTTCGGTGAGGTCGGCGCGGAACGGCACCGCGCGGGCCCCCGCCGCCTCCACCGCGGCGATGGTCTTCTCGGCATCGGCCTCGCCCGCGGCGCTGTGGTAGTGGACGAGCACGTTCGCCCCGCGCTCGGCCAGCCGGGTACTGATCAAGCCGCCGAGGTTCTTCGCCCCGGCCGCCACGATCGCGGATTTGCCCGTCAGCTCGGTCATGTGTCAGCTCCTTCATCTCGGTCGGACACTTCCGACGCTAGGAGCCATATCCACAACTGTGAAACAGAAAATTCTCCCGGAACAACAACCATCTGTTGTCGATCCGTGGGTTCAGCGGCGACGCGGGGCCACCAGGCCGGATTCGTACGCGCGGATCACGAGCTGGGCGCGGTCGCGGGCGTGCAACTTCGTCATGGCGCGGTTGATGTGGGTCTTGGCGGTGAGCGGGCTGATCACCATGCGCTCGGCGATCTCGTCGTTGGACAGCCCGCGCGCCGCGAGCACGACGGCCTCGCGCTCCCGCGTGGTCAGTCCGGCCGTTTCGACGTCGGCAGCGAGCGGCTCGGTGACGAAGCGATCGATCAGGCGCCGGGTGATCGAGGGGGCCAGCAGGGCGTCGCCGCGGGCGGCCACCCGCACCGCGTGCAGGAAGTCCTCCGGCCGGATGTCCTTCACCAGGAACCCGGCCGCGCCCGCGCGCAGGGCGTGGAAGACGTACTCGTCCATGCCGTAGTTGGTCAGGACCACCACGTGCACGCCCGCGAGCGCCGGGTCCGCGGCGATGCGGCGGGTGGTCTCGATGCCGTCGAGCACCGGCATGCGGATGTCGATCAGGGCGATGTCGGGCAGATGGCGGGCCGCGAGCGCGATCCCCTCGGCGCCGTCACCCGCCTCGGCGACCACCTCGATGTCGTCCTCAAGATCGAGCAGCGCTCGAAAACCGCTGCGGATCAACGGCTGGTCATCGACGAGCAGGACGCGGATCACCGGGCACCCACCACGGGCAGTTCGGCATGGACACAGAAGCCACCCCGGTCGCGCGGCGCCGCCCGGAGCCGCCCACCGAGCGCGGTGACCCGTTCCCGCATGCCGAGCAGGCCCACCCCCGGTACGGGCGCGGCGGCGGGGGTGGCGCAGCCGTCGTCCTCCACCCGCACCACCAGACAACCGGGGCGGTGCTCGATCGACACCGCGGCGGAGCGGGCCGCGGCGTGCCGGGCGATGTTGGTCAGCGCTTCCTGGACGACGCGGTAGACCGTGCGTTCGACGGCGGCGGGCACGCTGCCCACCTCGCCGCGGACGGTCAGTGTCACGTCCAGGCCGCTCCCCTGGGCCCGCTCGATCAGCTCGGGCACGTCGGCGAGACCGTGCGGGGGGCGTTCGCCGTCGTCGCGCAACGCTTCCAGGGTGGCCCGCAGTTCCCTGGCGGCTTCGCGGCCCGCGTCGCGGATGGCCAACAGCGCCGCGGGCACCTCCTCACCCCGTTTCCGCGCGACGTGGACAGCCGCCTCGGACTGGACCTTGATGACCGAGATCTGATGGGTCAGCGAATCGTGCAGTTCGCGGGCGATGTGCAGGCGCTCCTCGTCGGCACGGCGGCGCGCGAGTTCCTCGCGGGTGCGCTCGGCTTCCTCGGCGCGGCGTTCGGCCTGGCGCAACGCCTCCCCCGCTGCGCCTGCCGCGATCAGCCACGCGATCTCCAGCGCACCCCGCGCCTGCGCGAACGCCGCGCCGGTGTCGTGCAGGGTGGTGAGCGCGGCCAGCGGTAGCGCCGCCAGCAGAGCCACCGACGCGATCACCGTGACGACGCGGTGCCCGGCCCGCACGGCGGCGTAGACCGCGACCAGGAAGGCGACCGCGGGCACGTCGAAACCGGCGGCCTGGTACCCGAGCGCGCACAGGCCGGTCGCGATCAGCACGGGGATCGGGGCGGTGCGGCGGGCGCCCAGCACCAGTCCGCTCGCGGCCAGCAGCGCGTAGCCCAGCGGGTCGAGCACGCCGGCGACGGGGGCGGCGGTCGCGCCGGCGACGAGCAGTACCGCGGCCACACCGGCCGCGACCGCCCAGTCCGCGATCCAGGCACGCCTCATGCGTGCACCCTAGCCCGGCGGCGGCGCGATCGGATCCCACGCGCGGCGGATCTTCGCACTACCGCCGACGCGGTAGTGCGTGCCCGGAGTCCGCGGTATGCCCGCACCCGGCGTACGTCATCGGGCCGACCTCGAATTGTCCACGAACACCGGATGTTCCGGCTGTGCCGTGCCGACATGATCGAAGCGACACGTCACTCGTCCGTGAAGGAGCGCGCCATGGATCTCCCCCACCTGCTCACCGCAGCGCAGTCGACCCTCGTCCGATCGGCCGTCGACTCGCGGGTTCTCGCCGAGCGCGCGGCCGCCCCGCTGGCGGCGGTCACCGATCTGAGCACCGGCCGGATCGCGGCGAGCAGCGCCGCCCTCATCGGACTGGCGGGCGTGCTCGCCGGCATCCTGGCGCTGACCCGCCCGCACCGGTTCGGGGCCGGACGCACCGCGATCGCCGCGCTGGCCGCGGGACTGGCCGGTCTCGCGATCGGCGGTGTCGTCGTCGCCACGGCCCGGGGCGCGGTCGGGTCCGGTAACGGTCTCGGCGGCGCCTATGTCGCGGTCCTGGTCGGCGCCGTCGCAGCGGCCCTCGGCGCGGCGGCGCTGGTGCGGGCCCGCCGCGCGGAGTAGCCCACGCGGACGCGGAGCCGGCGCACCCTCACCCGCCGACCGGCGCGGCCGGATGGGTCTGCGGATTGGTGCCGGTGGTGAGCAGATCGCGCACCGCCGAGCGGGTGTGCGGCAGCCACAGCGCCTGGACCGGGGTGAGCGGCGGGTCCTCGACGTCGACGACCACGACGCTGCCACCGAGCGCCGGGCCGCGCGGCGCGGTGACGAAGGCGACCGCGTCGGGGTAGTCGAGCACGGCGGTGACGGGCGCGGTGCCCTGCACCCGGTCGACGACCAGGGCGGGCTCGAAACCGGCACGGCGGCAAGTGCTCAGGATGAAATCGGTGTAGAACGACGCACCGGGCGGCGCCCACACCACGATCCGCTCGCCGCGCAACTCGGTGACCGCGACCGAGGTGCGGTCGGCGAGCCGATGCCCGGCGGCGACCGCGATCCGCACCGGATGGTAGGCGATCACGGCCGCCGCCAGGGCGTTCGGCACCGCCGTTCCACGGCGCAGCGCGAGGTCGACGCGCCCGTCGAGCACCGCGGGCTCCAACTCCGACGGATAGATTTGCCGGGCGGTTACCGACTGCTCGGGCATGGCGTGCCGGACCGGCGCCAGCAAGGCGTGGACCTCCTCGGAGGTGATCGCCGGGGTGTGCGCCACCACGTAGGCGCGGCGCTGCGCCGCCGCCACATCACGCACCCGCCGGGCCAGCACCTGCCCCGCGGCCAGCAGCGCCTGCGCGCCGGACAGCAACTCCTCCCCCGCCGCGGTGAGCCGCACCTGCCGGCCCACCCGATCGAACAACGCCACCCCCAACTGGTTTTCGAGCTTGGCGATGGAACTCGACAGCGCCTGCTGACTCAGATGCAGCACCTGCGCCGCCCGGCTGAACCCGCCCGCTTCCGCCACGCACACGAACTGCTGCAACCGCCGCAGGTCGACGGGATCGTCCAGGAGCGACACCGGGGGATTGAACATGAGCGGATGCTAACCCGTGCCCTCCGCCGCTATCGACAACCACGGTTTGTAGTTTGCTCACAGTTATCTGTTTCCCTCCGGCGCAACCGGGCCGGTAACGTCGATGCCCGGCGTGGGTGGGCGTGCCGCGAACAGCCCACCCACGCCACGCCACCCCGCACTTCCGCCCTCGGACCCGAGCGATCGACGCCGCACAGGCGATGTGCCGCACGACCGCTCAGGCGACGATCATCACCGGGATTCGGGCATCGTGCAGCACCGCCCGACCGACCGAGCCCAGCGTCGCGGCCGCGAGACCGCGGCGTCCACGACTGCCCAACACCATCAGTTGCGCATCCGCGGACTCCCGTATCAGCACCGGTGCCGGGTCGCCGTCACGGACGAGCCGGGTCACCGGCACATCCGGATACTTCTCGGAGTAACCGACGAGGTTGCGGGCCAGCAGAGCGTCGGCGGACTCCGGCGGTCCGGGCCTCGCCTGCCGTTGCGGACTCTGCCGCACCAGCACCGCGACCAGGGCGGTCGCGCGCGCCGACGCCTCGGCGAACGCGACATCGAGGGCGTGGGCGGCGCTGCCGGAACCGTCCACCCCCACGAGCACCGGCAGACCCGGCGATCCGGGAACCTCGGCAGCGGGGACGACCGCCAGCGGGCAGCGCGCGCGCCCGGCCAGTGCCGTGCTGACCGACCCGAGCAGAACCCGTTCGAAGGCGACCATCCCGCGCGTGCCGACCACCAGCAGTTGCGCCTCGCGCGAGCGGCGCACCAATGCGGGCACGGGTGCCGGTCCGTCCACGAACCCGGCGATGTCCACGGGCTGCGGATAAACTGCACGCGCGGCGGCCTCGGCGGCCGCCGCCACAGCCGCAGCGCCCGCGTCGCGATGGCTCTGGTCGTGGAAGGCCACCACGCCCAGCCGTGGGCCCAGGTCGATCGCCGCGCCCATCGCATAGACCAGATGCAGTGGAGCGTCGCGGCGGACGGCTTCGGCGGCTGCCCAGCGCACCGCGGCGGTCGACTCGACGGACTCGTCGACGCCCACGACGACGGGGGCGGCGGTGTCCGCGCTCATCGGCCCGCCGCGGCCGGCTGTGGCAGCGCGTCGATGGCGTCGAGCTCCCGCAGGCGAGCCTGGGTGCGTTCACCGCGTTCCTTGAAGCCCAGCAACATCTTTCGTTCCATCACCAAGCTGGCCGGTTCCATGACGAGGGCGTAGGCGACCGTCGTGCCGGGCACGCGGCTCGCCGCCTTGATGCGATTGCGGCTGATCAGCCGGGTGCCACCGGCGACCGGACGCAGGGCGAACGACCATACCCAGGTGCCGTCCGCGGCCGCGAACACCAGCGCCCGCTCGGGCTCGACGATCCGCACGGCCATGCGCGGCCCACCGGGCCCGAGCGCGAAGGAGTCGCCGACGCTCACGTGCTGGAACTGCGGCAGGATGTGGTCGGCGCTGTGCATGTTCAGCCCGAACAGGTTCTCGATCCAGTCATAGGTGTAGGCGCCGCCACGGCCGGGTCCGAACTGGACCAGCCACGGCCAGATCGCGGCAGGCTCGGCGGCGATCGTCACCGCCCGGGTGGTCATCAGGTCGGGGGCGGCGAGCAGTTCGTCGCCCGGCATCGGCGCAGCGGCTTCGGTGGCGGTGGCGCCCCAGCGGACGCAGCGTTCGCGTAGCCCGAACCAGTATCCCGCGGCCAGTGCCGCGGTCACCGCCAGCGGTGTCGTCAGCGACATGGCAGAACTCCTCGGAGTAGACGTGCACCGCGGCGAGGGGATGCTCGTCGAGCGTGGGTAGCCGCGGTTGTCTTCCAGTGTGGTCGAGCCCGCTCGTCCGGGGGCAGGGCACTCGTGCTCGCGGCGTCGGGACCAAGGACTCTCCGCGGCGTCATCCGGCCCGATCATGCTGAGTTCTGTCACGATCGTCTCGACGGCGGCCCACGCCGGAGCGATCGGCCGCCGAACCGATGAGGAGCTGTCCCATGGCCATCGAATCCGAACCCCGCTATCCGGTGTCGCTGCGCGGCGGCCGAGTGCGGATACGGTCACGGACACTGCGCGCATGAACCTCGACGGAATCCTCCCGGGCCTGCGCCAGTTCCACGGATACCAGCGGGCGTGGTTGCGGGCGGACGTCCTGGCCGGGATCACCGTCGCTGCCTATCTGGTGCCCCAGGTGATGGCCTACGCCACGGTGGCAGGACTGCCGCCGGTGGCGGGACTGTGGGCGGCGCTCGGCCCGCTGGCGGTGTATGTGCTGTTCGGGACGTCACGGCAGCTGTCGGTCGGGCCGGAGTCCACCACCGCGCTGATGACGGCCGTGGCGCTGGCGCCCCTGGCCGCCGGTGACCCACGGCGGTATGCGGCTCTCGCCGCGGTGCTCGCGGTCCTGGTCGGGCTGTTCTGTCTGGTCGCCGCCGCGGCCAGGCTCGGCGTGCTCGCGGACCTGCTGTCCAAGCCGGTGCTCGTCGGCTACCTCGCGGGCACCGCGGGGATCATGATCGTCGGTCAGCTGGGCGGCGCGACCGGCGTACCGGTCGACGGCGAGACGATTCCCGCCCAGGTACGCTCGTTCACCGAGCATCTGCACGACTGGCACTGGCCGACGGCCCTGCTGGCCTGCGCCGTTCTCACCGGTCTGCTCGTGCTGGCTCGGCTGCGCCCCCAGCTGCCGGGGCCCTTGCTCGCGGTGCTCGCCGCCACCGCCGTGGTGGCGGTCTGCTCGCTGCGGCGGTACGGCATCGACACCGTGGGTGCGGTTCCCGCGGGCATTCCCACGCCCGGTTTCGCCGGCGTGGGACCGGCCGACCTGACCGCTCTGGTCCTGCCCGCCGTGGGGATCGCGGTGGTCGGATTCTCCGACAACGCCCTCACCGCCCGCGCGTTCGCCGCCCGCCACGGCCACCACGTAGCCGCCAATGCCGAACTCGCCGCGCTCGGCGCGACCAATCTGGCCTCGGGTGCGCTGCACGGGTTCCCGGTCAGCTGCAGCGGCAGCCGCACCACCATCGCCGATGCCATGCACGCCAGGACCCAGCTGTATTCACTGGTTACCTTGGCCGCGGTGGCGGCGGTACTGATCGGCGCGCGGGAGGTGCTCGCGGCGTTCCCCACGGCCGCGCTGGCGGCCCTGGTCATCTATGCCGCGCTGCGCCTGATCGACGTGGCCGAACTACGCCGGATCGGCCGATTCCGGCGCAGTGAACTCGTGCTGGCGCTGGCCACTCTCGTCGCGGTGCTCGCCCTCGGCGTGCTCTACGGCGTGCTCATCGCGATCGCCCTGTCGATCCTGGACCTGTTGCGCCGGGTCGCGCGCGCCCACGACGCCATCCTCGGCGTGGTCCCAGGACTGGCGGGCATGCACGACATCGACGATTACCCGCGCGCCGAACCCGTCCCCGGGCTGCTGATCTATCGCTATGACGCGCCGTTGTGCTTCGCCAATGCCGAGGACTTCCGTCGACGCGCGCTGGCCGCGCGCGACCAGCAGGCCGCCCGCGACGGCGTGCCCGTGCGCTGGTTCGTGCTCAACGCCGAGGCGAATGTCGAGGTCGATCTCACCGCACTGGACGCCGTCGAACAATTGCGTGCCGACCTGGCGGCCGAGGGCGTGCGTTTCGGGATGGCGCGCGTGAAACAGGACCTGCGGGTGGCCCTCGACGCCGCCGGGTTGACCACCCGCATCGGTGCGCAGTACCTGTATCCGACGTTGCCCACCGCGATCGCGGCATACCATGCGGCGCAGCGGGATTCGCCCTGAGCCGGCACCGTCAGGAGTGCTGGGCCGCCGCCCGCGCGGTCACCGTCGCGCCGAGGTGCGCACCCCAGGCGGCCGCGCGGTCGAGTTCGCCCGCCGCCAGCGGCCCCGGCGTACCGTCGACGTAGAAATCCTTCGGCTCGTCGATCAGCTGGAACCCCAACGCCCGAAGTCGCTTGCCGATCCCGCGCGCCGCAGATCCGGGCAGCCACGGCGGCTTGCCCACCTTGGTCCCGAACGCGGCGGCCGCGGTGTCCGGCGGGACCGGGGAGGTGTCGGCCAGCCATTCCCGGATGCCGATCTCGGTCTCGACCGGCCGATCGGTCTGACCGGCGGCGTCCAGGCGGGTGCGGGCGCGGCTGAGCCCGAAGGCGTGCGTGGGCCCGCCGACCACCAGCAGGTCGACCGGCGAATCGGGCAGGTCGGCGACGGCGGCCACGTTCAGCAGTTCGACATGGACATGTCCGGCCAGACCGCGGGCGATCGCCTCGGCCACCGCGGCGGTGTTACCGAACATCGATTCGTGGACGATTCGTGCGCGCATCGGATTCTCCCTCGTTGTCGTTGTCTCCACGGTCCGCCGCGCGGGCCGGTCCCGGCAGGGCCACAGGGCCCGGTCCGGCGAGTCGCATGTCCCGACATCGGCCCACGGGTCGGAGCGACCGGACCATGCGCGCGGTGGCTTTCGGGCCTGCCATATCCGGCGGCCGCGGAGGATCATCGAAACCATGAGCTCCCACCCCCGCACCGTCGCCGCCGGGGCCGCCGTCCCTCCCCATCCGGCCGTCGCGACCACCGGCTCCCGACAGTGGCTGTGGCGCCGATGGTTCGGCCTGGTCACCCTCGGCGAGTTGTTGGGTTTCGGGGTCCCCGCGGTGGTGGGAGCGCTGGTGGCCGATCGCGCCGGCGCCGTGGCAGCGGTCGCATTGCTCTCGGCGGGCGCGGTCGAGGGTGCGGTGCTTGGCTGGTTCCAGGCCAGGGCGTTGCGCCCGGTGCTCCCCGCGTTACGCGGCCGGAACTGGATCGCGGCCACCGTCGTCGGGGCACTCGTCGCCTGGTCGGTGGGCGCACTCCTGGTACTGACCGACGGATTGCGGGGCTGGGCGCCGACACTCACCGCGACGACGATGGTGCTCGGCGGCGTGGTGATCCTGCTGTCCATCGGCACCGCACAGTGGTTCGTGCTGCGCGATCTGGTGGACCGGGCGGCCCGCTGGATCGCGGCGACGGCAGCGGCGTGGCTGGCGGGCCTTGCGGCCTTCACCGCCTTCACCACGCCGCTGTGGCAACCCGGGCAGCCGGTCGCGCTGATCGCGCTGATCGGCGGGGGTGGCGGGCTGGTGATGGCGGCGGCGATGGCGGCGGTATCGGGCGCATTCCTGGTCCGGTTAACGGCCCGATCGGACGGCAGCGCCGCTACGCGGTCGCCCGTGTCCGGCTCCACGACATCCACCGCGTGCGCGCGGAATTCGGCGGAACGGTCAACGACATCGCGCTGGTCGCGGTGACCGCGGCGTTGCGGGCGATGCTGCTCGCGCGGGGCGAACGACCACGGCCGGACACGATCCGGGTACTCACCCCCGTCTCCACCCGATCGGCGAACGCACGGGGGCGATTGGAGCGCCTGTTCGGCAGTGACGTGCACGACCTCGCACCGTTCGCTCCCATCGCGATGCGCTTGCGGCTGGGCATCGCCATGCTCAGCTACCGGGGCACGCTGTGCTTCGGCATCACCGGAGACTACGACGGCACTCCCGACACCGATTCCATCGCGCGCACGATCCCGGCCGCCGTCACCACCCTGCTCGACCGCGCTGGACGGTGACCCGCACCCGTGCGGCGGGCCAGGCCGCGCTTCGGCGCTGCACACACCACTCGGCACCTTCCCCATTGACGATATGACACTTTGTGTCCTATCGTTCTCTCTGTGTCTCACAGAAGGAAGGAGTTTCCATGGCCGAGACGATGAACGACTCCAAGACCGTGCTCATGGAACGGGCGAAACAGGACATGGCGACGCAGTTCGGCGCGTCGGAATGGACGACCCGGCAGAAGCTGGCGCTGACCTGCCGCGCGCTCTACGACGCGGGGCACGATTCCGGCCTCGCCGGGCAGATCACCGCGCGTGCCGAGCAGCCGGGCACCTACTACACCCAGCGGCTCGGTCTCGGATTCGACGAGATCACCGACGCGAATTTGCTGCTGGTCGACGAGGATCTCCAGGTACTGGAGGGCAGCGGGATGGCCAACCCGGCCAACCGTTTCCACAGCTGGATCTACCGTGCCCGGCCCGATGTCCGGTGCATCGTGCACACCCACCCGTTCCACGTGGCGGCGTTGTCCATGCTCGAGGTCCCCCTCGTGGTCTCGCAGATGGACATCGCCCCGCTCTACGACGACTGCGCGTTCCTACCCGACTGGCCCGGCGTTCCGGTCGGCAACGAGGAGGGCGAGATCATCACCGCCGCGCTCGGCGACAAGAAGGCCGTGCTGCTCGCCCACCACGGCCACGTGGTCGCCGGGGCCAGTATCGAGGAGGCGTGCTCACTGGCCGTGCTGATCGAACGGGCGGCCGCGCTGCAACTGGCCGCGATGGCCGCCGGGACGATCGCGCCGCTGCCCGACCGGCTCGCCCGCGAAGCCCACGACTGGACTCTCACGCCCCGGCGCAGCCAAGCCAACTTCGCCTACTACGCGCGCCGCGCGCTGGTCCGGCACCCCGACGCGATCAGCGGCTGACCCCGAACAGGAGCACCCATGTCCACCATCCACGGCATCATCGCCTACCCGGTGACCCCGTTCGCTCCCGGCGACACCACCACCGTCGACACCGCCGCGCTGACCGCGCTCGTCGAGCGACTGGTCGCCGCGGGCGTCCACGCGATCGCACCGCTGGGCAGCACCGGCGAAGCGGCCTATCTCACCGAGCGGGAGTACGACCTGGTCGTCGACACGACCGTGGCCGCCGTCGGGGGGCGCGTCCCCGTCGTCGTCGGCGCCTCCGACCTCACCACCGCCACCACGATCCGCCGCGCACAGTACGCCGAACGCGCGGGGGCCGATGCGGTGATGGTAGTGCCGGTGTCCTATTGGAAACTGTCCGACCGCGAAGTCGTGCAGCACTACCGCAGCGTCGCCGACGCGATCGGCCTGCCGCTGATGGCCTACAACAATCCCGCCACCAGCGGCATCGACATGAGCCCGGAACTGCTGGTGTCGATGTTCCGCGACATCGACAACCTCACCATGGTCAAGGAATCGACCGGCGATCTCGGCCGCATGCTCGCGATCCGCGAGCTGAGCGAGGGCGAACTGCCCTACTACAACGGCAGCAACCCACTCGTGCTGGACGCCTTGGTCAACGGTGCCACCGGGTGGTGCACCGCGGCCGCCTGTCTGGCGCCACGCAGCTGCCTCGACCTGTATGCGGCGGTGCGCGAAGGCGACCACGAGGCCGCGGCCGCGCACTACCGCGATCTCGGACCTCTGCTGCGATTCATCGTGGCGGGTGGCCTGCCCACCACCGTCAAGGCCGGCCTCGACCTGTTGGGCGAGGCCACCGGCGACCCCCGACCGCCGCTGCTTCCGCTCGTGGAGGCGGACCGGAACCGGTTGCGCGACATGCTCGCCGGCCTCGGCGCGACCGGCATCGCGCACTGAGGTCGAGCGCGGCGCCGTGGCGTTCCCCTCGCGCCACGGCGCCGCGCGTGCGGTGTCGTATAGTGCTACCAAGTGTCCGGACGCCGCAGACAGGAGGGACGGTGTCTTCGCTGGTACGGGCGGTGCGCAGGCAGCGCGGACTGACCCTGGAGGAGGTCGCGGCGCAGACCGGGCTCACCAAGAGCTACCTGTCCAAGATCGAGCGGGAGCAGAGCAACCCCTCGATCGCGGTCGCGCTGAAGATCGCAAAGGCACTCGGGGTCGATGTGGGGCAGCTGTTCGCCACCGACGGCGCATCCCGCTCCCTGGTGATCGACCGCGCCGCCGACGACACCGGCGGCCCCGGCTACCGTACGCTCGCCACGGCCATGCTCGGCAAGTCCATGACGCCGTTCGTGCTGCGCCCGCACGACGACACCGAGGACTACGTGCACGCCGAACACCCCGGCCAGGAGTTCGTCTACGTCCTGACCGGGGAGGCCGAGCTGCACCACGGCGAGCAGGTGACGGTTCTCGCCGCCGGTGACAGCGCTTACTTCGACGCCGCGGTGCCACACCGGATCCGGCGCCGCGGCGCGGCCGAAACCAGCGTCCTCGTCGTGGCGCATCACGAGCCGGGCGGCCGCGGGCAGTGAGGATCGCCGCGGCCGGTACCGCGCCCTCGGCCGGGGCCCGTCCCGGCCCGCGGAGCGCGGCAGCGCCTCAGCCCGGCCGGACCTCGGCGACGGCGCGCGCCGGTGCGGTGGCCGGGCCCACCGCGGCCGCCACGGCGTTCCCCACCGCCTCGCCCGCCGTGCGGCCGCGGCCCGCCGACCATCGCACGCCCGCGCCGTCGCGATATTCGACCAACGCCAGCGGCTCGCCCGTCACGGTGGTGTGGTGCACGGCGAGTACCTCGAGCTCGACGCCGTGCCGCCGCAGTGCCGCGCCCAGCTCCGCCGCGCTCGCCCCGGAGGCGACCACCCCGTCGATGCCGAGCCGATTGCCCGGATGGTCCTCCGGCGCATCCGCTTCCCCCTCGCGCAGGTACACCGCGCTGAACAGCGACCACAGTTCCGCCGCCGTCACCTCCCGCCCGGTGTCGTCGGTGTGCTGCTGGACGTGGCGGGCGAAATCGATCTGCAACCGCCGCGGCAGCACCGTGCCGTATTCCGACTCCAGCAGGTAGGCGATCCCGCCCTTGCCGGACTGGGAGTTGACCCGGATCACCGCGTCGTAGCTGCGCCCGATGTCGGCCGGGTCGATCGGCAGATACGGTACCCGCCAGTCGATCTCGCGTTCGGGAACACCGCGGGCGGCCGCTCGCGCCCGATGCTCGGCCAGTCCCTTCTTGATGGCGTCCTGGTGGGTGCCGCTGAACGCGGTGTGCACCAGGTCGCCGACATAGGGGTGCCTGGCGTGGATTTCGATGCGGTTGCAGTATTCGACGGTGCGGCGGATCTCGTCGATGTCAGAGAAGTCGATCATCGGGTCGACGCCCTGGGCGTGCAGGTTCAGCGCCAGGGTGGCGATGTCGACGTTGCCGGTGCGCTCGCCGTTGCCGAACACGCAGCCCTCCACCCGTTGTGCGCCGGCGAGCACCGCGAGTTCCGCGCACGCGATGCCGGTGCCGCGGTCGTTGTGCGGGTGCACCGAGAGGATGACGCTGTCGCGGCGGGCGAGGTTGCGGTGCATGTATTCGATCTGGTCGGCGTAGACGTTGGGGGTGGCGACCTCGACGGTGGCGGGCAGGTTCAGGATCACCGGACGCTGCGGGGTGGCCTGCCACAGCTCGGTCATCGCGTCGCAGATCTCCAGCACGAAATCCGGTTCGGTGAGATTGAAGACCTCCGGCGAGAACTCGAAACGCACAGTGGGCAGGTCGCCCGCGCAGCGCAGCACCTCGCGGCCGCCGTCGAGGATCAGCGCGCGCAGTGCGGCGCGGTCGTGGCCGAGCACGACCTCGCGCCAGGTGGGTGCGGTCGCGGTGTACATGTGCACCACCACCGGATTGGTGATGCCGCGGATGGACTCGACCGTGCGCTCGATCAGGTCGCGCCGGGCCGGGGTGAAGACGACGACGGTGACGTCGTCCGGGGCGAGGTCGGTGTCGGCGAGGAGGCGGACGAAGTCGAAGTCGGTCTGCGAGGCCGACGGGTAGCCGACCTCGATTTCCTTGTAGCCCATCGCGACGAGCAGTTCGAAGAATCGCCGCTTGCGGGCGGGGTCCATCGGCTCGGCGAGTGCCTGGTTGCCGTCGCGCAGATCGACCGGCACCCACAGCGGCGCCTCGGTCAACCGGCGGGTGGGCCACTGCCGGTCGGTCAGCGGTACCTCGACACGGGAGTGGACATCGCGGTAGCGGTGCGATGGCATCTGCGAGCGTCGCTGGCGATTCCAGGCGGGCGCGGTCGCGGGGATCTCCCCGGCGGGCGTGGAGAGGGTGGGAAACGCGGTGGCGGACATGCTTCTCCTGCTTCCTGACGGTCGGCGGTTCGACCGGCGCACACCCCACAGCCACGGCGGGGGGCCGGTCGATCAGACCCCGCCGTGGCGGTGAAGCAGGAGAAGCGCGTAGTTCGTCATCACGGCGAACTGTAGCAACTCCGCAGACAAGTAGACAAGTCAGCGATGGCGGATCACGGTGATCGGGCACTCCACCACATGCAACAGCGCATTGCTCGTCGAGCCGAGCAGCATCCCGGTGAAACCACCCCGGCCCCGGCTGCCGACCACCACCAGCTGGGCATCGGCGGAGGCGTCGAGCAGTGCGCGCACCGGGCGGTCGGGCACCACGATCCGGCGGACCTGCACGTCGGGGTACTGCTCGGCGAACCCGGCCAGCCGCTCGGCCAGCACGGCGCGCTCCTCCTCGGCGACGTCGTCCCAGTTCGCGGGCAGCGCGATGGTGCTCGCGTCGCTCCAGGAATGCAGCGCGACCAGATCCACCTTGCGGCGCGCCGCCTCGGCGAAGGCGTACTGCACCGCGGCGACACTGCATTCGCTGCCGTCGACACCCACCAGCACCGGCTTGCCGAGCGAGACCGAATCGGTGGCCGAGCGCTCGTGGATGACCGTCACCGGACAGTGCGCGTGCCGCACCACCGCCGTGCTCACCGAGCCGAGCAGCCCGCGCTGGAACGCGCCCAGCCCGCGGCTGCCCACCACCACGGTCCGCGCCGACTTCGACCGGTCCAGCAGGGTCGGGATGATGAGATCCATCGTCACCTCGGTGGTGATCGGCACCGCCGATTCCCGCACCGCCTCCCGCGCCACCTGCGCCGCCTCGGCGACGATGCGCTCACCGTCGTCGCGCATCCAGGTCAGCTCGGCCTGCGGCACGCTCATGGCGGGCGCGAACCCGCCGATCACGGCCACCGAGGCGATCAGGTGCAACGGCACATCGTGCAAGCTCGCGGCCACCGCGCCCCACTCCGCGGCCTGATGCGAGCTCGGCGATCCGTCGACGGCGACCACGATCGGCGCGCCGGGCCGCTCCCCGGGAACACTGTCTGCACTCATCTCGGCTTCCTTTCCCATTCGGCAACCGCCTCCGTCCCCCTGAGCATGCCCCCGATCGGTCCGTCCTACCAGGGACGAACGGCCCGCGAGTCCGAGGACCACCGGCCCACGGCAACCGGGCCGAAAACTAACCGCCTGCACTCCGGGCCGCCGCCGATGCGCGGACAGTCATGGTTCCGTGCGTTGTCAGCCATGTCCCGCCCGCGCGGGAACTCCTAGTGTTCCCGATCACAAGGGCCGCAGGCGGACGCCACGGCCCGGTGGTGATCGCGGAAAGGACGGACCCGACGTGGCGACGCTGCAGACGGTGCAGAAGATCGGACCGGTGCTCGACCTGTTCACGGCGCAGCAGCCGGAATGGGGAGTCTCGGAGGTCGCCGCCGCCATCGAGGTGCCGCGGTCGAGCGCGCACGCACTGCTGTCGAGCCTGGTCGACACCGGCCTGTTGCAGTGCCGCACGCGCGGCCGGTACCGGCTGGGGTGGCGGGTGGTGGAGTTGGGTGAGACCCTGCGCAGCACCGTCGACGTCCGCTCGTGCGCGGCGCCGGTCCTCGAGCGCCTCGTCGAACAACACGGCGAGACAACGCATCTGGCGGTGATGGACCGCTGGAACGTGCTCTACGTGGACAAGATCCTCGGCAACCACAACATCACCGTGCAGGGCGCGCGCGTGGGCACCCGGCTCGACGCGCATTCGACGGCCGTCGGCAAGGTGCTGCTCGCCCAGCTCGACGAGATCGAACTGCGCCGCTATCTCGCGATGCGCCCGCTGCGGCGGCTGACTCCGGCGACCGTGACCCATCCGCAGGCACTCACCGACACCCTCGCCGGGGTGCGCACGGCCGGGCTGGCCGTCGACCTGGGCGAGACGGTGAGCGAAGTGCACTGCGTCGCCGCGCCGGTGCGCGACGATCTCGGCTCGGTGGTGGCGGCGGTGAGCATGAGCGTGCCCGCCACCCGCTTCGCGCAACGGCGGGCCCAGCTCGAGCGCGGTGTCGTCGGCGCCGCCCACGAGATCACCCGCGCCATCGCCGACGCCCACGACCGCGGCCCGCTGGCCCTGCGCGACGACCCGGCCGCCGGGTTCGCGCCGGTCCGGCGGGCCGGCTGACCCCACGTCCCGAGCGAGAACAGAGGTGCCGATGGAATCCGAAACCACCGCGCGGAAGGCGGCCGACCGGCTGCTCGAGGTGTACCGCACGGGCCAGCCGATCGACCCGTTGACACCGGAGCATCCGGACGCGTCGATCGAGCTGGCCTACCGCATCCAACAGCGGCAGGTCGAACAGTGGACGCTGGCCGGTGACGTGGTCAGGGGCCACAAGGTGGGCCTGGCCTCGCGGGCGATCCAGCGTCAGATGGGCGTGGACCAACCCGATTTCGGTCACCTCACCGCGAGCATGTTCCATCTCGAGCACCAGCCGATCCCGGCCCGGCGGTTCCTGCAACCCCGCATCGAACCCGAAGTGGCCTTCGTGCTGGGCCGCCCGCTGACCGGCCCCGGGGTGACCGCGGCCGAGGCGGCGCGGGCGGTCGATTTCGTGCTGCCCGCGCTCGAGATCGTCGACTCCCGGATCAAGGACTGGCGCATCGGCATCTTCGACACCATCGCCGACAACGCCTCCTCCGGCGGGGTGATCCTGGGCAGCCGGCCGGTGCCACTCGCGGAGCTGGATCTGCGGCTGCTCGGCTGCACCCTGCACATCAACGGCGAGCTCACCGCCACCGGCGCGGGCGGCGCCGTGCTGGGCACACCGCTCAACGCCCTGGTGTGGCTGGCCAACACGGTCGGCCCGCTCGGGGTGACGCTCGAGCCCGGGCACGTGGTACTGCCGGGATCGATGACCCGCGCCTACCCGGTGGCGCCGGGGGACGCCGTGGTGGCGACGATCAGCGGGCTCGGCAGCGTCACCGCCGTGCTCGGCGGAAAGGACGAACAGTGACCGATCAGGCGTGGAGTGCGGCCCGGGTGGCCGACGTGCTGCTGCGGGCCGAGGAGGCCGCCACCGCGCAGACCTCGATCGCGGCGGACTGGGACGGGCTGGACCTGGCGACCGCCTACACCGCCCAGGACATCGCCTTACGGATGCGGCTGGCCCGCGGCGAGCGGCTGACCGGGGTGAAACTCGGTGTCACGTCGAAGGCCAAGCAGCGGCAGGTCGGGGTGGACGCGCCGTCGACGGCCTGGCTGACCGATGCGATGATCCTGCCGATCGGCGCGCCCGTGCCGCGCGCGCGGCTGATCCAGGCGCGTGCCGAACCGGAGATCGCGTTCGTGATGGGCCGCAGGCTCGCCGGTCCGGGAGTGTCGGCGGCGACCGCGCTGGCCGCGGTGGACCACGTCCTCGGGGCGGTCGAGATCATCGACAGCCGGTTCTCCGGCTACCGGTTCTCGATGATGGACGCGGTCGCCGACAACAACTCCTCCGGCCGCTACGTCACCGGCCCGATCGCGCGGCGACCCGAGGACCTCGATCTCGCGCTGGAAGCATGCCTGCTGGAAGTCGACGGTGAGGTCGTCGACTCCGCGACCGGCGCCGCCGTGCACGGGCACCCCGCCGAGGCGCTGGCGTTCGCGGCCAACACCCTCGCCGAGCGCGGGCTGGCCATCGAGCCCGGCTGGGTGGTGCTCACCGGCGGGATGACCGACGCGGTGCCGGTCGCACCCGGTGCCCGGATCGCCGCGCACTTCACCCATCTGGGTTCGGTCACCGTGGCGGGCGGCTGAGATGCCGATCATCGAGGTCACCATCGCCGCCGGGCGCGACCCCCGGCAACTGCGGCAGCTGATCCACGAACTCACCGCCGCCGCCCAGCGCGCCCTGGACGCCCCGCTGCCGACCATCCGGGTGATCCTGCGCGAGACCCCGCCCACCCATTTCGCCGCCGGTGACGTGACCCTCGCCGAGCGGCAGGGGCGCACCTGACCGTCCGCATATGCCGAATCCCGGATCGGCGAGCCGGGATTCGCGTCGGGCATCGTGATCGGTGGCGCACCCGCCGACGCGACCGGGATACACCCGGAGGGACCGATCCCCGATCCAGGAGAATCCGATGACCTCGCCCGACACTCGCGCCCTCACCGTGGTGGCCGACCCCGCGCCCGCCCCGGAACGGCTGGCCGATCGCCTCTACCACGACCTGCTGTCGCCGCCGGAGGTCCGCGCGGTGCGGACGCGGGTGCGCGGCTTCGCCGACGCCGCCGTCGCCCCCGTCGCCGCCCGCATCGCCGACGGTGACGAACGGCTCGACGGTTTCCCCCGCGACGCCTTCGAAGCGATGGGCGCCGAGGGCCTGTTCCGCATCCCCTTCCCCGCCGACGTGGGCGGCGAGAACCTGGCACATCGCGCGACCGCGACCGCCGTCGCGGTGGAGGAACTCGCCTACCACTCCAACAGCGTCGCCGCCATCTACGACGTGCACTGCATCCTGGCCGGGACGGCGCTGGACCAGGGCACCGACCAGCAGCGGCGGCGCTGGCTGCGGCCGATCGTGACCGGCGAGATCGTCGGCTCCTTCGCCACCAGCGAGCCCGGCGCGTCCAGCGACCTCTCCCCCGCCGCGGTCCGGACCGTCGCGGAACCGCACGGGGACGGCTGGATCCTGCACGGCCGCAAACGCTGGATCACCAACTCCGTGGTCGCCGGCGTGGTGGTGGTACTCGCCCGCACCGGCGAGGCCCTCACCACCTTCATCGTGCCGACCTCCACGCCGGGCGTCACCATCGGTACGCCCGACCGCAAGCTCGGCAATCGTGGGCAGATCACCGCCGACGTGCTCCTCGACGGTGTACGCCTCGGACCCGACGCGGTGCTCGGCCGAGTCGGCGGCGGCCTGCGCATCGCCCTCCAGACACTCACCTACGGCCGCATCGGCATCGGCGCCGCGGGTGTCGGCATGGCGCAGGCCGCCTTCGATCGCACGGTCGCCCACCTGAAGTCGCGCCACGCCTTCGGCGGGTCGCTGGCGTCCACGCAGCACTGGCAGTTCCGCATGGCCGACTACGCCGCCGACCTGGAGGCCGCTCGCAGCCTGTACCTGAAAGCGGCGCTCCGGCTGGACGCGGGCGAGCGCTTCCCCGAACCCGAGGCCGCGATGGCCAAACTGCGCGGCACCGAGCTGGCCGCGCACATCGCCCGCGACGCCGTCCAGGCCTTCGGCGGCATGGGCTTCGTGCGCTCACTCGGCGCCGACGACACCCCAGGACCGGTGGAGGCCATCTACCGGGACAGCAAGATCGGCGAGATCTACGAGGGCGCCAACGAGATCCAGAAGTGGGTGCTGGCCCGGCAGATCTTCGGACGCGAGCACACCGGCTAGCGCCGCTCAGGCGGTGAGCAGCTCGTAGCTGTGGCCGTCGGGGGCGTGCACGTAGACACCGCGGCCGCCGGCCAGGTGGTTGATCCGGCGGTCCCACCCGTGTTCCGGGCCGGAGCCGTACTCCACGGCGGGCCATGTCGCCAGCCTCGCCAGCACGGCATCGAAGGTGTCGTCGTCGACGCGAAACGCGTAATGGCCGGGCTCGACCCGGCCGCGGTCGTCGAAGTCGAACGTCAGCTCGTCGTTGACGCGCACGGGCACGAACGGCCCGCTCGGGGCGGATACCGCCAAGCCCATCAACTCGGCGAAAAACGTTGCCGCGGCCACCTTGTCGGTCGCGGGGATGATCGTGTGATCGAGAACGATGGACATCGCCACCTCCTGCGGTACGAGCCCGAAGGGCAATTTGTATGCGATACGCACACAACGATACGTGCGTATCGCATACGATGTCGAGGGTGGGTACACGCGACGTTCGAAACACCACCGCCCGAGCGGACACCGCCCCGGCCGACGCCGCCGCGACCGATGGTGGCCCCGCCCTGTTTCGGCTGGTCCGGTTCTGGTCGCGCCGCTGGAGCAACCAGGCACTCACGCGCCTCGCCGCGGACACCGACGCGGAGCTGCGGCGCGTGCAGCACATCCAGGTCGTGGAAGCCGTCGCCGCCGCGCTACGCACGGGCGAGGAAGCGACCGTCACCGATGTGGCCGAGCAGCTCGGGCTCGACCACTCCGGCGCCAGCCGCATGGTGCGCGACGCCGTCGCCGCCGGGTACCTCGCCCGCGGCGACTCCGCACGCGACCGCCGCCGTGTCGTCGTGCAGCTCACCGACGCGGGCACCGAATTGCTGAGCGCATCCCACGACTGGCAACGCCGCTGCTTCGACCAGCTCACCGCGACATGGAACGAACAAGACCGCCGCCGCTTCGCCGGCTACCTCCAGCGCCTCGCCGACGAAACCACTCCCTGAACCGCTCAGAACCCCCGAGTCGGGAAACGACGAAATCTCCGGTACCGAGGCCGGTACCGGAGACCTCGAGGTGTGTCGGCAGGCTCAGGCCGGGGCGCCGGACACCGCGCGGGAGTGGTCGATGTCGTGCGGGATCGCCTGGTCGGCGGCCGCCACCTGCGGATCGTCGACGGACGCACCGGGTCCGAAGTGCGAGAACTTCTCGATGTGCTGGTCCAGCGCCAGCGGGCTGGGCGTGCCGTAGGTGAAGTAGGTCTCCCACGGCAGTGCCGCACCGCCGACGGCCAGGCCGGTGTCGATGTCGGACATCTGCCAGGTCTTGGTCTGGGCGTCGGGGTCCAGGTGCAGGTAGCCTGCCTCGCCGAACAGTTCGATGCGGTTGCCGCCGGGCTCGAAGACGTAGAGGAACTGGCCCTGGGTGATGCCGTGCTTGTCCGGGCCTGCCTCGATGCGGATGTCGTAGTCGCGGAACATCTCCACCGCGTCGGCGAGGTGTTGGCCGGTGCCGTAGTAGAAGGCCAGGTGGTGCAGTTTGCCGCGGCCGCCGGTCATGTCGCGCATGCAGGCCACCTCGTGGCCGAGCAGATTCGAGCTCATCCACGCGCCGATCTCGACCTCGCCGTCCACCACGCGCTCGGTGGTGCGGAAGCCGAGGTGGCGTTCGAAGGCGTTCTTGACGGCGCTGACATCGGAGGACATCAGGTTGAGGTGGTCGATGCGCTTGACCGGAATTCCGGTGAGCGGCTTCTTGGACGGGCGCGAGAGGATCTTGCTGCGCAGCTCGGCGGGGGCGACGTATTTCTCGGCCTCCCAGAGCAATTGGAGGTTGTGGCCGTCGGGGGACTGGAACCGGAAGGTCTTGCCGTAGCCGGGCTCGTCCTCACTCCAGCTGCCCTCGACGTTGCCCTGCTTCAGCGAGGCGACGCGCCGCTCGAGCGCCTCCGGTGAGCTGGCGCGCAGCGCGGCATGGCCCATGCCGGCCTCGGCGGCCTCGGTCACCTTCAGGCTCCACGGGTAGGGGTCCTCGTACCCGCGCAGGTACACCGACTGCCCCTCCCGGCCCGTCACGTACATGCCGAGGAACTTGGTGAAGAAGTCCAGCGTCTCTTGCGGCGTCGGGGTGTAGAGCTCGGCACGGGCGAGGTGCGCGATGTCGAAACGGGCACTGGGGTCGGTCATGGTTGCTCCTGGTCTCCGCTTGCCCGGCGAGGGGCGCCGGTTGTGGTGGATGTCACGAGCTTGCGGCGTCGCGGCGCGGCCCGGCGGCGGCGTTCGGGATAGCCGAACACGACTGCGTCCGCGACCGCGGCTGTCCGGCCTGCCCGGATCGCGGCGCATCCACGGGCGTGTTCTCCCTAGCGTGGCGGCCATCACCCCGTGTCCCAGGGAAGGTCCCACCAGATGAGTCGATGGAAAGCTGCGATCGTCGGTTCCGGAAATATCGGCACCGATCTGATGTACAAACTGCTGCGCTCCGAACACGTCGATCCCGTGTACATGGTCGGCATCGACCCGGCCAGCGAAGGGCTCGCCCGCGCCGCCCAGGAAGGACTCGAGGCCTCCGCCGAGGGCGTGGACTGGCTGCTGAGCCGCCGCGAACTGCCCGACGTGGTCTTCGAAGCCACCTCGGCGAAGGTGCACGCCGCCGCCGCGCCGCGCTACGCCGCGGCGGGCATCACGGCCATCGATCTCACTCCGGCGTCGGTCGGCCCCTACGTCGTGCCCGCGGTCAACCTGCACGAGCACCTCGACGCACCGAACCTCAACATGGTCAGCTGCGCCGGGCAGGCCACCATCCCGATCCTGGCCGCGATCAACCGGGTCGCCGACGCCTCCTACGGCGAGATCGTCGCCGCCATCGCCTCGCACAGCGCCGGACCCGGTACCCGCCAGAACCTCAGCGAGTTCAGCGAGAAGACCGGCAGGGCGCTCGCGCAGGTCGCCGGCGCCGACCGCGCCAAGGCGATCTCGGTGATCAACCCGGCCGAACCACCGATGAACATGCGCGACACCGTGTACGCCAAGGTCCGCAACCCCGATGCCGACGCGATCGAACACGCGGTGCTGGACATGGTCGCCGAGGTGCAGCGCTACGTGCCCGGCTACACGCTGCGCCTGATCGACGTCGACGGCGACCTGGTCACGGTCATGCTCGAGGTCGTCGGCGCAGGCGACTTCCTGCCCACCTACGCGGGCAACCTGGACATCATCACCGCCGCCGCCGTGCAGGTCGCCGACGTGCTCGCACAGCGTACTCTCGTGGAGGAACCCGCCCGATGAGCACACCCACCCGTACCGTCACCCTCGTCGACACCACCCTGCGCGACGGCATGTCCTCGGTCTCGCACCGATTCACCCCGAACGACGTCGCGGCGATCGCCGCGGGCCTGGACCGCGCGGGCGTCCGCACCATCGAGGTCGCACACGGCATCGGCCTCGGCGCCTCTTCGATCCAGTACGGTTTCGCCGCCGCCACCGACCCGGAGTACGTGCGGGCCGCCGTCGACGCCGTCGACCACGCCGATATCGCGGTGCTGTACGTGCCCGGCATCGCCACCCTCGCCGAACTGCGGGCCGCCGTCGAGGCGGGCATCCGCACGGTCCGGGTCGCGGTGCACTGCACCGAGGCCGACTGCGCGCAGCAACCGGTGGAATGGGCCAAGGACCACGGCCTCACCGTGATGACCTTCCTGATGATGAGCCACAAGCTCGACCCCGAACCGCTGGCCGAGCAGGCGGTGAAACTCGAGTCCTACGGCGCCGACGTCGTCTACGTCGTGGACTCGGCCGGTGCGATGGTGCCGCGACACGCCGGCGACCGCGTCGCGGCGCTGCGCCGGGCCATCTCGGCCGAGATCGGTTTCCACGCGCACAACAATCTCGGTGTCGGCATCGCCAACGCGCTGACCGCCGCCGAGAACGGCGCCACCTTCATCGACGGATCGCTGCGCGGGCTCGGTGCCAGCGCGGGCAACGCACAGACCGAAGTGCTCGCCGCGGCCTTCGAACGCGCGGGCTGGCACACCGGTGTCGAGCTGTTCCCGCTCATCGACACCGCCGAGCAGGTCGTGGCACCGCTGATGACCGAACCCCAGATCGTCGACGAGACCGCGCTGGTACTCGGCTACGCCGGGGTGTATTCGACGTTCTTCCATCCCACCAAGCGGGCCGCCGCGAAGTTCGGCGTCCCCACCCGCGACATCCTGCTCGAGCTCGGCCGTCGCGGCGTGATCGGCGGGCAGGAGGACATGATCGTCGACGTCGCCTCCGAGCTGGCCGGGCGCACCTACGACCTGTCCGCCCGCGCCGGGATCTGACCAGCGAAAGGAACCGACATGACCCAGAGCTCCGGCGACCCGATCCAGGTGAGCCATCTCATCGGCGGACAGTGGCGCCCGGCCTCCGACGGCGCCACCTTCGAATCCCGCGACCCGCACGACGATTCACTGCTGGCCGTGGTGCCGCGCGGCACCGCCGAGGACGGGAGGGCCGCGATCACCGCCGCCCGTACCGCCTTCGACGAGGGACCCTGGCCGCGGCTCGCCCCCAAGGAGCGGGCCGCGATCCTCCACGCCGTCGCCGACGCGGTCGACGCCCACCGCGACGAACTCGCCGAACTCGAGACCCGCGACGGCGGCAAGACCATCACCCAGGCCCGCCATGCCGAAATCCCGCGCGTGGCACACAATCTGCGGTTCTTCGCCGATTACGCCGCCATGGCGGCCAACGAGGCCTACCCCGCCGGCGACCTGTTCTCCTACGTGCTCTATCCGCCCGCGGGCGTGGTCTCGGCGATCAGCCCGTGGAACGCGCCGCTGATGCTGGCGACCTGGAAGATCGCGCCCGCCTTGGCATTCGGCAACACCGCCGTGCTCAAGCCCGCCCCGCAGACCCCGCTCACCGCGCACCGCTTCGCCCAGCTCGCGCTGGAGGCGGGCCTGCCCGAGGGCGTCCTCAACGTCGTGCACGGTTTCGGCGGCGAGGCGGTGGCCGGGCCGCTGACCTCCGACCCGCGCGTAGACCGCATCACCTTCACCGGGTCCAGCGCGACCGGGGTGAAGATCCTCCAGGCGGCCGCGGCCAACCACACCCCGGTCTCGGCCGAACTGGGCGGCAAGTCCGCGAACATCGTCTTCGCCGACGCCGATCTCGATGTGGCCGTGCCGATGGCGATCCGCGCCATCTTCGGCGGCAACGGACAGGTGTGCCTGGCCGGATCGCGGCTGCTGGTGCAGCACAGCATCATGGACGAGTTCCTGGCCCGGTTCACCGAGGAGGCGAACAAGCTCACGGTGGGCGATCCCAAGGACCCCGCGACCTTCCTGGGTCCGCTCATCGAAGCCCGCCATCTCGACAAGGTGCACGGCTACGTCGAACTCGCCCAGGACGAGGGTGGCAAGGTCGTCACCGGCGGCGCGCGGCTGACCGGTCCCGACCACGCGGCGGGCCACTACTATCCGCCGACCATCATCACCGGCCTCACCAACGACTCCCGCACCGCCCGGGAGGAGATCTTCGGCCCGGTCGAGACCGTGCTCGGCTTCGACACCGAAGACGAAGCGCTGCGCATCGCCAACGACTCGCCCTACGGCCTGGCCGGAATGCTGTTCACGCAGAACCTCGACCGCGCCCACCGGATGGCCGCGCGCTGGCGGGCGGGCACGGTCTGGATCAACTGCTTCTTCGAACGCGACCTGCGGCTGCCCTTCGGCGGCGAGGGCGCCAGCGGCGTCGGCCGCGAAGGCGGACAGTACTCCCGCGAGTTCTTCACCGAACCCCGCGCGGTCACCCTGCGACTGCGTTGACCCGACCCATCCGACCCCTTTCCCCGACCCGGCCGACGCGGCGAGCCCGCGTCGGCCGTTCGGCAATCCCGAGGAGAACACTGCCGTGACCAGTCCGAATCTGTGCGTCGTGGTCGGCGCGACGGGCGCGATGGGCACCGAGATCACGCTCCGGCTGGCCCGCCGCGGCCTGCGGGTGATCGCCGTCGCCCGCGGGACCGAATCGCTGGCGGCGCTGGCCGAGCGCCACGACCTGATCGAGCCGTGCGTGGCCGACATCGCCGACGACAGCGCCGTCGAGGCGATCGGTGCCGCCGTCGACGCCCCGGTCCGAATGGCGCTGTTCGCCGCCGGGCTGCCGGTGCGCGGATCGGCCGACACCATCAGCCCCGGCGACCTGGCGGTGGGCGCCAACATCAAGATCGCGGGAATGGTCCGGCTGCTGCACGCCGTGCGCGAGCGATTGGTGCGCGGATCGCGGCTGGTGGCCATCGCCGGCTCGCTCGGCCTGGAACCCGGACCGCTGGACGCCGGGCCGGGCACGGTCAACGCCGGCGTCTTCAATCTCATGCGCCAGCTCAGCGCGTTGTACGGCCCCAAGGGGGTCACCGTCCACACCATCGCCCCCGGCCCGGTCGACACCCCGCGGCTGCACCGGTTCGTCGCCGGCGAGGCCGCCGAGACCGGGCGGGATCCGGCGGAGATCTGGGCGCGCCTGCACGCGAAGACGAGCCTGGGCCGCCTGCCGACGCTCGACGAAATCGGTTGGGCGGTCGAACTTCTGCTCGCACCCCAGGCCGACGCCCTGCACGGCAGCGTGCTCAACGTGGACGCGGGCACCCGCCACGGCGTCCAGTAATCGCCACGGCATCCACCGAAAGGACCACCATGCCGATCGCGCATTTCCATCTCGTGGACGGAACCGGCACCGCCGACCAGCGCGCACGCCTGCTCACCGAAGCCTGCCGCAGTTACGCGCGGGTGCTGGACGCCCCGGTGGACCGCGTGCGCGCCTTCGTCGTGCGCTACCCGCCGGAGGAGGCCGCCACCGCGGGCACGCTGCTCGCCGACGGCGGCGCTCCCGCCCCGTATTTCACCGCGATCGTGCTCGCCGGACGGCCGATCGAGCAGCGCAGGCGACTGGCCGCGGAGTTCACCCGGCTCATCGTCGAGATCCTGGGCGTGCCGCGCGAGGTGGTGCGCGGCCAGGTGGTGGAGGTGAGCCCGCAGAACTGGTTCATCGCGGGCCACCCCGCCGACCAGGTGCGCGCCACGGAGATCGCCGCACGCGCCGAGTCGGGCAGTGCCCCATAGGGATTGCGCCGGTCTGCCGACCACCCGCCGGTGGTCGGCAGACCGTTCTCACAAGCACCACGGGTCGTCGCGCAGCAACTCCAGGGAACGGAAGCTCCCGGTGTAGAAGACCAGTGGATTACCGTCGTCGAACCACAGGTGCTCGACCCGCCCGACGTGCAGGGTGTGGTCCCCCGCGGGATGGGAGGCGGTCACCGTGCACGCCAGATGCACCAGCGCGCCGTCGAGCAACGGCATACCGTCACGCCACACGAACCGCACCAGGTCCGGCCGGTGGGCCGCGCCCGCGAAGTGCAGGGACAGCGGCTCCTGGTCGCCCGCCAGGACCGACACGGCGTACCGGCCCGTCGCGGCGATGCGCTCGTTCATCGTCGCACGGTTGGCGATCGACACCAGCACCAACGGCGGGTCCAGCGACACCGAGGTGAACGCGTTGGCGGTCATGCCGTGCACGGAGGTCTCCTGGGCGGACTCGGCGGTGGTGACGATCGTGACGCCGCTGGCGAAGCGGCCCAGCGCCTTCCGCATGCGCGGCGGGGTCACCGCGGTCGGTTCCTCGGACACGGTCGTGCTCCTCGTCGTCACGGCGGCCTCAGCGTCGCACGATCGACAGGTCGCCGTTGCCGATCAGGTCCGGCCGGGTCCAACCGTCCAGGTCGTATTCGGCCATGCACTGCTCGGCGAAACCCTCCAGGCGCTTGTCCAGGCCCTGCGCCTGGTAGGCGAACAACGTCTGGAACCGCACCGCCTCGTGGTCACCGCCGTAGTTGCGCTCGTAGAGTTCGTGGCGACCACCGAACTCGGTGCCGACCGCGTCCCACAGCAGCTTGAGCAGCTGCACCCGGTCCACGGCCGCCACGCCGTTCGAGCCGCGGACGTACTGGTCGAGGTAGGGCCGAATGTCGGGGTTCTTCCAGTCCTCGGCGTGCGAGTTCAGGTAGATCAGGCCGCTGCCGAGGGTCTGCTGGATGATCTCCTTGATCCGCGGATAGCCCACCCCCATGAATGTGCGGTAGGCCAGCCCGTAGTTCAGATTCGGCTGCACGGCGCCGTTCACCCACGGGTCCGGTGACTTGGCCATCGCATCCGACAGGCCCCAGAACATGTCGCGCCAGTTCAGGATCTCCCCGACCTGCATCTGCACGCCCCGGAAGCCCGCGGTGCCGGTCATCTGCACGGCCTTGAGCACGCAACCGGCGATGAAGTCGAGCTTGACCGCCAGGCGGGCGCAGCCGTGGAACATGAAGCGCGACAGGAAGCCCGACTTCATCACGAAACCGTTCGTGGTCTCCACGTCGTAGGCGAAGACGTTCTCCCACGGCACCAGGACCCGGTCGAACACCATGATCGCGTCGTTCTCGTCGAACCGGCTCGACAACGGGTAGTCGAACGGCGTGCCCAGGACGGCGGCGTTCATCTCGTAGGACGTGCGGCACAGCAGCTTCAGGCCCGGCGAGTCCATCGGCACGGTGAAGATCAGGCCGAACTCCTTCTTCCGCAGCGGCAGGCCGTAGTGCGCGATGAAGTTGGCGTTGGTGATCGCCGAGCCGGTCGCCACCACCTTCGCGCCGGACACCACCAGGCCGGCGTCGGTTTCCTCGACCACGTGCACGCACACGTCGGCGGTCTCGTCGGCGGGCTTGTCGCGATCGATGGGCGGGTTGACGATCGCGTGGTTGAGGTAGAGCACCCGCTCCTGGGCGCGGGTGTACCAGCGGCGGGCGTTGTCGCGGTACTCGCCGTAGAAGTCGGCGTTGGCGCCGAGGGTGCCGAGGAAGGAGGCCTTGTAGTCGGGCGAGCGGCCCATCCAGCCGTAGACCTCGCGCTGCCAGGTGGTGATCGCGTCGCGGGCCAGCAGCAGATCCTCGGCACTGTGCGCGGTCTTGAAGAACGGATGGGTGAAGCCGCCGTTGCCGGTGTCGGTGGGCACCGCGAGCGTGCCCCGCGCCTCGGGGCGGTGCAGCGCGTCGTACAGGCGCGCCACCGAGCGCGCGGAATTGCGGAAGGCGGGGTGGGTGGTCACGTCGCGCACACGTTCGCCCCGGAAGTACACCTCGCGGCCGTCGCGCAGCGACTCGAGGTACTCGGCACCGGTCATCGGGCGGACGGAGTTGGGCGCGTCGACCGCGGGGCCGAGGATTGCTGATGTGGTCATGGTGTTCGCTCCTGAGGGATGGTGGGACTTCCGGGTCGCTACGTGGACCCGCACGACGGGACCGCCCGGCCGCCGCGCACGCCACCATCGCCGATCTTCTATTCCCTTGTCCCGCTGAGGTTTTCAGTGGGCCGGACTCGTCATCGGCGCGTCGTCGGTATATGGTGCACAGGCCGGGTTCCTGTGACTTGGAACACTAGGATGCGGAGGTGTGCCGGAACATGGCTGAGCGCGAACGATCGGGTGACTGCGCGCGCACCGAGGCGTTGGTCTCGCTGCGCACCAGCGAGCTCGACAGCCGGGAGGGCCGCACGCAGTGGTCGAGCACGCTCGAACGGCTCTACTGTGAGATGGACGTGGCCTGGCCCGACCCGCATCGGCACTTCGACGCCGAATGGGGCGGGCGTCCCTTCGGCGACCTGCACGTCAGCACCATCCGCGCCGACGCGCACACCGTCGTGCGGTCCCCGGCCATGATCGGCTCCGACGAGCACGTCGGCCACCTGGTGTGCCTGGTCACCGAGGGCCGCGTGGAGGTGCGCCAGGCCGGGCGGACCACCGTCCTCGAAGACGGCGCGTTCGCCCTGTTGGACTGTGCGGCGCCGTTCGTCTTCCACTCCCCCGCGCCGTTCCGGCAGGTCGTCGTGCGCACGCCGACCGAACTGCTCACCGCGCGACTGCCCGGTCGGATCGTCGAACACGGCACCGCCCGCGCGATCGGCGGCGACACCGGGGCCGGGGAACTCGTCGGCCGATTCCTGCGCGACCTGTCCACCACGACCGCGCCCATCTCCCCCGGCGCGGCGCTGTCGCTCGCGTCCTCGACCGTCGACATGCTCGCCACCGCGCTCGCCGACGGCCCGGTGCCGACCGGAGCCGCGCAGTTGCACCGCACCGAGGACCTCGCGCATGTCCAGCGCGTCATCGAGCAGCAACTGCACGACCCCGAACTCACGCTCGCCCAGGTGGCGGCCGAGGCCGGGATGTCGTTGCGCACCGTGCAGAAACTGTTCAGCGCGGCCGGCACCACCCCGCGCACCTGGTTGTATCAGGCGCGCCTCGAACGGGCCCGCAAGTACCTGGTGACCACGCAGATGTCGGTCGCGCAGGTCAGCGAGTGCGCGGGCTTCCGCGACGTGTCGCATTTCAGCCGTACGTTCCGCGCCGCGTTCGGTACCAGCCCCGGCCGGTACCGGGCCGCCCACACGGACGCCGAAACGCCCTGAGCCGAGCGCGCCGCGCGGTGGCCGCTACGCCGACCGGCCCGGCGACGCGGGCCGGACGGCGGGAAGCGGCCGATCAGACCGGCGTCATCGCCGGGGGCGCGGCGACGGTGAACTCCTCCTTGAAGATCAACCGGGGCGCCATGCGGCGGCGCTTGAGCGCCTTGACCGCGGCGGTGACCATCGCAGGCGGCCCGCACAGGTAGGCGCTGCGGCCCTTGCAACTGGCGAAGTCCGCGAGCACGACGTCGGTGACCAGGCCGGTGGGCCCGTCCCACGTCTCCTCGCTGAGCACCGGGTGATACCGCAGGCGGGGATCGGCCGCGGCGAGCGCGCGGAAGAACTCCACGTCGTAGAGGTCCGCCCGCGTCCGCCCGCCGTGATACAGGTCGAGCGACGGCACGAGATCATTCGCCAAGGCATGGCGCACAATGGCTTTCAGCGGTGCCAGGCCGGTGCCGCCGCCGATGAGGATCGCCGGTTCCTCCTGCGCCCGCAGCATCGCGAACTGCCCGAGCGGCCCGCGCAGCTCGATCCGGTCGCCCGGCCGCAGCCCGGCGAATATCCAGCCGTCGGTGGCGAGCCCGCCCTCGACCCACTTGACGTGGAACTCCAGCGTGCGCGCCTCCGACGGCGGATTCGCCATCGAATACTGCCGTCCGACCCCCGCACCCGGCACGATCAACTCGGCGTACTGGCCCGCGGAGAACTCCATCGGCTCGTCCAGTTCCACGACCAGCCTGCGGGTGTGGCGGGCGATGTCGGCGAGTTCGACCACGGTGCCGGAGTGGTCGCGCAGGGGGTGGCGCGGACCCTCCGGCCCCACGTCGGCGACCGGCGCCACGGTCACATCCGTGCGCGGGGACGCCTGGCAGGCCAGCGCCAGCCCGGCGGCGCGTTCGTCCGCCGAGAGCACCGCCTCGTCCGGTTGCCCGTGCTCGACCTCCCCGGCCAGCACGCGGATCTTGCAGGTGCCGCAGGTGCCTTGCGAGCACGCGTGCGGCAGCCAGCGGTTCTCCCGTAGCGCAGACTCCAGGATCGGCCGGTCCGCCGGGGCGGGAAACGGCTGCTCCTGCCCGGCGACCGTCACCGTGTGAGTCATCGTCAGACCTCCCAACGCACCCGCAGGCCCTGCGGGCCGCGGAAGGTCCAGCCCCAGAAGGTCGGCGCGTGCTCGGGATCGGGTTCGATGTTGGGGATGGTCTCGAACAGTTCCTCGAGCGCGATCCGCACGATCGCCGTCCCGAGGTAGGTGCCCGCGCAGGCGTGGTTGCCCGCGCCGAAGGCCAGATGCGGCATGACCGGGCGGTCCACATCGAACACGTCCGGATTCGCCCAGACCGTCTCGTCGCGGTTGGCCGACCCGTAGGCCAGCATCACCGGCGTCCCGGCGGGCAGATCGACGCCGCCGATGTTCACGTCGTGATTGGCCACCTTCACCGCCGCGCTCCAGATCGGCGCCACCCACCGCGCGCCCTCGGTGATCGCGCGCGGCACCAGCGCCGGATCGTCGACGACGCGCTCGAGCTGGTCGGGGTGCTCGAGCAGACCCGCCAGCGTCGTGGTCATGACGTGTCCGGGCTCCTGCAGGGCGCCGAGCAGGAACACGTAGATGTTCGGGTAGATCTCCGCGCGGTCGCGGACCTGCCCGTCGGGCATGCCGTCGTGCAGCCAGTGCGAGATCAGGGTGTGATCGGGATGGGCGGTCCAGTGGTCGAGCATCGGATCGACGGTCGCGATGATCTCCTCCTTCACCCGGTCACCGGCCTCGAACGGGGCCGGGTTGGCGAAGTTGCCGAGGTCGTCGACCGCGGCGTTGCCGTAGGACAGCGCCAGGGTCTGGAACCAGCGCACCAGCGTCTCCGACGGCACCTCGGTCAGGCCCATCAGATCGCCGACCGCGCGCACCGACACCGGCGCGAAGTAGGCCTCCTGGATGTCGACCGCGCCGAGGTTCTCGATCTCGGCGAGGATGCGCCGCGCCTGCGGCCGGACCAGCGCCTCGACATAGGAGTCGACCGCGCTGGGCCGCAGCTGCGGATCGATCCACTCCCGGATGCGGCGGTGCTGCTCGCCGTTGGAATCGAGCACGGTGCCCTGGCCGAACGTGCGCCCGCCGGAGGGGGCGATGACCGTCGACCAGGTCTGGGAATCCTGGGCGATCTGCAGGCACAGTTCGCGGGTCGCCACGACGTGCATCCCCACTGCGGGCACGTAGGCGACCGGGGCTTCGCGGCGCAGCCGCTCGTAGATGGGGTTGGGATCGCGGTCGAGTTCGTCCATCGTGATCTCGTCGATCCAGCTGCGGGTCGTGGTCATGGGGGTGTTCTCCTGTCCTCGGCTCGGGCGAGCTATCGTCTTCCGCCGGATTGCTGTGATCTGGAACACTAGGGCGCGGAGGTGAGCCGGAACCATGACCGACAGTGCATCGAAGGATGACTCCCCGTGCACCGCGACCGGCTCCTCGGTGGCACTGAGCATCCGCGAACTCGGCACCGCCGAGGGCCGGGCGCGGTGGGCGGACACACTCGATCGCACCTACTGCGAGATGGACGTCGACTGGGGCCGTTCCCGGGATCGGTTCACCGCCGACCTGGTGGCCCGCCCGATGGGTGAACTCACCGTGAGCGTCGTGCACGCCGATCCGCACACCGTCGTGCGCACGCCCGCGATGATCGCCTCCGACCCCAACGACGATTTCCTGCTGTGCCTGATCACTCGCGGATCGGCTGTGCTGGAACAGGATTCGCGCCGGTCCGTGCTGCGGAACGGCGCGTTCGGCATTCTCGATTCCTCGCTGCCGTTCATGGTCGACGGCACCACCGAATTCGAACAGATCGTGCTGCGCGCCCCGCGGGACGTGCTCGCCTCGCGCCTGCCGGTGGACGTGGTACGCGAGATGACCGGCGCGGGCATCTCCGGGCAGGCCGGCCTGGGCCGGCTGGTGTCGCGGTTCCTGGTCGATGTCGCCGCCGCGGACACGCCGCTGTCCACCGGCTCGGCCGACTCGGTGGCGGGCGCCGTGCTGGACCTGCTGGCCACCGCGCTGTGCGAGTACGCCACCCCGTTGACCGCCACCGCCCGGGTGCACGCCGAGGACCTGCGCCGGGTGCAGCACCTCATGGCGCGGCGGATGCACGACCCCGATCAGACGCTCACCGAGGTCGGCGCGGAGCTGGGCATGTCGCTGCGCTACATCCACAAACTGTTCAGCGCGGCAGGCACGACGCCGCGCACCTGGCTCTACGACCTGCGGCTGGCCCGCGCCCGCGCCCTGCTGCTGGACACCGATCGCACCGTCGCCGACATCAGCGTCCAGGTCGGCTTCCGCGACGTCTCCCATTTCAGCCGCGCCTTCCGCCGCCGCTTCGGCGCCAGCCCCGCCCACTTCCGCGCCCAGCGCGCGGTCGGCTCCTAGCTCACGCCGCGGCCCTCGAAATACGCTGTGCCCGTGTCGTCCACGGGCCGGGCGGGGAGCTGCCGGAGTGCTCGGACGACAGCGCGCCAGCGGCTGCGTTCCCAGGCCAGCCCCGTGCTCACCCCCTCCCGATAGGCCATCGCCACGGTGTCGTCGTGCCCGCGGTCGGCCAGGCGCAGCAGCGCGGCCTCGGCCCTGGCCTTCTCGAGTTCGGCTTCGACACCGGCGAGCACCGCCTCGGCCGCGTCGGCCAATTCCGCGGTGATCGGCAGCGCCCGCGCGAAGGAGTCGGTCGCTTCCTGCAATGCCTTGCTATTTCCAGCAACCATCCGCCCATTCTGCACGCACGGCGGAATGAATCCGGTATTTCGCGGGGAACGGCGAACGAGAGTGGAACGGCTGGTCTGTTTCGGAAATCACGCCGAACGATTCACGGTGTCGGCGCCGACCGTTCCGAGGCACCCTTACCGTCGACAAGCCGCCCCGCCGGGCCGGCTGCGGTCGATGAGGTATTTCCGCGGGTCGGTGTGAGTCGGTCGGAGCGCGGTGTCTCGAATTGTTTTCCGGCGGAGGAAAAACGAGGACGCCGATTGTCGGGAGTACCTGCCATCATGCACGCCATGACGACTTCCGACCCCGTGGCCCCATTCGAGTGGCTCCTCACTCACGACGGCCGTCGCTGCCCGCTGGACGAGATCTACACCGTAGCCTTCTTCCGTGGGCTCGATCCGTCGGAGGTGGTGCGCCGCTACAGTCGTGGCGAGGACCACGGCCAGGAAGCGAGCTTCGACGAGCTCATGGAGCAGGCCGCCGAAAACTCCTCCCTACCAGGCAGATCCGGGGGAGGCACCGTGGGTGTCGTGCGGGTCGGTGAGTGGAGCGTGGCCATCGAGCCGGACGGGTGGATGGCCACGCTGCACGATGTCCTGGCCGACTTGTCGCGTGGTTGTGAGGTGGTGGCGATCACTCGGCACGACTACGCCGAGGCCAGCTTCGCGTACGCGATCGACGGCACGGTTGTCACGGGCTACAAACCCTTGGATTGCCCCCACTCTCGACACGGCACCGAGCCCGACCGGCTCAACGGGTTCATGCGGGAACTCGGCATGACGGTGGACGTGCGGGACGACGAGAACGATGGCGACGAGTACGACTGGGAGGAAGAGGACGAGCGGGCCGAGAGCGACTACTTGGCGTCCCTGCCGAGAGCTTTCGCCTTGGCCGCGAAGCTCACCCACGTGCGGTTCACCCCGGAAATCCTCGATCGTGCGATGGTCGTCGGGCCCGTCGCGTACAAGTGATCGTCCAATAGCCGCCGCGACGAGTGCGGAATCTCCGAACCGTGGCGGATCCGCCGCGGTCGCCCTCGCTGATCAGCTGTCGGCTCTCCTTGGGGGGGTGGGAGAGCGATGTGGTGTCGCCGCTGCCAGCGCTTGTCGTGGTGGGCGATTTCGTCGTGGTCGCGGAGCAGCACGTCGTCGGCCAGCGATTCGCCGATCGCCAGGGGCGGATCGTCCGGGCCCAGCGAATGGGCAGCCGGCGGGCACGCCGGTGACGTCGAACACGGCCGGCGGCTGCTGGCCGATGGGGACGGCGGTGTCGATGATGGTGCGGTCGGCTTGGATGAGCGCGGCGATGGGTCGCCAGGCGGCGATCTTCTGGCTACTGTCCCATCATGTCCATCGAGTGCTCGATCGTCGTCCCCGGACCGCGGTCGGAGGTCTTCGCCTGGCACGCGCGGCCGGGAGCGTTCGCGCGCCTGGCGCCGCCCTGGCAGCCGGTGCGGTTGCTGGCCGAGACCGATTCGCTGGCGAGTGGGCGGGCGGTGCTCGGGCTGCCGGGCGGGTTGCGATGGGTGGCCCGGCACGATCCGCAGGAGTACCGGCCGCCGTGCCGATTCGTCGATGCGGTGGCGGCGGAGGAGCCGGCGTCGATGCCGGTGGGACGAGTGTTGCGGTGGCGGCACATCCACGATTTCGAGGACGTCGACGGCACGCACACGCGGGTGATCGATCGGGTGCGGACGCCGATTCCCGAGGCGGTGTTGCGGCCGATGTTCGCCTACCGGCATCGGCAGCTGGCCGACGATCTGCGCGCGCACCGGCGGGCCGCCGTGCACGGGTTCGAGCCGGTGACCGTTGCCGTGACGGGCGCGTCGGGACTGGTCGGATCGGCGCTGTGCGCGTTCCTCGCCACCGGCGGGCATCGGGTGGTGCGCGTGGTGCGGCACCCGGCGCGGTCGGCGGACGAGCGGCGCTGGGATCCGGCCGACCCCGACCCGGACCTGCTCGACGGGGTGCACGCGGTGGTCCACCTGGCGGGCGCATCCATCGCCGGACGGTTCACCGCCGCGCACCGGCGGGCCGTCCGCGACTCGCGGATCGCGCCGACACGACGGCTGGCCGAGGTGGCGGCGCGCGCGGGCGTCTCGACCTTCGTCTGCGCCTCGGCCATCGGCTACTACGGCTACGACCGCGGGGACACACCACTGACCGAAGACGCCGAACAGGGCTCCGGTTTCCTCGCCGACGTGGTCGCGGACTGGGAGGCGGCGACGGCACCGGCGGCGGACCGAACACGCACGGTGCTGATCCGCACCGGGATCGTCCAGTCGCCCCGCGGCGGCACGCTGCGGCTGCTCCGTCCGCTGTTCACCGCCGGCCTGGGCGGGCGGATCGGCGATGGGCGGCAATGGCTTTCGTGGATCGGGCTGGACGACCTGGTCGACGTCTACCACCGTGCGCTGTGGGATGCGACGCTGACCGGGCCGGTCAACGCCGTCGCGCCGGAGCCGGTCCGCAACACCGACTACACCCGGACCCTCGCCCGGGTGCTGCACCGGCCTGCGGTGTTCCCGGTACCGCGGGCCGCGCCGGCGCTGCTGCTCGGGCGCCAGGGTGCCCGCGAACTCGCCGCCGCGAATCAGCGGGTGCTGCCCGAACGGCTTCGCGCCGTGGGGCATACGTTCCGGATGCCGGAGCTGGAGGAGACGTTGCGGCATCTGCTCGGCCGCACGCGGGCGCCGCTCAGCTGAGCCGGTCGACGGCTTCGGCGAGGCTGCCGAGACGGTCGGCATCGGGGGGCAGCACGACCTCGTCCCAGCCGGGCCCGCCGACGAAGACCCGCGCACCCGCACCCAGGCACGCCCGCACGGCCGAGGTCAGGGCGGTGGATTCGCGGTGCGACCAGAGCACGACGGCGGCGCCCTCGGCGTGCCTGCCCAGCGCGTCGACCAGGGCGGCGGTGGGCACGTCGGGGCCGAGCATGCGCGCACCCAGGCCGCGTTCGGCCAGGGCCGCGCGCAACACGTCCAGCGGCAGGGCGTGGGTTTCCCCGCTCGTGCAGGCCAGCAGCGCACCCGGCCCGGCCGAGGGCGGGAACGCCCGCTGCAGCGCCGCACCGATGCACCAGGACAGCAGGTGCTCGACGTCGATGCAGCCCTCCCCCGCGCCCTGCCGGGCGACGATGTCGGCGAATGCGGGGCGGCACAGCGTCTCCCAGGTGTCGACCACGCCGAAGGCGCGCAGGTGGGCGTCGAGGTGTGCGGTGACGGTGGCGGTGTCGAGGGCGAAGGCGGCCGCGAGCAGGGGCCCGCGATCGCCGGGCGCCGGCGCGGGTCCCCGGGCGGTGGCGGCGGCACGGGACGGGCTGACGCCGGCGCGGATGAGCTCGAGCATGCGTTCCAGCAGCGCGATGTCGGTCTCGGTGTAGAGGCGGTGGCTGCCGGGCCGGTCCTGGACCGGGCCGATGCCGTAGCGACGGTTCCAGCTGCGCAAGGTCGCGGTCGGCACACCGAGACGTTCGGCCACCGCGCGTACCGGGTAACCGGACGCGCCGGAGGGGGGAACCGGGACCGCGGGCATCGTCACATTGTGCCCGGTCGATCCGGTGGGCTCCGCAGCGGACACGGCTGATACGGCTCGAATTGAATCGTTTGTGCATCGTTCTGTTACGCTGAGGGCACACCGAGAGCCGAGGAGGCGGGCAATGTCCAGTCGCACAGCAGGGTGGGCCGCGGGCCTCGCGGGACTCGCTCTGGCCGGCACGGTCCTCAGCGGCCCGGTGGCGAACGCGGCGCCACCGGTCCCGGTGACATCGGTCGACCTCGACCGCTACGTGGGCCGCTGGCATCAGCTCGCCGCGATTCCGCAGCCGTTCAACCTCGCGTGCGCGCGCGACACCACCGCCGAGTACACGCCGCTGCCGACCGGGGACGTGGGCGTGCACAACCGATGCACGACCTGGACCGGCGGGATCGACGAGATCCGCGGCACCGCGCGGGTGAACGATCCGGCCACCAACGCGCAGCTGCATGTCAGCTTCCCCGGTGTCCCGACGCAGGACCGGCTGGACGGGCCGACGAACTACATCGTCACCGCGCTGGGGCCGGGCTACTCGTGGGCCGTCGTGACCGACCCGAACCGGCTGTCCGGCTTCGTCCTCGCCCGCGAGCCTGCGCTCGACGAATCCGGCTGGGCGGCGGTGCGTTCCGCGATCGTGGCCGCGGGCCAGAATCCGTGCTTCTACCTGACCACGCCCACCACCGGCGGCCTCGCGACACTGCAACCGCTGTGCGCGCGATGAATTCGGCGCGATGACCGCCATCGCGTTGTTCACCCGTGACCTGCGGGTGCACGACAACCCCGTGCTCGCCGCCGCCCGGGACGCCGGTGACGCGGTCGTGCCGCTGTTCGTGGTCGACGCCCACCTGGTGCCGGATCGGTGCCCGCCCAACCGGGCCCGCTTCCTCGCCGCGGCGGTGCGCGAACTCGACGCCGAACTCCGTACGCGGGGTGGACGTTTGATCGTGCGACGTGGCGTGGTGGCGGACGAGGTGACGCGCGTGGTCGACGAGACCGGGGCGCGCACGGTGCACCTCGCCGATGACGTCAGCGGATACAGCGCGGCGCGTGCGGACGCGTTACGGGAGAGACTGGATCGCCGGGGCGTTCGGCTCGAGCCGCACCCGGCGAGCATCACCACCGTCGACGGCGACGTGCTGCGGCCCGCCACCGGTCGCGATCATTTCGCGGTCTTCACCCCGTATTTCCGCCGGTGGTCGGAGGTTCCGCGGCGCGCGCCGCTGCCGCCGCCGGATGACCTCGAGGTGCCGGACCTGCCCAGTGCGGCATTGCCGGCTCCCGAATCGCTGAACCGGGGCGAGCCGTCGCCGCAGCTGTCCGTCGGCGGCGAGACCACCGGCCGCGCGCTGCTGGATTCCTGGCTGGCCGGCCCGGTCGACGACTACGTCGAGACCGGTGACGATCTCGCGGCGGACGCCACCTCACATCTCTCGCCCTACCTGCACTTCGGCTGCCTGTCCCCCACCGAACTGCTCCACCGCGTCGATGTCGGCAGCGCGGGCGGACAGGCGTTCGCCCGGCAGCTGGCCTGGCGCGACTTCCACCACCAGCTGCTGGCCGCCCGCCCGGCCGTGGCCCGGCACGACTACCGGCCGCGCCCGATCCGATGGCGGGACGACCCGCAAGCGCTGGCCGCCTGGCGCTCGGCACGCACCGGCTTCCCGATCGTGGACGCCGCCCTGCGCCAACTCCACACCGAAGGATGGCTGCCCAACCGGGCCCGGCTGATCGCCGCCGCCTTCCTCACCAAGACCCTCGGGCTGCACTGGCGCGCGGGGGCGGGGCATTTCCTGCACTGGCTGGTCGACGCCGACCTGGCGAACAACCAGCTCAACTGGCAGTGGGTCGCGGGCACGGGCAGCGACACCCGGCCGAATCGCGGTTTCAACCCGCTGCGCCAAGCCGACCGCTACGACCCCGACGGCCTGTACGTCCGGCGGTGGATTCCCGAACTCGCCGACCTCGACGGTGGCCGCATCCATCGGCCGTGGCGAGCCGAGGTGGATTATCCGTCTCCGATCGCCGAATGCCCGGGGATGTGAGGTCGGGGCGGCCACTACGACGGCGGGTAGTATGAGCGTCGTGCGGAGTCCGGTGAGTGGTGCGGCGCGGGTGCGTGGCGCATTCGTCGGCGCCGCCGCGGGTGCGGTGAGTATCGCGGCGCACGGCCTCGGCGGCGGCGCTCTCACCCCCGGACAGTCGGCGCTGGGCGTGCTGATCGGTGTGTGCGCCGGATTGGGCGTGCTCGCCGGGGCACGTCCCGGACCGGCCGGTCTGCCCGAGCTCATGGTCCTGCTCGGCGCCGGACAGGCGATCGGCCATGCCGCCCTGTCGGTCGGGCCCGGCCATCACCACGAATCCACCGCCACGTCCGGCATGCTCGTCGCGCACCTGGTGGCGATCGTGTGCGGGGCGGTACTCATCCGCGCCGCCGAATCCGCGCTGGGTCGCGCGGCCTCCAGCGTCCGGCGCACCCTCGCCGCGCTGCGCCCTGCGCCGCACCGGGACGACGACGCCCGCGTCGGCGTTCCCGCCGCGGGCCCGAGCCTGCCCCGGCTGCCACTGCTCGCCTCCGCGGTGGGGACCCGCGGACCGCCCGCGCGAGCCTGACCCACTCCCACCACACGGACTGTCGACGCCGAAACCGAACTCGGACAACCTAGTCCGGTGGGTGTCGCGCGCCGCGACCGGCCGACGTCCGACCCCTTTCCTCTTCGATCCACGGAGTCCCCATGTCCTCGATCACCCGTATCCTGCTGCGCCGCGTCGCCCCCGGCGTGGCCGCCCTCGCCGCCGCGCCGCTGCTGCTCACCGCCTGCTCCGGCTCCGACGACAGCCCCGCCGGGTCGCGCGCGGCCGACGTCGTCACCATCGACGACCAGTGGGTCAAGGCGGCCGCCGCCGACATGTCCGCGGCGTTCGGCACCCTCACCAATTCCGGCGACCGCGACCTCACCGTCGTGGCGGCCACCAGCCCGGCCTCGGCCCGGATGGAACTGCACGAGGTCGTCGCCGACGCCGCCGGCGTCAAGACCATGCGCCCGAAGGACGGCGGCTTCGTGGTGCCCGCACACGGCTCGCTCACCCTCGCGCCCGGCGGGGACCACCTGATGTTCCTGGAACTGCGCGGCCCGCTGCGCACCGGCTCGGAAACCCCGGTGACGCTCTCGTTCGGTGACGGCTCCAGCCTCACCTTCACCGCACAGGTCCGCGACTTCTCGGGCAACCAGGAGAACTACGCGCCGGGCACCGAGCACGGCGCCGCCGCGACCCCCGAGCACGGTGCCTGAGCGCGCGCACGCGGGTGCACCCGCGTCGGGCGCCCCGCCTCGGCTCAGCAGGCGGCGGTTGCTCGGCGCGGGAGCGGTGGCCGCGGGGGCGACCGGAATCGGTGCGGCCGCACTCACCGGCTTCGGCCGCGCCCCCGCGCCGGTCACGGACGCGTCCGCGACCGAGCCGTTCTTCGGCCCGCACCAGGCCGGCATCGCCACCCCCGCCCAGCGGCACGCGGCGTTCGTCGCCTTCGATCTGCGGCCCGGAGTCACCGGCGACGACGTGGCCGGTCTGCTGAAGATCTGGACCGGCGACGCCGCCCGCCTCACCCAGGGGCTGCCCGCCCTGGCCGACACCGAACCGGAACTCGCCGCCCGCCCGGCCCGGCTCACGGTGACGATCGGGCTCGGCCCCGGCGCGTTCGTCGGCCGCGAGTCGCGGCGTCCCGCCTGGTTGCGGCCGCTGCCCTCGTTTCCCATCGATCGGCTCGAACCGGCCTGGAGCGACGGCGATCTGCTGTTGCAGATCTGCGCGGACGAAGCCACCACGGTGGCCCACGCGGTACGGGTGCTCTCCCGCGCGGTCACCTCACTGGTCACGGTGCGCTGGGTGCAGCGCGGGTTCCGCGACGCCGCACCCGGGCAGACACCGCGCAACCTGATGGGGCAGGTCGACGGGACGGTCACGCTCGCACCGGGAGCCGACTTCGATCGGCTGGTCTGGCACGACGGAGCAGACGCGCCGTGGCTGGCGGGCGGCACCTCGCTGGTGCTGCGCCGCATCGCGATGCAGCTGGACACCTGGGACGAAATCGACCCGGAGGGGCGCGAACTCACCGTCGGGCGCCGGCTCGACACCGGCGCGCCGCTCACCGGAACGCACGAATTCGACGAACCGGACTTCGCCGCCGTGGACAAGCACGGCATCCCGGTGATCCCGCCGTCCTCGCACATCGCCCGTGCCCGCCACACCCACGACGGCGAACGGTTCCTGCGGCGCGCCTACAACTACGACGACGCGCCGCAACCCGGGCAGATCTCCAACTCGGGCTTGCTGTTCGCCGCCTACCAGCGCGACATCGACGCCCAGTTCCTGCCGGTGCAACAGCGGCTGGCCGAGTTCGACGCGCTGAACGAATGGACGACACCGGTCGGCTCGGCGGTATTCGCGATTCCGGCCGGGGCGCGGGAGCCGGGCGACTACGTGGGCCGCGCGCTGTTCGAATCCTGAATCGCGGGGGCCGGTGCAACCGCATCGGCCCCCGCGGCCGTCTTCGCCGCGAAGGAGGACGCCAGCCAGGCGCAGACGATCAGCTGGATCTGGTGGAAGATCATCAGCGGTAACACGATCAAGCCCACCGGCTGTCCGGCGAACAGCACCGTCGCCATCGGCAGCCCGGTCGCCAGGCTCTTCTTCGAACCGCAGAAGATGATGACGATCCGGTCGGCCCAGGCGAATCCGAAGACGCGGCCGAGCACCGCGCACAGGCCGAGCACCACGGCCAGGATCGCGCAGCACAGGGCGACCACGAGCAGGATCTGGCCCGGCGAGGTGGCGCTCCAGACGCCCTCGTTCATTCCTTCGCTGAAAGCCACGTACACCACGAGCAGGATCGAGCCGCGGTCCACCAGCATCGTGGGCCGCCGGTGCCGCTGCACCCACTCGCCGATCCAGCGGCGCACCAGCTGACCGATCAGGAACGGCACCAGCAGTTGCACCACGATGTCGAGCACCGAGGAGGCGTCGATGTGCACGGTGCCGGCGGTGTCGAGCAGCACGATCACCAGCAGCGGGGTGAGGAACACGCCCAGCAGGTTCGAGAACGAGGCGCTGACGATGGCGCCGGGCAGGTTGCCGCCCGCGATCGAGGTGAAGGCGATCGAGGACTGCACGGTCGAGGGCACCAGGCTCAGGAACAGCAGGCCGGTGCGCAGATCGTCGGCGATCAGACCCGAGGTCGCGGCGTAGGCGGCCACGCCGATCACCGGGAACACGAGGTAGGTGACCGACAGGATGGTGCCGTGCAGACGCCAGTGCCGCAGGCCCGCGAGCGCTTCCGCCGGGGACAGTCGCATGCCGTAGAGCAGGAACAGTGTCGCGATGGCGACCTTCACCAGCCACTGCGCGGCATCCAGGTACCCGCCCTGGGCGGGCACCAGCGCCGCCACCGCCGCCGTCGCGAAGATCGCCAGCACGAACCCATCGATAGACTTCGCCAACCTCACCCGGCCACGGTATCGGCCAGGAACTTATCGGGAAACACGATGGCAGCGATAAGTGTGATCACGTTCCGTGATATACCGGGAGGCGTGTTCGACCCGCAGCTGGTGCGCAGCTTCCTGACCGTCGTGCAATGCGGCAGCTTCTCGGCAGCCGCGCAGCAACTCGGGGTGCGGCAGTCCACCGTCAGCGGGCACATCGCCCGGCTCGAGCGCGAGGCGGGCGCGGTGCTGCTGCTGCGCGACACCCACCGCATGGAACTGACCTCCGACGGCACCGCGATGGTCGGCTTCGGGCAGGCCATCCTGACCGCGCACGAGAACGCCCGCCGCTACTTCGCCGACTCGGCGCTGTCGGGCACCCTGCATCTCGGCGCCGCCGAGGACCTGGTGGCCCGCGGCCTGCCGCGCATCCTGCGCGACTTCCGCGCCCGCCATCCGCGCGTCGACCTGCAGCTGACCGTCGGCCTGAGCCGCACCATCCACGACCGGCTGCGCCGCGGCGACCTCGATCTGGCCTTCGTCATGCGCAAGCCCGGCGAAACCCACGGCGAGCCGGTCCACCGCGACCGCCTGGTGTGGGCGGGCCCGCCCGACGCCGCCGACCGCGACCCGGCCGAGCCGGTCCCCCTGGTCGCCTACCCGCCGCCGAGCATCACCCGCTCCTGCGCCTACGCCGCCCTCGACGCCGCAAGCATCCCGCTACGTCCCGCCTGCACCGCCAACTCCCGCGCCGGCCTGCGCGCGGCGGTGCTGGCCGGGCTCGGCTACATCGTGCACCCGCGCTCCCTGCTCCCCGACGAACTCGCCCCCGTCGGCGACCGTCTCGGCCTGCCCGACCCCGGCGAGGTGGAGTTCGTCCTCATCCACCGGCACAGCGTGCCCAACCCGGCCGAACAGGCCCTCAGCGAGGCGATCCGCCACTCCCTGCCCCGCCTCGACGGCGAGGGCGAGTTCGTGGGGTGACCGCCGGCGACGAGAGCCGCCGGCGTCACCGACCAGCGGGGTCGACCGAGACGCCGACGAGGGCGAGGAACGCGACCGTGGCCGGGCTCGGTCCCGGCGTGCCCCACACCACGAACTCGACGCGCTGCGGGGCGTCGGTCACCGGGACGGTCGCCAGGTCCGCGAGGTCGGTGGCCCGCGGCAGATAGGTGACCGGCAGGAAGCCGACCGCCAGCCCGCTGCGGATCACCTGCACCAGCAGCGCCACGTCGGTGACCTCGAAGGCGACGTCGCGGCCCAGCCCGGCACGCGCGAAGGCCTGATCGGTCTGTGCGCGGGCCGCCGTGCCGTAGGGGAAGTCGACGAACGGCGCCACGGCGAGGTCGGCCAGTGACAGCCGCCGCGCCCCGGCCAGCGGGTGGTCCCGGGCGAGCACCGCGACCAGCCGGTCCCGGGCGAGCTCGTGACTGCCCACCCCGGTCGGGCGCCGCCCGGGTGGCAGGCCGAGGAACGCGACGTCGAGCCGCCCCGCCGCGACATCGGCCACCAGATCGTCGCTGGCCCCCGCGCGCAGCCCGACCCGCACGCCCGGATGCCGGGTGCACAACTCGCGCAGGGCGGCGGGCACGTCGACCGCGGCGACGGACGGAATGACGCCGACGTCGAGCCGCCCGCGCACCTCCCCCACGGTCGCCACCGCCTGGGCGGCGGCCCGGTCGGCGGCCTCGAGGCACTGGCGGGCGGCGGGCAGGAACGCCTCGCCCGCGGCGGTGAGGCGCACCCGTCGGCTGGTGCGCGCGAACAGGCTCACGCCGAGTTCGTGTTCGAGCCGCTTGATCTGGTGGCTCAGCGCCGACGAGTCCCGCACGGGGGCAGGGGCATTCGGCGGCCCTCACCCTCGCCACCGCGGTCGCCCCGGTCGTCTGGGGCACCACCTACGCCGTCACCACCGAACTGCTGCCGCCGGGGCATCCGCTGTTCGCCGGTCTGATGCGGGCACTGCCCGCGGGGCTGCTGGCCGTCGCGATCGGCCGCGCCCTCCCGCACGGCGACTGGTGGTGGAAGAGCGCCGTGCTCGGCGTTCTCAACATCGGTGTCTTCTTCCCGATGCTGTTCTTCGCCGCCGAACACCTGCCCGGCGGGGTGGCCGCGACCCTCGGATCGATCGTGCCGCTGATCGTCGCGGTGCTGGCCGTCCCGCTGCTGGGCGAGCGGCTGGCCATCCGGCGGATCGTGTGGGGTGCCGCCGGCGTGGCCGGTGTCGGTCTGGTGGTGCTCGGCCCGGACGCCGGGCTGGACGCGGCCGGGATCGCCGCGGGCCTGCTCGGCGCGGCGTCCATGGCGCTCGGACTCACCCTGACCAAGCGGTGGGGGCGGCCCGCCGGGGTGCCGCCGGTGGCGCTGGCGGGCTGGCAGCTCGGCACGGGCGGGCTGGTGCTGCTGCCGGTCACCGTCCTCGTCGAAGGCGCGCCGCCACCGCTCGACGGCCGCGCCGCTCTCGGATACCTGTGGCTCGGGCTCGTCGGCGGGCTGCTCGCCTACGCGCTGTACTTCCGCGGCGTCGGACGCCTGCCCGTCACCTCGGTCGCGCTGCTCAATCTGCTCTCTCCGCTCACCGCGGCGGCACTGGGCGTGCTGGCGCTCGGGGAGACGGTGACGCCCGCGCAGGCGGTCGGGTTCGCGATCGTCCTCGCCGCCGTGATCGCCGGCCAGCTGCCCACCCGCCCAACTGTTTCCACGCCCGCACTCCCGCCGCCCGGTGCGGCGGCCATCCCGACAGGAGCACAGCGATGAAGATCGTCGTCTTCGGCGCCACCGGCATGGTCGGTGTTCGCGTCGCCCACGAGGCCACCGCGCGCGGCCACGCCGTGACCGCGGTCGCGCGGTCCGGCGCCCACCCGGTCGTCCCCGTCGACGCGCGCGACCGGGACCGCGTCGCGGATCTACTCGGCACCGCCGACGCCGCGGTCGGTGCGGTGCGTCCGCGCCCCGGCGCCGCGCTGGCCAGCCTCACCCAGCTCCGCGTCTGCGAACCCCATCCCGCCCGCTGGACCTATCTCAGCCCACCCGCCCTGCTCGAACCGGGTGAGCGCACCGGCCGCTACCGTCGCGGCACCACCACCCTGCTGCTCGACGCCGACGGCCGATCCCGCATCTCGGCCGAGGACCTGGCCGTCGCCGTGCTGGACGAACTCGAGAATCCCGGCGGGGACCGGCATTTCACGGTCGCGTACTGACTCTCGTTCCCGGTCGGCGGGCCGCCGGTCGCACCATGCAACGCGGTGCAACGGTAGTGGGCTGTGTTGCGCGTCACATATACGTAGGTGGATCGGCGCCCCGCCGAGGGAACAGGAGTGGCAACCCATGCGAGCAGCTGTGTACTACGGCCCGAACAAGGTCGACGTCGTCGACGTACCGGAACCCGAGCCGGGGCCCGGCGAGGTGAAACTACGGGTGGGCTTCAACGGCATCTGCGGCACCGACCTGCACGAGTACTACGCCGGGCCGATCTTCGTGCCCACCGAACCGCATCCGCTCACCCACCGGCAGCTGCCGCTCGTGCTCGGACACGAGTTCTCCGGCACGGTCACCGAGGTCGGCAGCGGTGTCACCGGCATCGAGCCCGGCGACCGGGTCGCCGTCGAACCGCTCTACACCTGCGGCCACTGCGGCCCCTGCCGGGCGGGCACCTACAACATCTGCCGCCGGATCGGTTTCCACGGCCTGATGTCCGACGGCGGCATGGCCGAATACACCGTGGTCCCGGCCCACATGATCCATCGGCTGCCGGACTCGGTGCCGCTCGAGCTCGGCGCGCTCGTGGAGCCGATGTCGGTGGCCTACCACGCCGCCACGCTCGGTGATCCCAAGCCGGAGGACACCGCCATGGTCTTCGGCGCCGGACCGATCGGCATCGGGCTCTGGTTCGCGTTGCGCGCCAAGGGTCTCGACGACATCTACGTCGTGGAACCGTCGCCCACCCGACGCGCCGCGATCGAAGCGCTCGGCGCCACCACCCTCGACCCGACCGCGATCGACGTCCCCGCGTTCATCGACAACGCCACCGACGGCGCGGGCGCCGACGCGACCTACGACGCCGCGGGCGTGCAACCCGCGGTCGAGACCGCCCTGGCGTGCCTGGGCGCGCGCCGGCCGCTGATCAGCGTCGCCATCTACGAGAAGCCGCTGACCACACCGCTGCAACGGCTCGTCATGAACGAATCCCGCATCCAGGGCTCGCTGTGCTACACCTCCGCCGACTACCGCGCGGTCATCGACCTCATGGCGCAGGGCCGCTACGACGCCACCGGCTGGGTGGAGACGATCGCCCTCGAGCAGGTCATCGACGAGGGCTTCGAGGCGCTGCACGCGGGCACCAAGATGAAGGTGCTCGTCGATCCGGCGGAGGTGGCGGCATGAGCGTCGTCCTCGTCACCGGCGGCGGGCGCGGAATCGGCCGCGGCATCGCCCTGCGCCTGGCCCGCGACGGCCACGACCTCGCGCTCGTCGACCTCGACCCGTCCACGCTCGCCGCGGTCGCCGACGAAATCCGCGAGACCGGCCGGGCGGCAACGACCTTCGTCGCCGACGTGAGCGACCGCGATCAGGTGTTCGCCGCCGTCGACCACGCGTACACCGCGCTCGGCGGATTCGACGTGATGGTGAACAACGCGGGCATCGCCCAGGTCGCCCCGATCGACGACGTCCGCCCGGCCGACGTCGACACGATCTGGCGCGTCAACATCGACGGTGTGCTGTGGGGCATCCAGGCCGCCGCGGCGAAGTTCCGGGCGCTGGGACAGAAGGGCAAGATCGTCAACGCCTCCTCCATCGCCGGACACGACGGCTTCGCGATGCTCGGCGTCTACAGCGCGACCAAGTTCGCCGTGCGCGCCCTCACCCAGGCCGCGGCGAAGGAGTACGCGGCGCACGGCATCACCGTCAACGCCTACTGCCCCGGCGTGGTCGGCACGGACATGTGGGTCACCATCGACCGCCGCTTCGCCGAGCTCACCGGCGCGGCCGAAGGCGAGACCTACGCCAAGTTCGTCGACGGCATCGCGCTCGGGCGCGCCCAGACGCCCGAGGACGTCGCGGCGCTGGTCTCCTACCTGGCCGGGCCCGACTCCGACTACATGACCGGACAGTCGATCCTCATCGACGGCGGCCTGGTCTTCCGCTGACCGACCCCTGGTCGGGCCTCCCGCAGCCTGCGCGGCTCGTTCTCCGCCGGCGCGTTCCGGTGGACCCCCTCGGGTCCGCCGGCGACGCGGAGGATGCGGCTGCCCGCGTAGGCGGCGGCCGGCGAGAAGGCGCCGCGCAGGCGCTGCGCATCCGGCGCACGGTAGCGGGCCGGTTCAGCGCCGGAGCCCGCCCAGCAGTGCGCGGGCCAGCGCGGCGGCGTCGGCTCGGCCCCGCTGGACGTCGTCGGATTCGGCGATGGTCATCGACATTTCGGTCAGCGCGCCGTACAGGGCGCTGGCGAGCAGTTCCGGGGGGTGCGGCTCGACCAGGCCGGTGCCGAGCAGCTCCCGGGCACCCTCGAGGACCAGGCCACCGAGGTGGCGCCGGTCCAGCTCGCGCCACCGCCCCCATCCGAGCGCGATCGGCCCCTGGAGCAGGACGATGTGGCGGTAGTCGGGCTCGGTGCACACGTCGAGGAAGGCTTCGATGCCGCGGTCGACGCGGTCGAACGGGTCGGTCGCGGTGTCCACCGCGGCCCGGATACGGTGCGCCGCCCGGTGTTCCAGCTCGTCGAAGACGGCTTCGAACAATCCCTTCTTGCCGTCGAAGTGGTGATACAGCGCCCCGCGCGTCAAACCCGCCGACCGCACCAGTTCCTCGGCGGACAGGTCGGCGTACTCCCGCTCGGCGAACAGCCGGGCGGCGGTGCCGAGCAGCGTCCGCCGGGTGTCCTCGATGTGCTTGTCACGCAACGACGTCATACCGTACGTTTATCACATACACGATGTATGACGAATACACCGTGTATGGCCATCGAGTGTGGCGGCGATCGCGGATGACGATCGCCTGCCCCGATGCGGAGCGGAGGACTGTGGTGGACAGATCGGTGGATGTCGTCGTCGTCGGCGCGGGGATCGCGGGACTGGTCGCCGCCCGCGACCTGGTGCGCACCGGACACGAGGTACTGGTCCTGGAAGCGCGGGACCGGGTGGGCGGGCGACTGCTCAATGCCGAGTTGCCCGGCGGCGGCCCGATCGAGGTCGGCGGGCAGTGGGTCGGCCCCACCCAGCATCGGGCGATGACGCTGATCCACGAGCTCGGTCTCCAGACCTTCCCGACCCACGACACGGGCCGCGCCATCGCCGAAATCGGCTCGTCGCGGGCGGAATACACCGGCGCGATACCCAAGCTGAACCCGCTGGCGTTGGCCGACGTGGCCCAGGCACAGCTGCGCCTGGACCGTCTCGCGCGGCGGGTCGCCCGCACCGATCCGTGGCGCGCCGAACGCGCCGAAGCCCTGGATGCCCAGACCTTCGACACCTGGTTGCGCCGCACCACCTACACCGCGGCCGGGAGGTCGTTCTTCCGGGTGATCACCGAGGCGGTGTTCGCCGCCGGGCCCGAGGACCTGTCCGCGCTGTGGGCGAGCTGCTACCTCGGTGCCGGCGGCGGGGTCGACGCCATGATCGGCGTCGCGGGCGGCGCCCAGCAGGATCGGGTGGTCGGGGGCACCCAAGCGATCGCGATCGCGCTCGCCGGGGAACTCGGTGACCGGGTCGTCCTCGGCAGTCCCGTGTCCGAGGTCGAATGGGACGAGGCCGGTGTGCGGGTCCGGGCCGGCGGCGGCACGGTGCGGGCGCGGCGGGCGGTGGTGGCGGTGCCGCCGCCGTTGGCCGCGCGCATCCGCTTCTCCCCCGGGCTGCCGGGCGACCGCGACCAGCTCGTCCAGCGCATGCCGATGGGCCGGGTCGTCAAAGTCAACGTCGTCTACGACGAACCGTTCTGGCGAGCGGACGGGTTCAGCGGTCAGGCCGTGAGCGACCGGCGGCCGCTGGCAGTGGTCTTCGACAACACCCCGCCCGCCGGTTCCCCCGGCGTACTCGTCGGCTTCCTGGAGGGCCGCCACGCCGACGCCTGTTCGCGGATGGACCATCCGACCCGCCGCGCCCAGGTCATCGACGACCTCGCGGGCTACTTCGGCCCGCGCGCCCGCACGCCGATCGACTACATCGAAAAGGACTGGGCCGACGAGGAATACAGCCGCGGCTGCTACGGCGCGTTCACCGCGCCGGGCACCCTCACCCGCTTCGGGCACGCCCTGCGACCCCCCATCGGCCCCCTGCACTGGGCAGGCACCGAGACCGCGACGCGCTGGGCGGGCTACATCGACGGCGCCGCCGAATCCGGTCACCGGGCCGCGCGGGAGATCGCCGCCGCCCTCGACCCGAGGCACGACGCCGCGCGCCCGTCCGCCCTGCGGTGACCGTCGCCCTGCCGTGCTGCGGCGGCGACGCTGCGGCTCGCGGTCCGCGGATCCCCGGCGTCGATTCGACCCGGTGCTGCTCCCGCGCGCTCATCCGGCGGTGACCAAGCCCTGGGCGATCATCCAGTCGCGCGCGACCTCGGCGGGTTCGCGGCCCTCGACGTCGACCTGTCGATTCAGTTCGGTGACGGCTTCATTGGTCAGCCGGGCCGAGATCGGCGCCATGAGGGTCGCGATCTGCGGGTGGGCTTCGGCGAAATCCGCCCGCATGACCAGTGCCGCATTGTATTTCGGGAAGAAGCCCAGATCGTCGTGCAGCAGGACCAGGTCGAGGGCGGGGATGCGGCCGTCGGTGGCGGCGACCGAGCCGAAACGGCACCGGGTGGCATCGGCGGTGGCCTGGTAGACCAGGGCGTCCTGCACGATCTGTTTGCGCACCCTGCCCGCGTCGATGCCGTACTTGCGGGCCAGGCCGGGGAAACCGTCCTGGCGGACGTTGAACTCGGTGCCGACGCAGGTCGCGGCGGCAGCGGGATCGCGCTCGATCAGGCGAGCGTAGTCCGACAGGGTGACCACGCCGGTCTCCTGCTGGGTGCGTCTGCTGGTGACGAGGGCGTAGGTGTTGTTCATCGGCGCCATCGCCGTCCACAGCATGCCGTGTTCGGCGAGGTCGGCGGCTCGCAGCTGGTCGAACTGGGCGCGCTCGTCGGGGATGGGTGTCTCGTTGCCGAGGTAGTTGATCCAGCCGGTGCCGGTGTAGTCGTAGGCGATGTCGATCTGGCCGTGCAGTTGGGCGTCGCGCAGGCTGTTGGAGCCCTGGATGTTGGTCAGGTCGCGCACGTCGGCGCCGGCCGCCGACAGCGCGAATTCGATGAGGTAGCCGAGAATGTTCTGTTCGGTGAAGTCCTTGGAGCCGACGGTGACCGCGACACCGTCGAGTTCGGGCACCGGGCGGATGCTGCCCGGTCCCACGCGCAGCGGCACCGCGCCGCCGGACTGCAATCCGCATCCCGCGGCCAGCAACAGCGCGGCGACGAGGGCGAGCAGGCGGCCGGTCATGTCAGCCCTCGCGGGCCGAGGAACTCCTCGGCCAGTGCGCCCAGCCAGTCCACCAGCAGCGCCAGCGCGACCGCGAGCACCGCGCCGACCACCAGCGTCACCGTGTCGCGCAGCTTGTAGCCGGTATCGATGAGGATGCCCAGGCCGCCCGCGCTGACCAGGAACGACAGTGTCGCGGTGCCCACGGCCAGCACCAACGACGTGCGCAGACCCGCGAGAATGTAGGGGACGGCGAGCGGGAACTCGATGCGGCGCAGCACCGTCGCCGCCGACATGCCCTGGCCGCGTCCGGCGTCGACGACGATCGGGTCCACCTGCTGATACCCGAGAATGGTGTTGCGCAGCACCGGAAGCAGCGCGTAGAAGGCGATGGGCGCCACGCCGACCCAGAACCCGGTGGTGCGGGTGAGCAGATAGCACAGCACGATCAACCCGATCGCGGGGGCGGAGGCGCCGATGTTGGCGATTCCGAGGAACACCGGCGCGAGCCGCCGATATCGCGGCCGGGTCAGCAGCGTGCCCAGCGGCACCGCGACGACCACGACGATGAGCATGACCGCGGCCGTGATGAGGATGTGCTGCCAGGTGACGGTGGCGATGGTGCGCGCGTTGAGACTGGCCTGCTGGGTGACGGTGAGCTCCCGGCGGAACGCCCACACCAGCACGCCCGCGGTGAGCAGCAGCACCACCAGCGGCTGCCCGAGCAGGCGCAGTCGTTCGGCGCGCCGCTCGGCGCCGGGCCGGACGGCGGGCGGGGCCGCGGTGGTGAGCGATCCGGTCGTGACGGTCATCCTCGGCCCGCCGATCCGGCGCGCAGCGCCGAGAGGTGCCCGACGAGGGTGTCGATGGTGACCAGGCCCCGGTACTCGCCACCGGCGCCGGTCACCACCGCGGTCGCGGTCGCCGTGGCGAGCATCGCCGCCAACGCGTCCTGCAGCGTCGAGGACGCCGAAACCGTGTCCCCGACCGGGGTTCCGATGCCCGTCAGGCTGTCCGCACCGGCCAGCTGCTCGGCGTCGACCCAGCGCAGGGGCCTGCGCGCGCTGTCGAGGATCAGCGCCCACGGCCGGTCCGCGCCCGCCAGTGCCCGCCGCAGGGTGGCGACGGGCGCGTCCTCGTCGGCGATCGGGCAGTCACCGAGTCCCACGTCCGCGACACGGGTCAGCGTGAGCTGCTCGAGCGCCGCGTTCGCGCCGACGAAACCCGCCACCGTCTCGTCGGCGGGAGCGGCCAGGATCGCCGCGGGCGTGTCGTACTGCAGGATCCGGGACCGGGCGCCCAGCACCGCGATCCGGTCACCGAGCTTCACGGCCTCGCCGAAATCGTGGGTGACGAACACGATGGTCTTGCCCAGTTCGGCTTGCAACCGCAGCAGTTCGTCCTGCAGCGCGCCGCGGGTGATCGGATCGACCGCGCCGAACGGTTCGTCCATCAGCAGCACCGGCGGATCCGCGGCGAGCGCCCGCGCCACCCCCACCCGCTGCTGCTGACCGCCGGAGAGCTGCCGCGGATACCGGTCGCGGTAGGTCGCCGGGTCGAGACCGACCAGGGCCAGCATCTCGTCCACCCGCGCGTCGATCCGCGCCCGATCCCAGCCCACCAGGCCGGGCACGGTGGCGACATTCTTGGCCACGGTCATGTGCGGGAACAGTCCGGCCTGCTGGATCGAGTAGCCGATGCCGCGGCGCAGCCGATCGGGGTCCATGGTGAGGGCGTCGCGGCCGCCGATGGTGATCGTGCCCGAGGTCGGCTCGATGAGCCGGTTGATCATGCGCAGGGTGGTGGTCTTCCCGCACCCCGACGGGCCGACCAGCACGACGATCTGCCCGGCCGGGATGGTCATCGAGACCTCGTCCACCGCCGGTTCGGGATGTCCGGGATAGCGTTTGGTGACCGCGTCGAGCACGATCTCGACCCCCGACACCGCCGGGGCTGCGGTGGGCGTTGCGGTGTCAGTCACGGATCCCCTCCGACGTGGTGAGACGGCCGACGACCAGGAACATGCCGTCCAGCAACAGCGCGAGCACGATGATCAGCACCGTGCCGGTCAACGCCTGCGGCACCGCGTTCGGGCTGCCCAGCCGGGACAGCCCGGAGAAGATGAGGTTGCCGAGGCCGGGCCCTTTCGCGTAGGCGGCCAGCGCCAGGATGCCCATGATCAACTGGGTGCTCACCCGCATGCCGGTGAGAATCGCGGGCCACGCCAGCGGCAACTCGATGCGGGCCAGCACGCGCAGGCGGTTCATGCCGACGCCGCGCGCCGCGTCGACGATCGACGGATCCACCGAGGACAACCCGATGATGGTGTTGCGCAGGATCGGCAGCAGCGCGTACACGACCAGCGCCACGATCGTGGGGGCCACGCCGAGGCCGAGGACGGGAATCAGCAAGCCGAGCAAGGCGAACGACGGCACCGTGAGGATCGCGCTGGTGGCCGCGGTCGCCGCCGCGGAACCGAGCGGACTGCGGTAGACCAGCACGCCGAGGACCACGGCGACGAGGGTGGCGAGCACCAACGACTGCAGCACCGCCGACACGTGCAGATAGGAGTCGACCATCAACTGATGGCGGCGCTCGACGACGAACGACCACAGCGTATCCAGTGCCCCACCTCCCGGTCTTTCGCTGTGGCGCAGCCTATCCCGCCGGTTCGGCGGCGCGCAGCGGTTTGCGCGCCGCCGAGCGGTCGTCAGGCCTGCGCGGCGGCGCGTCCCGCGCGGCGGCCGTAGAAGCTGCCGTCGCCGAGCGAGGCGCCGCTGACGTAGCCACCCGCGCTGATACCGGAGGTGCAGCGGCCCGCGGCGAACAAGCCGGGGATCGGGTCACCGGCGACGTGCAGGACCCGCGAATCCAGATCGGTGCGCACCCCACCGAGGGTGAAACCGCCGGTACGGCCGCGCAAGTCGAACGCCGCCAACGGCGTACCCAGCGGCTTGACCCACTGGGTCTTCTTGCCCAGCACCGGATCCACACCGTCCTTGGCATGCCGGTTGTAGACCTCGACGGTCGCCTGCAGCACACCGTCCGGGAAACCCATCTCCGATTCGAGCTCCGCCACCGATTCGGCCACCCAGGTCGGCGGCTCATTGCGGGAGGCCGCGAACGTGGACACGGTGCCCAGCGCTTCCTCGAGCCCGGCTTCGTCCAGGATCAGGAAGGCCTCGTTGTTCTGCCGGATCAGCGTCGACTGCCCGATGTGGCTGGGATAGGAGTCCTCGGGGATGTAGCGCTGCCCGCGCCCGTTGACCAGGATGCCGCGGGCGATCACCTGCGGATCGGCGAAGATCGCCACCTCGATGGCGTCCATGTGCGCCAACTGCGCACCCAGCGCCTGCGCCACCCGGATACCGATGCCGTCGTGTTCCTCGATCGCGGCCGCGGGCCGGTTCACCAGCAGCGGCGTGTACACCGCCACCATCTCCTGGTTGTAGGCGAAACTGCCCGTGGCCAGCACCACCCCCCGCCGGGCACGCACCCGCACCGGCTTGCCGTACCGTCGGGCGACCACGCCGACCACCCGCCCGTCGTCGTCGACCACCAGTCGCTGCAACCGCACGTCGAACTCCGCCCGCACCCCCAGCGATTCGGCGGTCTCGACCAGCGGCTTCATCAACATGTAGCCACCGCCCTTGTCCCCGGTGTGCTTGTCGGCCATCTGGGGCAGATGGCCGCGCGGGGCGGGCGTGGCGATCGTGTTGAACGGCGCGGCGTTCTCACCACCGGAGAACATCAGCCCCTGATCGGCGGGCGGCTCCCAGCCCGGCTCACCCCAGAACTCCTCCTTGAACACCACCCCCTGCGCCACCAGCCACTCGAAATGTTCGACACTGCCCTGGCAGTAGTCGTGGATCTTCGCCGCATCCACCCCGGGGCCCAGCGCCGCGGTCAGGAACGTCTCCATGTTCTCCGGGCTGTCGTCGAACCCGAGCGCCTTCTGCAACGGCGTCCCACCGCCGAGGTAGATGAACCCACCCGACAACGCCGCCGCCCCACCCCACCCGCCGGTGCGCTCCAGTACCAGCACCTCCGCCCCCGCCCGCGCCGCCTCGATCGCCGCGCACGCCCCCGCCACCCCGTAACCGACCACCACCACGTCGGCCTCGTCGTCCCATCCGCTGATCGCGGCGGCCCGCTCGGGGCGAACATCTCCGACATCCGACATCGAACTACTCCTGTTCCGTGCGGGCGGCGATCCCTGATCCCCCCGCACATCGGCCTGGATCTGCGCGGCTACCTGCGGATTTGCCCGTACTGTTGCGCGTGCTTGACAATCGCGCCCAGTATCGACCGGCACCGGCCCGCCGCCGTCCGCGGTTCCCGCTCAGTGAGAACGCGGAGCTGCGGGGGCGGCGGTTGCCGCGGGGCGATCGATGGACCGGTGCGACATGGCCGGTCGTTGCTGTCCGGCCGATGATTTACCGCTGGTGGGGCGGGGCGACGGAATGGAGCAATCTCGCTGCGCCGGAGGAGAGTTCGTGGATCACCTCGGCTACCGGGCGGACCGACGTGACCATGCCGACGCCCTCGCCCGCGTCGACGGGCAGCTGGTCGGGGTGGTCGGCGGCGATGGCGGCGCGGAGGGAGCGGCGCGCTTCGGGGTCGCCGCGCAGCTCGTGCTCGCGGCCGGTCCAGCGGTCGGTGAAGGGGTTGCGCAGGACGCGGGCGGGGAAGCGCGGCGGCCACGGATAGCCGAGGGCGGCGTCGACGGCGTGGGTGGTGACGGTGTCGGTGCCCGCGGCGGCGATCATGGCGCGGCGGGCGGACTCGGAGAGGGTCGATTCGGTGCAGGCCGCCAGGTGGGTGCCGATCCAGGCGCCGCTCGCGCCGGCCGCGAGCACGGCCGCCAGGCTCGCGGGTGAGCCGATGCCACCGGCGGCGAGCACCGGGACCGAGACCGCGGCGAGCACCGCGTCGAGCAGGGGCAGAGTCGCCATCTCGACGGCGCCGTGCCCGCCGCCCTCCGCGCCACGGGCGACCAGCACGTCGATACCGGCGGCGGCGGCGCGGCGGGCGTCGTCGGGGGTGAAAACCTGGGTGGCCGTCCGGATTCCGGACTCGCGGGCGCGGGCCGCCCAGGACAGGTCGGTGCCGAAACTCACCGCGAGCAGCGCGGGCCGGGCGGCGAGGGCGGTGTCGAGCAAGGCGGGTTCCTGCGCGGCGACCCAGTCGACCAGGCCGATGCCGAATCGCCCGGTGACATGGTCGAGTTCGCGGCGCAGGGCCGCCGCCGTCGCACTGCTGCCCATTCCGATCATGCCGAGCCCGCCCGCCGCGGTCACCGCCGCCGCCAGGCGCCCGCCCGCCACCCCACCCATCGGGGCGTTCACGATCGGCACCCGCAGGCCGAGCGAGCGCGACCACGGGGTGCCGAGCAGGACGTCGTCTGGGGTCAGGTCATCGCGAGACATCCGTCCATGCCAGCACACCGGCGGCGCCCCACCCCTGCCGGGGCACTCCGCCGTCTTTCGCCGACGAGGACGCCGGGTGTCGACGGCAGGTTGCGCTGAGCGGAGCCGCCGAGGCAGTTCCCGGCCCGGGGCGTTCAGTCCGGCTCGGCCCAGGACGCGACCGGCAGGGCGAGGTAGACGCCGACGTGGTGATCGGCGGGCACGACCGCCTCCGCGCGGCCGAGAATCTCGTCGGCGCGGCGTTGGCGGTCGTCCGCGCGCGACGGGAACCACTTGGATTTCACCTCGATGAGCACGTCGAGATCGAACCGGTCGAGCGGACCGACGTCGTGGAACCGCAGGATCACGTCCCCGCCCCGCAGATCCCCGTCGTAGGGCTCCTCGGGGCACTCGACCGCCAGCGAGACACTGTGCGGAAGGGTCCGGGCGAGTTCCTTCTTCACCTCGGTGCTGACGCGATCGGCGCAGGTGACGTCGATGATGGGCATGCATTCATCCAAGCAGTCGAGAAACCACCGCTGCCGTACCGGTCCGCTCCCGGCTGATCACGCGGGCCGGGCCGGTGCCGACTGCACGCGCCATGCCTCGGGACGGTGGGGTCCCCGGGCCTGTCGTACCGCCGCGCTAGGTCGAGGCGAGGTCCGCTTCGTAGCGATCGGTCAGCGCCGCGACCCGGTCGGCCGGCCAGGGGCAACGCACCTCGCCCTGCGACGCGGCGAAGAAGAGTTCGAGGTGGACGTGCCAGGCGGCGAGCAGTTCGGCACGGGCCGAGGCGAGTTCGCGGGGGACGGTCTGGGTCAGTGCGACGTGGACGCCGAGGTCGGGGTCGGCGTGGAACTCGAACCGGACGACGCCCGCGGCGGTGCCGTCGTGGCGCCACTCGTACGCCAGCGCGGTGGGCGGCTCGACCACGGTGAGCGGGCCCGCCTCGACGTGCTGGTTGGTCGCGCGCAGTGGCGCGGCCTCGCCGACGGCGGGGGCACCGTCCTCGACCAGCAGCCCCCACAGCGTTTCCACCGGCTGCCACATCATGTCGCGGTCGAAGCGCAGGACGTAGCCGTCGGCGGTGGTCTCGCAGGTACCGGTGTCGAGGCCGAAGGCGGCGATGTAGTGCTCGAGGTCGGCGAGCCAGGCGCCCTCCGTCATGGCGGGCGCGGCGCCGTCCAGGGCGGCGGCGAGGGCGGCCAGGCAGCGGTCCCAGCCGACCGCGGTCCGCGCGGCGCCGCGCCTGCCCGCCGCACCGCCGCCGAGTACGTGGGTGAACACCAACAGGGTGCCCGCGCCGTCGGGTACGAGTTCGAAACGCAGTACGTCCCGGTTCCAGCGGAACATGTAGACCTTCGGCGGATCCACTTCCAGCACTTCGCCCTCGGAGGTGGCGTCGGTGGTGTCCGGCGCGTCGGCAAAGGTGAACCGCATCGTCGCGCCGGGACGGACCTCGGTGTCGACGGTCGCCGGGAACCAGGCGGCCATCTCGCGCGGATCGCTGATCGCGCGCCACACCTTCTCCGGCGGGTGCGCGAACCGGCGTTCCATCCGCAGGGTGGGGGCGCCATCGAGAGTGTGCAGGTGAGCTCGGGGGTCGGTCATCGTCGTCCTTTCCGCGGGGCGGGCTCGTCGGGCATCGTGTCGAGGTGGCGTTCGAGGGCGTCGAAACCGGCTTCCCACATCCGCCGGTACGGCGCGAGCCACGCTTCGATCTCGGCCAGCGGCTCGGGTCGCAGCCGGTACCACCGTCGCTGCGCGTCCTGGCGCACCGCGACCAGTCCCGCGCCGCGCAACACCTTGAGATGTTTGGAGACCGTCGGCTGTGCCAGGCGCAGCTCCTCGACCAGATCCCCCACCAGCCGCTCCCGCTCCCGCAGCAGATCCAGGATCTGCCGGCGACGGGGTTCGGCCAGCGCCTCGAACGTTGATGCCATAGCGGCAATATAGCCGATTGGGAATATACCTGCCAGTGCGACCGCCTGCCGACGGCGCGCTGGAGCGCCTAAGGCGCTGAGCATCAGGCAGAAAACCAACGACCACCCGCCGTAAACAAAAAGTGGCGCAAATCACCGTGGCGTGAATATCACTGCGGTGCAGAAGTTTTCGCGAGAGCGGGCGCAAACAGCAAGGACAGCGCCGCCGACGGAGACCGTAACGAAATATCGCCGCACTCCAATATGGGATCGGTGCCCGGGCCGATGACGGATCCAGTCCCGGGTACCCCGCACCGGGGAAGCCGCCAGGCACACCGAGGCGGTTCCCCCGGATCCGAACCCGAGAACGACCCGTGACCGTGGGGAGGACTGCTGATGACCCAGGTGCATCGACCCGACGACGAAGCACCACAAACCCGTTCGGCCCAGCCCGCCGTCGCCGCGGTGGCGATCGCCGTCGCGGCGGCGATCCTGATCGTGCTGATGGTCGTGGCCCGCGCGCCCGAACCGGGCGACACCGACCGACCCGCCCCGGCGACCGCGGCGCCGAGCGGCCCGGCGCAGCCGGCCACCGTGGGATGCCCCGGGCCCCGTCCGGTCGCCGACCCCGAGCTGGCCGCGTTCGTCGGCGGACTGGATCTGCCCGCCGGCGCCGAGGTGATCGCCGCGGACATCGACACCGAGGTCGGATTCCCCGGCAAGATCGGCGTCGAGATCGACCTGTGCCTACCGGATTCGGCCGGCGTGGCGGCGCTGCGGCCGGTCGCGACCCGCATCGCGGGCGCACTGCAACCGACCGCGCTCGGGGCGCGCACGGTCGTGCTCACCGTCACCGACCTCGCGCCCGACCGACGGGTGGAGGCCCGCCTCGAAGACCCGAACTTCCCGCTGAGCCGGTGGAAGACCCAGCCGTCGCGCGCCGCCGAACTCGTGCAGTGGCACGTGGTCACCGAGTAGCCGCCGTCGCCGGTCAGCTCGGGGACTGCGACGCCGCGGCGTGCGGGTCGAGATCACGCAGGGTCAGGCGGTGCCGCGGAGGCCGGTCCAGGATCCGGTGCCGCGTCACCGCCTGGTCCGCGCCCACCCGCAGCAGTTCCCCGACCGGCAGATTCTCCCAACCGGGGTCCTCGTCCATCCGTTCGCTGGCGACGACGACCGCCGGGTACCGGGCCAACGGTCCCGACCGCGCACGCATCCGCCCCGCCGAACCGCTGTGCTCGAGATGCCTGCCGTGCCGCCCACCGGCGCTGCGCCGCAGCACGAACAGATCGTGGGTGTCCGGGTAGCGCAACGCCCAGAGTTCGGTCGCGGTGATGAGCACCAGGTTGATCGCGAAGACCGGCAGGGTCGCGGCCACCCAGCGGGTGGCCGCCGCGATCCCGGCGCCGACGTCGCCGCCGTGCGCCTCGATCTGCATGGTGATCAGGGCGAACAACCGCTCGGAATCGGTGTCACCCGCGACGAGCGCGCGGTACTCGCCGAGCTCGGCGTCCAAGCGCTCCAGATCGCCGAGCACGCCGTTGTGCGCGAACAGCCTGCCGTGCTGGGTGAACGGATGAGTGTTGACCGCCGACAGGCCGCCGGTCGATGCGTAACGGATGTGGGCGAGGAAGGTCTGCGAGACGAATTCCTGGGCCTCCCGACCGAAGGCGGCGTCCCGGTAGGCCGCGATCGGCTGCTTGCGCACCACGGGCGCGCCGTGCTCGTCGAAGACCCCGAGCCCGGTGCCGTCCGGTTCGCGGCGGCTCTGCTCGGCGAGACTGTCCGGAGCCTCGAGCAACCAGAAGGTCGCGTGCACCCGCTCGGGCGCGGCCGACAGGCCGAACAGACGACACATGGGCTCCTCCTGTCCCGGGCGGTCACCGCGTGCCGGGCACGTACCCCCGTCCGTGCGACGGAAACCGGTCAGCCCAGCTCGATCCGCACGATGGCACTGTCCGGCCACAGCGTCCGGGCCCGTGCCCGCCGCAGCTTCTCGCGCAGGGGCAGGTCACGGTGGACGTTGACCACGCCGGGGATGCGGACCATCGGGAGGATGTTCCACTGCCGGCCGTAGCGTTCCCGCAACGCGTCCTCGGCGCACTGCGCCTCGGCGCCGTCGAGCAGGCGGGCCCGTCCGGTCAGCACCGGCGCCCCGGGGCGCACCCGGCCGCGATGATCGCAGGGGCGCAACGCCACCCGCGGGTCGGCGGTGAGTCGACGGGTCTTGGGTCCGCGTTTGGTGCGGAAGACGACCGCGGTGTCGTCGCACCGGAACCAGATGGGTGTGTCGACGGGCGTGCCGTCGCTGCGGTAGGAGCGCAGCTGCGCGTACCGGAGCGTGCGGGCGTGCCCGCCACGACGCTGCGCTATTACGAGGACGCCGACCTGCTGCACCCGGCCCGCCGGGTGGCCGTGCCCTGGCCCATGCCGAGCTCGCCGACATCGATCGGCAGCTCGACACCCTCGCCCGCGCCCGCGCCATCGTGGAATGGGGCATCGCCTGCACCTGCCCCACCTTGGCCGAATGCAGCTGCGGCGCGCACCTGCACGCCCCGCCAGCGGCGACCACCGGTCCGCGATAACTACCGAATCGCCGTTCACTTTCCGCTATCCTCCGTGGGCAGAGCAACCCGACCGCATCGTCTCACCGAGGAGCCGCATGTACCCCGGCGCACACGTCGACAGCTTCCCCGACAAACCGGCCCTGATCATGGCCGAGAGCGGCGAGGTACTGACCTACCGCGAGCTCGAGGACAACTCCGTCCGGCTCGCCCGCCACCTCCGGGCGGCGGGCCTGCGGCCCGGCGACCACCTCGCCCTGCTCTCCGGCAACGACCCGAAGGTCTACGAGGTCTACTGGGCCGCTCTGCGATCCGGGCTTTACATCACCGCGGTCAACCGGCATCTGTCGCCGAGCGAGATCAGCTACATCGTCGACGACTGCGGCGCCCGCGCACTGATCGTCTCCGCGGCGCTCGCCGAGTCCGCGGAGAAGGTCGTCGCCGAGACGCCCGCCGTCGAGATCCGCCTCGCCTTCGGCGGCGACGTGCCCGGCCACGCCTCCTACGAGGACGCCCTCGCCGCGTCCTCCCCCGAACCGCTGTCCGACCAGCCGCGCGGCGCGGACATGCTCTACTCCTCCGGCACCACCGGCCGGCCCAAGGGCATCAAGCAGCCGCTGCCGCAGCGCCAGGTCGGCGACGCACCCGGCGACACCTACACCGCCATCTTCGGCCCGCTCTACGGTTTCGGCACCGAGACCGTCTACCTCTCCCCCGCACCGCTGTATCACGCGGCGCCGCTGCGGTTCGGCGGCGTGGTGCACGCCTTGGGCGGCACCGTCGTCGTGATGGAGAAGTTCGACGCCGAGGCCGCGCTGGCCGCGATCGAGCGCTACCGCGTCACGCACAGCCAGTGGGTGCCGACGATGTTCGTGCGCATGCTCAAGCTCGACGAGCAGGTGCGCACGCGCTACGACGTGTCCAGCCTGAAGGTGGCCGTGCACGCGGCCGCCCCGTGCCCGATCGACGTCAAGCGCGCGATGATCGACTGGTGGGGGCCGATCCTGCACGAGTACTACGCCTCCACCGAGGCCAACGGCGCCACCTTCATCGACAGCGAGCAGTGGTTGCGCAAGCCCGGCTCGGTCGGCAAGGCGGGGCTCGGCGTCATCCGGATCTGCGGCGAGGACGGCAAGGAACTGCCCACGGGCGAGGTCGGCACGGTGTACTTCGAGCGCGAGGACGTGCCCTTCGCCTACCACAACGACCCGGCCAAGACCGCCGACGCGGTCCATCCCGACCATCCCACCTGGACGACCACCGGCGACATCGGCTACGTCGACGACGAGGGCTACCTGTTCCTCACCGACCGCAAGGCGTTCATGATCATTTCCGGCGGCGTGAACATCTACCCGCAGGAGATCGAGGACGCACTCGCCCTGCACCCCAAGGTGTTCGACGTCGCGGTGATCGGCGTGCCCGACGAGGAGATGGGCGAATCGGTCAAGGCCGTCGTCCAGCACGCGCCCGGCGCCGACCCCGGCCCCGACCTGGCCGCCGAACTGCGTGACTACCTGCGCGAGCGCATTGCCCACTACAAGGTGCCCCGCAGTTTCGACTTCGCCGACGACCTGCCCCGCACCCCCACCGGCAAACTCGTCAAGGGAAAGCTGCGCGCCCGGTATCTGTGATCGGGGTGGGCCGTCCTCGTCGGCGTGCACCGGCCCACCGGGACGGTCCGTGACGGACCGGCGTACCGGGCCGGGAACCGCTCAACGGGCGGGCACCGAGGCGCGCGGCTCGCCGGACGTCGTCGGGTCCGTCGGCTTCTTCGCGGGCAGCACCACCGCGGCCGCGATCGCGGCGAGGGCGAACAGGGCGGCGGTGACGGCCAAGCCGAGGGCGTAGCCGCTGTTGAGGGCCGCCGGATCGGTCGCGCCGCCGGTGCGCGCGGCGGCGACCGTGGCCAGCGCCGCCACGCCGACGCTGCCGCCCAGCTGGCGGGCGCTGTTGAACACGCCAGAGGCCATCCCCGCCTCGTGCGCGGGCACGCCGATCGTGGCGGCGCCGGCGACCGGCGCCAGACACAAGCCCATGCCGAGTCCGCCGAACAGCGCCGGGCCGAGCACATCGGTGAGCACGCTGCCGTCCGGGCTGATCAGGGCGAACCAGCCCATCCCGACCGCGGCCAGCGACCCGCCCGCCACGATGAGTCCGCGCGGCGCGCGCACCGCGCCCAGACGCAGCGCCAGTACGGTCCCGACGACCACGGCCAGCGAGAACGGCAGGAACGCCACCCCGGTCGCGCCCGCGCTCATGCCCAGCACCTGCTGCATGTACAGCGACGCCAGGTAGAAGGCCGCGAATTGTCCTGCCCCGGCCAGGAATACGAAGAGATTCGCCCCGCCGGCCCACCGGCTGCCGAGCAGGCTCAGCCGGACCAGCGGCGCGGCCACCCGCGTCTCCACCGCGACGAAGCAGGCGAGCAGGGCGGCGGCCGCGGCGAGCGTCGCCAGGGTGACCGGCGAGGTCCAGCCCACGTGGTCGGTGCGCACGACGCCGATCACCAGCAGGCCCACACCCGCGGTGGCGAGCAGGGCGCCGAAGACATCGAGACGATCACGCGCGGCGGCCCGCCGGTCGGCGGTCACCCCGGCGAGCACCGCGGCCAGCGCGAGCAGCACGAACGGGATGTTGATCCACATGACCCAGCGCCAGTCGGCGTATTCGGTCAACACGCCGCCCAGCAGGACGCCGCCCGCGCCACCGACGGCGTTGGTCGCACTCCACACCGCCAACGCGCGCGCCCGCGCCCGCCCTTCGGTGAAGGTGGTGGTGAGCGTGGCCAGCGTCGCGGGCGCGATGGCGGCCGCCGCCATGCCCTGCACGGCGCGCGCCGCCACCAGCTGCCACGGTGCCTGCGCGAATCCACCGGCCGCCGAGGCTGCTCCGAACACCATCAGACCCACGACGAACACCCGCCGCCTGCCCACCAGGTCGCACGCCCGCCCCCCGAGCAGCAGGAATCCACCGAAGGTGAGCGCGTAGACATGCACCACCCAGGACAGATCCACCGGCGCGAACCCGAGGTCGGCGCGGATCGCGGGCAGCGCGACGTTCATGACGGCCATGTCCAGCGCCACCAGGAACTGCGCGACCGCCACCGCGGTGAGCGCGGCACGGTGGCGCCCGTCGACATTGTTTTTATACATGTATAAAAACTAACCACCCGATCGGGTGCTGTCCACACCTTCCCCCGCCCATGCGCCAGGATGGGTACATGCCCGACACGTCCGCGCGCACCGGCCGCCCGCCGAAGATCTCCCGCGCCGAGATCGTCGCCGCCGCCGAGTCGATCATCGACGCCGAGGGCGTCGACAAACTGACGATGCGCCGGGTGGCCGCCGAACTCGGCTGCACCGCGATGGCGCTCTACCACCACGTCCGCGACAAGGACGACCTGTTACGCCTGGTGCTCGACGACTACGCCGACCGCGTGCAGTGGCCTGCGCTGCCGGACGACCCCCGCGAGCGGATCATCGTGGCGGCCACGGCGATGCACGAGGTGCTCTCGGCCCGCCCGTGGATCGTGGAGGTTCTCACGCGCGGCGACCTGTTCGGGATCTCCGCGCTCTGGGTCGCCGAGACGATCGTCGACGCGGCGTGCGCGTACGGCCTCGCGCCCGCCGACGCCGTCGGCGTCTACCGGACGATCTGGCACTACACCGCGGGCGAGATCATCGTCCGCACCGGCTCCGCGCGCCGCGCCGCCGAAGGCCGCCCCACCTTCCGCGAGCAGGTCTTCGCCGACCTCGACCCCGACGTCTACCCGCGGCTGGCCGAATGGGGCCCGCGGTTCGTGACCCTCCCCGACAGCACCTACGCCACCGGGCTCCCGGCACTGGTCGACGGTTTGCTGCACCGAGCGGGCAACCGCTAGGCCACCCGGCCGGCGGAGGCTCAGCGGGTGGTGTAGCCGCCATCGATCGACAGTGCCGCGCCGGTGACGAAGGACGACTCGTCGCTGAGCAGGAAGGCGCAGAACGCGGCGATCTCCTCCGCCGTGCCGATCCGGCCGAGCGGATGCAGTCCCGCCACGTGCGCCTCCCCCTCCGGGGTGGCGCCCATCGACGTGCGGAAGCCCGGCGTATCGATCGCACCCGAGAGGACCGCGTTCACCCGCACACCGCGCTCGGCGCCCTCGAGCGCGACCGCCCGGGTGAGTCCGACGACGCCGTGCTTGGCGGCCACATACGGTGCCACCGTGGCCATTCCGACCACGCCGAGATTGGAGGCGTTGTTGAGGATGGCGCCGCCGCCGGACGCGGCGATGGCCGGAACCTGGTGGCGCAGGCCGTGGAAGACGCTGGTCAGGTTCAGCCCGAGATCGGCTTCCCACTGGCCGGGCGTGAGTTCGTGCACCGCCCCGGCCGCGCTCACCCCGCCCGCGTTGTTGAACGCCGCGTCGAGCCGCCCGAACCGCCCCATCGCGGTGCCGGTCAGCCGTTCCATATCGGTGGCGACGGTGACGTCGGTCGGCACGAACACCGCCGTGCCGCCCTCGGCGCGGATCTCGGCCGCCAACCGCTCCCCCGCCGCCACGCCGCGCGCGCCCAGCACGACCGCGGCGCCCTCGGCGGCCACCCGCCGGGCCACCGCCCGCCCGACCCCGAGCTCGCGCCCGTCACCAGTACCACCTTGTCGGCGAATCGCATTGCCATGACCGGTCTTTCCTTCCGCTTCGGAGTTCCTGCCACTCCAGTCAAGCGGTCGGCCGCCCGGCGTTCCGGCGGTTTCCGGACATCCCGTTGACGTGTCATGTAATCGGCTCGTGGGCGCCCGCACAGCCACAGTCCGCGATCGCAGCGGCGCCGCCGCCGGTGCGCCGTTCGTATGCCAGGATCGATTCCATTCAGTAGTGCTATGCACCACAGGTACCGGTGGGGTCGGCTACCCGAGACCGATGCCCGCGGCCGCCAGCTCCTGCCGCACCATGTCGAGGGCGAGGATCTCGTGGATCCACGCGGGCGCGGTGAGGCGTCGGTGTGCCGCTGCCCGGACGGTCAGGGCGGCGACCACCGCGGTGGCCCGTGATTGGCCACGGCCGGTGGCCCAGCGTGTCGGACCGTCGGCGGGCCGGGCGAGGATCACCCACCGGTCTCCGCCCGGCATTCGCCGTGGCGTCAGCGCGCGGAGCGCGGGCGCCCACGTCAGCGCGGCCAACCCGGCGGTGGCCAGGCGGGAGTCCATTCGCAGGTAGGTGCGGACGGGAACGGCGAAATCGCGGGTGAGCCGGTGCTGATCGGCGAAGTCGGCGCGGAGCGCGGAAAACGGTGGGTAGCCGGACGGTGCGGGCAGGGCGAAGCGCGCGGGCCGGGTGAAGTTGCGGACGGCGCTGCCGTCGGCGTCGGCGAAGTGCCGTCCCAGCAGCCCGTAGGTCCAGGCGGTGGCAGCCGGGCCGTGGCGTTCGCCCGCGCCGAGTCCCACCATGATGTCGACGGGGCCGGGCCCGTTCGCCAGCGCGTCGACGGCGAGCAGGGTGGTCAGCCCGGGGGCCAGTCCGACTCCGAGGACGACCGGCCCGCCCACGCGCTCCAGGGCCCGCACGTAGTCGGAGGTGGCCGAGATCTCCAGGAACGCGATGCCGCGACCGGCGCACGCCGCGGCGAGCCGGACGTCTTCGGTGCCCGCGCAGTTCACCACGGTCGATACTCCCGCGAGTGCTGCCGCGACGCTGTCCAGGTCGGTGACGTCGAGCGCCCGGTCCGCCCGCGTCGCGTCGCGTCCGGCGGCGAGCGCCGGGATGCCCTGCGCGCGGAGCAGCCGGACCAGGTGAGCGCCGACGGCTCCGTAGCCACCCAGCACCAGCACCGTCATCGGATCGCCTCCGATGCCGGGCTCCCCGGCTCGCCGCCGCGCGGCGGGAGCAGTTGCCCGACCAGGGCGTCGGTGGCCCAGGCTTCCCACTCGGCGCCGGTCCAGCCGCGGTCGTGCACGAGCAGCCGGTAGGTCTCGGGAGCCAGGGTGGCGAGGGCGATGTCGGCGGCACGGGCGGCGGTGAGGCCCGCCCGCAGCGGCGTCTTGGCGGCGAGCGCCTCGGCCAGCCGGAGCTGGACGGTGTGCCGCTGGGAGACGTTGATCTGCCAGAGTTCGGCGAGCTCGGCGTCGGTCGCCGCGGCCGACCGGATCACCTCGAGCAGCGGACTCACCCGCGCGTAAATCGTTGCCGCGGCCGCGACTTGGAGCCTGATCTGTTCTGCGGGCGCGGCGGCCACCGCCGCCGCGAACCAGGGCCGATCCATGGTGGCCACCGGTTCGGTGTCGCCGGCGATCTCGACATCGAGGAGCTCGGACAAGATCGCGCGTTTCGTGGCGAACGTGAAGTACAGCGTCTGCACCGCCATGCCGGCCTGCTCGGCGATGGCCTTCATGGTGGTCGCGGTGTAGCCGCGGGTGGTGAACAGTTCCCGTGCCGCGGCGAGCATCTTCGCCCGATTGGCCGAGGCCTTCGCGGCCCGCACGCCGGTGGTCTTCCCTGTCATGCCGCACATCCTACTTGACTAGAGCGATACTCCAGTGAACTATCTTCACTGTAGTGTCGCTCTAGTGAAAGGTTGTGCTCATGTCGGGCAGAGGTGTACTCGGGGCGCGGGACCGGCTGGTCCTGGTCCTGATCACGGTGGTCGAACTGGTGGTTTTCCTGGACACCACCGTGCTGAACGTGGCGCTGCCCAGCATCGGCGCGGACCTCGGGCTCGACGAAGCGGGACTGGGCTGGGTGACCAACGCCTACCTGTTGGCCTTCGGCGGGTTCATGCTGCTCGGCGGGCGCGCCGCCGACCTGCTCGGGCCGCGCCGGGTGTTCGCGGGCGGCCTCGCCGTGTTCACGGCGGCCTCCGCGCTGGCCGGATTCGCCGGCACACCGGCGGTTCTCATCGCCGCCCGGGCCCTACAGGGTCTCGGCGCGGCCGTGGTGATCCCCGCCCAGCTGGCGCTGCTGGCCGCGACGTTCACCGACCCCGCCGCGCGACATCGCGCCTTCGGGGTGTGGAGCGCGATGGGGGCGGCGGGCGCCGCGATCGGCACCGCGGTCGGTGGGCCACTCACCGATCTGTTCGGCTGGCCGTCGATATTCCTGATCAACCTGCCGGTGGGCGTGGCGGCGCTGGCCTTCGTCCGCGTGCTCCCGCCGGATCCGCCGCTCCCGGTCCGTGCCGTCCGCCGGCTCGACGTGCCGGGGGCGATCACCGGCACCGCCGCGCTGTTGATCATCGGGTACGCCGTCGGCGCGCTCGGCGACGCCTCGACGCGCACCCTCGCGACGGGACTGCTGGTGACCGGTCTCGCGCTGCTGGCCTGCTTCCTGGCGCTCGAAGCCCGCAGCACCCGGCCGTTGATGCCGTTGCGGCTGTTCACCGTTCGCCAGGTGAGCGGATCGGCTCTGGTCAACGCGCTGGTGGGCGCCGCCCACGTCCCCACCTTCGCACTGCTGGCGTTGTACCTGCAGAACACCCAGCACTACAGTCCCACCGCGTCCGGCCTCGCGGTGCTGCCGGTGGCCGTGGTGAACATCGTCGTCTCCCGCACACTGATCCCGTACGCGCTGGACCGGCTCGGCTCCTGGCGGGTGCTGGCCGGGGGCCTCGGGCTCCAGGCGATGGCCATGGCGCTGTTCGCCCGCCTGCCCGAGCACGGCAGCTATCTCATCGATGTGCTGCCGGGGGCGGTCCTGCTCGGCATCGGCCTGCCCGCCGCGTTCGTCGGCGTGACAGCGCCCGCGGTGACCGCCGTCGACAAGGCCGACGCCGGGATCGCCGCGGGCATCGTCAACACCGCCCAGCGCGTCGGGTCGGGCATCGGGGTCACGGCGGTGCTGCTGCTCGCCGAGGTGGTGGCCCGGCACTCCACCGCCCCCGACGCCTACCGGATCGGGCTGAATCTCGCCTTCGCCGCCGCGGCCGCCCTCGCCGCGATCGGCGCCCTGCTCACCATCGCCCTGCTCCGCACCGAGACGACGCCGACCGCGGAGTCCGCGACGCCGGCCGCGGTGCCGGAGTGACGCGGGAGAACTCGCGACACCCGGCCTCGTCGACCCTCCGAACGCCCGGATCAGCCCGCGGCTTCGGGACGGTCGGCGAGGCCGAGCCGCAGATGCTCGCTGTGGTAGACCGCTTCGTCGAGCAGTTGGGCGACATGGTCGTCGTAGAGGCGGTACACGATCTTGCGGCCGACGCGACTCCCGGTGACCAGTCCCAGGTTGCGCAGCAACCGCAGCTGGTGCGAGACCGCCGACTGTTCCATGCCGACGGCCTCGGCCAGTTCGGTGACCGGGCTCGGGCCCTGACGGAGTTCGGACAGGATCAGCAGGCGGCTCGGCGTGGCCAGCGCCTGCAGAGTCGTGGCGACCTGCGCCGCGGCGTCGGCATCCAACCGCGCCGTGGGGCGGCTGCGCCCCTCGACTCCGTGTCCCATGACCCAGGAGTGTACGCCGGACCGCGCCCGTCGCCGCGCACAATAAATGAAGACGTGTTCATGCGTTCTGATATCGTGCCTACCGTCCGTGACGCCGTGCAGGAGGTAGCCCGTGTCCGCGCCGACCCGAACCCCGGCCCGCCCGGTGCCCGCGCCACCGCAGCGCAGCCGCACCCCGATGTTCGCGCTACCCGAAACCCGCTGGGCCGCAGCGGCGCTCGCGCTGTTCCTCGCGGGCTTGGCGGCGCAGCTGGCCGGCGCGCCGCCGTGGACCTGGTGGACGCTGTATCTGGCCTGCTACGTCACCGGCGGCTGGGAACCCGGTCTGGCGGGGCTGCGGGCGCTACGGGAACGCACGCTCGACGTGGATCTGCTCATGGTCGCCGCGGCGATCGGCGCGGCGGCGATCGGCCAGATCACCGACGGCGCCCTGTTGATCGTCATCTTCGCCACCTCGGGCGCGCTCGAGGCCATCGCGACCGCCCGCACCGAGGACTCGGTGCGCGGACTGCTCGACCTGGCACCCGACACAGCCACCCGCGTCGTCGACGGTGCCGAGCAGACCGTGCGGGCGACCGATCTCGAGATCGGCGACGAGGTGCTGGTGCGCCCCGGCGAGCGGATCGCGGCCGACGGAACGGTGGTGTCCGGCGGCAGCGACGTGGATCAGGCCACCATCACCGGCGAGCCGCTGCCGGTGGGCAAGACAGCCGGCGACGAGGTCTTCGCAGGCACCTCGAACGGCACCGGGACGCTGCGGATCCGGGTGGACCGGCGCGCCGCGGATTCGGTGGTGGCCCGGATCGCCGCGATGGTCGAGGAGGCGGTGCGAACCAAGGCGCGCACGCAGCTGTTCATCGAGAAGGTCGAGCAGCGGTACTCGGTCGGCATGGTGGTGGCCACCCTGGCCGTGTTCGCGGTGCCGATGCTGCTCGGCGACACCCTGCAACGGGCGCTGCTGCGGGCGATGACCTTCATGATCGTCGCCTCCCCCTGCGCGGTGGTGCTGGCGACCATGCCGCCGCTGCTGGCCGCCATCGCCACCGCGGGGCGGCACGGCGTGCTGGTCAAGTCGGCGGTGGTGATGGAACGCCTCGGCACCACCACCCGGGTCGCATTCGACAAGACCGGCACCCTGACCCGCGGCGTCCCCCGGGTCGCCGAGCTGCACGTCCTCGACGCCGCCCACTCCCCCGACGAGGTGCTGCGCCTGGCCGCCGCCGCCGAACATCCCAGCGAACACCCGCTGGCGGCCGCCGTCGTGGGTGCGGCCCGTGAGCGCGGTCTGCGGCTTCCGCCCGCGGCGGACTTCGTGGCCGTTCCCGGCCGGGGCGTGGCCGCGACCGTGGCGGGCAAGCGCATCGAGGTCGGCTCCCCCGCCGGAATCGCGCGACCCGCGCCGCAGCTGGCCGCCGCGGTCGGGCGCGCCCACGACGCGGGGCACACCGCCGTCGTCGTGCGCTGCGACGAGCACCCGATCGGGGTACTGGAGGTGGCGGATCAGCTGCGCTCCGAGGCGCCCGCGGCGGTGGCCGCCACGGCGGCGCTGACGGACGCACCGCCACTGCTGATGACCGGCGACAACCATGCCACCGCGACCCGCGTCGGCACGGCCACCGGCATCGGCGACGTCCACGCGGAGCTGCTCCCCGAGGACAAGGTCGAGCTCGTGCGCGCGCAGCAGGCGGCCGGGCACACCGTCGCGATGGTCGGTGACGGCATCAACGACGCCCCGGCGCTCGCGACCGCCGACCTCGGCATCGCGATGGGTGGCGCGGGATCGGACCTCGCGCTGCGCACCGCCGATGCCATCGTCGTCCACGACGACCTCACCACCGTGCCCGCGGTGATCGCGCTGTCCCAGCGCGCCCGGCGGGTGGTCGTCGCCAACCTCACGATCGCCGCGAGCTTCATCGTGGTGCTGGTCGCCTGGGACCTGCTGGGCACCCTGCCGCTGCCGCTCGGCGTCGCCGGGCACGAGGGCTCCACGATCCTGGTCGCGCTCAACGGGCTGCGACTGCTGCGCGGCGCGGCCTGGGACCGCGCCGCGCGCACCGCCGCCTGAGCTCAGGCGCGCACGGGATTCGGCGGTAGGTCGCCCAGGGCGTCGTCGAGGCGCTTGGCGTCGCGACGCACCCCGATGGCGGTGATGATCTCCATCACACCGAGCACGATCAACCACACCCCGGCGACGAGGGTGAGGGTCGCGACCGAGGTGACCGGCCAGACGATCAGCACGATGCCGGCCACCACGGTCACCAGGCCGAAGAAGCCCTGCCAGCCACGGCCGGGCAGCGCCGGTTCCGAGATCGCCGCGACCAGCACCGAAACGCCGCGGAAGAGCCAGCCGATGCCGATCCACAGCCCGAGCAGCAGGATCGAGGCCAGCTCGTCGCGGAAGCAGAACACGCCGATCACGATCGACAGCACGCCGCTGAGGAAGTACAGCACCCGCATGCCCGCGGTCCTGGTGGCACCGAAGGCCGCCATGAGCTGCAGAACACCGGACACCACCAGGTAGATGCCGAACAGGATGCCCGCCACGACCAGCGTCTTGCCGGGCCACACCAGGACGACAATGCCGAGAATCACCGAGAGCACGCCGGTCACCAGAACGGTTTGCCAAGCAGCCTTGGCAAGCGCCCGAACGGGACCTTCCACCACTTCGTCGGTCGTCATGACCTGATGCTATGCAGTGGCGGACAAGTTATCTGGAGATTTGCCGGAACACGCCGGGCGACGCTATCGCCCCTCCCCGGCGATATTGACCATCCACGCGACGCCGAAGCGGTCCTGGCACATGCCGAACTCGTCGCCCCACATCTGCTTCTCCAACGGCACCGTGACGGTGCCGCCTTCGCTGAGCTTGTTCCACCACCCGCGCAGGCGGTCGGCGTCGTCGCCGCTGAGACTGACCGAAATACTGCTTCCCGGTTGATATTCCATGCCGGGCGGGGTGTCGGAGGCCATCAGCGTGAAGCCGTCGGGCGTCTCGAGCTGGCCGTGCATGACCAGGTCGGCGCCCTCGTCGGGGGCGTCGCCGAACTCGCCGAACGTGCTGATGTTCAGGGTGCCGCCGAAGACGTCGCGGTAGAACTCGAGCGCCTGGCGCGCATTGGCACCGAAACCGAGGTACGGGTTGAGCAGGCAGGCCATGCGAACGCTCCTTGTCCGTCGAGGGTGAAGGTGTCGCGACCTCAGTGAGATTACTGCGCGACGGAGGGGGTGCGATCGATTACGCCGCACCCGCCGCACGTTTATCGCCGCGACGGCTTGGGAAGTCATCCCTAAGTGATTCTCGTCGGGCGCGCCGACCGGTGCGTACGGACCGGGATTTCCCGCATCGGCGCCGAAGGTGGCTAGGAGAGACAGGGTGGCGGTAGTACTCGTGCTGCAGGCACGCGGACTGGGTGATCTCCTCACCGCGGTCCCGGCGCTTCGCGCGCTGCGTCGAGCCAAGCCGAGCGACCACATCGTGCTGGCGGCCCCGCAGCGGCTCAAGCCGATCGTCGATCTGATCGCCTCGGTCGACACGCTGGTGCCGACCCCGTCGGCCGGTGCGCTGCGCTGGGATGGGCCGGGCCCGGACCTCGCGGTCAACCTGCACGGCCCCGGCCCGGAGAGCATCGCCGAACTCGCCCGGCTGCGTCCCGGCCGCATCCTCAGCTATCGCCACGCGGCCTTCCCCGAGGTGGACGGACCCGAGTGGGAGCAGGACATGCACTACACCGAGCGGTGGTGCCATCTGCTCGAGTCCGACGGCATCGTCGCCGACCGTCGCAATCTCGGCCTGGTGCCGCCGGTGGCGACCACCAGCCATCGCGACTGCGTGGTGGTGCACGTCGGCGCGGGAGCGCCCGCGCGGCGCTGGCCGCCGGACCGGTTCGCGGCGGTGGTGCGCCATCTGCTGGTGCTCGGCCGCGACGTGGTGCTCACCGGCGACGAGTTCGAGCGTGACATCGCGCTCACCGTCGCCGCCAGGGCGGGCCTGCCCCGCCACCGCGTGCTGGCGGGCGAACAGAACCTGATCGAACTGGCCGCGACGGTGGCCGAGGCGTCGCTGGTGGTCAGCGGTGACACCGGCGTGGCGCATCTGGCGACCGCGTTCGGCACCCGCACGGTGCTGATGTTCGGGCCGACCCCGCCGCACTGGGCGGGCCCACCCCCGCACCTGCTGGCCAGGCACGCGGTGCTGTGGGCGGGACAGTTGGGCGATCCGTTCGCCGACACCCCCGACCCCGGCCTGTTGAAGATCACCGTCCCCGACGTCATGGCCGCCATCGACAAGCAGCTCAGCCGTCGTCCGTGGCCGGGCACCGCCACCGCCGGGCAGCGCGCGGCCGGGTACCGGCAGGTGGGCTGACCGCCTAGTTCGCCGCCCCTTCGGCGCGCGCTTCGTGCAGGGCGGCCGCGTAGGCGGCCAGGGCGCTCGGCCAGAACTGTTCGAGGTAGTCGCGGGCGTCGCCGAGGCCGCGCGGATCGAGGGTGTAGAGCCTGCGGTTGCCCCGGGGGCGCACCATCACCAGCCGCGCGGCGCGCAGCACCTTCAGATGCTGCGACACCGCCGAGCTGCTCACCCCGACGATCGCGGCGAGTTCGCCGACCGACCGCGGGGTGGCGGGTAGCGCCTCGAAGATCGCCCGGCGAGTGGGGTCGGCGAGTGCTTCCAGGGCACGAACTCCGTTAGTCGGCACTTCAACAGTGTGATCAACACGCTGGAACCGTTCAAGATCTCGCCGATAACGCATTCGCCCTGCTCGTAAACGTAGGCGCGCCGCATCGTTACCACTTCGTAACTCGCCACCAGCGGTTTTGCTGCCCTGTGAGGGTAGCCACAGCATTGCTGCAGGTCGCGGGCGCTGCCGTACGTTCGAGACATGCCCGTGACCGATCCGTTATCTTTCCTCCGGCCCGGCGCACCGCGTTCGCGCCGCCAGCGTGTCGCCGGCCGCGCCGTCGCCCTGTCCGCCGCGCTCGGCGTGTCGTTCGGTGTGTTCGCCGCCACCGACCCGGCCGACGGTACCGCCTCGGCGACCGCCGCGGTCGCCGACGCCACCGAGGAGACGGTGCAGTTCACCGCCTTCACCCCCCGCGAAGCGCAGATGCCGCAGATCGTGCCCGAGCCGGTGCTGTGGGAGCAGCATCGCCTCGCCGTCGAAGCCGCGCGCCCGAAGACCGTCCGCCCGGTCGCCGGCGTGCTCACCTCCCACTTCGGCGCCCGCTGGGGCGCCCAGCACAACGGCTTGGACTTCGGCGACCCGATCGGCGCGCCGATCGCCGCCGTCACCGATGGCGTCGTCATCGAGGCGGGGCCGGCCAGCGGCTTCGGCCTGTGGGTGCGCGTGCAGCAGGACGACGGCACCGTCGGCGTCTACGGCCACGTCAACGACATCCTCGCCACCGTGGGCCAGCAGGTCCGCGCGGGCGACGTCATCGCCACCGTCGGCAACCGCGGCTACTCCACCGGCCCGCACCTGCACTACGAGGTGCACGTGCCCGGCGTCGGCCCGATCGACCCGGCCCCGTGGCTGGCCGCCCGCGGCGTGGACGTGTTCGCACCGTCGCACTGATCCACCCCCACCGCGCGTGGATGAGGGGCGCGCGGATACCCCGCCTGCCCGCGAATCTCCGGATTCGCGGGCAGGTTTCGTTCTCCCGGTCCACCTACCCGAGGGTGAGGCCGAGGGCGCGCGCGATACCGGCGTACGAGGCGAGAACCCCGCTGCGGCGGGACGTGACGGGGCACCGGGCGGCCCTACCGTCGGCCCATGTCCACCACCGTCGTCCGCTCGCCGCGGCACCGTCAGCCGGTCGCCCGGCCGCCCCGCGGCCGCATGCACCGCCCCCTGCTCGTCATGGTCACCGCCATGGCCGCGCTCGCCCTCGTCTGCCTGGCCGGCATGCTCGTCGACGACCGCGTGCTGCTCGGTGAGTCCGTGTGGCGCAAACCCTTCAAGTTCGCGGTGGCGTTCGCCGTCTACGGACTGACCCTGGCCTGGCTGCTCGCGCTGCCGCACCGTGGCAGGCGCATCACGTGGTGGCTGGGCACGCTGTTCGCCGTCACCGGGATCGTCGACGTCGGATTCATCGCGCTACAGGCCGCGCGCGGCACGTTCAGCCATTTCAACACCGCCGACGACCCGGTCAACGCGGTCGGGCAGATGGTGTTCACCTCCGGTGTGCCCGGGCTCTTCCTGGCGAGCCTGCTGATCGGCGCGGTGATCGCCCGCCAGCGGCCGGCCGATCTGCCCACGACCCGCGCCATCCACGGCGGACTCGCGCTGGCGGTGACCGGAATGGCGCTGGCCTACACGATGGGGTTCACCGGCGGCAGGCGGGTGCGCGACGCCGACGGCGAGATCGTGGAGCTGTCCGCCGGGCACACCGTGCACGACGGCACGGACGGCAACGCTGCACTCGATGCCGGTCTGCCGCTGACCGGCTGGAGCACCGTGGGCGGTGACCTGCGGATCCCCCATTTCGTCGGCTTGCACGGCATCCAGGTGCTGCTCGCGACGGTGCTCGTCCTGGGCCTGCTGGCGCGACGGAGGCCGTGGCTGCGACCGCAGCGGGTGCGGGCCCGGCTCGTCGGTGTCGTGGCGCTGGGCTACGCGGGTCTGCTGGGGCTGGTGTTCTGGCAGGCGATGCGAGCGCAACCGCTGCTGCGGCCCGACGCCTGGACTTTGCTGGCCGCCGCGGCCCTGACAGCCGCGGTGGCGGCGGGCGTGGCGGCGGTCCGGGCCGGCGCTCGGGTCGACGCCGCCGTTCGGGCTGACGCAGCCGTTCAGGTCAACGCAGCCGTTCGGCCTCGCGGGTGAGTTTCACCAGCGTGGTGCTCAGCGCGAGCAGTTCGTCGGTGTCGGCGCCCTCGGCGATCGCGGTCGCGACGTCCTCGGCGGCGCAGCGCGCGGCGAACCAGCGGTCGGCCAGATCCGCGGCCTCCTGGGCGCTCAGGATCACCGAATCCTCCGGGATGCCGGTGCCCTTGACGCTGTTGCGGTGTTCGTAGGCGCGCTGGCGGCACGACTGACGGCAGTAGCGGCGCCGCCGCCCGGACTCGGAGTCCACGATCTCCCGCCCACACCACAGGCAGGTCAGCAAGCGCCGCGTCATGGGGCAGAAGACTAGTGCGTGCGCGTCCGCCGCGCGCGCGGACCCGGCGGGCGTGTCGGCGGTGCCGGGGACGGGCCCGCGACCCGGGGCCGACTAGAATGGAACGGTTCATCGTCGCCGTGTCGGGAACGATGACGCCGGCCCGTGCGTTGTACGGATGTCGAGCGAAGACCGGGCACCGGTCGCCGGCGCAACAAGACTCGAGCACACAGGGAGAGGCACACCATGGCAGATCGCGTACTCCGGGGCAGTCGGCTCGGAGCGGTGAGCTACGAGACCGATCGCGACCACGACCTCGCTCCTCGTCGCATCGCCCGGTACCGGACCGACAACGGCGAAGAGTTCGACGTGCCGTTCGCCGACGACGCCGAGATCCCCCCGACCTGGCTGTGCCGCAACGGTCAGGAAGGCGTCCTCGTCGAGGGCACCACGCAGGAGACCAAGAAGGTCAAGCCGCCGCGCACGCACTGGGACATGCTGCTGGAGCGCCGCAGCAAGGAGGAGCTCGAGGAACTGCTCAAGGAGCGCCTCGAACTGCTCAAGACCCGCCGCCGCGGCTGAGACGTCGCACCACGAGAAAAGGCCGTTTCCCTCGGATCACGAGGGAAACGGCCTTTTCCGTGCCGCCGCGGGTCAGCGGCTGGCGACCTTGCGGTACCGCAGCAACGCCAGCGGCATGGCCACGGCCAGGATCACGATCGAACAGATCACCGCGTACTCCACGCAGTGCTCGGCGGGCCAGCCGGTCGGCTGGGCGAAGAACGGCGGCGCGCCGTTGTCGAACAGCTTGCGGCCGGTCGCCGAGACGGCGGTGATCGGATTCCACTCCGCGATCACCTTCAGCGGCCCGGGCAGCGCGCCCGCGGAGATGAACGCCGAGGAGATGAACGTCAGCGGGAACAGCCAGATCAGGCCCGCGCTCTGGGCGACCTCCACCGTCGGCGAGAGCAGGCCGGTGAGCGCGCCGACCCACGACATCGCGAACGCGAAGAGCAGGATGATCCCGAAGGCCAGCGCCGCGTCGGCGATACCGCCGTTGATCCGCCAGCCGACGATGTAGCCGCAGCCGACCATCACCGCCAGGCTGAGGATGTTCACCACCAGGTCCGACAGCGTGCGCCCCATCAGCACCGCCATACGCGACATCGGCAGCGCGCGCATCCGGTCGATGATGCCCTTCTGCAGGTCACCGGCCAGGCCGACGGTGGTGAAGGCGGCGTTGAAGGCCACCGTCTGGGTGAAGATGCCCGCCAGCAGGAACTCCCGGTACTGGCTGCCGCCCAGGGACGCGCCGAAGATGTAGGCGAACAGGAACACGAACATCAGCGGCTGGATGGTGGCGGTCACCAGCAGGGTCGGCACCCGCAGGATCGTCAGCAGGTTGCGGTGCGCCACGATCGCGCTGTCGCGGAAGACCCGCAGCTTCGGCGGGGTGATCTCGCGGGGCACCTCCGCGGTCGGGGTCTCGCCGAGTTCCGGTGCGAGGGCGGGGGCGGTCACGACAGGATCTCCTCGGGTACGTCGTCGGTTTCCGGCTCGGTCGCGGGGGTCGCGGGGGTGCCGGTGAGGGACAGGAACACATCGTCGAGACTGGGCCGGTGCACGCTCGCGTCGAGCACGCACACCCCGGCGTCGTCGAGCCTGCGCAGCGCCTCGACCATCGTGCGGGTACCGTCGCCGACCACCACCGAGACGTCGTCGCCGCCGTCCTCCCGGCGGGGTTCGCCGATGCCGACCTGGGCGAGCACGGTCAGCGCCGGCTGCACGTCCTGGCCGGGCGCCAGCGTGACGGTGAGCCGGTCGCCGCCGATCGAGGACTTCAGTTCCTCGGCCGAGCCGCGCGCGATGACGCGCCCGTGGTCGATGACGGTGATCCGGTCGGCGAGCAGATCGGCCTCCTCCAGGTACTGCGTGGTGAGCAGCACCGTCGTGCCGTCCTGGACGAGTTCGCCGATGACGCGCCACATGTCGAGCCGCCCGCGCGGGTCGAGCCCGGTGGTCGGCTCGTCGAGCACCACCACCGGCGGCCGGGCCACCAGCGCACCGGCGAGATCGAGCCGGCGTGCCATACCGCCGGAGTAGGTGCCCGCGCGGCGGTCGGCGGCGTGTTCGAGCCCGAGCGCGCCGAGCAGTTCCCGGGCGCGGGCGGCGGCCTGGCGCCGGGTCATGCCGTAGAGCCGGGCCACCATCCGCAGGTTCTCGAAGCCGGTGAGGTTGGCATCGATCGCCGCGTACTGGCCGGACAGGCCGATCCGCGGGCGCGCGCTCGCCGGGTCGCGCAGCACGTCCACCCCCGCGACCCGGACGCTGCCCGCGGTGGGCCGCAGCAACGTCGTGACGATGCGCACCGTCGTGGTCTTGCCCGCGCCGTTGGGACCGAGCAGGCCCATCACGGTGCCGGCCGGGATCTCCAGGTCGACGTCGTCGAGAACCCGTGCCTTGCCGTAGTTCTTGACCAGTCCGTGTACTTCCACCGCCAGGCTCATAGGTGCCCGCCTTCGTTCCGGCTCGCGCCGGTGCCGTCACTCACCAGGGTTCTCCTTCGTCGTGGCCTGGTCGCCGTCCAGCCGGCCGCGCAGCAGCGGGCCGATCAGGGCGAGCGCCTCGGGGGTCGTCATCGCCGCGTGCGCGCACGGCACCTGGTGCTCGTGCACGGTCCCGGCCACGTACGGCGACCACGCCGCCGCGCGCCGGTCCGGGTCGGCGCGGTTGATCTCGTCCGCGGCGGCGTGGAAGAACAGCAGGTCGCCGTCGAAGACACGGGGCCGGAAGTCCCGCGCCAGCACGGTGCCGGTGCGGTATTCGCGGAACAGGGCGTCCAGGTGCTCGTCGGTGAGCGCCGCAAACGGCCCCGGCTGTGCGCGCAGCAGGCGCGCGGCCGCGATCGGGTCCAGGTCGGCGGCGTCCGCCTCGATCTCGACGCCGAACTCCGCGAGGATGTCCGCCGCCGAGGGGGTCGCCACGGCCATCCAGCGCTCGCCGAGCCGGTGGCTGTCGAGCATGGCCAGCAGCGCCACCTCCTCCCCCGCCGCCCGCAGCTGCACCGCCATCTCGTGCGCGATGAGCCCGCCCAGCGACCAGCCGAGCAGGTGGTACGGGCCGTGCGGCTGGATGGAGCGGATGGCGGCCACGTAGTGCTCGGCCGCCTCGGTCATGTCCGCGAACCCGGCGGCGCCGCTGACGTGCGGCGACTGCAGTCCGTACACCGGCACGTCGGTGGGCAGGTGCGCGAGCAGCCCGCTGTAGCACCAGGACAACCCGACGCCCGGCGGGACACAGAACAGGGCGGGGCGGGCGCTGCCCGGCCGCAACGGCAACACCGGCGCCAGCGCCGCGGCGACCATCGCCGCCGGGTCGTCGGCCAGCTTCGCCGCCACCGCGGCCGGCGTGGCGTCACCGAACATCGCCTGCACCGGCACGTCGATACCGGCGGCCCGCAGTTCGGCGACCACCTTCGTCGCCAACAGCGAATTGCCGCCGAGTTCGAAGAAGCCGTCGTCGACGCCGACCCTGGCCACGCCGAGCACCGAGGCGTAGGCCGCGCACAGGGCGGCCTCGACGGCGGTGGACGGCGCGCGGTACTCGACGGTTCCGGCGAACACCGGCTCCGGCAGCTGCCGGCGGTCGAGCTTGCCGGTGGGGCTCAGCGGCACCTCGTCGATCAACATGATCGACTGCGGCACCATGTAATTCGGCACCAGCGCGGCCACGTGCGCGGTCAGTTCGCGGGCGGTCACGGTGCTGCCCGGCCGCGGCTTCACATACGCCACCAGCGCGGTGCTGCCCGCCGCGGTGCGGTGGCCGAGCGTGGTGGCCAGTTCCACGTCGGCGTGCCGTGCCAGGGCGGCGTCGATCTCACCGAGTTCGATGCGGAATCCGCGGATCTTCACCTGGTGGTCGACCCGGCCGACGTATTCGACCTCGCCCGGCGTCTGCGGCCGCCACCGCACCAGGTCACCGGTGCGGTACATCCGCTCGCCCGGCTTGCCGTACGGGTTGGCGATGAACCGCTGCGCGGTGAGCCCCGGCCGGTTCAGGTAGCCCCTGGCCAGCGCGTTGCCGGACAGGTGCAACTCGCCGGTGACGCCCATCGGCGCCGGATGCAGCCGCCGGTCCAGGACACCGACACCGACGCCGCGGATCGGGCCGCCGATGGTGATCGGCCCGTCCGGGTACAGCGGCGCGGACATCATCGTCACGATGGTGGTCTCGGTCGGCCCGTAGACGTTGTAGAGGTTGCGGCCCACCGACCACCGGTTGGCCAGATCCGGCGGCAGCGCCTCACCACCGACCAGCACGTGCCGCATCTCGGTGACGCCGCTCGGGTCGACCGTGCCCAGCGCGGAGGTGGTGATGAAGGCATGCGTGATCCGCTCCGCGACCAGCACGCGCGTGAGTTCCGCGCCGCCGACCACCCCGGTCGGGGCGATGACGAGCGTGGCCGCGCCGCCGAGGGCGAACAGCAGGTCGAGCATCGCGGCATCGAAGCTCGGCGTCGCGAAGTTCAGCACCCGGTCGGTCGGGCGCACGTCGAAACGCTGCGCGCACTCGGCGGCGAAGTTGGACAGACCGCCGTGGGTGACCACCACGCCCTTCGGGGTGCCGGTCGAGCCCGAGGTGTAGATGACATAGGCCGGGTTCTCCAGCCGCAGCGGCGCGGTGCGCTCGGCCTGGGTGATCGGTTCCGGCGCAGCGGCCAGCACCCGGGCCCGGAACTCCGGGTCGTCCAACAGGATCCACCCGCCCTCGACGGGCAGGGTGGCACGGTGGGCGCTCAACGTGAGCCCCAGGACCGCACCGGAATCGGCGAACATGTGGGCGATCCGCTCGGCCGGGTAGAGCGGATCGATCGGCACGAACGCCGCGCCGGTCTTGGCCACCGCCAGCACCGCGGCCACCGATTCCACCGACCGGGTGAAGCCCAGCGCGACCAGGCTCTCCGGGCCGACGCCGTGCTCGATCAGCACCCGCGCCAGCCGGTTGGTCCAGCGGTCGAGCGCGTCGTAGGTGACCTCGGTGCCCTCGCAGCGCAGCGCGACCGCCCGCCGGTCGTGCTGCACCGCCGCCTCGAACACCTCGGGGAAGGTGACCGGCCGGTCGGCCTCGGTGCCGCGCACCGCCGCCAGGCCGGACCATTCGGCCGGGTCGAGCAGTTGCAGATCGCCGACCGCACTGGTCGGGTTGGCGGCGATCGCGGCGAGCAGCCTGCGCAGCCGCTTGCCGAGTGCGCGGGCGGTGTCCTCGTCGAACAGGTCGGCGGCATAGGTCACCGCGACGGCGATCCCGTCGGGTTCGCGCAGCGGGGTGTGCGATTCGGTGAGCGTGAACTGCAGGTCGAACTTCGCGATGCCGGTGTCGATGTCCTCGGACTCGATGCGCAGCCCGGGCAGTTCCAGCACGCGCACCGGCTGGTTGCGGACCGAGAGCATCACCTGGAACAGCGGGTGATGTGCCTGCGAGCGTGCCGGATTGAGCACCTCGACCAGCCGCTCGAACGGCACGTCGGCGTGGGCGAAGGCGTCGAGGTCGGTCTCGCGGACGGTGCGCAGCAGGTCGGCGAACCCGGCGTCGGGGTCGATGCGGGTGCGCAACACCAGCGTGTTGACGAACATGCCGATCATGCGGTCCAGCGCCGGATGGCCGCGCCCGGCCACGGCGGTGCCGACGGTGATGTCGTCGGTGCCGGTCATCCGGTGCAGCAACACCGCGAGCGCGGCGTGCAGCAGCATGAACATGCTGACGTTGTGCGTGGCCGCCACGCGCTGTAGTTCCCGGTGCGTGAAGGCGTCGATGGTGCAGCCGACGGTGCCGCCCCGGTAGGACGGCGCGGGCGGGCGCGGGCGGTCGGCGGGAACGGCCAGCAGTTCCGGGCTGCCGTCCAGCGCGCGCACCCAGTAGTCGAGCTGCCTGTTCAGCACCGAGCCGGGATCGTCCTCGGTGCCGAGCGTCTCGCGCTGCCACAGCGTGTAATCGGCGTACTGCAGCTCCGGTTCGGGCAGCTCGATCTCGCGTCCGGCCGCGGCGGCGCGGTAGGCGGCCGCGACCTCGACGGCCAGCGGTTCCAGCGACCAGCCGTCGATGGCGATGTGGTGCACGACCAGGACGAGGACGTTCTCGTCGGCGGTGGCCGGGGTGGCGGTGCCGAGCTCGTCCGGGTCGGCGACGGTGATCAGCGCCGCCCGCAGCGGCGGGGCCGCGGCGAGATCGAATCCGCCCGCGGCGAACCCGCGGACGGTCGCGGCCACCTCCGCCTCGGTCACGGTGGCGGTGTAGAGGGTGACGGCGGCCGTGGCGGGATCGAGCACCACCTGCGCGGGTTCGCCGTCCCGCTCCGGGTACACCGTGCGCAGCACCTCGTGGCGGCGCTGCACCTCGTGCAGGGCCGCGACCAGCGCGGGCAGTTCGAGCCGTCCGTGCAGTCGCAGCACGATGGGCACGTTGTAGGCGCCCGCGGTCCGGTCGCCGTCGCCGCCGCCCGCGTTGAACCGGTCGAGGAACCACAGCCTGCGCTGCGCCGCCGACAGTGGCACGTGGTCGGGGCGTGGTCGTTTCGTCGGCTGCGGGCGTTCGTCGGCGGCGCCGGTACGACCGTCCAGGGCGGCGGCCAGCGCGGCGACCGTCGGATGGGTGAACACGCCGCGGACCTCGAGCCGGGTGCCGGTGGCGGCGGCCAGGCGCGCGACCAGCTGGGTCGCCAGCAGCGAGTTGCCGCCGATGGCGAAGAAATCGGCGTCGGCCCGCACATCCTCGACGTCGAGCAGCTCGCCCATCACCCGCGCGACCAGCCGTTCGGTCGCGGTCTCGGGTGCGCGTCCCTCGGCCGCGCCGGCCTGCTCGGGTTCGGGCAGGGCGGCCCGGTCGAGCTTGCCGACCGGGGTCAGCGGGATCCGGTCCAGCACGGTGATGCTCGCGGGCACCATGTGCGCGGGCAGCCGGGCCGCGAGGTGGGCGCGCACCGCGGCGATGTCGAGGTGCGCATCGGTGGCCTGGACGTAGGAGACCAGCCGGTCGGCACCGTTGATCGCGCGCACCTCGGTGTGGGCGAAGCGGATGTCGGGGTGGGCGGTGAGTGCGGCGCTGATCTCGCCGAGCTCGATGCGGAACCCGCGCATCTTCACCTGGAAGTCGCTGCGGCCCAGGTACACCAGTTCGCGGTCCGCCGTCCAGCGCACCACGTCACCGGTGCGGTACATCCGCGCCCCGGGCGGACCGAAGGGATCGGCGACGAAGCGCGCCGCCGTCAGCCCGTACCGGTCCAGGTAGCCCTGCGCCACGCCCGGCCCCGCGAGGTAGAGCTCGCCGGGGACGCCGACCGGCACCGGACGCAGCCGCTCGTCGAGCACCACGGCCCGCGCCCCGCGCACCAGGGTGCCGATGGTGATCGGGCCGCCGACCGCCAGCGGCGCCGACAGGGTGGCCACGATCGTGGTCTCGGTGGGTCCATAGGCGTTGAGCAGGCGACGGCCGTCGGCCCAGCGGGTCACCAGTTCGGGTCCGAGCGCCTCACCGCCGACCATCAGGCCGCGCAGGTGCGGCAGCGCCCACCGCTGCCGGTCGATGGTCGCCAGCGCGGCCGGGGTGATGAAGGCGTGCGTGATCCGTTCCCGCTCCAGCAGTTCGGCGAGTTCGTCGCCGCCGTACACCTCGGGCGGGCAGATCACCATGGTGGCGCCGGGTCCGAGGGCCAGCAGCAGATCCAGCATCGCCGCGTCGAAGCTCGGGGTGGCGAAATGCAGGGTGCGCGAATCGGGGGTGGTGTCGAGCCGGTCGCGCAGTTCGTCGGCGAAGTTCGACAGGCCGGCGTGGGTGACCGCGACGCCCTTCGGTGTCCCGGTCGAGCCCGAGGTGTAGACCAGGTAGGCCAGATCGGTGACCGCGGCGGGCCGGGTCGGCTCGTCGGCGCGCAGGGGGTCGGCGGTGTAGCCGTCGAGCTCGGCGCGGAAGGCCGGATCGTCGAGCACCAGCCAGTGCGTCGAGGCGGCGGGGGCGAGCCGTTCGGCGTGCTCGGCCCGGGTGAGACCGAGGGCGCTGCCGGAGTCGGTGAGCATGTGCCGCACCCGCTCGGCCGGGTACTTCGGGTCGACCGGGACGAAGGCGGCGCCGGTCTTGGCGACGGCGAGGGCGGTGAGCACGGAATCGATCGAGCGGGTCAGCCCGAGCGCGATCCGGTCACCCGCACCGAGACCGCGGGCGATCAGCGCACGCGCCAACCGGTTCGCGCGCCGGTCGAGATCGCGGTAGCTCAGCGCGGTGCCGTCCCCGACGGCGACCACCGCGGTGCGGCTCGGGTCGCGGGCCACGGTGGCGGCGAAGTACTGCGCGAGCGTGCGCGGCGCGGCGGCCTCGGGGCCGGTGACGGGCGCGAAGTGGACCCGTTCGCGGTCGGTGCGCGCGTCGATGTCGCGGATCGGCACCGCCGGGTCGGCGGCCACCGCGGCCAGGATCCGCATCAGCCGTCCGGCCAGCGTCTCGACGGTGGCGGCGTCGAACAACTCGGTGGCGTAGACGAATTCGGCGGTCGCGCCGAGCCCCGCGGCGTCCTGGGCGACACGCAGTTCCAGGTCGAACTTGGCCGCGGCGATGTCGAGTTCCTCGGCGTGCAGCGCCAGCCCGGGCAGCCGGAGGGTGGGGGCCGGACCGTCCTGGACGGTGAGCGCGACCTGCACGACCGGCCGCTGCGCACCCGCGGTCCGGCCGATCTCCTCCACCACCCGTTCGAAGGGCACGTCGGCGTGCGCGATCGCGGCCAGTTCGTTGTCCCGGTCGGCGCGCAGCAGCGCGGTGAAGGCCGCGTCCGGGTCGACGTCGGACCGCAGCAGCAGGGTGTTGACGAACATGCCGACCAGCTCGTCGAGCGCGGTGTCGGTGCGGCCCGCCACCGGCGTGCCGATGACGATGTCGCGCCCGCCGGTGACCGCGCGCAGCAGCACCGCCAGCGCGGAGCGCAGCACCATGAACATGCTGACGCCCTGCGCCCTGGCCAGGTCGGCGAGCGCGCGCCGGACCTGGTCGGGCACCGCGAATGCCACCGACGCCGCGTGATACTCCGGTTCGGCGGGGCGGGGCCGGTCGTAGGGCAGCGGCAGTTCCTCGGGCAGGTCGGCCAGCGCGTCGCGCCAGTAGGCCAGCTGGGCGCCCGCCACGCTGTCGGCGTCGGCGGCATCGCCCAGGCAGGCGCGCTGCCACAGCCCGAAGTCGGCGTACTGCACCGGCAGCGGCGTCCAGGCGGGTGCCGCGCCGCCGCGGCGGGCCTCGTAGGCGGCGGCGAGGTCGCGGGTCAGCGGGGCCAGCGACCAGCCGTCGGCGGCGATGTGATGCAGCACGATCCCGAGCAGATGCCGCCGGGGCGCGGTGCGCAGCACGGTGAGGCGGAGCGGGGTGTCCACGGTGAGGTCGAAGCTGCCGCGGGCGAGCGCGGCCAGCTGCTCGCGGGCGGCCGGTTCGTCGGCGTCGACGATCTCGACGGCGGGCACCGCGTGCGCGGTCGGCAGCACGACCTGGTGGGCACCCGCGCCGTCCTCCGGGTACACCGTGCGCAGCACTTCGTGCCGGGCGATCACGTCGGCCAGCGCGGCGCGCAGCGCGACCGTGTCGAGCGCCCCGTCGATGCGCAGGACGAACGCGATGTTGTAGGCGCTGGACTCGGGGGCGAAGCGGTTGAGGAACCACAGCCGCTGCTGCGGCAGCGACAGCGGGATCCGCGCCGGACGCGGCCGCACCGCGGTGAGCGGAACGCGGTGCGTGCGCGGCGCCGCCCCCAGGCGAGTGGCCACCCCGGCCACGGTCGGCGCCTCGAAGATCTCCCGCACCGGCAGCTCGGCCCCGAACTCGGTGTGCAGAGCGGCGGTGAGACGGGTGGCCAGCAGCGAGGTGCCGCCGATGTCGAAGAAGCTGTCCTCGGCGCCGGGCACCGGGCGGCCGAGCACGTGCTCGAACACCGCCGCCACCCGCCGCTCCACGTCGGTGCGGGGCGGACGGCCTGCCCCGGCGGCCGCGAACACCGGCGCGGGCAGCGCCTTGCGATCGAGCTTGCCCGAGGGCGTCACCGGCACCTCGTCCAGCACGACCACCGCGGCGGGCACCATGTAGCCGGGCAGCCGGTCGCGCACGGTGGCCAGCACGTCGGCGCCGCGCAGCGCCACGCCGGGTTCGGCGGTCACGTACGCGGCAAGCCGCGGCTCGTTGTGCTCGTCGACATGCACGACCGTGAGCGCGAAGGCCACCCCCTGATGGGTGCGCAGCACATGGTCGATCTCGCGCAGCTCGATGCGGAAGCCGCGGATCTTCACCTGGTCGTCGGCGCGGCCCAGGAAGCGCAGGCCGCCCGCGGCGTCGATCACCACCAGATCGCCGGTGCGGTACATCCGCTCGCCGCGCCGCCCGTACGGGTTGGCCGGGAAGCGTTGCGCGGTCAGGCCGTTGCGGCCGAGGTAGCAGCGGGCCAGGCCGGGGCCGGACAGGTACAGCTCACCCGGCGTGCCCGGCGGTACCGGACGCAGCCGCCGGTCCAGCACGAACAGTCGCATGCCGCGCACCGGCAGACCCAGCGGGACCGGCTGACCGGCCACCATCGGCTTGGACGCGGTGGCGGCGACGGTGGCCTCCGACGGGCCGTACATGTTGTGCATGCGGTGGTGCACGGTCCAGGTGTCGACCAGCTCGTCCGAGCACGCCTCGCCGCCGACGATCACCGCGGCCAGATCGTGCAGCCCCGCGTCGGGCACCGTCGCCAGCGCCGCCGGCGTGATGAACGCGTGCGTCACCCGTTCGGCGCGCAGCAGGTCGGCCAGTTCCCGGCCGCCGTACAGGCCGGCCGGGGCGATGACCATGGTGGCGCCCGCCGCGAAGGCCAGCAGCAGTTCCAGCACCGAGGCGTCGAAGCTCGGTGAGGAGAAGTGCAGGGTGCGGGCGGTGTCGGTGATGCCGAACAGCTGGATCTGCTCGTGGGCGAGCGAGGCCAATCCCGCGTGGGTGACCACGACCGCCTTGGGGGTGCCCGTCGAGCCGGAGGTGTAGATCAGGTACGCCGGATGCGCGACGCGCAGCGGGAGCCTGCGGTCGGCGTCGGTGACCGGCCGCGGCGAGGCGCTGTCGCAGGCCGCGGTCAGTTCCGGCGCGCCGAGCACCAGCCAGTCCCGGGGTGTCCGGGCGTGCCGTCCCCGGGTGGTCGTCGGCCATTCCGGCAGGGCGGCAAGGCATTCGGGCAGCGTCAGGCCGAGCAGCGCGCCGGAATCGGCGAGCATGTGCGCGATCCGCTCCCCCGGGTAGCCGGGGTCGACGGGCACGTACGCGGCACCGGTCTTGGCGACCGCCCAGATCGCGGTGATCGCGTCGAGGCCGCGCGGCATGGCCACCGCCACCACGGTCTCCGGCGCGGCACCGTGGGCGATGAGCACCCGCGCCAGGCGGTTGGCGCGCTCGTCGAGCTCCCGGTAGGTGGTGTCGAGCCCGTGGTGGCGCACCGCGACGGCGTCGGGCACGCGTTCGGCGGTCTCGGTGAGCATCCGCGCCAGCGTGATCGGCGGGACCGCGGGCGCGGCGGGCAACGGCACCAGATTGGCGAACTCGCGGTCGTCGAGCAGGTCGATGTCACCGACCGGCGCGGCGGGCGCGGCGAGGGCGGCGTCGAGCACGGTCACGAAGCGGCGGGCGAAGGTCTCGACCGTGGCGTGATCGAATACGTCGGTGGCATAGACGAATTCGGCCTCCAGCGCGCTGTCGGCCGCGGTGTCGTGCACCTCGAGGTGCAGGTCGAACTTGGCGACCGCGCTGTCCAGCGGCAGCACCTCGGCGGTGACGCCGGGCAGCTCGAGCGCCAGGTCCGGGGTGCGGTCGTAGGACAGCATCACCTGGAACAGCGGATGCCGGGCGGTCGAGCGCTCGGGGTTGACGACCTCCACCAACCGCTCGAACGGGACGTCGGCGTTGGCGAAGGCGTTGAGGTCGGTCTCGCGCACCGCGTCGAGAACCTGCTCGAAGCCGGCCGCGGGGTCGATCTCGGTCCGCAGCACCAGGGTGTTGACGAACATGCCGACCAGCTCGTCCAGCGCCGGATCCGAGCGGCCCGCGATCGGGGTGCCCACGGCGATGTCGCTGCTCGCGCTCAACCGCGCCAGCAGGGTGGCCAGCGCCGCGTGCAACACCATGAACAGGCTGACGCCGCGTCCGGCCGCCACCGCCAGTGCCGCGGCCCGGGTGTCGGCGGGGATGGTGAACCGCACCCGCTGCGCCTCGCCGGTCCGCCGCAGCGGCCGGGGGCGGTCCAGGGGCAGGTCGAGCTGGTCGGGCAGCCCGGCCAGCGCGGTACGCCAGTAGGCCAGCTGCCTGCCGAGCCCGCTGTGCGGGTCGGCCTCGTCGCCGAGCAGCGCGCGCTGCCACAGGGTGAAGTCGGCGTATTGCACCGGCAGCGACGTCCAGCGCGGCGCCGTCCCCTGCGCCCGGGCCGTCACGGCGGCCACCAGGTCGCGGACCAGCGGCGCGATGGACCAGCCGTCACCGCAGATGTGGTGCAGCACCAGCACGAGCACGTGGCTGCGCGGTCCGGTCGACCACAGCGCCACCCGCACCGGCGCCTGGTTGCGCAGATCGAAGCCGTAGCCGGCGAATTCGGCGGCGAGCGCGGTGACATCGGCGCCGGTGGCGTCCACCGGATCGAGGGTCAGCGGAATGTCGGCTGCCGGGTGGATCAGCTGATACGGGCCGTCCGGGCCCTCGGGGAAGGTGGTGCGCAGGCTCTCGTGCCGGTCGATGACGTCGATGAGCCCCGCGCGCAGCGCGGCGTGGTCGAGCACACCGTCCAGGCGCAGCGCCAGCGGCATGTTGTAGGCGGCGGCGTGCTCGTCGAAACGGTTGAGGATCCACAGCCGCTGCTGCGCCGGCGAGAGCGGGATGCGCGCGGGCCTGCGGGCGGGGACCAGGCGCGGCGGGGCGGCGATCGGTGCACGGCGGCCGACCCGCTCGGCCAGCGCGGACACGGTCGGGGCCTCGAACAGGTCGCGGATGGTGAGCGCCGCGCCGAGATCGGTGTTGATCCTGCCGACGGCGCGGGCGGCGATGAGCGAGTTGCCGCCGAGGTCGAAGAAGCCGTCCTCGATCCCGATCTCGTCGAGGGCGAGCACCTCGGCGAAGATCGCGGCCACCGCGTGTTCGACCTCGGTGCGCGGACGGAGGCCGCCGGTCGCGGCGACCGGGAGCTGCGGGGCGGGCAGTGCCTTGCGGTCGATCTTGCCGTTGGCGTTCAACGGCAGCTCGTCCAGCACCATCAGCACCGCGGGCACCATGTAGCCGGGCAGCCTGCGGCGCAGTCCCGCGAGCACGTCGGCGGTGTCCACGGTGGCGCCGGGTGCGGCGACGGCGTAGCCCACCAGCTCGTCGCCGGTGCGGCCGCGGCGGGCCACGCACACCGCCCGCGCCACCCGCTCGTCGGCCAGCAGCGCCGCCTCGATCTCGCCGAGTTCGATGCGTTGGCCGCGGATCTTGACCTGGAAATCGGTGCGGCCCAGGTATTCCAGGACGCCGGGTTCCTCCGGCGCGGTATCGGGCCGCCAACGCGCGAGATCCCCGGTGCGATACATGCGCGCACCGGGGGTGAAGGGGTCGGCCACGAACCGTTCGGCGGTCAGCTGGGGTCTGCCCAGGTAGCCGCGGGCCAGCTGCACGCCGGCCAGGTAGAGTTCGCCGACCACGCCGGGCGGCACCGGGCGCAGGCCCGCGTCGAGCACGTAGGTTCTGGTGTTCCACACCGGCGAGCCGATGGGCACGGTGTCCGGATCCGGCGGGCACGGCCAGTAGGTGACGTCGACGGCGGCCTCGGTGGGGCCGTAGAGATTGTGCAGCCGCGGGCCGCCCGCGTCCGGTGCGCCGAGGGCGGCGTGGAATTCGCGCACGGTGGCGGCGGGCAGCGCTTCGCCGCTGCAGAACACCTGCCGCAGGCTGCCGCAGCCGCGCACATCGGCATCGGTGACGAACACCGACAGCATCGACGGCACGAAATGAGCTGTGGTGACGCGTTTCTCGGCGATCACCCCGGCCAGGTAGGCCGGATCGCGGTGCCCGTCGGGCGCGGCGAGCACCAGGCGGGCGCCGACCTGCAGCGGCCAGAAGAACTCCCAGACCGAGACGTCGAAGGTGGCGGGCGTCTTCTGCAGCACCGCGTCACCGGCGTCGAGCGGGTACTCGTGCTGCATCCAGCGCAGCCGGTTGACGATCGCGGCGTGGCTGATGCCGACGCCCTTGGGTCTGCCCGTGGAGCCGGAGGTGAACAGCACGTACGCCAGGTGGTCGGGGCGTAGCGGAGCGCGCCGGTCGGCGTCGGTGACCGGGGCGGCGTCATAGCCGGACAGGGGCACCGTGTCGAGCGCGAGCACGGGCACGTCGGCGGGCAGCGCAGGCCCCTCCCCGGCCGCGACGAGCAGGCACACCGGGTCGGCCTGAGCGAGAATGTCGGCGCGGCGCTCGACCGGATGGTCCGGGTCCAGCGGCAGGTAGGCCGCGCCCGCGCGGATGATCGCGTACATGCCGACGACGAGGTCGATGCCGCGCCGCAGGCACAGCCCGACGACGGTCTCGGGGCCCGCGCCGCGGGCGATGAGCAGGCGGGCCAGCCGGTTGGTGCGCTCGTCGAGTTCGCGATAGGTCAAGGCGGTGTCGTCGAACTCGAGCGCGACGGCGTCCGGGCACATGGCGGCCCGTGCGGCGAACAGGTCGGCCAGGGTGGCGGGGGCGACCTCGGCGGCGGTGTCGTTCCAGCGGTGCACCACCAGCTCGTGTTCGGCCGGGGTGATGGCCTGCAGCGCCCGGACCGGGGTGCCGGGCTCGGCGGCGACGAATTCGGCGAGGTAGTCGACGAACCGCCGGTGATGCGCGGCGACCTCCCGCTCGGCGTAGAGCAGGCGGTTGGCTTCGAAGTCCAGGTGGGTGCGGCCCCGGCTGTTGTAGACGTTGACCGACAGGTCCTCGACCGGGCCGGTGGCCAGCACGTGCAGTTCGCCGACGAGGCTGCCGAAGCGCAGCTCCGGGTCGAACAGCATGATGTTGACCATCGGCCCGAAGAACCCGCGGGTGTTCGGGGAGTAGCCGCCGTCGCGGCGGATGTCGTCGTGCCGGTAGCGCTGGTGGCGGAGCGCGCCGGTGATCTTCAGCTCGGCGGCGCGCACCAGGTCGGCGACGGTGGTGTCCTCGTCGACGCCGAGCCGCAGCGGCACCACGTTCGACAGCACGCCCGCCGAGCGGCGCAGCGCCACGGTGGTGCGGGCGGCGACGGGCAGGCTGAGCACCACGTCCGGATCGCCGGTCACCGAGCGCACGTAGGCGGCCAACGCCGCGACCAGCAGTGTCGAGGCGTTGGTGCCGAACGCGGCGGCCGCGGCGTCGAGCGCGGCGTCCAGGCTCGCGTCGAGCACGCCCTGGGCCAGGCGCCGCCCCGGGTCGGGGGTGGGGACCGCGGCCACGGTGGACAGGCTCACCGGTTCGCCCGCGCCGGCGAGCTGTTCGCGCCAGTACTCGCGATCGCGTTCGCAGCGGGCCGAGTCGCGATAGGCCGACTCCTCGGCGTACAGGGTGGCCAGCGGGGTGGCCCGGGAGACCGAGGGCTCGGTGTGCCGCTCGAGGGCGGTGTAGATCTCGGCGGTGCGGGTCAGGCCGGACATCGCGCCGTAGCCGTCGATGACGATGTGATGGGCGCGGCCGTACCAGAGGTATTCGGCGTCGCCGATCCGCAGGATCACGTTGGTGACCAGCGGATCGTTCTCGAGGTCGATGGGCGAGGCCGCGTGCTCGTTCATCCAGCGCATCGCCGCCGCGCGCGGGTCGGGCCTGCCGCGCAGATCCAGGCGCCCCCAACCCGGCCTGCGGTCCGGGTCGATCACCTGGTGCGGCACACCGTCGATCTCGACCAGCCGCAGATACCCGCTCTGATTCTCGGCACCGCAGCGTTCGACCGCGTACAGCAGCCTGCCCACGTCGAGATCACCCGTGATCTCCACGTACTGGGCGATGGTCAGCGGGACGTCGGGCCGGATGCGCTGGGCGTACCACAGCGCGGTCTGCGCGGGTGAGAGAGGGAAAGGCTGGGTCGGGAAGCCACCCGAAACACATTCGTCGACGCGATCGGTGGCACACGAACTCATCAATCACTCCGTTCTTCCGCAGCTGACACGAGTCCCCGAGCACCGGACGGCCCTCGCGCACGAGCGCGAAGGCCGCAGGACGTGATACACGCCTTAGATTCGGAGCCCTTGCGCGGGCGGATTGCCAGAGACTGCGATTCCATGCATCGCGAACCGGCTTGAGCCACCGGCGAATTCGCAAGCTACTTTTCAGCTAACAAGACCGCGTCCAGGGGATCATGATCGAACCGCCTCCCCAGACCGGCACGCCGGCGCGGGATATCGGCGCGGAAGCAATCCTTCAGCGAATACCGCTTCGTGCAGTGTCGGAAACTACGGAGCAAACCGGATCTTCCGCGCGAAGCGGGCGGTGGCGGCTCGGTTGCCCGGCCCGGTCGCCCCCGGTCCGTCGGTCGGCTCGGTCGCCCCCGGCTCGATCGCACGGCTCACTCGCCCCGGGCCCGATCAGACGGCTCGATCGCCCCCGGCTCGATCGGACGGTTCGGCCGCCCCCGGCTCGATCGGACGGCTCGGCCGCCCCGGCCCAATCGGTCGGCTCAGTCGCTCCGGCCCGACCGGACGGCTCGATCGCCCCGGCCCGATCGCCCAGCTCGGCCGCCCCCGGCTCGATCGGACGGCTCGGCCGCCCGCGTCAGTCGCCCAGCTCGGTCGCCCGGCCCGATCGCCCAGCTCGGTCGCCCCGGCCCGATCGCCCAGCTCGGTCGCCCCGGGCCCGATCGGTCGGCTCAGTCGCCCCGGGCCCGATCGGACGGCTCAGTCGCCCCGGGCCCGATCGGACGGCTCAGTCGCTCCGGCCCGATCGGACGACTCGATCGCCCCGGCCCGATCGGACGGCTCGATCGCCCCGGCCCGACCGGACGGCTCGATCGCCCCGGCTCGATCGCACGGCTCGATTGCCCCGGCCCGACCGGACGGCTCGGCCGCCCCCGGCGAGATCGCCGCGCTTGGTCGCCCCGTTCGATCAGCGCCTTTTTCGCCCGGCTCAGTCGCCCTGCTCAGCGACCGGCTGGACGTCGCCGGCGGTGGCGTCGCTGTCGGAGGCGTCGCCGGCGGCATCCGTGGCGGCGGTGGCTCGGCGGCGCCGCACCACGACGAGCACCAGCGCGCCCGCCGTCAGCGCCACCGCGAGCAGTTCCGGACCGCCGCCCAGCCGGGTGGCGAGCGTCGTGTCGGAGCGCAGCGGCAGCTCGGCCACCAGGGCCGCGGGCACGAACAGCTGGGTGGACTCGGCGACGGCGCCGTCGGCGGTGATGATCGCGCTCACCCCCGAGGTCGCGGCGACCACCAGCGCGCGCCCGTGCTCGACCGCCCGCACCCGTGACATCGCCAGTTGCTGGTAGGTCATCTCGCTGTCGCCGAAGGTGGCGTTGTTGGTGGGCACGGTCAGCAGCTGCGCGCCGGCGGCCAACGAGTCGCGGAAGGCGCGGTCGAAGGCGACCTCGTAGCAGGTGGCCACGCCGATCTCGACATCGGCGGCGCGCACCGTGCCGTCCCCGTCGCCCGGCACGAAATATCCGGCGCGGTCGGCGTATTCGGAGAACAACCGGAAGAACGAGCGCATCGGCAGGTACTCGCCGAAGGGCTGCACGATCTTCTTGTCGTGGCGCTCCCCCGGCCCGGCCGCACCGTTCCAGACCATCACCGAGTTCGTGGTGGTGCGGTCGTCGTTGACGAGCACGGCACCGACCAGGATCGGCGCGCCGATGGCCTGCGAGGCGCGGCTGATGAGGGCGGCGGCGTCGGCATTGCGCAGCGGGTCGATGTCGGAGGAGTTCTCCGGCCAGATCACCACGTCCGGGCGCGGGGCGCGGCCCGCGGCGACGTCGGCGGCGAGTTCCTCGGTGCGGCGGACATGGTTGTCCAGCACGGCCCGGCGTTGCGCGTTGAAGTCCAGGCCGAGGCGCGGCACGCTGCCCTGGACCGCGGCGACCGTGATCGTACGGTCCCCGGTCTCAGGGTCGGGCAGCGCGGACCGGAGGATCACTCCGGCGACCGGCATGATAGCCGCACAGCAGGCCGCGACGACAATCGCGCTGCGCGACCAGCGGTTCCGCGCGGACCGGTCGGCGGAGCGGACCGCCGCCCACACCGGCCGCGCCAGTGCCACGAGGCCGCTGCCGGTCAGCGCGACGGCGAATCCGATCAGCGGCGCACCGCCGATCATCGCCCACGGCAGGTACCAGCCGTCGGCCTGGCCGAACGCCAGCCTGCCCCAGGGAAATCCGCCGAACGGGAAACTCGACCGCGCCCACTCCACGCTGACCCACGCCAGCGCGACCCACACCGGCCAGCCGGGCAACCGGCCCACCAGGCGCACCAGCACCCCGAACAGGCCGACATACACCGCGCACGCGGTCGACAGGGCCAGCCACGGCAGCGGTCCCACGTAGATGCCCGTCCACGGCAGCAGCGGCACGAAGAAGCCGAGCCCGGCCAGCATTCCGTACCCGAACCCGCCGCGCAGCCGGGTGCCGTCGCGCAGCACCGCCACCAGCACGGCCACCCCGACCGGCGCGAGGAACCACAGCGGGCGCGGCGGGAAGCTGCCGAAGATCAGCAGACCCGCGACGATCGCGGCGAGCACGCGCCACCACACCGCCGGACTGCCGATCGCCCGCCGCCCCGTCGCGCGCGCACCCTCGCCCGTCACGCTCATGCCTGGTAGATCGTGACGCCGCGGTGCACCGTGCGCAGGCAGCGCGGCAGCGGCGAATCCGGTTCCAGCGCAGGCAGTCCGGGCACTCGCGAGCGCGGGTCGGTGGACCAGCGCTGCACCGAGTCGGCGGCGGCCGCCACCACGAGTTCGCCCGCCTCCCAGATCGCATACGACGCCGGTGCGCCCGGCACCAGGGTGCCCGCGACACCGTCGCGGACCCCGCCCGCCCGCCAGGCGCCGCGGGTGGCGGCGGCGAACGCGGCACGTGGGGAGATGCCGTGCCCCGGCGTGCGGTGCAGGCTCGCGGCCCGCACGGCCGCCCACGGGTTCAGCTCGGTGACCGGCGCGTCGGAGCCGATCGCCAGCGCGATGCCCGCGGCCGCCATCGCCGCGTAGGGGTTGAGCCCGGCGGCGCGTTCGGCGCCCAGCCGCGCGGCGTACATGCCGTCGGGCCCGCCCCAGGTCGCGTCGAAAACCGGCTGGACACTGGCGATCACACCCCAACGGGCGAGTGCGTCGATCTGCGCGGCGTCGAGCATCTCGGCGTGCTCGACGCGGTGCCCGCGCGCGGCCACGGCCGGACCGCCCAGCGCGGCGACGGCCTGCTCGAAGCCCGCCACCACCGCGTCCATGCCCGCGTCCCCGATGACGTGGAAGCCCGCCTGGATACCCGCCTCGGTGCAGGCGCGCACGTGCGCGCCGATCGCGTCGGCGTCGAGATAGGACACCCCGGTGCCCGGCCCGTCGGCGTAGGGCGCGCGCAGCAGGGCGGTGCGCGAACCGAGCGAGCCGTCGACGAACAGATCACCACCGAGCGCGTGCGCGCCGACCTCGGCCAGCAGCGCCGTCGCCTCCGCCGCCGAGCCGACCGCCTGCCCCCAGTACGCGCGCACCTCGACACCGTGCTCGACGTCGAGCAGCTCGCGGAGATCGTCACGGCCGGCGATGTCGGGGCCCGCGCATTCGTGCACCGCGACGATCCCGTGCGCCGCCGCGGCATCGAGCGCGGCCCGCCGGGCGCGGTCGCGCTGGGCGCGGTCCAGGCCGGCCAGCGCGGCCGCGCGGACCAGATGGTGGGCGTCGGCCCGTAGCGGCGCACCGGGCGTGTGACCCCGGGTTCCGGCGGGCACGAGGGCGAGCAGGGCCGAGGAGACCGCGGCCGAGTGCGCGTCCACGCGCGCCAGATAGACGCGCCGTCCTGGCCCGGCGGCCGCGTCCAGTTCCTCGGCCGAGGGCGCGCGCCGCTCCGGCCAGCGCGTCTCGTCCCAGCCGGTGCCGAGCACCGTGGCCTCGGGATGCTCGGCGGCGTGGGCGCGCACCGCGGCCAGGCATTCGGCCAGCGATCCGGTGGCGGTGAGGTCGAGCCCGATCAGTCGCAGGCCGAGCGCGGTGACGTGCACGTGCGGGTCGACGAAGGCCGGGGCGACGAACGCGCCGTCCAGGTCGACGATCTCGGCATCGGGGTGCAGCGCCCGGCCCGGCTGCTCCGCGCCCAGCCATACGATCGTGCCGTCCTGCACCGCCATCGCGGTCGCGTCGGGCGAACTCGAACTGTAGAAACGGCCACCGATCAGCAACTGGGTACGCACGGCTCCCCAGTCTGCCGCACGCCGATCCGCCGCCCGACCCCAGGCGGGCGCCGCCCGGATCCGGACACCGACCGGTTCAGGAGGGGTCGATGGCGCGGCGGGTGCCCCGGCCGTCGTGGTACCACTGCTGCACCACGACACCGTCGACCACGCCGTCGGCGTCGACCACCACGCCGTCGTAGCGGGCGGTGCGCACCAGGCGGCCGACGCGGCGCGCGGCCAGCGCGGTCACCGCCGGGCGCACCAGCCCGCGGGTGAGCGGCAGCAGCAGGAGCAGGCCGAGCACCGAGGTCACCAGGCCCGGCACGAACATCAGCACACCGCCGAGGGCGACGAGCACGCCGTCGGCGACCGCGGTGCCCGGTGTGACCTCGCCCCGGCCGACGCGCCGGAACTGATCGAACACCCGCCTGCCCTGCGCGCCGACGAGCACCATGCCCGCCGCCGACCCCGCGATCAGCAGCAACACCGTCGGCAGCACACCGATCCACTGGCCGACCGCGACCAGCGCGGCGACCTCGACGATCACGTACAGCACGAACAACAGGGCGGGCATGGGCGCTCCTTCCGGACGATCTACCCTGCCCAACGTCCGAACGCCGGAGTTTTCTCCCGAGCCGGTCAGCCGCCCGGCCGCACCAACCCGGTTTCGTAGGCCAGCACCACCGCCTGCACCCGGTCGCGCAGCCCGAGCTTGGTCAGCACCCGCCCGACGTGGGTCTTCACCGTGGCCTCGGACAGGAACAGCTCCGCGGCGATCTCGGCGTTCGAGCGACCGGCGGCGATCTGCTCGAGCACCTCCCGCTCGCGGGCGGTGAGCACGTCCAGCACCGCGGCGTCGCGCATACCCGCCGGATCGTCGGCGATGAGCCGGTCGAGCAGCCGCTTGGTGACCTTCGGCGAGACCACCGCGTCACCGGCGGCGACGCTGCGCACCGCCGAGACCAGATCCTCGGGCGGGGTGTCCTTGAGCAGGAAGCCGCTCGCGCCCGCGCGCAGCGCGCCGAGCGCGTGTTCGTCGAGGTCGAAGGTGGTCATGACCAGGACCTTGCAGCCGTCGCCGGATTCCAGGATGCGGGTGGTGGCGGTGACACCGTCGACCACGGGCATGCGCACGTCCATCAGCACCACGTCGGGGCGCAACTCCCTGGCGCGGGAGACCGCGACGGCGCCGTTCTCGGCCTCCCCGATCACCTCGATGTCGGGGTGCGCGCCGAGCACCATCTTCAGGCCCATGCGCATCAATTCCTGGTCGTCGACGACTAGTACGGTGATCGGCACCGATCCAATCTAACGTCGCGTCCGGCCCGCTCCGAACGGCGCCGCGGCGGCGACGGTGGTGTCGGTGCTCGTCGTTAGGCTGTCCGGTTCGCTGAATCCAGTCGTGATGGAGCCCCATGAACGAAGATGTTCGACGCCTCGAGATCGCCATGATCGAGCGGCGTACCTGGTCCGACCGGGAACACCGTTCGGTGTGCCGGACGGACTCCCGCCTGTGCGACCCGTCCCGCCGGCTGGTGTGGCTGGGGTACGACGAGGAGTCGACCCCGCGGGTGTCCTTCCGGCTCGACGCCGGGGGCGCGCCGGTCGACAGCGCGGGCCGGCGCATCGGCCTCGACGTCGCCCGGGTGGCCGTCGCCCACCCGCTGCACCTGGCGCACGAGCTGCCGCGCTGGGCGGCGCGGTTCGCCGAAGAACGCGTGCGCCAGCCCTTTCCGCAACTGGCGCGGGAGGTGCACCGGCTCACCGAACGCGAGCGCCGGTCCACCGCGCTCGAGCGGTTCGCGCACCGGATGGTGCCCGCGCACGCGCTGTCGCGGCTGCTGCGCTCCGGCTGGCGGCTGGGCAGGCCGGTCGACGGCGTGCACGACCACCTCTACCGGCCGGTCGGCGGCGACCTGTGGGTGCTGCTGCATCTGGACGACGGTCTCGACGCCGACGACCCGTGGACCGGGTCCGAACGGGTGGTCGAGGCGGTCGAGTTGTCCGGCAAGCCCGCGGCGCCGTGGTGGAGCCGCTGCGGGGACACCGCGTTCGGCGTCCTCGATCCGGTCACGGCCAGCGAGGTGGTGCGCGAACTCACCCACGCGCTCGACTGACTCCGGTGCGGCGGCGGGTCATTCGTCGAGCTCGAGCGGAATCGTCGCGCACACCCGCCAGCTGCCGTCCGGTTCGCGCCCGGCCTCGAGCGTGCCACCGAGCACGGCCACGCGCTCGCGCATGCCGAGCAGGCCAAGGCCGCTGCCCCGGATCGCGGCCGCGGGATCGGGGTCAGGGCCGTGCACCGGCACTCCGCCGGAGTCGACGACCTCGACGAGGATGTCGTGGTCGCGCCGGTGCACCCGCACCCACGCCTTGGGATGGGCACCGGCGTGGCGCAAGGTGTTGGTCAGCGACTCCTGCACGATGCGGTGGATGCCGAGGCTCACCTCCGGGGCGATGGCGTCGATGTCGCCGGTCAGCTCGAGGTCCACGGCCAGGCCGGTACCGCGCATCATCTCCACGACCTTCGCGATGCCGGCGCTGCCGTGTTGCGGCAGCTGGTCGGGGGCGTGCTCGGTGCGCAGCAGCGCGACGGTGCGGCGCAGCTCGCGCAGTGCCTCGCGGCCGGTGCCCGCGATCACGCCGAGCGCCTGTTCGGCGGCGTCGGGGTCGCGGCGCAACGCGTAGCGCGCGCCGTCGGCCTGGACGATGATCACCGATACCGCGTGCGCGATCACATCGTGCAGTTCGCGCGCGATGCGGGTGCGCTCGCGGGCGACCGCCTCGTGGGTGCGCCTGCGCATCTCGTCGTCGGCGACGGCCAGCCGGGCCGCGACCTCGGCGTCGTAGGCGTGCCGGGCGCCGTTGAACTCGGCCAGGGTCCAGCACAGGGCGTAGTAGACCGCGACGAACGGCAACGTCGTCGGGACCGGCTGCCCCAGCAGCGCCAGGGCCACCAGCGAGTCCACCGTCAGGCCGAGCAACAGGATCAGGCCCTCGCGCCGGCCGACGTAGGCGACCAGGGTGTAGAGCATGATGCCCAGCGCCAGCAGCGCCGGATGCGCCACGGGATCGTCGAGCAGGTGGCCGACGACCGAGGTGGTGATCCCCAGGACCAGCATGAGCGCGGCCACGGACCGCGGGTAGCGCCGCCGGAACGCCACCGGCAGCGGCAGCAGGCCCGACAGCACCAGGTAGACGGCCTTCTGGTCGGCGTCGCCGATCCCGGTGAGGTCGAGCAGCAGCAGGGCGAAGGCCATCATCGAATCCGCTACGAGTGGCTTGCCGCGCAGCCACAGACTGAACCGTCGCACCGTCTCAGACTAGGGGCGCGGGCACCGATCGCCGGGATTCATCCGATGTCTGATTGGCTTGCCGGGTGGATTTCGCAGACTGGAGCGCCCTGCTGGCGGCCGCGGCCGCCGCGGGCTGGGTGGACGCGGTGGTCGGCGGCGGCGGCCTGATCGTGCTGCCCACGTTGTTCCTGGTGTCGCCCGGTATCGCGCCCGCCACCGCGCTGGGCACCAACAAGCTCGCCGCCGTCGCGGGCACCACCGCCTCGGTGCTCACCTTCGCCCGCAAGGTGCCGATCCGGTGGAAACTGCTGCTGCCCGCCGCGGTGATCGCCGCGGTGGCCTCGGGGCTCGGCGCGGCGGCGGTGTCGCTGATCGACCGCGACCTGTTCATCCCGATCGTCATGGTGGTGCTGGTCGGCGTCGCGGTGTTCGTCACGCTGCGGCCCACCATCGGCATCACGATGGCCACCGATCCGCCGACGCGGCGCAAGACGATCCTGGTGGTGGCCCTCGCCGCGGGCCTCATCGGGGCCTACGACGGCCTGCTCGGCCCCGGCACCGGGACGTTCCTCATCATCACCTTCGCCACCCTGCTCGGCACCGAGTTCGTGCGGGCCGCGGCGATGGCGAAGGTGATCAACTGCGGCTCCAACGTCGGCGCGCTGATCTTCTTCGGGCTCACCGGCCACATCCTGGTCGCGCTCGGCGCGGCGATGGCGGTGGCCAATGTGGCGGGCGCGATCGCGGGCTCGCGGATGGCGCTGCGCAAGGGCGCGGAGTTCGTGCGGATCGTGCTGCTGGTCGTGGTGGTGGTGATGGTCGTCCGGCTCGGCTGGCAGCAGTTCGGCTGATCGCCCGGTCAGGCGGTGTGCGATTCGGGCTCGGACCGGGCCGGGGCGGCGCCCGCCGCCAGCCACGGCTGCAGCACCCGCGTGGTGGTCTCGTGGATGCGGCGCTGCAGGCGCTCGCCGTCCTCGGCGGCGTGCGGCTGTTGGAACAGCACGGTCAGCGCACCGGACACCGCGCCCACCACGGCGCCGACCAGCGCGGCCGCGCCCACCTCGTCGAACTCGTCGGGGAAGGCCGCGTGCAGGTGCCTGCCGATCTCGCGCTGGGTCACCAGCTGGGCGTGGGCGACGCGGCCGCTCACCGCGGGCACGGTCCGCGAGACCTGCGCGCGCATCGCCGCGATCCGGGAGCTCAGGTCGTCCACCAGGTGTTCGCCGGGATTGTCGCCGGCGGCCCGCAACGCGCGCAGCAGCACCTCCACCGGGCGCTCGCCGGGCCTGCGTGCGGCGATCGCGGCGACGGCGGCGCGCACCCGCTCGTCGGGGTCGGGGAAGAGCAACTCCTCCTTGCTGGCGAAGTAGTTGAAGAACGTGCGCGTGCCCACCTCCGCGGCGGCGGCGATGTCGGCCACCGTGGTCTGTTCGTAGCCCTGGGTCTCGAAGAGTTCGATGGCGGCCTCGAGCAACGCGCGGCGGGTACGTTCACGTTTGCGGTCACGAAGAGCAGAAGGCGGCACGCGGGCACAGTACGACATCGGCCGTCCACCGCGTGGTAACCACCGTGTCGCGCGCGCCGTCGGTGCCTGTGCTCACCGGCATTTCGGCCGTTCGCCGGACCCTCACCCGACCGCCGTGCGCGCCCGCGCGGTACCGTTGCCGGGGTGAGCACCGCGACTTCCGGCGGCCCACGGCGGGCCGTCGACGCCGAATTCCGCGCGCTACCACTGGCCGCGCTCGCCGACGCCGCGCTCACCGCGGCCCGCGCCGCCGGCGCCGAGCACGCCGACCTGCGCGTGCACCGGTTGCGCACCCAGTCGATCCGGTTGCGCGACGGGCGCGTGGAGGCCGTGGCCGACAGCACCGACCTGGGTTTCGCGGTCCGTGTGATCGTCGACGGCACCTGGGGTTTCGCCTCCCACGCCGCGCTCACCCCGGCGACGGCCGCCGAGGTGGCCCGGCGCGCGGTCACCGTCGCGACCGCGCTGCGCGCACTCAACCGCGAGCGCGTGGAACTCGCTCCCGAACCCCGCTATCCCGGCGTGGAATGGGTGTCCGCCTACGACATCGATCCCTTCACCGTGCCGACGGCGGAGAAGGTGGCGCTGCTGCAGGACTATTCGGAGCGCCTCGCCGCCGCCGACGGCGTCGACCACGTGAGCGCCGCGGTGCTCCAGGTCAAGGAGCAGACCTACTACGCCGACACCGCGGGGACGGTCCTCACCCAGCAGCGGGTGCGGCTGCATCCGCAGCTGGAGGCGATCACCGTGGACTCGGCGGCGGGCGTGTTCGAGACCATGCGCACCCTGGCCGCGCCCGCCGGCCGCGGCTGGGAGTACGTCACCGGCGCCGACGGCGTGTGGGACTGGGACGACGAGCTGGCCCGCATCCCCGGCTGGCTGGCCGAGAAGGTCAAGGCCCCGACCGTCTCCCCGGGCCCCACCGACCTGGTGATCGACCCGACCAACCTGTGGCTGACCATCCACGAGTCCATCGGCCACGCCACCGAATACGATCGCGCGATCGGCTACGAATCCGCCTACGCGGGTACCTCCTTCGCCACGCCGGACAAACTGGGCACGCTGCGATACGGCACGCCGATCATGCACGTCACCGGTGACCGCACCGAACCGCACGGGCTGGCCACCGTCGGCTACGACGACGAGGGCGTCGCCGGGCAGCGCTGGGATCTGGTGCGCGACGGCGTGCTGGTCGGCTATCAGCTCGACCGCGCGTTCGCCCCGCGCCTCGGCCTGAACCGCTCCAACGGCTGCTCCTACGCCGATTCCGCGCACCACGTGCCGATCCAGCGGATGGCCAACGTGTCGCTGCAACCCGATCCCGCCCGCGACACCAGCACCGCCGAGCTGATCGGCCGGGTCGAGGACGGGCTCTACATCGTCGGCGACAAATCGTGGTCGATCGACATGCAGCGCTACAACTTCCAGTTCACCGGGCAGCGGTTCTTCCGCATCCGCAACGGCGAGCTGGCCGGGCAGGTGCGCGATGTCGCCTACCAGGCCACCACCACCGACTTCTGGGGCTCGATGGAGGCCGTGGGCGGGCCGTCGACCTGGCAGCTCGGCGGTGCGTTCAACTGCGGCAAGGCGCAGCCGGGCCAGGTCGCGGCGGTCAGCCACGGTTGTCCGTCGATCCTGGTGCGCGGCATCACCATTCTCAACACCCGGACGGAGGCAGGCCGGTGAGCGTGCAGGGGGTGCCGCCCGCGGGCGCGGTCGTGGAGCAGGCGCTGGCGCTGGCCCGCGCCGACGAGACCATCGTGATGGTCACCGACGCGCACGAGGCCTCGCTGCGCTGGGCGGGCAATTCGATGACCACCAACGGCGCCTCGGTGTCGCGGCAGTGGGCGGTCGTCTCGATCTTCCGGGACGGGCCGCGGGCCGCGCGCGTGGGCAGCGTCGGCTCCACCAGCGTCGATCCCGCCGAGGTGGCGACGGTGGTGCGCGCGGCCGAGGCGGCGGCCCGGTCCGCCGAACCGGCGAAAGACGCCATGCCGCTGCTGGATTCCACGGACTCGGTCGAGGACTGGGCCGCCGAGCCCGGCACCACCGGCATCGAGGTGTTCACCGAGCTGGCTCGCGGTCTCGCGGACGGCTTCGACGGCGCCGACCGGCTCTACGGTTTCGCCCACCACCAGGTCCACACCACCTGGCTGGGCACCTCGACCGGCCTGCGCAGGCGGTTCGTCCAGCCGACCGGCTCGGTGGAGATCAACGGCAAACGCGGACCGCGGGACGCGCCGTCGAGCGCGTGGGTGGGGGTGGGCACCACCGACTTCACCGACGTCGACGTGCCCGCGCTGCTCAGCGAACTGTCCGGGCGGCTGGACTGGGCGGCGCGGCGGGTCGAGCTGCCCGCGGGCCGCTACGAGACGCTGCTGCCGCCCTCGGCGGTCGCGGATCTGATGATCTCGCTGATGTGGGCGATGGAGGGCCGGGGCGCGCACGAGGGCCACAACGCCTTCGCCCGGCCCGGCGGCGGTACCCGGATCGGGGAACGGCTCACCGAGCTGCCCTTGACGTTGTGGTCGGATCCGCGTGCCGAGGGCCTGGCGTATCGGCCGTTCGTCGCCACCCCCGAATCCTCGGAGACGCTGTCGGTCTTCGACAACGGCCTGCTCGCCGACCGCGTCGACTGGGTGCGCGAGGGCGTGGTGCACGCGCTGGCCTATCCGCGCGCCACCGCCGCCGAATTCGGTGCCACGCCGACGGTTCCGGGCGAGAACCTGCTGCTCACCGGCGGCTCGGCGGCGAGCACCGCCGAGTTGGTCGCGCGCACCGAGCGCGGCCTGCTGCTGACCACGCTGTGGTACATCCGCGAGGTCGACCCGGCCACGCTGTTGCTGACCGGCTTGACCCGCGACGGCGTCTACCTGGTGGAGGACGGCCGGGTCACCGCCGAGGTCAACAACTTCCGCTTCAACGAGAGCCCGCTGGATCTGCTGCGCCGGGTCACCGAGGCCGGCTCCACCGAGGCGACGCTGCCGCGGGAGTGGAAGGACTGGTTCACCCGCGCGGCCATGCCGCCGTTGCGGATTCCCGACTTCCACATGTCGTCGGTGAGCCAGGCCACCTGAGGCTCAGTAGGGCCTGCTCACCTCGTAGGTGCCGTCGAGATCGGTGATCGTCACCGACACCGTCTGCGCGGCGGCGCCGACCCGCACACTGCAGTCGTAGCTGGCGCCGGGCACGATCTCGATACTGGCCGGGCAGCGCACGTCGCGCACGTCGGTGATGCCGTACGAGTCGGTGAGCACCGTTGTCACCCCGCGCTGCACGGCTGCCCGGTCCAGCTCGGTGGCGGCGGCCGTGTTCGACGTCGCCGCGGCGGAGCTCGAGGCCGTCGGGGCGGTGGTCGCCGCCGCCGGGGCGGTGGTGCGTACCGGCGGCACGGTGGTGAGCGCGGGCAGGATCGGCGCCGGGTTCTGCGCGGTGGGGGCGGCGGCCACCGACGTACTCGGCGGCGCCTCCGACATGGCGCTCTCGCGCAGATTGACCACCACCAGTCCGGCGATCACCCCGGCCACCGCGATGGCGACGGCGGCCACGACGGCGGCCACCAGCACGGAAACCCAACCGCCGTCCGTGCTCTCGGGTTCCGGGGTCTCGGCGACCGGGTAGGGCTGCTGCGCCCTCGGTGGCCGCGTCGGTGCTGTCATGAACGATCCCTCCCCCCGGGGCAGGGGCGAGCCTTCATGTCCGCCTGGGGACTACCCCGGTGTGCCCGAGGAAGAATAGCCCAGCCGCGGCGCCCGTCCCGCCCTGACCCGAAATCCGCACGCCCCATGATCATTCGGCCGGGGTGATCTCGAGCCCGATCGTGCCCGCCTTGCCGCGCCGCAGCGTGCTGCCCAGCAGCGCGACCGTGGCGAGCAGCTTGTATTTCCGCTTCAGCAGGGCGCGCACGTGCTCGGTGCCCGCCGCGTCGAGCACCCGCCCGGTCCCCGGCAGCACCGGCCCGGACAGCTTCTTGCCACGCGCGTCGCAGACCTGCACGGTGACGGCCGGATTGCGGCGCAACCGCTTGACCTTCCAGCTGTCGGTCACGGTCCACACGTACAGCTTGCCGTCCTCGGCCACCGCCCACACCGGGGTGCCGACCGGCGTGCCGTCCTTGCGGTAGGTCGTCAGCATCACGTAATCGGCGGAACCGATCTCGCCGAGCGCATTCGTCATGTCCGCAGCCTAGTGCGGTGTGGCCGGGACCGCCGGTCAGTCGGCCATGTGGTACTCGCCCGCCTCCAGGCGCGCGACCAGTCCCCCGGTCCAGCGGGTCAGGGTGTCGAACACCCCGCTCCACAGTTCGAGCAGATCGGTCGCGTGCGGAACCTCGTGCCGGGCGGGGAATTCCGGGACCATCGCGAGCAGATCGTCGCGCACGGCGGCCGCGTTGCGCTGCTGTTCGCGCAGCCGTGCCACCACATGGGCGCGGGGCAGCGCGTCCATGAAGGCGATGGCGGCGCCGAGTTCCTCCATGTCGATGCTCACCAGCGCCCGGTCCAGCAGTGCCCGGAACTCCGCCTCGCCGGCCTCGGTGAGTTCGAACAGCGTCCGTCCCGGCCCCGCGCCACCGCTCTCGGTGCCCGCTTCGCGCAGTTTGCCTTCGGCGCAGAGCTGTTTGAGCGCGTGGTAGATCGACCCGGGTTTCACGTTCGTCCACGTCTCGGCGCGCCAGGACAGCAGTTCGCGGCGTACCGCGTACCCGTGCGCGGGCCCGTCCCGGCGCAGCACCCCGAGCACCAGCAGACGCACCGCCGACATACCGACTCCCTTCGACCGGACCGGATACTACTCAAACTTGACTTCCGCACGGCGGCCCACCTAGCGTCATCTACTCAAACTTGAGTACCAGCCGAAGGAAGAGCGACCGATGGCCGACTCCCCCGTTCCCGTGCTGTGGACCTCCACGCCGAGCGTCACCCTCGACTTCTACCGAGCCCTCGGGTACACCGTGCTCGATGCGCAGACCAAGCCCTACGTCTATCTCGCGCTCGAATACGAGGGCTGTCCCGTGCATTTCGCGCCGCCACCGCCGGGGGTGCCGGTTCCGCTGGAGAACGTCGGCTGCCTGGTGATGGTCGACGACGTGGCGGCCAGGCACGCCGCCTTCACCGCCGCGATGCGCGCCGCCTACGGCAAGGTCCTCGCCAAGGGCTGCCCCCGGATCACCCGGTTCCGGCCCGGACAGAGCCGGTTCAGCCTCATCGACCCGGACGGCAACACCCTGCTGTTCATCCAGCGCGACGAGGCGCCGGAGGTCGACTACGGCGGCGCGTCCGAGCTCACCGGGCTGGCCAAGGTCATCGACAACGCCCGCATCCTGCGCGACTTCAAGGTCGACGACACCGCGGCGGCCCGGGTGCTGGAGGTGGGCCTGCGCCGCTACCGCGTCCTCGCGCCCGCCGTCGAGCAGGCCAAGGCGCTCGCGATGCTCGCCGAACTGGCCGTCGCCGCCGGGGACACCGCACGCGCGGAGCGCTTCCGCGCCGACGTGGCCGGCCTGACCCTCACCGACGACGAGCGGGCCGCGGTCGCCGCGGAGGTGCGGGCCGGAACCGAACTGCAGCGATGGCTGTCGGATTCCCGGTGAGCCGTCTCAGGCGGCCCGGGTGAGGACCAGCGGCCCGTCGGCGGTGATCGCCACCGTGTGCTCGGAGTGCGCGGTCCGGGAGCCGTCGGCCGAGCGGACGGTCCAGCCGTCGGCGTCGTCGATGTAGATGCGGTCGGTGGTGCGGGCGAACCAGGGCTCGAGGGCGAGGGTGAGGCCGGGGCGCAGCTTCATGCCCCGGCCCGGGCGGCCGACATTGGCGACGTGCGGATCCTCGTGCATGGTGCGGCCGAGCCCGTGGCCGCCGAATTCGGTGTTGACGGGGTAGCCGTAGGCCGCGGCCACGGCGGCGATGGCGGCGGAGATGTCACCGAGGCGGTTGCCGGGCACCGCCGCCTCGATGGCGGCGGCCAGCGCGTCCTCGGTGGCGCGCACCAGGCGCTGGTCTTCCGCGCGGGCGGTGCCGACGATCACCGTGACGGCCGCGTCGGCCACCCAGCCGTCGATCGACACGGCCAGATCCATGCTCAGCACGTCACCGTCGCGCAGCCGGTAGTCGAACGGCATCCCGTGCAGCACCGCGTCGTTCACCGAGAGGCAGACGGTGTTGCGGAAGGGCCCGCGCCCGAAGGACGGCGCGTAGTCCCAATAACAGGACACCGCGCCGCGCTGCCGGATCCGTTCGCGCACATGGGCTTCCAGATCGAGCAGGTTGACGCCGACCTGCGCCCGGGCGCGCAGGTCGGCGAGCACATCGGCGACGAACGCACCCGTCACCCGCATCCGCTCGATCTCCGCCGCAGTCTTCAACTCGACCATGTCCTGCCCTTCGTGTCCGGTATTTAAATACCACCGTAGCCGGATCGGTATTTAAATACCAATCGACGATTGCCCGCCGCCCCCGTCGCCACCTACCCTGGGGCGCATGGTCCGTCTCCCGCTCACGCCCGCCCAGATCGAGGCCGGCCGCCGCCTCGGCAGCCGGCTGCGCGCCGCCCGCGCGGGGCGCGACCTCGGCGAGGTCGCCGCGGCGGCGGGCATCTCCCCGGAGACGCTGCGCAAGATCGAGACCGGACGGCTGCCCTCCCCCGCCTTCGGCACCGTGGTGGCGCTGAGCCAGGCGCTCGACCTGCCGCTGGACGAACTCGCCGCGGTGTGGCGGTCGGCCGGTCTGGCCGAATCCGCCTGAACCGGCCGTTTCGGGCACGGCGCCTAAGATCGCGTCGTGGACACGAGCGCGACCGTCACCCTGCCCGACGATTGGGAACCCCGACTACGGGCGGCACTGCGCGCCACCCCCGTCGCCGCCGCGACCGCCGGCCGGTTGCGGGTGCTGGGCGCGGGCCTCGACAGCGTCGCCCTCCTGCTCGAGCACGACGGGGAGCGATACGTGCTGCGCTGCCCGAAGGGAACCGACGGCGCCGCGGGCATCGCGCGCGAATCCCGCGTCCTGCCCGAACTCGCGCCCACCCTGGCGCTGCCGATCCCGCAGTTCCTCTGCACCGCACCGAATCCGCTCGGCCCCGGCGAGTTCTGCATCTACCCGGCCGTCCCCGGCGAATCGCTCACCGAGGACCAGTGGGTCGCGCGCGGGCTGGCCGAATCCGACGCCGCCGCCGGTCAGGTCGCGCGGTTCCTCGACCAACTGCACGCCTTTCCGGTCGACCGGGCCCGGCAGCTCGGCGTCGAAAACCGGGATATGCGCGACGAATTCACCGACTACCTGACCGAGGCCGACAGCGCGGTGCTGCCCCGCCTCGCCCCACCGGACGCGGCGACCCTGCGCGCCGCCTGGACCGCCTACCTCGCCGACGACGCCAACTTCGCCTACACCCCCACTTTGATCCACGCCGACGTGAGTCCCGATCACCTGCTGGTCACCGGGCAGCAGGTGACCGGCGTCATCGATTTCGGCGACCTCCAGATCGCCGACCCCGACTACGACCTGCTCTATCTGTGGACCGACGCGGGACCCGACTTCGTCGAGCGCGTCCAGCACCACCGCGGCCGAACCGTGGACGCACGGCTGCGCGCCAAACTCCGCTTCTGGACCTACGCCGATTCGGTGATCGACATCCTGCACGCGCTCGAGCACGACCTGCCCGATCTGCTCGACGAGAGCATGGACTACCTCGTCGAGGCCCTGCGCGCCTGATCGGAAAATCCGTTGCCGATCGGTCGCGGAAACCGTAGCGTCTGGTCGGTTCATGTCCGCGTACGGAAGGATTTCCCGTGCAGCCGCTCACCGAACGCGAGATCCGCTCGTCGTTCGTCAACTGCTCCAAGGGCGATGCCAAGCGCCTGCCGATGCCCCGCGACCTCGCCGACCGCCCCTGGGACGACCTGGACTTCCTCGGCTGGAGCGACCCGTCGCTGCCCGGCCGCGCCTACCTGGTCGTGCCCCGCGCCGACGGCCCGGTCGGGGTCGCCCTGCGCTACGAGACCGGCGGGCCGGGCCGCCCGCAGCTGTGCGCGCTGTGCCTGACCACCCACACCGGGGGCGGCGTGTCCCTGCTCACGGCCCACAAGGCCGGCGAATCCGGTCGGCGCGGCAATTCCATCGGCACCTACATGTGCACCGACCTGGCCTGCTCCCTCTACGCCCGCGGCAAGAAGCGCCCGGCCGCCGGGGCCCGCTACCAGGAAGACCTCGGCCTCGACGAGAAGATCGCCCGCCTCAACGACAACCTCGACGCCTTCCTCGCCCGCCTCTACACCTGAACGCAGCCACCGGGTCTCCGAGCCCGCCGCGACACCGACCTCGTCCGACATCCACCGGTCGCGGCGGTCCCCGTGCGAGCATGATCGGTAACCGGTGGTTCGCCGACGCAGGTCGCGCGGGCCGGGAGTCGAGGAGCGGGCATGGCCGACAGAGGGTTTCGTTCGCGGGTGCCGGGGGCGGCCGAGGTGGCGGCGCGGTTGCCCAAGGGCGTGAGCGCGGCGCTGGGGGTGGCCGCGATCGCGGTGGGCGCACTGTTGGTGGTGCGGCCGTTGACCTCGTTGACGGCGCTGGCGGTGCTGGTGGCCTGCGGGTGCGTGGTGACCGGCGTCGGGGAACTGGTGTTGCCGCGCCGGGCGGGCCGGCCCGCGATGGCGCTGGCCGCCGGCTGGGTCCTGGTCGGTGTGCTCGTGCTGGTGCAGATGGGGTGGGCGATCGATCTGCTGCCGCGATTCGTGGCCGCGGTGTTGGTGGTCGGCGGGCTGGTGCGGGTGGCGGCGGTGCGCCGCGGCGCGCTGGACGACCGGCTCACCGCGGGCCTGCTCGGGGTGGCCGAGGTCGTGCTCGGCGTGGTGGCCTGGCTGTGGCCGGATGTGACGCTGCTGGTGGTCGCGGTGTTGTTCGGCATCAGGACGGTCGCCTTGGGCGCCGGGCTGCTGTGGGCGGCGCGGCCGGGAGCGCATACCGCACGGATCGACACAGCGCCGCGCGGTCGGTTCGCACGGGTCGGGCGGGTGGCCGCGGCCGGGCTGGCGCTGGTGCTGGCGGTGGCCGCGGCGTCGGTGAGCGCGCATCTGCGGGCGGGCGTGCCGCACACCGAGGACTTCTACTCCGCACCGGGCGGCAAGGTTCCCGCCGAGCCGGGCCGCCTGCTGCGCGCGGAACCGTTCGACCGCGACATCCCCGACCAGGCCCGCGCCTGGCGCATCCTCTACTCGACCACCGACGCGGCCGGAAAACCCGCACTCGCCAGCGGTCTGGTGCTCGTGCCGCGCGACGCGCCGCCCGGCCCGCGCCCGGTGGTGGCGTGGGCGCACGGCACCACCGGTTACGCGACCGGCTGCGCACCCACCCTGCTCGCCCACCCACTGGCCTCCGGCGCGATGCCCGCCCTGCCCCAGTTGCTCGCCGAGGGCTGGGCGCTGGTCGCCACCGACTACACCGGCCTGGGCACCGCGGGCCCGCACCCGTATCTGATCGGCACCGGTGAGGGCCACTCGGTGCTGGACGCCGTGCGCGCGGCCCGGCACCTCGACGACATCGAACTGGCCGACCGCACCGTGGTGTGGGGTCACAGCCAAGGCGGGCACGCCGCGCTGTGGACCGGGCTGCTCGCGCCCACCTACGCACCGGACACGAACGTCGTCGCGGTCGCGGCGATGGCGCCGGCCAGCGACGCGGTCGGGCTCGTGCGTCATCTGCCCAGCGTGACCGGCGGTTCGGTGTTCTCCTCCTACGTGGTGGCCGCCTACACCGCCACCTACCCCGACGTCGGCTACGACACCTACATCATCCCGGCCGCGCGCACCCTGGTGCGCGACATGAGCCGACGCTGCCTGGCCGAACCCGGCATGCTGGTCTCGGTTCTCACCGCCTTGTCGATCGACAAGGACCACCCCATCTTCGCGATCGACCCGCTCCAGGGGCCGTTCGGTGCCCGGTTGCGGGAGAACACCCCGGCCGGAAGCCTCACCGTCCCGCTGCTGCTGGCCCAGGGCGGCGCCGACCCGCTGATCGCTCCCGCGATCCAGGACGCGTACGCGAAGGACCGCTGCGGCGAGGGCTGGAACATCGACTATCGCGTCTACCCCGGCCGCGACCACGTCGGCGTCGTCGCCGCCGACTCCCCGCTGATCCCCGACCTCATCTCCTGGACCCGCGACCGCTTCGCCGGAGACCCCCAAGCCCGTTCCTGCCCGAGCTGATCCCCGCGACCCCAGCGCTCGTCGCCGAAGACGGCGCAACGCCACCCGAAACGCGGGAGATCGCCCGCGCCGCGTCCGACGACGCCGCCACGGTCGACCGGTTCGGCTACTCGAGCTCCCCCTCGGTCTCCAGGTACACCTGGCGCAGGCGGTCCAGGGTCTGCTGTTCGGGGGCCGACCACATGCCGCGTTCGGCCGCTTCCAGGAGGCGTTCGGCGATGCCGTGCAGGGCCCAGGGGTTGGACTGCTGCATGAACTTGCGGTTGGTCTCGTCGAAGACGTAGCTCTCGCTGAGCTTTTCGTACATCCAGTCGGCGACCACGTCGGTGGTGGCGTCGTAGCCGAACAGGTAGTCGACGGTGGCGGCCATCTCGAACGCGCCCTTGTACCCGTGCCTGCGCATGGCCTCGAGCCAGCGCGGGTTCACCACGCGGGCACGGAAGACGCGGGTGGTCTCCTCGGAGAGGGTGCGGGTGCGCACGGCGTCGGGGCGGGTGCTGTCGCCGATGTAGGCCTGCGGGTTCGTGCCGGTGAGCGCGCGGACGGTGGCGACCATGCCGCCGTGGTACTGGAAGTAGTCGTCGGAGTCGGCGATGTCGTGTTCGCGGGTGTCGGTGTTCTTGGCCGCCACCGCGATCCGGCGGTAGGCGCTGCGCATGTCCTCGGCGGCGGGGGCGCCGTCGAGACCGCGACCGTAGGCGTAGCCGCCCCAGGTGGTGTAGACCTGGGCGAGGTCGTCGTCGCTGCGCCAGCTCTTGGAATCGATCAGCTGGAGCAGGCCCGCGCCGTAGGTGCCCGGCTTGGACCCGAAGATGCGGGTGGTGGCACGGCGCCGGTCGCCGTGCTCGGCCACATCGGCGAGGGTGTGCGCGCGCACGTAGTTGTCCTCAGCGGGTTCGTCGAGGTCGGCGACGAGGCGGACCGCGTCGTCGAGCAGGGCCAGCACGTGCGGGAACGCGTCGCGGAAGAAGCCGCTGATGCGGACGGTGACGTCGATGCGCGGGCGGCCGAGTTCGGCGAGCGGGATCACCTCGAGGGTGGTGACGCGGCGGCTGGCCTCGTCCCACACCGGCCGCACGCCCAGCAGCGCGAGCACTTCGGCGATGTCGTCGCCGGAGGTCCGCATCGCCGAAGTGCCCCACACCGACAGGCCCACCGAGCGCGGGTATTCGCCCTGATCGGCCAGGTAGCGTTGCAGCAGCGAGTCGGCCATCGCCTGGCCGGTCTCCCAGGCCAGCCGCGACGGCACCGCCTTGGGGTCCACCGAGTAGAAGTTGCGCCCGGTCGGCAGCACGTTGATCAGCCCGCGCAGCGGCGAGCCGCTGGGCCCGGCCGGGACGAAGCCGCCGTCGAGGGCGTGCAGCACCCGCGCGATCTCCTGACCGGTGCCGCGCAGCCGCGGCACCACCTCGGTGGCGGCGAACCGCAGGACCGCCGACACCGATTCCCGGTCGCCGCCCGCGTCGGCGAACAGCTGCCCGGCGAACCGGTCGATCAGGCCGTCGACGGCGTCCACCGACCAGTCCGCGGCCTGCAGGGCGAGCAGCAGTTCGCGCGCCCGCTCCTCCACCGCGTCCACCCGCTCGCGGCTCTCCGACCCGGATTCGTCCAGGCCCAACGCTTCGCGCAGGCCGGGCACGGTGGTCTCGCCGCCCCACAGCTGGCGGGCGCGCAGCATCGCCAGCACCAGGTCCACCTCGGCGGCCCCCACCGGAGGCTGTCCGAGCACGTGCAGGCCGTCGCGGATCTGCACATCCTTGATCTCGCACAGCCAGCCGTCGACGTGCAGCAGCATGTCGTCGAAGGAGTCCTCGTCGGGACGCTCCTCGAGCCCGAGGTCGCGGTCCATCTCGGCCGCGCGCATGAGGGTCCAGATCTGCTGGCGGATCGCGGGCAGCTTGGCCGGGTCGAGCGCGGAGATGTTGGCGTGCTCGTCGAGCAACTGCTCGAGCCGGGCGATGTCGCCGTAGCTCTCGGCGCGCGCCATCGGCGGGATGAGGTGGTCGACCAGGGTGGCGTGGGCGCGGCGCTTGGCCTGGGTGCCCTCGCCGGGATCGTTGACCAGGAACGGGTAGATCAGCGGCAGGTCACCGAGCGCGGCGTCGGTGCCGCAGGCCGCCGACATGCCCAGCGTCTTGCCCGGCAGCCATTCCAGGTTGCCGTGCTTGCCGATGTGCACCATCGCGTCGGCACCGAAGCCGCCCTGCTCGACGGGCGCGGCCAGCCAGCGGTAGGCGGCCAGGTAGTGGTGGCTGGGCGGCAGGTCGGGATCGTGGTAGATGGCGACCGGGTTCTCGCCGAAGCCGCGCGGCGGCTGCACCATGAGCACGATGTTGCCGAAACGCAGTGCGGCGATGACGATCTCGCCCTTCGGGTCGGCCGAGCGGTCGACGTAGAGGTCGCCGGGCGGCGGGCCCCACGCCTCGACCACCGCGTCGCGCAGCTCCGCGGGAAGGGTGCCGAACCAGGCGGTGTAGGTGTCGGCGCCGATGCGGATCGGGTTGCCCTCCAGTTGCTCGGCGGTCAGCCAGTCCGGGTCCTGGCCGCCCGCGGCGATGAGGGCGTGCATGAGGGCGTCGCCGTCGTGCTCGGCCAAGCCGGGCACCTCGCCCGGCTCGCCGAGGTCGTAACCGGCCGTGCGCAATTCGTGCAGCAGCGCGATGGTGCTGGCCGGGGTGTCCAGGCCGACGGCGTTGCCGATGCGGGCGTGCTTGGTCGGATAGGCCGAGAGCATCAGCGCCAGCCGCTTGTCCGCCGCGGGGATGTGGCGCAGCCGAGCGTGCCGGACGGCGATGCCGGCCACCCGCGCGGCCCGCTCGGGGTCGGGCACATAGGTGGACAGCCCGTCGGCGTCGAACTCCTTGAACGAGAACGGCACGGTGATGATCCGGCCGTCGAACTCCGGCACCGCGACCTGGGTGGCGACGTCGAGCGGGGACAGGCCGTCGTCGTTGTCCTCCCACTGCGCGCGGCCGGTGGTCAGGCACAGGCCCTGCAGGATCGGCACGTCCAACGCGGCCAGCGCGCCGACGTCCCAGGCTTCGTCGTCACCACCGGCCGAGGCCGTGGCGGGTTTGGTGCCGCCCGCGGCGAGCACGGTCACCACCAGGGCTTCGGCACGGCCGAGGGTGGCCAGCAGCTCCGGTTCGGCGGTGCGCAGCGACGCGCAGTAGACCGGCAGCGCCCGCGCACCCGCGTCCTCGACGGCGCGGCAGAGCGCCTCGACGTAGGCGGTGTTGCCCGCCAGGTGCTGGGCACGGTAGTAGACGATGCCGACCGTCGGCGCGTCCGGCCCGAGCGCGGCGGGTTCCCGGTCGAGTTCGCCCCAGGCGGGCAGGTGCACCGGCGGCTCGAATCCGTGGCCGGTGAGCAGCACCGTGTCGGAGAGGAAGTTGTGCAGCTGGCGCAGGTTCTCCGGGCCGCCGGCGGCGAGGTAGTTGTGCGCGTCGGCCGCGACGCCGCCGGGCACCGTGGAGCATTCCATCAGCTCGGCATCGGGGGCGATCTCACCGCCGAGCGCCACCATCGGCACCCCGCTGTCCTGGAGCGCGGCCAGGCCCTCCGCCCAGGCCCGCTTGCCGCCGAGGATGCGCACGATCACCAGATCGGCCCCGTCGAGCAAGCCCGGGAGGTCGTCGACCAGCAGGCGGGCGGGATTGCCCAGGCGGTAGTCGGCGCCGCTGGCGCGCGCGCTGAGCAGATCGGTGTCGGAGGTGGACAGCAGCAGGATCACGAAAGACCTTCCTCGGGTGACGCGCCCATCGGGTGTGGTGCTCGCCGGAGAGGGTCTGGCTGTTCACAGTGGCGCGACCGCACCGGAATTCCACCGGTTTCCTCGACGCCCGCCGAGCACCGGCGATGCTACCCGCCGCGGCCACCCCGGTGATCGCGGGCGTCCGCCCCATCGTGGGCGGCGCGCGGTGCATCGATCGGTGACCGCGCGACGCCGAACGGCCGTCGTCGGGGTCTCGCGACGCCGCCGACCGCCGCTCAGGTGAGGTCGACGTTGCCCTCGATCACCTTCGGCCGGTAGTGGAACCGGTCGATGCGCCAGCCCGCGCCGTCGCGGTGCACGCCGAGGCGGTAGCTGCCGATGAACGTGCGCGTCTTGCCCTGGGTGGCGTCCTCGCGCACGTGCACGGCGATGGAGTCGGCGTGCACGTCGGCGCGGTCGCCGTCGAGGTCGACCAGGTAGTTGCCGGCCTGGTGGTGTACGGCGTCGAGCGGCTCGAGCGCGGCCTTCCAGTCGGCGGCGATGTCGGTCGCCGGGCGCCGCTGCGCCTGCCCGGTACCGCCGTCGAAATCGACCTCGGCGGCGAAGAGGTCGAGCAGGTCGTCCCAGCGCTTCTGGTCGGTGTAGACGAACAGTCGGGTCAGCACATCGGTGATCGCCAGCCGGTCGACGATCTCGGACGGGAAACTCATGGAACGCAACAGTACTGGCCCGTGGTCGCCCGCGCCGGGCGAGCGGTCGGCCGGACGAGGACCGCGGGACGTAGGCTGAGAGGGTCATGACCCGAACCGCCCCCGATGCCTGCCCCGGCGTGCTGCGCCTGCACCAGGCCGCCGACGGCCCGCTGGCGCGGGTCCGAATCCCCGGCGGACTGCTCACGCCCGATCAGCTGCGCGGACTGGCCGAGGCCGCGACCGAGCTCGGCGACGGCGCGCTCGAACTCACCTCCCGCGGCAACGTGCAACTGCGCCGGGTCCGCGACGCCGCCGAGCTGACCGCCCGCCTGGAGGCGGCCGGTCTGCTGCCGAGCCACTCCCACGAGCGGGTGCGCAACATCGTCGCCTCCCCCCTGGCGGGCCGCACCGGCGGCACCGGTGCGGTGCACCCGCTGGTTGCCGCGCTCGACGCCCGCCTGCTGGCGGACCCGGCGCTGGCGTCGCTGCCCGGCCGGGTCCTGTTCACCCTCGACGACGGCCGCGGCGCGATCAGTGCACTCGGCGGCGACATCGGCGTGCAGGCGGTCACCGACGAGTTCGCCCTGCTGCTGGCGGGCGCCGACACCGGCATCCGCCTGGCGGCCACCGACGCCGTCGACGTGATGATCGCGGCCGCCCACGCCTTCCTCGCGCTGAGCTCCGGGCAATGGCGGTTGCACGAGATCCCCGACGGCGCGGCCCGGGTGGTCGACCGGCTCGGCCTCTCCCCCACCGACGACCGGGTGGAACCCGCACCGCCCGCCGCACCGCCGATCGGCTGGCTGCCGCAGGACGACGGCCTGGTCGCGCTCGGGGCGGGCGTCGCGCTGGGCTCGCTGCCCGCACGCACCGCCGAATTCCTCGTCGCGGTGGAACGACCGGTCGTCCTCACCCCCTGGCGCGGCCTCGTCGTCACCGACCTGGACGAATGGACCGCCGAACAGGTGGTGCGCGTGCTCGCCCCGATGGGCCTGATCTTCGACGCGAACTCGCCGTGGCTGCTGGTGAGCGCCTGCGCGGGCCGTCCGGGGTGCGCGAAGTCGCACACCGACGTGCGCGCCGACGTCGCGGCGGCCGTCGCCGAGGGGCGGGTGCCGGGTCCCGGCGAGCCGACGACTCTCGCCGCCGGGCCGCGGGCCGCCGACCAGCTGGCCGTCGCCGGACGGCAACACTGGTCCGGCTGCGATCGCCGCTGCGGCCGTCCGCGCGGGCCGGTGGTCGAGGTGACCGCCGCCGCCGACGGTTACCACGTCACCGGCCCGGCCTGACCCGGACAGGCCGATCCGCTCAGTCGCCCGCCAGCAGCGTGCGGCACACCTGCGCGACCGTCGCGCGCAAGGCCGGTTCGTCCTCGGGGGCGTGGGCGATGTGGTCGGCCGCGCCGTGCATGACCGAATAGAGCACGACCGCGGTCGAGCGCGGATCGGCCGGCGGATTCGCCAGCTCGGACAGCAGGTCGACGAGGGTGTCGACCGCCGGGTTCGGCGCCGCGCGATCGGCGCTCGTGGTGTGGAACAGCACGTCGTGCAGCCGTAGGTCGCGCAGGTACTCGGTGATCCCGACGAGCATCCACTGCTCGACGGCCGCCACGCCGTCCGCCCGGCGGGCCGCCGCGAGCTGCGCCGCCACGAAGCGGGTCAGGTAGCGCTCCCGCAGTGCCCGCAGCACCTCGGCCTTGTTGGCGAAGTGCAGGTAGAACGTGCCCTTCGCGACACCGGCGCCGCTGGTGACCTCGTCGACGGTGAAGGCGTCCGACCCAGCGCGCAGCACCAATTCCTCTGCCGCGTCCAGCAACTCGTGACGCCGCTGTTCGGCGGGTTTGGTCCGAGGCGCCTTCTTGTTCACCCGGCCGACTCTAACCATCGCGCCGGGTGCGACGGCACGAGCCCCTTGCCGAGGTCAGGGTCACCTAATACAGTTCCACTGACTGACGGTCAGTCGTTGAGGAGGATCATGACCACCACCGCACCCGATGTCGGCCTGGCCGCACCCGGCGCCCTGTCCCGCCTGCTCGCACCCGTGCGCACCCACCTGCTGGTCTGCGCGGTGCTGTCGGCGGCCGGGGCCGTCTGCGGATTCCTGCCCTACCTGGCGATCGCCGAGATCGCCCGCGCCGTCCTGGCCGACGGCACCGCCGAGTCCGTCGCGACGGTTCGCCTCTGGGTGGCCGTCGGCATCGCCGGGGCCGCGGGACGCATGGTGCTGCTGTTCGCCTCGTCGCGGCTGGGCCACTACGCCGACGCACGGCTGCTCCACGACCTGCGGGCGCGCATGATCCGCCACCTCGGCGCACTGCCGCTGGGCTGGTTCACCAGCAACGGCTCCGGCCGGATCAAGAAGCGCATGACCAACGACCTCGAGGACATGCACATCCTGATCGCCCACGCGCTCGGCGAGATCGTGGGTGCGGTGGTGGCCGTCGCGCTCGGCCTGACCTACCTGTGCTCCGTCGACTGGCGGCTGACCGGCGCCGCGGTGGCGGCGCTGCTGATGCTCGCGGTGAGTTACCGGGTGGCGATGCGTTCGGCCAGCAGGCACACCGCGCGGCTGATCGCCGCCGAGGCCGACATCAGTTCGGCCAGCGTGGAATACGCCGACGGCGTGGCGGTGGTGAAGACCTACGGCGCGGGCGGACGGGTGCTGGACCGGTTCGACCGCGCGGTGCGCGTACACTCCCGTGCGCTCGCCGCGTGGGCCGCCGAGACGAAGTACAGCAGCGCGCTGTCGCGGCTGCTGTCCTCGGAGATGTCGCTGCTGACGGTCCTCGCGGTCGCCGGGGTGGCGCTGCTGGCCGCCGGCCGGATGCCCGCCGCGGATCTGGTGCCGTTCCTCGTGGTCGGCATCGGCCTGCCCACCACGATCAACCCCGCCATCCAGGGCTCGCAGGGACTGCGCAAGGGGCGGGCGGCCGCGGGCAACATCGAAGGGCTGCTGCGGCATCCGCCACTGCCCGAACCGGCGAACCCGGCCCTCCCCGACGGCGCGCGGATCGAATTCGACGACGTCCACTTCTCCTACGACGGCCGCACCGAGGTCCTGCGCGGGGTGCGCGCGGTGTGCGAGCCGGGCACGATCACCGCGCTGGTCGGCCCGTCCGGCGCGGGGAAATCGACCCTCGCCGCCCTGGTCCCCCGGTTCCACGACGTGACCGGCGGTGCCGTGCGGATCGGCGGGGTGGACGTGCGCGACATCCCCACCGAACGCCTGCTCGCCTCGATGGCACTGGTGTTCCAGGACGTCGTGCTCGTGCGCGACACCGTCACCGAGAACATCCGGCTCGGGCGACCCGAGGCCGGGCGGGACGAGGTCGAGGCCGCGGCGAAGGCGGCCGCGATCCACGACGTCATCACCGCCCTCCCCGACGGCTACGACACGGTGCTCGGCGAGGACGTGGAACTGTCCGGCGGCGAACGGCAACGGCTCACCATCGCCAGGGCGATCCTGTCCGACGCGCCGATCGTGGTGCTCGACGAAGCGACCGCCGCGCTCGACCCGGACAGCGAAACCGCCGTGCAGCACGCGCTCTCGGCGCTGATCGCCGGGCGGACCGTCCTGGTCGTGGCCCACCGCCTGCACACGATCACCGAAGCCGACCAGATCCTCGTCCTCGACGACGGCCGCGTCGTCGAACGCGGACGCCACGCCGACCTGCTCGCCGTGAACGGGCGCTACGCGCGGATGTGGGCCGCCCAGCACCGCGCGTCCCAGGACTGACCCCCACCCCGAGAAGGAACCCGATGATCACCAACCTCTACCGGCTCGCACCCCATCCCGGCCTGCTGGTGCGGCTGGGCGCCCTCAACGCCGTCCAGTCGATCCTGCAGGGCCTGCTGCTGGGCAGTGCGATCCCGATCCTGCGGGCGTTGCTCCAGCCCCAGCCCCGGTTCGACGAGGCCGCGCCCTGGCTGGCCGCCGCCGCTGCCGGTCTCGTCGCCTACGCGGTGTTGACGGTCCTGACCACACCGGTCGCGTTCGCCGCCGCCGTCGATCTGACCGCGCAGATCCGGCACCGGATCATCCGCCATGTCGCCACCGTGCCGATGGGCTGGTTCACCGCCGAACACAAGGCGCAGTTGACGCGGGCGACCACCGCCGACGCCAACAACATCGGCCACCTGGCCGTCACCATCGGCGCTCCCGCGGTGACCTCGCTGCTCACGCCGCTGACGATCGTGGCGATGACCTTCGCCGTCGACTGGCGGCTGGCCCTGCTGCTGGCCGCCGTGCTGCCGCCCGCGCTGCTGGCGCTGCGCCGGGCCGGGCGGATCGCCTCGCAGGCCGACATCGAATTGGAGGAGGCGGCGACCGAACTGGCCGGGCGGGCGGTCGAGCTGGGACAGGCGCAGCCGGTGCTGCGGGCGGCGGGTCAGGCGGGCACCGGCACCGCCCGGATGCGGGCGGCGCTGGACGAACACCGGGCGGTCTACCGGCGGGGCCTGCGGCGTTCGATGGTCCCCGACCTGACCTTCACCGCCGTCGTGATGGCCGGTTTCGCCGCGGTCCTGGTCGCCGCCGCCGCGCTGGTCGCCGAGGGGCAGCTGCCCGCGGCCGACCTGGTGGCGCTGCTGGTGCTCGCCACCCGCTTCCTCGAACCGCTGGGCAACCTCGTCGAACTCATCGGCGCCGTCCACGCGATGAACAACGCCGCGGTGCGGGTGCGGGCCCTGCTCGACACCCCGGCACTGCCCACCCGCGACCACCCGGTCCCGGTGCCCGCCGACTGCGTGGTCGAGTTCGACGAGGTGACCTTCACCTATCCCGGCGCCCGCACGCCGGCCCTGCGCGGGGTGTCCGTGCACTGCCCGGCCGGCAGCACCACCGCCCTCGTCGGCCCGTCCGGCTCCGGGAAGACGACGATCACCCGGCTCGTCGCCCGGTTCTTCGATCCCGACCGGGGCGCGGTCCGCCTCGGCGGCGTCGACCTGCGGGAGCTGGACCCGCACGCGCTGCTCGACCGGATCGCGATCGTGTTCCAGGACGTCTACCTGTTCGACGACACCATCGAGGAGAACCTGCGCATCGCCCGGCCCGACGCGACCCGCGCCGACCTGGCCGCGGCCGCCACGGCGGCCCGGCTCGACGAGGTGATCGAGCGGCTTCCGGACGGGTGGGCCACCCGGGTCGGCGAAGGCGGGTCGCGGTTGTCCGGCGGCGAGCGCCAGCGCGTGGCGATCGCCCGAGCGTTCCTGAAGCGCGCGCCGATCGTCCTCATCGACGAGGCCGCCTCCGCGCTGGACCCGGAGAACGAGCACGCGGTCGCCGCCGCGATCGCCGAACTCGCCGCCGATCCGGCCCGCACCGTCCTGGTGATCGCCCATCGGCCGGCCACGATCGCCGCCGCCGACCGGGTCGTCGCCCTGATGGACGGGCGCGTGGTCGAAGCGGGCACGGTGGCCGAATTGCGAAGCGGGACCGGGGTGTTCGCGACATTGCAGCGCCGGTTCGCGCAGGCCGCGGCCTGGCGGCTCACCCCGGCCGATGCATGAGCAGGCCGCGGCCCGACCTCGCGACTCTCGGTGTGGTCGGCACCCTGCACCTCGTCGCCAACATCGGCTACACCTTCTTCGTCCTCACCCTGTCGACGATCCTGCTCGGTCACGGTGCGCCGCTGTCGACCGCGGCGTTGTTGCAGGTGTTCGGGGCGGTCTACGGCCTGCGGTTTCTCGCCGCGGCCGTGGTCGACCGAGTGCGGTGCAGCGGGCGCGGCCACTACCGCGGCTGGCTGATCCGCACCCAGCTGCTGCTGGTCGCCGCGATCGTCGCGGTCGCCCCGCTGGACCCGGTGCGGCAACTCCCGCTCGTGCTGGCGGTGACCGGGCTGGTCCTGGTGGTGTCGGCGGTGCACGACAGCGCGCTGGCGGGACTGACGGTCGTGCGCACGGCGCCGCTGGACCGCGGGCTCGTCAACGGGGTGCAGGTCGCCTCAGCGAGCCTGTCGATGCTGGTCGGTTCCAGCGGGGCGCTGCTGCTGTACGCGCGGGCCGGGTGGACGGTGACGGTGCTCGTGCTGGCGACGGTGTTCGTGCTGCCGCTGGCGGTGCTGGCCCGCATGGCGGAGCCGGAGAACCGCGCCCCGGCCCGCGTGCCGAGTCCGGTGCTCGGGTACTTCCGGCACCGGCGCAACCGGTGGTGGGCGCTGGTGATGCTGCCGCTCTTCGGCTCGGGCATCTGGCTCGCCTACGCGCCACAGCACGCGATCCTGCTGGCCGCGGGATGGAGCCTCGACGGCATCGCGGTCGCGACCGCGACGGCGACGGTGGCGCAGACGCTCGCGGCCGTGCTCGTCGGCGCGGTGGTGGTCCGCTACGGGCTCGCCGCCACCTGTCTGGGCCTCGCCACCGCTGCGGTCCCGGCCGTGCTCGCTGCGCTCCCGGCCGCCCTCGGCCGCGCGGGCCCGCCGCTGGCGGTGCTCGCGCTGGTCGGCATCACGGTGGTCTACGGCGGGGTCCTCACGTGCGTGGCGGCGGTGTCGATGCAGTGGGCCCGCGCCGAGACCGCCGCCACCGACTACACCATCCCGCTGTCGGTGGAGATGCTGTGTGTCGGTCTCGTCCAGTCGGCCGGGCTTGCCCTGGCGGGCCTGCACCTCGCCGTGCCCGTCCTCGCCGCCGCCGGCCTCGCGGTCGTGGGACTCGCCGTGGCGCCGCGCTGGATCCGCGGAAACCTGCCCGCATCACCCCGCGCGGTGGGGGATCCCGTCCCGGCGGCGCGCGTAGGCCCGTGACGGGCGGTCCTCACCGGCCGGTGGTCGCGAATTCGTCGAGAGGCTCGACGAATTCGAGGATGGGGCGGGTGATCCGATCGGGTATCTGCTCGACGATCCCGTGGCCCGTCCCCGGTAGATCTCGCGGTGCCGACGCTGGTCGTCAGCCACTCCGCGATCCGCCGCATGTTCTTCTCGGATTTGCCAAACCGCGACATCGGCTTCGCCCCGTAGCGGCGCGGTCTGCACGCTGCGCCCGGCCGTCCCGATCGTGTCCAGCGCGTACACCTCCCGGTCGCGCGCCAGGTCCGCGACCACGGAGCGCCAGTACAGGCTGCTGCCGTTGACCGGATGCAGCAGCACCATCGGCGTCCGCTCCCCCACGCCCGAGCGCCGCCCGTGCGTGCTGCCGAAGGAGGTCGGGATGTCGAAAGTGTCCGCGGGCAGCGGCCATTCGGTCTCGAGTGTGTCGTAGATCCACAGGTACACCGAGCCTGCCGTGGGCCCCCGCTGCCGAGATGACGACAATGGAGCCATGAGCGGTCCGGTCACTCCGCGCAGGGTCTACGATCCGCACACACCCGAGGACGGCGCCCGGGTTCTGGTCGATCGGGTCTGGCCGCGCGGGGTGCGCAAGGACGACCTCGCTCCCGTGGAGTGGTTGAAGGACGTCGCGCCCTCGACCGAGCTGCGCAGGTGGTACGGCCACGACACCGAGCGGTTCGCCGAGTTCCGGCGCCGGTACCTGGCCGAATTGCGCACGAGCCCGGCACGCGAAGCCGTCGAGCACCTGCGCCGCGCGGTCGCCGACGGACCGGTGACCTTGCTGACGGCCACCCGGGACCTCGAGCACAGCCAGGCCGCGGTGCTGGCCGAGGTGCTCCGCCGCCGCCCGACCCGAAGCACCCGCCAGGACGACACGGAAGCCTGACGGCACCCACCGCTCAGGGTGCGATACCGGTCAGGGAGAAGAACTCCTGGCGCGATCTCGGGTCCTCGCGCAGTGTGCCGAGCATGGTGGAGGTGACCGTGCTGGTGCCGACGGCTTGCACGCCGCGCAACGTCATACAGGTGTGCTCGGCGTCGATCACGACGCCGACCCCGCGCGGGCGCAGGTGTTCGGCCAGCCAGTCGGCGACCTGCTTGGTGAGCCGTTCCTGCACCTGCGGGCGGCGGGAGAAGTGCTCGACCACGCGCGCCAGTTTCGACAGGCCGAGGATGCGGTCGCCGGGCAGGTAGCCGACGTGCGCGACGCCGACGAACGGCAGCAGGTGATGCTCGCACACCGAACGCAGCGGGATGCGGCGCGCGAGAACGAGCTCGTCGTAGCCTTCCTCGTTGGGGAAGGTGGTCAGATCGAACGACCGCGGGGTGAACAGCTCGGCGTAGGCCCGCGCCATGCGGCCCGGCGTGGCGCGCAGGTGTTCGTCGTCGAGGGAGACGCCGAGGGCGGTGAGGAAGTCGGCGGCCGCGCGTTCGGCGGCGGTCAGATCGATGGCACCGGAATCGGGCACGACCCGTAGCGCGGGGTGGGACACGGTCAGTTCCCCACTTCCAGCGCCGTCGCCAGCACCAGGATCACGGTCGCGACAGCGAAGACACCGTGGCCGAGCACGACCACGACGGGAAAGTGCCGTTCGGGTGGGCCGTCGGTGGCGGCCGCCGCGGCGCGCTCTCGCCGCACCGGCAGCCAGCGCAGCAGCATCACCGCGCCGAGCAGCGCGACCGGGAGCAGCAGCACGAAGGCGATCCACGCCAGCGCGTCGTGATCGGTGAGCAGGTAGACGATCCAGACGATCAGGCCCGCCACCGCGAGCAGCAGGTGGCCGAACAGCACCGGCAGCGGTAGATGTGTCGTGCGCGGCTGGCGCGCTCCGCCTTTGGCGATCCAGACGGCGAACATCAGCAGGCCGCCCGCGGCGGTGAGTATCCAGAGGATCAAGGCGGCGATGCCCATGATCAGCTCCTCGAGGGTCGATGGGTCAGTGCTGGAAACCGGTGGCCTGGACGGACTCCTCGGCCACGCGCACGCCGTAGCGGTAGGCGAGTTTGCCGCCCAGATACCCGGACACGGCGACGGTGAGCAGGCCGAGCAGGCTCAGCAGCAGTGGGCCGAGCGCGACGGCGCCGTGCGGGCCGTCGCCGCTGCGCCGCCAGAGGAACCCGGCGGCGTAGGCGAGCACGACGGCGACGTTGAGGCTCATGTGCACCAGGGCGGTGCGGAAGGCCGGTGTGCCGGTGGGAATCGCCGCCAGGTCGAGCAGTCCGACCGCCGCGGCGGCGAGCGCGCCGAGGATGCCGATCGCGATGAGCCAGGACGCGCCCTGCGCCAGGAAGTCGGGGGCGTCGACCACGTGGGAGGCGAGGTCGAACACCGAGGCCGCGATCCAGGCGCCGATCGGCACGGTCACCAGGATCGGGTGGAACGGATGCCCGTAGGGCCCGGCCAGGGCGGCGCTCACCGGACGTTTGGCTCGATCCATGTCGCTGGTCACGATGGCCTCCTCGGATGGGCTATTTCACCAAAAAGTATTGGCGTTATCGACGCCGGGGTCAAGACCACGCACCACACCGGCTTCCACCTCGGTTTCCGACATCACGCATTGGCGTTATCGTGGTCCGATGACCGATGACTCGGCGATCGGCGCCGTCGCCGCACTCGACGACGAGCTGCGCCGCGGGATGTTCCGCTTCATCCGCCGGATGCGCAGGCCGGTGACGCGCGACGAGGCCGCCGCCGAAGTCGGCATCTCCCGCAAGCTCGCGGCGTTCCATCTCGACAAGCTCGTCGACGCGGGCCTGTTGCGGGCCCGCTACGAATCCCCCGGTGGCGTCCGGCGGGTGGGCCGCGCCCCGAAGGTGTACGAACCGGCCGAGACCGAGGTGCAGGTCAGCATCCCCGAGCGGCGATACGAGGTGCTCGCGGAGATCCTGATGGGCGCCGTGCTGGACGAGGGTTCCGGCGAGCGCGCGCGGGACGCGGCGATGCGGGTCGCGGCCAGGCACGGCACCGAACTCGGTGAGCGCGAACGTGCCCGGGTACGGCCCGGCAGGCTCGGCCCCGAGCGTGCGCTCACGCTGGTGCAGGAACTCCTCGCCGCGCAGGGGTTCGAGCCGAGCCGCGACGGTGCCGGCGAGGTCCGCCTGCGCAATTGCCCGTTCCACCCGCTCGCGCGGCGCGAACCCGAGCTGGTGTGCGGGCTCAACCACGCCTACTGTGCCGGAATGCTCGCCGGACTGGCGGCCGACTCGGTCGAGGCCGTGCTCGCGCCCCGCGCCGGAGAGTGTTGCGTGGCACTGCGCGCGGTCGATTCCTGACACCACCCAGCCCGCGGACGCCTTCGACGCCCGGCGTCCCTTCCCCGGCCGCCGACTCCGCCGCCGCGCCTTTCGGCGGGGCCCCGGTTCGACGTCGGCCGCCATCCGGGCCGCGGTCCGCGCGATCGGCGCGACTCGAGCCCCGCCGGCGCGCTGACGGGCGCCGGTTAGGGTAGACCGCATGTCCGACGTGCGCGCCAGTTACCTCACCGACGGGGCCGAGATCTATCGGCGCTCGTTCGCGACCATCCGCGCGGAGGCCGACCTGAGCGGCTTCCCCGCGGACGTCGCGCGGGTGGCGGTGCGGATGATCCACGGGTGCGGGCAGGTCGACCTGGCCGGTGACATCGCCTACTCCCCCGGCGTGGTGGCCGCGGCGCGGGCGGCCTTGCGGGCGGGCGCACCGATCCTCTGCGATGCGAACATGGTCGCCGCCGGTGTCACGCGACGGCGGCTGCCCGCCGACAACGAGGTGATCTGCCTGCTGCGCGATCCCCGGGTGCCGGAGCTGGCCGCGCGACTGGGCACCACGAGGTCGGCGGCGGCGCTGGAACTCTGGCGGGACCGGCTCGCGGGCGCCGTGGTCGCCGTCGGCAACGCCCCGACGGCACTGTTCCACCTGCTCGACATGCTCGACGCGGGCGCGCCGCGACCGGCCGCGGTGCTGGGCATCCCGGTCGGCTTCGTCGGCGCCGCCGAGTCCAAGCAGGCGCTGATCGAGCACGGCGGCGTCGAGTACCTCACCGTGCGCGGCAGGCGCGGCGGCAGCGCCATCACCGCCTCCGCGCTGAATGCGATTGCGAGCGACGAGGAATGAGCACGAACGGGCACGCCCCGGGCAAGCTGTGGGGCGTCGGGCTCGGACCGGGCGATCCCGAATTGGTGACGGTCAAGGCGGCGCGGGTGATCGCCGCCGCCGACGTGATCGCCTTCCACAGCGCCCGGCACGGACGCAGCATCTCCCGCGGCATCGCCGCGCCGTACATGCGGCCGGGCCAGCTGGAGGAGCACCTGATCTATCCGGTCACCACCGAGACCACCGACCACCCCGGCGGCTATCAGGGCGCGATCGACGAGTTCTACGCCGAGGCCGCCGAACGGCTCGCCACCCACCTGGCCGCGGGCCGCTCCGTCGCCCTGCTGGCGGCCGGTGACCCGCTGTTCTACAGCTCCTACATGCACATGCACCGCAGGCTCGCGGACCGGTTCGAGGCCGAGATCATTCCCGGCATCACCTCGGTGAGCGCGGCCTCGGCCGCGCTGGGGACGCCGCTGGTGGAGGGCGAGCAGGTGCTCACCGTGCTGCCCGGCACCATGCCCGTCGACGAGCTCACCCGCCGCCTGCGCGACACCGACGCCGCCGCCATCATGAAACTCGGGCGCACCTATCCCGGTGTGCGCCAGGCACTTTCCGAGGCAGGCCGGCTCGACGACGCCTACTACGTGGAGCGGGCGAGCAGCGACCGGGAGCGCGTGCTGCGCGCGGGCGAGGTGGACGACGCGGACGTGCCGTACTTCTCCATCACCCTCGTGCCCGGCCCGCGCCCGACGACACCGTTGCCGCGCGTGGACGCCGGACCGCGCGCCGCGTCCGCCCGCCGCGAGGACGCCCCGGCCGAGCCCGCCACCCTTCCGGACTCCGCCCCGTCGTCGCCCACCGTCGGCGAGGTCGTCGTGGTCGGTCTCGGCCCGGGCAACCCCGAATGGACCACCCCCGAGGTCCGCGAGGCCTTGGCGGCCGCGACCGATCTCGTCGGCTACACCACCTACATCGATCGCGTCCCGCATCGCCCCGGCCAGCGCAGGCACGCCAGCGACAACCGCGTCGAATCCGAGCGCGCCGCGATGGCACTCGATCTCGCGCTGCGCGGGGCGAGGGTGGCCGTGGTCTCCTCCGGCGACCCGGGCGTCTTCGCGATGGCGGCCGCCGTGCTGGAGGAATCCGCGGATCCGCGCTGGCGGGCGGTGCCGGTGCGGGTGCTGCCCGGCCTCACCGCGGCGAACGCGGTGGCCAGCCGGGTCGGTGCACCGCTGGGCCACGACTACGCGATGATCTCGCTGTCGGACCGGCTCAAGCCCTGGGACGTGGTCGCCAAGCGCCTGGCCGCGGTGGCCGCCGCCGACATGGCGATCGCGATCTACAACCCGGCGTCCTCGCAACGCACCTGGCAGGTGGGCGCGATGCGCGAGCTGCTGCTCGAACACCGCACGCCGGACACCCCGGTGGTGATCGGCCGGGACGTGGGCGGGCCGACCGAGCGGGTGCGCGTCGTCACCCTGGCCGACTTGGATCCGGCCGAGGTCGACATGCGGACACTGCTCATCATCGGCGCCTCGACCACGGCCACGGTCGACTCCGCCCACGGCACCCGCGTCTACACCTCGCGCCGGTACGCCGACCACGTCGCGAACCCGATCGGCTAATATTCCACTATGGAATGTCGGGGCGAAAGGCACGCGCCGTGACGGCGAACGGACGCAAACCGCTCAACTCCACCGCCGCCTCACTCCTCGGCTTTCTGCACGAGGGCCCGATGTCGGGCTGGGACCTGGTGACGGTGGCGCAGGAACGGATCGGCGATTTCTGGACCATCACGCAGAGCCAGGTCTACCGGGAACTCGCCGCGATGGCCGAGGCCGGGCTGGTGGAGAAGGGCGAGGCGGGCGCGCGGGACCGCACGCCCTACCACCTCACCGAGGCGGGCCGGGCCGCCTTCCTGGAATGGGTGGTGCGCGACCCCGGTGCCGAGACGATCCGGGTGCCGCTGTTGCTGACCATGCACTTCGGCCGCCACGTCGACCCCGAGCGCCTGGCCGTCATCATCGCCGCCAACCGCGAGATCCACCAGGCCCGGCTGAACCGCTATCTCGCCGAGGAGTGCGCCGGCATGCCACCGCACCAACGCGCCACCCTCGAATTCGGCATCGGGTACGAGCGGGCGGTGCTCGCCTGGTTCGACCGCCTGCCCGAATTGCTCGGCACCTGATCAGCCGGCCGCGCGGGTACGCAGCCAGGCCAGCGCCTGGTCCGGCGTGGCGACCACGGCGGTCGCGGGCGCGGGCGCGGGCCGGTCGATCACGAGGACCGGCAGGCCCAGCGCACGGGCGGCGTCGAGCTTCGCCGCGGTCTGTGCGCCGCCGCTGTTCTTGGTGACCAGGACGTCGACGCGCCGCTCGGCCATGAGCGCGGTTTCCGCTTCGACCGTGAACGGGCCCCTGGCCAGGATCAGCTCGTGCCGGGGCGGCAGCGGGGGCGCCGGGGGATCGATGGCGCGGATGAGGAACCACGGATCGGCGAGAGCGGCGAAGGCGTGCACGCCCTGACGGCCGATGGTGAGGAAGACCCGGGCGCCGAGCCCGGGCAACGCCAGGGCGGCGGAGCCCAGATCGGGCACGTGCGCCCAGCGGTCGCCGGGCCGCGCGGACCAGGCCGGGCGCTCGAGCCGCAGCAGCGGGATGCCGGTGGCGGTGGTGGCGGCAGCGGCATGGGCACCGATCACGGCGGCGAACGGGTGCGTGGCATCGACGACGACGTCGATCGCGTTGTCGCGCAACCACTCCCGCAGCCCGTCGGCGCCGCCGAAACCGCCCACTCGCACCGTGCCCGCGGGCAGCAGCGGGTCGCGGACCCGCCCGGCGAGCGAGGACACGAGCTCGAGTCCCCGCTCGCCGGAGGCGAGCTGGGCCAGCCGCCGGGCTTCCCCGGTGCCGCCCAGGATCAGGACTCTCAGGGCTGGCCGCTGAAGTAGGCGATGCCGGAGTCGATCAGCGCCGGACCGCCCGCCACGAGCAGGCCGATGACGGCCCCGATGGCCGCGCCCGGGATGACGCCGACCACCAGGCCGAGCAACCCGATCAGGCCACCGATCACGGCGCCGACCGCCGCGCCGAGCGAGGCGCGCTGCAGTTCGGCGAAGAACCACTGCTGCGCGCTGATGTCCTTGACGGCGACGACCTCGGCCTGCGGGGTGAGCGTCAGGCTGCGGCCCGCGTCGTCGACCGCGGCGACCAGGCGCACCTCGGCGCCGTTGGCGGCATCGCGCGCGGCGAGCGGGATACGGGTGACGACCTCGCCCGCGTCGTTGGTCAGCGTGACCGCCGAGCCGTCGGCGTCGAGGCTGAACGCGCCGCCGGTGACGGTCGTGACGATGGCGTTGCCCGCCTCGGTGAGCGCGGCGGTGTAGTCGACGCCCTTGTCCACGCCGCGGGCGGCCGGCGGGGCCTGCTCCTGCGCGGCGGGCGGCACCGACGGATCGGCGTAGCTGGTGCCCGCGGTGACGCCGGTGGCGGCGACGGCGAGCAGCGCGGTGGCGGCGAACTTCTTGTACTTCATGAATCTCCCAAGATGACACGGAATTCCGATAACGATCGGATCACGCGTCCGACCCTACCGCCGCCGCGCCGGTGTTTCACGCTTTCACCACCGACCACTGCGCGACCGGCAGCTGCGGGCGCCAGGCGGTGAAACCGCCGAGCGGCTCGGCGCGATAGATCTGGAACTTGCGCAACGCACCGCCGCGGCGCGCGGCCGAATCGACCAGCAACGCCTCGGTTTCGGCGGTGACGGCGTTGGCGACGAGCCGGCCGCCGGGACGCAGCCGATCCCAGCAAGTATCGAGCAGACCGTCCTGGGTGAGGCCGCCGCCGACGAAGATCGCGTCGGGCGCCGCTCCGGGATCGGCGGCGAGTTCGGCCATCACCTCACCGCGCACCACCACCTGCGGCACGCCGAGGGCCTCGGCGTTGCGCCCGATCTGCTCGCGGCGGCGGTCCAGCCGTTCGAAGGTGACCGCCCGGCAGGCGGGGTGGGTGCGGCACCACTCGATCGCGATGCTGCCGGAGCCGCCGCCGATGTCCCACAACAGTTCCCCGGGGGCGGGTGCGAGGGCCGCGAGGGTGAGCGCGCGGACCTCGGCCTTCGTGAGCTGGCCGTCGCCGCCGAAACTCGCGTCGGGCAGGCCGGGCGTGCGGGTCAGCCGCACGGCGGCGGGGTCGGCGGCGCACTCGATCGCGACGATGTTGAGCGGATCGCCGCTGCGGCGCGGCCAGTCGGCCGCCGTGCCGGTGACGATGCGTTCGTCCGGGCCGCCGAGTTGTTCGAGCACGGTCAGCCGGGATCCGCCGAAACCGTTGGCGCGCAACAGATGCGCGAGCGCCGCCGGGGTCGTCTCGTCGGCGCTGAGCACCAGCAGGCGTCGCCCGTCGCTCAACTCCGGCAGCACACCCGCCTGCGGCCGCCCCACGACGCTCACCACCGGCACCTCGGCCAGCGGCCAGCCCAGGCGCGCGCACGCCAACGACGCCGACGACGGTTGCGGCAGCACCCGCAGCGCGTCGGCGCCGAACATCCGCGCCAACGTCACCCCGATGCCGAAGAACATCGGATCGCCGGAGGCCAGCACGCCCACCCGCCGGTCCGCACAGGCGAGCAACAGCTCACGCAGCGCGGGCAGCAGCGGCGCGGGCCAGGCCCGGCGCTGCGCCGGGCAGTCCACGGGCAGCAGGGCCAGCTGCCGGGCCGACCCGAACACGACCTCGGCCTCGGCGAGCGCGGCGCGCGCGGCCGCCCCGAGCCCGGCCCAGCCGTCCGCGCCGATCCCGACGACCGCGATGGGGCGTCCCGGCCACCCGCTCACCGCCGTCCGCTCCCCCCGCATCGGTCGAGCAGGCTCATCGCGGCATCCGCCGCCAGACGAACCGCGGCAGCAGCCGCATCCCGAAGAACACCGGCGCGAGCACCCGCGGCACCCACACCGTCTCCGCGCGCCGGCGCAGGCCGCGCTCGACCGCCTCGGCCACCTGATCGGGGGTGCTGGAGAACGGCGCCGGGTCCATGCCCTCGGTCATCCGGCCGATCACGAAACCGGGCCGCACCAGCAGCAGGTGCACGCCGCTGCCGTGCAGGGCGTCCCCGAGGCCGCAGGCGAAGCCGTCCAGGCCCGCCTTGGCCGAGCCGTAGACGTAGTTGGCGCGGCGCACCCGCACCCCCGCCACCGAGCTGAACACCACGATCTGCCCGCTGCCCTGAGCGCGCAGCAGGGTCGCGACGGTGGTGAGCACGCTGACCTGGGCGAGATAGTCGGTGTGCACGACCGCCAGCGCGTGCGCGGGGTCGTGTTCGGCGCGGGCCTGGTCGCCCAGGACACCGAAGGCCAGCACCACCACCCCGAGCGGGCCGTGTTCGGCGGCGATCTTCTCCAGCAGGGCCGGGTGGCTCGCGGTGTCGTCGGCATCGAATTCGACGGTGTGCACCGCGCCGGCCCCGGCCGCACGCACCGCGGCGCTCTCCTCGGCCAGCTCGCCGCTGCGCCGCGCCGCCAGAATCACCGTCCGCCCCGGGGCCAGCCGCTGCGCGATCCGCACACCCATCTCACTGCGTCCACCGAGCAGCAGCACCGCGCCCGCGTCGATCTCTCGCGATCCCATGCGGCCCAGTCTGTCATCCCGGCCACCCGCCGCCACCCGCGCACCGGCTACCGTCGACGGATGCCGACCACCACCGCCGAACTGACGCCCGCCGCCACCGCATTCGTCGCCGAGCGGCACCTGGCCACCCTCACCACGCTGCGGGCCGACGGCACCCCGCACGTGGTCGCCGTCGGATTCACCTGGGACCCCGAGGCCGGGATCGCCCGGATCATCACCAACGACGGCTCGGTGAAGGTGCGCAACGTGCGCCGCTCCGGCTACGCGGCCGTCAGCCAGGTCGACGGCGCGCGCTGGCTCACCCTCGAGGGCCCGGCCACCGTCCTGGACGACCCGGACAGCGTCGCCGACGCCGAACACCGCTACGCGGGCCGCTACCGGGTGCCGCGGGAGAACCCGACCCGCGTCGTCATCGCGATCCGGGTAGCCAAGGTGCTGTCGTCGAGCACGCTGCGCTGACACCGGGTCGCGGGTCCGCCCGGCCGAATCGATCCCCGCTCAGAGCACCGTGAGCCCGTGCGGGCGGTTGTTCATCGACTCGCAGCCGTCCTCGGTGACCACCACGATGTCCTCGATCCGGGCACCCCACTCCCCGCGGAAGTAGATGCCCGGTTCGATGCTGAACGCCATGCCCGGGCGCAGCGGCAGGTCGTTGCCCGCCACGATGTAGGGCTCCTCGTGCACCGACAGCCCGATGCCGTGCCCGGTGCGGTGCACGAACGCGTCACCGAAACCGGCCTCGGTCAACAGGTTCCGCGCGGCCGCGTCCACCGACTCGGCGGTGACGCCGGGCCGGACCGCGGCCACCGCCGCGGCCTGGGCACGCTCGAGCTCGGCGAACCGGGCCGCGATCTCGGAGGCGGGTTCGCCCATCGAATAGGTGCGGGTGCAGTCGGAGAAGTAGCCGGGCTCCACCGGGCCGCCGATATCGATCACCACCACGTCACCGCGCTCGATCCGCCGCTGGGACACCCCGTGGTGCGGGTCGGCGCCGTGCGGGCCGCTGCCGACGATGACGAAATCGGCCTCCAGATGCCCCTCCTCGACGAGCGCGGCCGCGATGTCGGCGCCCACCTCCGCCTCGGTGCGGCCGACCTGGAGGAACTCCCCCATCCTGGCGTGCACGCGGTCGATGGCGGCGCCCGCCCGGCGTAACGCCTCGATCTCGGCGGCGTCCTTGATCATCCGCAGCTCCCGCAGCACCGGCGTCGCCGAGACCGGCAGGCCGCTGAACGAGGCCGCCAGCGGGATCAGGTGCAGCGCGGGCATCGCGTCGGCCACCGCTACGCGGGACCCGGCGTGCAGGGTCGACCGCACCAGCTGATAGGGGTCCACACCATCGACCCAGTCCAGCACCCGCAGGCCCAGCTCGCCCACCGCCGAATCGGCCAGCGCGGCCAGCTCCAGCTTCGGGATCACCACCGACGGGGTGGCGCCGTCGGAGGTGATCACCAGGCAGGTCAGCCGTTCGAAGGACTGGGCGGCCGAACCGACGAGGTAGCGCAGATCGGGGCCGGGGGTGATGAGCAGGGCGTCGAGGTGCGCGGCGCGCATCGACTCCACGGCCCGCTCCAACCGGTCGGCGTAGACATCCGCGGCGAACCTGGCGTGCGTGTGCGAACTCATACCAGTCGACGTTACCCGCCGCGGCACCGATCGACCCGCCACGGCGAGTGGTGGATCCGGCGTCGGTGCCCGGCGGTAACCTCGGGCCGTGACCCCTGCTGCGACGACCCCCGCTGCGACAACGCCCGGCCCGCTGCTGTTGCTGGACGGCGCCAGTCTCTGGTTCCGCGCCTTCCACGCCATCCCGGACAAGCTCACCGCCCCCGACGGGCGGTCGGTCAACGCGGTGCGCGGCTTCACCGACATGGTCGCCTCGCTGATCACCCGATTCGGGCCGGGCAGGCTGGTCGTCGCGCTCGACCTGGACTGGCGGCCCGCCTTCCGGGTCGAGCTGGTGCCCTCCTACAAGACCCACCGCCTCGACCCCTCCGGCGACCCGACCGCCGAACTGGTGCCCGACCGGCTCACCCCCCAGGTGGACATGATCCTGGACGTGCTCGCCGCCGCGGGCATCGCCACCGGCGGCGCCGCCGGGCTCGAGGCCGACGACGTGCTCGGCACCCTCGCCGACCGGGAACGCGACGACGATGTGGTGGTCGTCAGCGGCGACCGCGACCTGCTGCAACTGGTCCGCGACGACCCCGCCCCGCCGGTGCGCGTGTTCTACGCCGGACGCGGCCTGGCCAAAGCCGAGCTGTTCGGCCCCGCCGAGGTGTCGGCCAAGTACGGTGTGCCGCTGGAGAACGCCGGCCCCGCCTACGCCGACATGGCGACCCTGCGCGGCGACGCCTCCGACGGGCTGCCCGGCGTGCCCGGGATCGGCGACAAGTCGGCGGCCACGCTGATCTCCCGCTTCGGGTCGCTGGAGGCGCTGTGCGCGGCCGTCGAGGACGCCGACGCCGACCTCGCTCCCGGCGTCCGCGCGAAACTCCGTGCCGCCGAGGACTATCTGAAAGCCGCCGCACCGGTGGTGCGCGTGGTGCGCGACGCCACCGTCGACCTGTCGCGTCCCGACACCCTGCCCACCGAGCCCGCCGACCGCGACCGCCTGCTCGACCTCGGCACGCGCTACAACGCCGAGAGCCCGGTCCAGCGGCTGATCAAGGCCATGGCCGCACCGCGGGGGTGAGACCGGGCGACACCGCGCGCACGACCGAGCCCGCGGACGCCTGATCGACCAGACCGTTCCGCGGGCTCGAATCCCCTGCCCCCGGCCGCTCGCGCGGCCGTCGGTGATCACTCAGTTGGGGCGGCCGACCTCGTAGGTGCCATCGTCCTTGGTGATCTTGATGTTGACCTTCTTCTGCTCGCCGCTGACCTTCAGGGTGCACTCGAAGGTCGCGTCGACCTCGACCTTCTGGCCGGACGGGCAGGAGACGTCGGAGACGTCGGTGATGCCGTAGGAGTCGGTGAGGACCTGCTTCACCCCGTCCTGGACGGCGGCCTGGTCCAGCTTGTCGGTGGCGGTGAGCAGCAGCACCAAGGCGACGATGCCGCCGAGCACCAGCACGCCGACCGCGGCCAGGCCGATGATCAGGCCCTTCTTGCCGCCACCCGAACGCGGCGGCTGCTGACCCGGCTGACCCCACTGCTGCTGCGGCTGCCCGGGCTGACCCCACTGCGGCGGCTGACCCGGCTGCCCCGGCGCAGGCTGACCCCACTGGGCCTGCGGCTGCCCCGGGGTCTGGCCCCACTGCTGCTGCGGCTGCGCGGGCTGACCCCACTGCTGCTGCGGCTGGCCCGGCGTCTGCGACCACTGCTGCTGGGCCTGCTGGTTCGGGTCACCCCACTGCTGGGTGGGCTGCGACGGAGGGTTCTGGCCACCCCACTGCTGGGTCGGGCCCGCGCCACCGGGTGCCTGCTGTCCGCCCCACACTTGGGTGGGATCGTTGCGTCCCTCCCCGGGGTCGTTCGGTCCGTACGGGCCGCTCATCTGATTGCCTCCACTCGCATCGTTATTCATACGGTAGCCCCCCGCCGGCGTCTCGTCGCACAGCACGACTCCTCCGCCTCGGTCGGTACGCGAAAGAAATCAAATCACAACCGAATCCGCTATGCGGCGTCCACCGCCACGACACCCCGCCGGATGGCACGCACCGCCTTGGCCGCCGTGCTCGCCACCTCGGTGTCGTCGGCGGTGCCCTGGATCTGGTCGAGCAGGTCGATCACCTGCCTGCACCAGCGCACGAAATCGCCCGCCGAGAGCGGCACGCCCTGATCGCCGCCGGCCAGCAACGCCTCGGCCAATCCGTCCCCGCGCGCCCACTTGTAGACGCCGGTGACGAAACCGAGGTCCGGCTCCCGGGTGGGCGGCAGCTTGTGCCTGGCCTCGTCGGTGCGCAGCTCGCTCCACACGTCCACGGTCGCGCCGACCGCCCGCCGCACCGGCGGTGTCGGACCCGCCGGGCCCAGATAGCCGCCCTCCTGGCGGGATTCGTACACCAGCACCGACACCACCCCGGCCAGCTCGGCCGGCCCGAGCCCGCGCCACACCCCGCGGCGCAGGCATTCGGCGACCACCAGGTCGCTCTCGGCGTAGATCCGGGCCAGCCTGCGCCCGTCGGCGGTCACCTCGCCCTCGTGCACGAAACCGCGCTCCTCCAGCAATCCGAGGATGCGGTCGAAGGTGCGCGCCAGCGAGTTGGTGGTGGCGGCGACCTTCTGGCGCATGGTCTCGGTCTCGCGCAGCATCCGGTTGTAGCGTTCGCCGACGCGGCTGAGCTGTTCGCGGTCGGGCCGCGCATGCGCCGGATGGGCGCGCAAGGTGCGGCGCAGGGTGGCCAGCTCGCGGTCCTCGGCGGCGTCGGAGTGCCTGCCCCGGCGCTGCCTGCCCGGCGCGGTGATCCCGGTGCTGCGCAGCGCCGAAGCCAGGTCGCGGCGGGCGCGCGCGGTGCGGTGGTCGACGCGCCGCGGCAGCCGCATGTGGCCCAGCGCCTCGGCGGGCACGGGGAAGTCCGCCACCGACACCCGCCCGGCCCACTTGTCCTCGGTGAGCACCAGCGGACGCGGATCGTGCGGGGTGGCGTCGGGTTCGAGGATCACCGCCAGGCCGGCACGGCGCCCCGACGGAATCGCGACCACGTCACCGCGCCGCAGCGTGGTCAGTGCCCGTACCGCGGCGCCGCGGCGGTCGGCCCGGCTCTGCTGCGCCAGCTGCCGCTCGCGCTGCTTGATGCGTTCGCGCAGCGCGATGTAGTCCAGGAAGCCGCCCTCGGCGCCGCCGAGCTGATCGCGCAACCTGGCCAGCTGTGCCTCGTTGCGCTCGATGCCACGCACCAGGCCCACCACCGAGCGGTCGGCCTGGAACTGCGCGAAGGAGCGCTCCAGCAGTGCCCGCGCCTCCGCCGCGCCCATCCGGTCGATGAGGTTGATCGACATGTTGTAGCCGGGCCGGAACGAACTGCGCAGCGGGTAGGTGCGGGTCGAGGCCAGACCGGCGACCGCGCTGGTGTCGACCTCCGGCTGCCACAGCACCACGGCGTGGCCCTCGACGTCGATCCCGCGCCGCCCGGCGCGTCCGGTGAGCTGGGTGTACTCCCCCGGGGTGAGTTCGGCGTGCGATTCGCCGTTGAACTTCACCAGCCGCTCGAGCACCACCGTGCGCGCGGGCATGTTGATGCCGAGCGCCAGCGTCTCGGTGGCGAAGACCGCGCGGACCAGCCCGCGCACGAACAACTCCTCGACGGTGTGCCGGAACGCGGGCAGCATGCCCGCGTGGTGGGCGGCCAGGCCGCGGTGCAGCGCCTCGCGCCACTCCCAGTAGCCGAGCACCTCCAGGTCGGACTTCGGCAGTTCGCCGGTGTGCTTCTCGATGATCGCGTCGATCTCGTCGGCGTCCTCGGGACGGCTCAGGTCCAGCCGCGACCGCAGGCACTGCGCCAACGCCCCGTCGCACCCCGCGCGGCTGAAGATGAACGTGATCGCCGGCAGCAGCCCTTCCTCGTCGAGCCGGGCCAGCACCTCCGGTCGCGGCAGCGGGCGGAAGTCGCGCCGCGGCCCGCCGCGACCGCGCGGACCGCCCCAGCCGTTGATCCGGTCGGCCTGCTCGCGGTGGCGGATGTAGCGCACCAGGTCCTCGTCCACGATCACCTTCTGATCACTGGACTTGGTGTCGAACAGGTCGAACATGCGCCGCCCGACCATCACGTGCTGCCACAGCGGCACCGGGCGCGTCTCGTCCACGACGACGGCGGTGTCACCGCGCACGGTCTCCATCCACGCGCCGAACTCCTCGGCGTTGCTGACCGTCGCCGACAGGCTGACCAGGCGCACGTCGGCGGGCAGGTGCAGGATGACCTCCTCCCACACCGCGCCACGGAATTGGTCGGCCAGGTAGTGCACCTCGTCCATCACCACGTAGGACAGCCCGCGCAACGCGTCCGAGGACGCGTAGAGCATGTTGCGCAGCACCTCGGTGGTCATCACCACCACCGGCGCGTCCGGGTTGATCGACTGGTCGCCGGTGAGCAGGCCGACGCTCGCACGCCCGTACCGGCGGGTGAGGTCGGCGAACTTCTGATTCGACAGGGCCTTGATCGGGGTGGTGTAGAAGCACTTGCCGCCGGACACCAGCGCCAGATGCACCGCGAACTCACCGACGACGGTCTTGCCCGCGCCGGTGGGCGCGCACACCAGCACGCCGTGCCCGGCCTCCAGCGCCTGACACGCTTCGCGCTGGAACGGGTCCAGATCGAACGACAGCTCCTGGGAGAACCTGGCCAGCTCGCCTGTGCGGGACCGGTTGATCGTCACCGTTCAGAGCGTATCGGAGTAGTCCGACACCGGTCGTGCCGATTTTCCGGCCGGCTCGCCGAAGGCAGCGGCCGGGTCGATCGGCTCGGGCTGCTCGATCGGTGACGCCTCGTCGTCGGCCAGCGCCGCCATCGCCGCCTTGCGCGCGCGGCGCCGGTCGGTGAGCCGCGCGATCTGCACCGCCACCTCGAACAGGATGGTCAGCGCGAACGCCAGTGCCAGCATCGAGAACGGGTCCTGCGGGGTCACCACCGCGGCGAAGCAGAACAGGCCGAAGATGATGCCGCGCCGCCAGGCCTTGAGCTTGTCGTAGGTGAGCACGCCGACGGCGTTGAGCCCGATGATCAACAGCGGCGTCTCGAAGCTGACGCCGAAGATGATCAGCAGCTGGATGATGAAGCCGAAGTACTGCGCACCGCTCAGCGCGGTGATCTGCGCGTTGTTGCCGATCTCGAGCAGAAAGCTCAACGCGTGCGCGACGACCACGTACGCCAGCACCGCACCGGCGGTGAACAGCACACTGCCCGCGGTGACGAAGCTGATCGCGTACTTGCGTTCCTTGGCGTAGAGGCCGGGGGTGATGAACGCCCACAGCTGGTACAGCCAGATCGGCGTGGCCAGCACGACACCGGCGGTGAAGCCGACCTTGAGGCGCAGCATGAACTGCTCGAACGGGGCGGTCGCCAGCAGGCGGCAGGCACCGTCGGGGGTCAGCGTCGCGCGTGCCTCCGGCGGCAGGGAACAGTACGGACCGATCAGCATGTCGCCGAGGCTCGGAATCGGCCCGAGGGTGTGCGCGTACCAGAAGAAGCCGAAGATCGTGGTCAGCAGCACGGCCGCGATCGACTTCAGCAGCCTGCTGCGCAACTCCTGCAGGTGTTCGACCAACGACATGGTGCCGTCGGGATTCGTCCTGCGCCTGCTGCGCCGAGGATCGAACGGGATTCGCATCGAAGTGGTTGCCCCTGTGCTCGAGCGCCGCGGGTGGGCGAACGCCTGTTTCTACCGCCGAACAGCACTGACCGGGGTGAGCGGCGGCTCACCCCGGTGGGAGCATTCGACTCAGGCCGACTTCTGCTCGGCCTGGTTGACCGGCTGGGCCGGGGCCTGCGCGGGCTGCGCCGGCGGCAACTGCTGCGCGGGCTGCTGCACCGGCGCGGCATTCGCCTGCGGGGTCTCGTGCTGCATCTGGTTGACCTCGCTCTTGAAGATCCGCAGCGAGCGCCCGAGCCCACGGGCCGCGTCCGGCAGCCGCTTGGCACCGAAGAGCACCACGAACAGCAGCGCGATGATCAGCAGGTGCGTCCAGCTGAACGTGCCTGACATCTGTACCTCCCAAGACTGTGGTGGTTCCGATGCTACCGGACCCCGACGTGGCCGAACGGCGGCTCCGGGGCCACTGCGAACACTCACGGTGAGTTCACCGAGACTTCACTGTCGCGTGGTCGATCCGGCCGCTCGCAGCTCGGCCAGCAACTCCCCGGACGGCCAGTCCCGTCGGCCGCCCTGCTCGGCCGCGACGATCAGCTGGATCAGCCGTTCGTTGACCGGCGCCCGCACCCCGACCATCGCACCGAGATCCACGATTTCGCCACACAACCAGGTGATTTCGGTGCGCCGTCCGGCCGCGAGGTCGTCGGCCATCGAGGAGCGCGCGTGCGGATCGATGGCCAGTACCCGGCCCGCGACCGCCCGGAACAGCCACGTCGGCACGGTGAGCAACCGCGCCATCAGCGCCGGTGGCAGCGGGGTGAGCCGCGCCGGACTCATCCGTGCGCGCTTCATCACAGTCAGCGCCTCGCGCTGGGCCAGCGCCAGGCAGCGGCGGTAGTCCCGGTCGGCGAGTTCCTCGCGCAACGTGCGCCCGGACAGCGCGTTGACCGGGTTGTTCAGGTTCAGCAGCAGTTTGGCCCACTGCACCGGGCGCAGGTCGGCGTGCCTGCGCAACGGCAGTCCGGCGCGATCGAACAGCGCGAGGTGGTCGGCCAGCGCCGGATCGTCCTGCACGGCCAGCCCGCCCTCGGTGCCGCGATGGAACCGGCCGGGCCCGTGCCGCACCACGTTGAACATCACCATGCCCGCCAGCACCACACACGACGGCAGGATCTCCCGGATCACGGTGTCGTTGCCGATGCCGTTCTGCAGGCTCAGCACCACGGTGCCCGGCCGGATCTTGTCCGCCAGCGCCCTGGCCGCGTCGGCCGTGGCCCCGGACTTCACCGTCACCAGCACCAGATCGGCGCAGCCCACGTCGTCCGGTTCGGTCGCCACCCGGAACCGGTCCGGCGTCACGTCCTGCGCGCCGCCGTCGAGGTCGGTCAGGTGCAGTCCGGCGGCGGTGATCTCCTCGATCAACCACGGCCTGCCCACGAAGGTCACCTCGGCGCCGGCGGCGGCGAGCTTGCCGCCGACGAACACGCCCACGCTGCCCGCCCCGAACACCAGCACCCGCCGGGTCGGCTCCTCCGTCTCGCTCACACCACGTCCGTTTCCGCGAGACCCGCGTCCCGATAGGCGGCGAGCGCGGCCTCGGACCGCTCGCGCACCGCGGCCACCAGCTCCGGCGGCCCGAGCACCCGCACACCGGACCCGAAACCGAGCAGCAGCCGGGCCATCCAGTCCAGCGTGGCGAACCGCATGGTCGCCTCGATGCCGCCGTCCGGGCGCGCGGCCACCTTGTGCATCGGGTACTGGTCGAGCAACCAGCCGTGGTCGGCCCGGATGAGCAGGCGCGCCAGCGGAACGGCCGGGTCGTCCTGGAACAGGTCGAGGGCGGCCTCGGTGGAGACATCGCGCGGGGGCCGCGCCGGTTCGTCGAGCTCGGTGGCCGCCTCGATCCGGTCGAAGCGGAACAGGCGCACCGCCTCGGCGTCGCGGCACCAGGCCTGCAGGTAGCTGTTGTCGTCGACGAGCAGGATGCGGATCGGGTCCACCACCCGCTCGGAGACCTCGTCGCGGCTGGCCGAGTAGTAGACCAGCCGCAGCGCGTGCGCGCGGGCCAGCGCCGAACGCACCGTCGTCACCGCGGGCGCCTCCACCGGCGCGCTCGGCGCCGCCGCCACCGGCGCCGCGTCGGGGGCGCCACCCGCGATGGCCGACTCGATCTTGGCGATCGCGGCGTGCGCGGCGGTCGGGTCGACCATGCCGGGCATCTCCACGATCGAGCGCAACGCCACCAGCAGCGCGGTCGCCTCGGTGGAGGTCAGCCGCAGCGGGCGGTCGATGCCCGCGGAGAAGGTGACCTCGATGCTCTCCTCGGAGAAGGACAGGTCGATCAGGTCTCCGGGCCCGTACCCGGGCAGCCCGCACATCCACAGCTGGTTCAGGTCGCTCATCAGCTGCTTGGTGCTCACGCCCAGGTCGGCGGCGGCCTCGGCGGCGCTGATACCCGGGTTGGCGATGAAGTACGGGATCATGTTGAGCAGCCGCGAGAGCCGCACCGACAGTCTGCTACCGCTCATGGCGTCCCTTCCAGGTCATGCCGGCGCCTCGGTGGTCTCGGCGACCGCCCGCAGCCGGGCCATCACGTCGGCGCGCAGATCCGCGGGGGCGAGCACCAGAGCGTCCTGGCCGAGGCCGGTCACCAGGCGGGCGATCCAGTCCCGCGAGCGCACCGGCACCTCGAGCACGACGCCGGGACGCCCGGCCACCACGCGGGATTCCCGCACGGTGCCGAGCCTGCGGATGTCCCGGCCGCGCCCGTCGGCGACCCAGACGGTCGCCGTGCCGGTGACCGGGCTGGTGCTGGTCACCCGCGCGACGATGGCGCGCAGGTCCACGCCCTCCGGCTTGTGCACGGCGTTGCGCGGGCCGTACGGGGTCACGTCGTCGGCGATGCGGGAGAGCCGGAAGCTGCGCACCGCGTCGCGGTCGCGATCGTGCCCGACCAGATACCACCGCCCGCGATGGGTCACCACGCCCCACGGCTCCACATCGCGCATCCGGAACGGCTCGTTCGCCGCGCCGCGATGCTCGAAGCGCACCGCCTGCCCGGCGTCGATCGCCGCCAGGAGTTTGCCGAGCACCGGTTCGGAACCGCGGGTGCGCGCCGGAACCGCGGGCACCGATGCCACCGGCGCCTCGGTTTCGACATGGATGCCCGCCGCCCGCAACTTCAGCACCGCGCCCTCGGCGGCGGCCGCCAGCTCCGGCGACTCCCACAACTGCACCGCCACCGCCACCGCGGCGGCCTCCTCGTCGGTGAGGTCGATGTCGGGCAGCGCGTAGGCGTCGGGGTTGATGCGGTAGCCCTCGACCGTGGAGAACCGGCTGACCGGGCCGACCTCGAGCGGAATGCCCAGGTCGCGCAGCTCGTTCTTGTCGCGCTCGAACATGCGGCTGAACGCTTCGTCGCTGGCGGAGTCCTCGTAGCCCGCGACACTCTCCCGGATCCGCTCGGCGGTCAGGAACTGACGGGTCGACAGCAGCGCGATGACCAGATTCATCAGCCGCTCGACCTTGGATATCGCCACGCGATAGAGGGTAATCCGCCTGCCCGGCGGTGTGCGCGGCGGCGCGCGATTGCCCGGTCACTTGCCCAGCTTTTGCCCGCCCGGCGGCGACATCGGGTGCGCGAGAATGGGCGGATGATCGTTGCCTTCTCCGTCACCCCGCTCGGCACCGGCGTCGAGGTCGGCAAGGCCGTGGCCGAGGCCGTGCGCGTGGTGCGCGCCAGCGGCCTGCCCAACCGCACCGACGCCATGTTCACCACCCTCGAGGGCGAATGGGACGAGGTGATGCGCGTCGTCAAAGAGGCCACCGACGCCATCCTCGCCGTCGCCCCCCGCTGCAGCCTCGTGCTCAAGGCCGACATCCGCCCCGGCGTCACCGACGCGATGACGGCCAAGGTCGCCACCATCGAACGCCACCTCGCCGAGGACTAGCCGCCGCGCACCGCCCGAGCGCCGCGGCGGCGGGTGCCCCCGCGGCCGGCTCGGTCAGGAGATCCGCCGGCTCCAGAACGGGTCGTCGGCCCAGTCGACCGGAACACCCATGCCGCGCAGATTCATCGGCGGCCTCGCGCCGAGCAGCCGGTGGAGCCTGCGTGCCCACCCACTGCGCGGGGAAACCGACTCGCGGACCGAGTGCGACGCGTCGATGTACCAGTGCGAGTCGCCGTAGGTCGTCGACATGTGGTCGGTCAACGCCGCGCGAACCGCGACCTCGACCCGCTCGAGCGCATCCATGACCAGCAGACGCAGCGCCCGGTCGAAGACGTAGAGGTCCACGACATCGTCGAAGCCCGTTCCGGAACGGAAGAGGTGGTCGGGCCCGCCCCGCTGGAACGGAATCGTGTACGGGGAAAGCCGGTAGTAGCCGATGTGCCGCAAGTACCGCCGCGCCCGATCCCGATCGGGTACGGCGAGCCCGCGGTCGACGAGGCGGTCCACGAGGTCGTCGAGACCCAGCGGCGGCTTCTCGAAACGTAGTGATCCGCGCGGCCGCAGCGGACGAGCCATCGGCGCTTCTCCTGCTCCAGGACAGAGAAAATCCCCCAAGTGCGCATCGTCGAGAGGCGTGGGGGATGTAGTGCGACCAGACTGGCACGACGCACGGCTTCTGCGATGACGCGCTCGACGATCTCTCACCGCGAGCGATTCGCGTTCCGGCCGGCCGCACCCGCGCTCGCGGTGATTTCGGCGCGCACCGGGTCCCGATTCAACACGTCCGGCGCAACCGCCGTCCGCACCGATGAGCGACACCCCGGTCCACCTGCCGCTAGCGGTCCTCGGCGAGTTCGGTCTGCTGGTAGGCGGCCAGTCGCCAGCCGTCGGCCGTGCGGCGGTAGACGCTGGTCATCCAGCCACGGAAGGCGGGCTCGGCGGCGTCGCGGTAGCCGATGCCCAGATAGACCAGCACCGCGCTCTCGGAACCGGCGTCGATCACGCGCGGCTCCTGGATCTCGTAGGTGCGCCAGGGCGGGGCGTGCTCGAGCGCGGCGACCACGCCGTCGCGATCGAGGATCATCCCGTTGGCCAGCACCATCACCGCGTCGTCGGTCATCACCGCGCCGTAGAAGCGGGCGCCCGTACTCGCGCACAGCGCATCCCACCCGGCGCGTTCGACCGCGAGCAGCTCGTCGAGAACGTCCGTGTCGGTCATGCCCGCAGAGTATCCACGCGCGTCCCGCTCACGCGTCACATCGAGGCGATCAGCCGGTCCACCCGCTCGTCGACCGAGCGGAACGGATCCTTGCACAGCACGGTGCGCTGGGCCTGATCGTTCAGCTTGAGGTGCACCCAGTCGACGGTGAAGTCGCGGCCCGCCTCCTGCGCGGCGGTGATGAAGTCACCGCGCAGCTTGGCCCTGGTCGTCTGGGGCGGGGTGTCCACGGCCGCGTCGACCGCCTCGTCCTCGGTGATCCGCTTGGCCAGGCCCTTGCGCTGCAGCAGGTCGAACACGCCGCGACCGCGCTTGATGTCGTGGTAGGCCAGGTCCAGCTGGGCGATCTTGGGATCGGACAGCTCCATGTCGTAGCGGTCCTGGTAGCGCTGGAACAGCTTGCGCTTGATCACCCAGTCGATCTCGGTGTCGACCTTGGCGAAGTCCTGCGCCTCCACCGCGTCCAAGGCGCGCCCCCACAGGTCGACGACCTGGTCGATCTGCGGATCGCGGTCGCGGTTGCGCAGGTGCTCGACGGCGCGCGCGTAGTACTCGCGCTGGATGTCGAGGGCGCTGGCCTGGCGGCCGCCCGCCAACCGCACCGGGCGGCGGCCGGTGAGGTCGTGGCTGACCTCGCGGATGGCGCGGATCGGGTTGTCGAGGGCGAAGTCGCGGAAGGCCACGCCCGCCTCGATCATCTCCAGCACCAGCGCCGCCGTGCCCACCTTGAGCATGGTGGTGGTCTCGGACATGTTGGAGTCGCCGACGATGACGTGCAGGCGCCGGTACTTCTCGGCGTCGGCGTGCGGCTCGTCGCGGGTGTTGATGATCGGGCGCGAGCGGGTGGTCGCCGAGGAGACGCCCTCCCAGATGTGCTCGGCGCGCTGCGACAGGCAGAACGTGGCCGCCTTCGGGGTCTGCAACACCTTTCCCGCGCCGCAGATCAGCTGGCGGGTGACCAGGAACGGCAGCAGCACGTCGGAGATCCGGGAGAACTCGCCGGCCCGCACCACCAGGAAGTTCTCGTGGCAGCCGTAGGAGTTGCCCGCCGAGTCGGTGTTGTTCTTGAACAGGTAGATGTCGCCGCCGATACCCTCCTCGGCCAGCCGCTGCTCGGCGTCGATGAGCAGCTCCTCGAGCACCCGCTCACCGGCGCGATCGTGGGTGACCAGCTGGTGCAGGCTGTCGCACTCGGCGGTGGCGTACTCGGGATGCGAGCCGACGTCGAGGTAGAGGCGAGCACCGTTGCGGAGGAACACGTTCGAGCTACGGCCCCAGGACACCACCCGGCGGAACAGGTACCGGGCAACTTCGTCGGGGGACAGCCGACGGTGACCGTGGAAGGTGCATGTCACACCGAACTCGGTCTCGATCCCCATGATTCGTCGCTGCACATCTTCGACATTACAGCCATGTCGGGCCCCGGCGGGGCGGTGCGGACAACAGCACCGCATACGGCTTGGCAACGATTCGGGGTGGTTTGCCCGGTTCACCGGCCGCGCACACGGCTCGGGCCCGCGCGCGAACCAGTGTTCGCGCACGGGCCCGGAGCGGGTGGTGCGACGCCCCCGGACTACTCCGCGGGCTCCTCCGGCAACTCCACCGTGGTGGTCGCCTTGCCCACCGAGGTGTCGACGCCGTTGCCGGCCAGCAACTGCTCGAGCGCGGTCTTGGTGACCCGCCGGAACGCCCGGCGCGGGCGGGCCTGCTCCAGGGTGGCCACCTCCAGCTGGGAGACGCCGATCGTGCGCTTCTCCTTGTCGGCGCCCTCCGGGCCGGAGGCCTGCAGCGCCTGCACCGCGACGCCCACCGCCGAGCTCAGGTCCAGGCCCGGCTGGTAGGAGTCCTTCAGCGCGGCGACGATGGGCTCGGTGGTACCGCCCATCACCACGAACTCGCGCTCGTCGACGATCGCGCCGTCGAAGTTGATCCGGTACAGCACCGCCTCCGGCGACTGCTCCGGGTAGCCGACCTCGGCGACACAGATCTCCACCTCGAACGGCTTGAGCTGGTCGTTGAACACCGTGCCCAGCGCCTGCGCGTAGGCGTTGGCCAATGCCCGGCCGGTCACGTCGCGCCGGTCGTACTGGTAGCCGCGCAGGTCGGCCTGCAGGATGCCGCCGCGCCGCAGGCTCTCGAACTCGTTGTATTTGCCGACGGCGGCGAACCCGATGCGGTCGTAGAGCTCGCTCACCTTGTGCAGCGTGGCCGAGGGGTTCTCGGCCACGAACAGCACACCCTTGTCGTAGGTCAGCACGACGACACTGCGACCCCGAGCGATGCCCTTGCGCGCGAGCTCGGTCTTGTCGCGCATGATCTGCTCGGCCGAGGCGTAGTACGGCAGTGTCATGCGCCTGCACTCCCTTCCTGAGCCGCGGTGCGATCGGCGACGATCCCGCGGGCGATCTCCTCGAGCCTGCTCTCGGGCACCTCCAGGGCGCCCTCGGCGTCGATGACGACGGCCGTCGGGTAGATCCCGCGCAGCAGGTCCGGCCCGCCGGTGGCGGTGTCGTCGTCGGAGGCGTCGTAGAGCGACTCCAGGGCGATGCGCAGCGCCCGTGCCTGGTCGATCCCCTTGGCGTACAGCTTCTTCAGCGAGGTCTTGGCGAACATCGAGCCGGAACCGACCGCGGTGTAGCCGAACCGCTCCTCGCTGCGCCCACCGACGACGTCGTAGGACACGATGCGCCCGGCCCGATCCGGGTCACCGGCGCGCTCGTCGTACCCGACCAGCACCGGCACCACGGCCAGGCCCTGCAGGGCCGCGGGCAGGTTGTCGCGCACCATCTTCGACAGCTTGTTGGCCTTGCCGTCGAAGGTGAGCGGCACGCCCTCGATCTTCTCGTAGTGCTCGAGCTCGACCGCGAACAGCCGCACCAGCTCCACGGCCATGCCCGCGGTGCCCGCGATGCCCGCCGCCGAGAAGGTGTCGGTGATGTAGACCTTGTCCATGTCCCTGCTGGCCAACAGGTTTCCCTGGGTGGCCCGCCGGTCGCCGGCGATCAGCACGCCGCCGCGGTAGCTGACCGCGACAATGGTGGTGCCGTGCGGGGCGATGTCCTTCGCGCCGGTGCCACCGGAGGATCCGGTGGCACCGTCGAGAGCTGCGAACCTGTTGGGACCCAACAGTTCCGGCGCGAGCGCTCGTAGATGTTCGGTGAAAGAGGAAAGCGCGTGCCCCGGGTGGAGACGCATCGGGTCACCTGCTGTCACTGGCCGCCCTTCTGCACGTAGGCGCGGACGAAGTCCTCCGCATTCTCCTCGAGCACGTCATCGATCTCGTCGAGCAGGTCGTCGGTGTCCTCCGCCAGCTTCTCGCGACGTTCCTGACCCGCGGCCTCGGGACCGGCGGAACCCTCGTCCTCGTCGCCGCCTCCGGTGCGCTTGGTCTGCTCTTGTGCCATGGCAGCCGACCTCCTGTGTTCTCATCACGACCGGACCCAGGATCGGTGAGCACGGTTCCGGTCGTGCGCAATGTGCGTGCCCGTTCTTCAACACTACCCAGCCACCCCGACACCATGTCGGATCTGTGGCCTTTTGCCGGTCAGTGCGTCAGCTGCTCCACCAGTTCGGCGGCGCTGTCCACACCGTCGAGCAGCTTGCCGACATGGGACTTGGTGCCGCGGCGCGGCTCCAGGGTGGGGATGCGCACCAGCGAATCGCCGCCCAGGTCGAAGATCACCGAGTCCCAGCTCGCGGCGGCGATGTCGGCGCCGAAGCGGCGCAGGCACTCCCCGCGGAAATAGGCCCTGGTGTCGGTGGGCGGGTTGGTCATCGCATCGAGCACCTGCTGTTCGGACACCAGCCGCTTCATCGACCCGCGGGCGACCAGGCGGTTGTAGAGCCCCTTGTCCAGCCGCACATCGGAGTACTGCAGGTCCATCAGGTGCAGCTTGGGGGCGGCCCAGTTCAGTCCCTCGCGGCTGCGCATGCCCTCGAGCAGGCGCAGCTTGGCGGGCCAGTCCAGCAGGTTCGCGCATTCCATCGGGTCGCGCTCCAGCAGGTCGAGCACCATCGCCCAGTTCTCGAGGATGTCGCGGGCGCGCGGGTCGTCGTTGCCCTCGCGGTCCATGAACTTCGCGACCCGCTCGTGGTAGAGCCGCTGCAACGCCAGGCCGGTGAGTTCGCGGCCGTCGGCCATCGCCACCGCCACCCGCAGCGTCGGATCGTGACTGATCTGGTGCACCGCGGTGACCGGCCGGGCCAGCTGCAGGTCCGACAGGTCCTCCCCGGCCTCCACGAGATCCAGCACCAGCGCGGTGGTGCCGACCTTGAGGTAGGTCGACATCTCGGCCAGGTTGGCGTCCCCGATGATGACGTGCAGCCTGCGGTACTTGTCGGCGTCGGCGTGCGGTTCGTCGCGGGTGTTGATGATGCCGCGCTTGAGGGTGGTCTCCAGGCCGACCTCGACCTCGATGTAGTCGGCGCGCTGGGACAGCTGGAAGCCGGACTGGTCGCCGGACTGGCCGATGCCGACCCGGCCGGACCCGCAGATCACCTGCCGGGAGACGAAGAACGGCGTCAGACCCACGATGATCTGGTTGAACGGGGTGTCCCGGTTCATCAGGTAGTTCTCGTGGGTGCCGTAGGAGGCGCCCTTGCCGTCGACGTTGTTCTTGTACAGCTGCAGCCGCGGCGCGCCGGGCACACTGGAGGCGTGCCGGGCCGCGGCCTCCATCACCCGCTCGCCCGCCTTGTCCCAGATCACCGCGTCCAGCGGATCGGTGACCTCGGGGGCGGAGTACTCGGGGTGGGCGTGGTCGACGTAGAGCCGCGCGCCGTTGGTGAGGATCATGTTCGCGGCGCCGACCTCGTCGGCGTCGATCACCGGCGCCGGCCCGTTCATCCGGCTCAGGTCGAAGCCACGCGCGTCGCGCAGCGGCGACTCCACCTCGTAGTCCCACCGGGTGCGCCGTGCGCGCGGCACGCCCTCGGCCGCCGCGTACGCCAGAACCGCCTGCGTGGAGGTGAGGATCGGGTTGGCCGACGGCTCGGTGGGCGTCGAGATGCCGTATTCGACCTCGATTCCGATGATGCGCTGCATACCTCGAGCCTAGGCGACGCGCGCGGCGGCATCGGCCGCACCCGGTGCACCGGTGTCCTCCTCGGGGTGTAGCCGAATTCGTTCTCCCGGCTACATCGGTTCCTCCTCGCGGCGGATTCCCTCGCGCGCGCGAGGGCCGATAGTGGGTGGGTGACCGACCAGATCACCGATCAGGCGCGGGACCGGGCCCGCACCCCCGCGCCGGGCGGCCGCCTGCCCGCCCTCGACGTCCTGCGCGGCATCGCCATCCTCGGCACCCTCGGCACCAACATCTGGATCATGACCGATCCCGAGGGGCTCGTCGGCTACCTCGCCGGCTTCGGCGCCGCGGGCGCGGACTGGACCGAGCGGGTGCTCCAGCAGATCGCCCAGGGCAAGTTCCTCGGCCTCCTGACCATCATGTTCGGCATCGGCCTGGCCATCCAGCAGGCCTCGGCCGCCCGCGCGGGCAGACCGTGGCCGGGCAAGTACCCCTGGCGGGCGGGCCTGCTGTTCCTCGACGGCGTGCTGAACTTCGTGCTGGTCGCCGAGTTCGACGTGCTCATGGGGTACGCCGTCACGGGCCTGGTGGTGGCGTTCCTGCTCGCCACGAGCGACCGGGCTCGGCGCCGCTGGCTGATCGGCGCGGCGGCGGTGCATCTGGCGCTGCTCACCCTGGTCGCGGTGGCGATCGCCGCCGCACCGGCGGCCGAGCCCGCGGCGCGCGAGCCACTGGACCCGAACCCCTACGCCGACGGATCGTTCTGGGATCTGGTGGTGTTCCGGCTGGCGAACGCGGGCATGTTCCGGCTCGAACCGATCATCGTGTTCCCGATGTCGGTGGCGTTGTTCCTCGCCGGTGCGGCGTTGTTCCGGGCCGGGGTGTTCCGGCCGGAGGGCGCGCGAATCCGCAAGCGCCTCATGCTGCTCGGCGCGGTGGCGGCACCGGTCGACCTGGCCGCCGGTGTGTTCGTCGGCGGCGACGTGATCTTCCTGACCCGCTACGGCACCGCACCGCTCGTCGCGTTCGGCCTGCTCGCCCTGGTGGCCGAGTTCTACCTGCGCAGGCCGCGCGTCGGATTCGCCGGGCGCAGGCTCGGCGAGGTCGGCCGCACCGCGCTCTCGTGCTACATCCTGCAGAACCTGGTGGCCTCGGCACTGTGCTACGGCTGGGGCCTCGGGCTGGCGGCACGGGTGGACCCGGCGGCGCGCGTGCCGTTCACGGTCGGAATGTACCTGCTGGTCAGCCTGATCATCGTGGTGGCGGCGCACCTGTGGCTACGCCGCTTCGAGCGCGGGCCGGTGGAGTGGTTCTGGCAGGTGAGCTACCGGCGGCTGTCCGGCGACCGCTGAAGCGGCGCAACCGATTCTGGCTCGGCGCTGCCACCGGCTCGCCGAAACGACCTCCGCGGACGAGGCCGGGCGGATATTCTCGGGCGGTGGGGCCGACACCCGGCCCACCGGTGCGGCAGCGTGCGGGAGCGTCGGATGGAGAACACCCTGGTCGTCGACGAAAAGCCGCGCTGGGCAACAGCTTTGCTGCGGCCGGGCATTCTCGCCTTCGGTGGGCCGATCGAGCCCACCGCACTGCACGCCCACCACACCGTCCAGATGCTCGTCGCCCGTACCCCGGTGACGGTGATGGACGCCGGCGGCGTGCGGCACCAGGGCACCCGGGTGATCGTGCCCGCGGACGCGCCCTACCGGATCGAATCCGCCGCCGAGGGAGCGACGCTGTATCTCGATCCGGAGACCGCGGCCGGTGCCGCCGCCGCGGCGGATGCCCATCGCGGCGGCTGGGCCCACGACCGCGACCCGCTGCCCGCCACCCTGCTGAATTCCCCCATCGCCGAACAGGTGGCGGCCATCGTGCACGCCCTGCGCGCGACGCCACCGGCCCCGCCGCATCGCCACGCCGCGGTCACCGAGGCGCTGCACCTGCTGCCCTCGCTGGTGCTCGACCGCACCGTCCGCGGCGCCGACGTCGCCAAGCGGGTCGGCCTCTCCCCCGGCCGCCTGTCCCACCTGTTCACCGAGCAGGTCGGAATCCCGCTGCGCCCCTACATTCTCTGGCTGCGCCTGCGAATCGCCGTCGCCCGCTTCCGCTCCGGCGACGACCTCGCCACCGCCGCCCAGGCCGCGGGCTTCGACAACGGCACCGACCTCACCCGCACCTGCCGCCGCACCTTCGGCCTCTCCCCCACCGCCCTCCACCATGCCGCCCACTGGGATCTGGGCGACGACCTGCGCTGAACCGAGCGGCACACCGGCGGCAGGACCGGCCTACCGCAGGCCCGCCTGCTCCCGCACGGTCGCGCGCAGGTGGTAGCGGGCGCCGATGGCGCGCAACACCTGCCGCACGACGGGCGGCGCCCATGCGGCGGCCGGGTCCTCGATCACCTCGGGGTCGACGAGGGTGAGTGTGCGGCCGGTGCGGCGCAGCTCGAATCGTCCGGCCGCGCGCACGTTCTTCAACCAGTCGACGCCGGGGCCGTAGGTCAGCGCGATCCGGTAGACCGGGCCGTCGGCGAAGGCCAGCACGGGTGTCTCGTAGGTGCGGCCGGAGCGGCGGCCGCGATGCACCACCACCGCGGCCGGGGGGACGCGACCGGCGACCGGTCTGGCCGCCGGATTGGTGAGGTGCCGGTTGAGGGTGGCCAGGGAGCGTGGCAGAACCATGTCGTCCTCTCCGCCGAGTGGAAGCCGGCGCCGCCCAATCTACTCCGGATCGACGCGTCGCTCAGCTCGAGGACGCCATCGACGCCGCCCAGGCCCCGAAGGCGCCCGGATTGCGGGTCTGCAGCAGCACCCGGCCCGGACCGACGAAGTCGAAGACGAAACCCTCGCCGGATTTCAGGGACTGGATGGAGCGTCCCGACACGGCCCGGCGGATGGTGAAGTTCATCGCCAGGTCGTAGGCGACGACGTGGCCGGTGTCGATGGTGATCGGCTCGCCCGGCTGCAGATCGATGACGTCGATGGCGCCGAACACACCGACGACCACCTCGCCCTCGCCGTGGGCGCGCAGACCGAAACCGCCCTCGCCGCCGAACAGGTTCGCGAACCCGCCCCATTTGCTCTCCACGGTCACGCCGTAGGAGTTGGCGATCCAGCCGCCGCGGCTGATGAAGTACGGGCGGTCCGGGGTGATCGCGAGATTCAGCATGTCGCCGGGCAGGGCGGGTGCCACGTCCACCCAGCCGCCCTGCGGCGGTGCGGTGAAGGTGGAGACGAAGAACGACTCACCGGCCAGCACCGAGCGCTTCAACCCGGCCAGGATGCCGCCTTCGGCCTTGGCCTGCAGGGTGACGCCGGCCGAATGCGCGAGCATGGCGCCGCTCTCGACCCGCATCGGCTCCCCGCCCGCGAGGAAGCAGCGGGCGACGGTCGAGGCGGGATTGTGGCGCAGGTGTACCTTCATGGACCGCGACATTACCGCGCGGGCGACCCGGGCAGGGCTGCCCGCGCGGCCCTCAGCCCAGTGTGCGCAACGCCTCGTCGCTGCGCGCCAGCACCGCGCCGCCGTCGGCGGTGAGCACGATCGGGCGCTGGATCAGCCGTGGTTCGGCCACCAGCGCCTCGATCCAGCGCTCCCGGTCGGCCGGAGTGCGGCCCCAGTCGGCCATGCCCAGGTCCTTGGCGGCCTGTTCGCCGGTGCGGGTGATGTCCCAGGGCTCGGCGCCGAGGCGGGCGAGCACGGCGCGCAGTTCCTCGGCGGTCGGCGGGTCGTCGAGGTAGCGGCGCACGGTGTAGTCCACGCCCGCCTCGTCGAGGTAGGCGGTGGCGTTGCGGCTCTTGGAGCAGCGCGGATTGTGCCAGATCTCGGTGTGACCACTCGTCATGTCACCAGGTAACCACGCCGCCGCGCGGCCGGGGAACGGGACCCCGCCGGACGCGACGAGGCCGCGCCCCCGAACGGGAGACGCGGCCTCGATCGGTCGGCCTACAGGTACTGGCCGGTGTTCGACTCGGTGTCGATGGCCCGGCTCGCACTGGCGTTCTTGCCGGTGACCAGCGTGCGGATGTAGACGATGCGCTCGCCCTTCTTGCCCGAGATCCGCGCCCAGTCATCGGGATTCGTGGTGTTGGGCAGGTCCTCGTTCTCGGAGAACTCGTCCACGATCGAATCGTAGAGATGCTGGATGCGCAGGCCCGGGCTGCCCGTCTCGAGCACCGACTTGATCGCGTACTTCTTGGCGCGATCGACGATGTTCTGGATCATGGCGCCGGAGTTGAAGTCCTTGAAGTACAGGACTTCCTTGTCACCGTTGGCGTAGGTGACCTCCAGGAAGCGGTTGTCCTCGCTCTCGGCGTACATCCGGTCCACGACCCGCTCGATCATGGCGCGCACGCAGGCGGCCTTGTCGCCGCCGAACTCGGCCAGGTCGTCGGCGTGCAGCGGCAGATCCTCGGTGAGGTACTTGGAGAAGATGTCCTGCGCCGACTCCGCGTCCGGACGCTCGATCTTGATCTTCACATCGAGGCGGCCGGGCCGCAGGATGGCCGGGTCGATCATGTCCTCGCGGTTGGACGCACCGATCACGATGACGTTCTCGAGGCCCTCCACGCCGTCGATCTCCGACAGCAGCTGCGGCACCACGGTGGTCTCCACGTCCGACGAGACGCCCGAGCCGCGGGTGCGGAAGATCGAGTCCATCTCGTCGAAGAACACGATCACCGGGGTGCCCTCGGAGGCCTTCTCGCGGGCCCGCTGGAAGATGATCCGGATGTGGCGCTCGGTCTCGCCCACGAACTTGTTCAGCAGCTCGGGGCCCTTGATGTTCAGGAAGAACGACTTGGCTTCCTTGGCATCCTCACCGCGCGCCTCGGCGATCTTCTTGGCCAGCGAGTTGGCCACCGCCTTGGCGATCAGCGTCTTACCGCAGCCGGGCGGGCCGTAGAGCAGCACGCCCTTGGGCGGGCGCAGCTCGTACTCGCGGAACAGGTCCTTGTGCAGGAACGGCAGCTCGACCGCGTCCCTGATCTGTTCGATCTGCCTGCCCAGGCCGCCGATGTCGCTGTAGTCGACGTCGGGCACCTCCTCGAGCACCAGATCCTCGACCTCGGCCTTGGGGATGCGCTCGAAGGCGAATCCGGCCTTGGTGTCGACCAGCAGGGAGTCGCCGGGACGCAGCTTGCGCACGGGCGAATCGGGATCGTCGAGGTCGTCCTCCTCGGCGACCTTGGCCAGCGGACCCGCCAGCCAGACGACCCGCTCCTCGTCGGCGTGCCCGACCACGAGGGCGCGGCGGCCGTCGTCGAGGATCTCGCGCAGCGTGCCGATCTCACCGACCGCGTCGTACTCGTTCGCTTCCACGACGGTCAGCGCCTCGTTCAACCGGACGGTCTGACCGTAGGAGAGCGTGGACGTGTCGATGTTCGGCGAGCAGGTCAACCGCATCTTGCGACCCGAAGTGAACACGTCGACCGTCTGATCGTCGTACACGCCGATCAGGATGCCGTATCCGCTGGGCGGCTGACCCAGCCGATCGACCTCCTCGCGCAGCGCCACCAGTTGCTGGCGCGCTTCCTTGAGGGTGTCCATCAGCTTGGTGTTGCGAATGGTCAGCGAATCGATGCGGGCTTCCAATTCACGTGTGCGATCCGGCGAATCGGCGAGTTGCCTTCGGAGTGCAGCCGCCTCGGCGCGTACCGCCTCGAGCTCTCTCCAGGCCGCCGAATCCGAATTCTCGATGGGGCTCATGTGCTGCTCCTCCCAGTCCCGGTCTATCAACGCTACCGGGCGCGAACCGTTCTCGCTTTCCGACATTGTTTCGTCGTGATCACATCTGTGCTGCGATCGGCGGCCGAGCAACCATGTTAGCCTCCCCTAACCCGGCCGAGGAGGGAATCCTCGGCATCGAGCCGAAAGGTTGCTGAACATGCTCCTTCCCGCCAAGTCCCTGCGCTTGTGCGTCGCCACCGCCGCGGCGGCCCTCGCCCTCACCGCCGGCCTGGCCGGCTGTTCGGACGACGAGTCCTCCGACACCGCCGCGACCAGCACCAGCGCGGCCGCCACCAGCGCGGCGGCCACCTCCTCCGCGAGCGGTGATCACGACCACGCCGCCCCGACCGCCGAGGAGCTGCAGGGCACGCTGACCCTGTTCGCGGATCCGGCCAAGACCACCGCCGACAAGACCGCGGTCGTGGTGGACGGCGACAAGCGCGCCGCCAACATCGACACGATGAACCAGGTCCTCGGCGGCTACGGGCCGCTGACCTTCGCGATCAGCGACATCAAGACCGAGGGCGAATCCGCGACCGCTCAGGTCGTCATCACCTCCCCGCACGGTGTCGCCCCCGCCATGCCGCTGACCTGGCAGCACGAGGACGACAAGTGGAAGATCTCGGACGCGAGCGCCTGCACGCTGCTGGCCTTCGCGCAGGCTCCCTGCACGCCGTGATCACCGGCGCGCCCGCGTGTGATCGTTCCCCGTCCACCGGCGGGTGAAACGCACGCGGGCGCAGCCGTCCCACGGGCTGGACGGCGTGGACGCGCCGCGACCGTCTCACCCCTTGGACGGGCGCCGCTGCGGTTTGGGAGTGACCACGCCCTCGGCCAGGCGCCGGGCGCTGACCAGGAACGCCGTATGCGCCTGCATCCGGTGCTCGGGCCGCACCGCCAGCCCCACCACGTGCCAGGGCCGCACCATCGACTCCCACGAGCGCGGCTCGGTCCAGCACTCCTGCTCCCGCAGCGCCTCGACCACCTTCGACAACTGGGTGACCGTCGCCACATAGACGATCAGCACACCGCCCGGCACCAGTGCCCCGGCCACGGTCGGCAGGGCGTCCCACGGGGCGAGCATGTCCAGCACCACCCGGTCCACCGGCTCGCCGCTGTACTCGGCGACATCGCCGACGGTCAACGACCAGTTGGCGGGCCGTTCGCCGAAGAACCGCTCCACGTTGCGCACGGCGTGCTCGGCGTGGTCCTCGCGGATCTCCCAGGAGAGCACCTCACCCTCGGGCCCGACCGCGCGCAGCAGCGAACAGGTCAGCGCGCCCGAACCCGCCCCCGCCTCGAGCACCCGGGCGCCGGGGAAGACATCGCCCTCGTGCACGATCTGCGCGGCGTCCTTGGGATAGATCACCGCCGCGCCGCGCGGCATGGACAGCACGTAGTCGACCAGCAGCGGACGCAGCGCCAGGTACGGCGTGCCGTTGGTGGAGTTGACCACGCTGCCCTCGTCGGCGCCGATCAGGTCGTCGTGCTTGATCGCGCCGCGATGGGTGTGGAACTCCTTGCCGGGCTCGAGGATCACCGTGTGCAGGCGACCCTTCGCGTCGGTCAGCTGCACCCGGTCCCCGATGGCGAATGGCCCGGTCCGTCTGGCCGTCATGTAACTCCGTTCCGTGCTGGTTTCTGCTGGTTTCTGCTGGTCTACGCAGGGTCCGCGCAGGTCTGTCAGGGGTGTGCCCCGTGTGCACCGTCGGTGTCGGTGCCGCCGGATAGCCTGCCAGGTATGTCAGCGCCCGTGTCCACACCCCCTGCCACGGGGGCCGCGCAGCCCGCGCCCGCCGCGCCGGAGCCCGCGCGCAGGCCCGCGCTCTCGCCCTCCCGGGCAATGGATTTCAAGCAGTGCCCGTTGAAGTACCGGCTGCGCGCCATCGACCGCATCCCCGAGCCGCCCTCGCGGCACGCCGTGCGCGGCACGGTGGTGCACGCGGTGCTCGAGGATCTCTACGGTCTGCCCGCTGCCGAGCGCGGCCGCGACCGGGCGGCGGCGTTGATCGAACCGGCGTGGGCGCGGGTGCTGGCCGAACGGCCGGAGATCGCCGAGCTGGTCGCCGAAGACGGGCCCGCGGCCTTCCTGGCCGAGGTCGCCGCGCTGGTCGACACCTACTACCGGCTCGAGGACCCGACCCGTTTCTCGCCGGAGTCACGGGAGGCGCGGGTGGAGGTGGAGCTCGGTGACGGCGTGCTGCTGCGCGGGTTCGTCGACCGCATCGATGTCGCCCCCACCGGTGAGCTGCGGGTGGTCGACTACAAGACCGGCCGCGCGCCGGGCCCCGCGCAGGAGACCAAGGCGCTGTTCCAGCTCAAGTTCTACGCCCTGGTCGTGCTGCGCACCCGCGGCATCCTGCCCGCCCAGCTGCGGCTGATCTACCTGGCCGACGGCCAGATCCTCACCTACGCGCCCGATGCCGAGGAACTCGACCGCTTCGAGCGCACCCTGGCCGCGCTCTGGACGGCGATCCGGGAGGCGGGCCGCACCGGCGAGTTCCCGCCGAGCACCAGCTGGTTGTGCGGGTACTGCGACTACAAGCCGCTGTGCCCGGCCTACGGCGGCACGCCGCCGGAGTATCCCGGCTGGCCCGAGACGGTCGGCGAGTCCCCGGACGAGACACTGGCCGAGTCGGTCGCCGACTGAGCGGCGGCAACCGGCGGTGCGCCGCCGACGCCACCCCGCTCAGACGGTGAAGTTCCGGAACAACAGGATCGACAGGCCGAGGCCGGCAACGAGATTCACCACCACCGCGGAACCGAACACCGCGATCGGGCGCCAGCCCGCCGCGCGCAGGCCGCGCGGCGAGAACTCCAGGCCGATCGAGACGAACGCCAGGATCAGGAACCACGTGCGCAGGTCGTTGACGATGGCGATGTGCGCCGAGCCGGTCGCCTTGTCCACCGCGGCGAGGTAGAGCGTGCCGATCACCGAGGCGGCCACGAAGCCGAGCACGAACTTCGGGAACCGCTGCCAGAACTGCCGCGCCGACGGCCTGGCCGCCCCCGCCACCCGCTCGATCCGGAGGGTGAAATAGGCGGTCAGCGCGATCGCCACCACGCCGATGAGCGCGTTCTGGGTGGTCTTGACGATCGTGGCGATCTGGAGCGTCCCCTCCCCCGCGATCGCACCCGAGGCCGCGACCGCCGCGGTGGTGTCGATGTTGCCGCCGATCCACGCACCCGCCACCGCGTCGGACAGACCGAACAGGCCGGCCAGCCACGGCAGCAGGAAGATCGAGGGCAGCGCGAAGATGATCACCAGCGATGCCGCGTAGGCGATCTGCTCCCGGCGCGCCTGCACCGCACCCGCCGCCGCGATCGCCGCGCTCACCCCACAGATCGACACCGCCGAGGACAGCAGCGCGCGCAACCTGTCGTCGAGCCCGAGCCTGCCGCCGAACCACCACGTGAACCCGAACACGACGGTGATCAGCAGCAGCGCCTGCACGATGGCGGGGCCGGCCGCGGTGACCAGGATCTTCAGATTGATGGAGGCGCCGAGCAGCACCACGCCGGTCTTGATGAAGAACTCGGTGCGGAACCCGGCCGAAAGCCGCTCGCGCAGGCCCAGTTTCGTCAGGATCGCCGCACCGGCGAGCCCGAGCGCGATCGCGTACACCGGGTACTCGATCGACTTGGCCACCCGCTGCGCGGGGGTGCCGTCGGCCCACCGCGGCACCTGCGTCTCGAAGAACCGGGTCAGCGCCCCCAGCACGAGCACCACCGCCACCCCGGCGACGATCCCGCGCCACGTCGTGGTCGAATCCTGGCGTACCGCATCGGTTTCCGAAGTCACCGGCGTGCCGGCGCGCGCGTCGAGCTCGGCCATCACGGCACCAGCCAATCCGGGATCGCCCCGAGCAGGACGAGCGCGAGCAGGGTCAGCCCGACGACGGCGGCGAGCCAGTCCTCGTTCCAGGTGAAGGTGCTCTCCGGCGGCTCGCCGGGGGAATGCTGTGACACGGTGTGCTCCTCGGGGTCCTCATCGAGGGGCGCACCGTATCAACGCCGAGCCGACAGCCACACCGGTTGCGAACAGCCTGAATCGATCCGTTGACCCAGGGTGGCGGCGCGGTTTGTCGTGGGCGGTCAGAACGCGCGGCAGGAGCGGATGTCGGTGGCCAGGATCGCCTTGGCGCCGAGGTCGGCCAGCCGATCCATCACCGAATTGCCCTTGCCGCGCGGTACCAGCGCGCGCACCGCGACCCAGCCCTCGTCGGCCAGCGGAGAGACCGTCGGCGACTCCAGGCCGGGGGTGATCTGCACCGCCTGGTCGAGCAGTTCCTTGGGGCAGTCGTAGTCCAGCATCAGGTACTGCTGGGCGAACACGACACCCTGGATACGGGCGACGAGCTGGTTGCGGGCGCGGTCGTCGCGGTCGGCTCCGACCCGCTCGACGAGCACCCCCTCCGAGTCGCACAGCGTCTCGCCGAAGGCGACCAGGTTGTGCTGGCGCAGCGTGCGGCCCGAACCCACCACGTCGGCGATGGCGTCGGCGACGCCGAGCTGGATGGAGATCTCCACCGCGCCGTCGAGCCGGATGACCTCGGCCTCGATGCCGCGGCGGCGCAGGTCGCTCAGCACCAGGTTCGGATAGGAGGTGGCGATCCGCTTGTCGTAGAGGTCCTCGACCTTCCACTCCCGACCGGCCGGCGCGGCGTAGCGGAAGGTGGAGCGGCCGAAGCCGAGCGCGAGCCGCTCCTGCACCGGTGCGCCGGAATCCAGCGCCAGGTCACGGCCGGTGATACCGAGGTCGAGCTCGCCGGAGCCGACGTAGACGGCGATGTCCTTCGGACGCAGGAAGTAGAACTCGACCTGGTTCTCCGGGTCGAGCACGCTCAGGTCGCGGGAGTCGGTGCGCTTGCGGTACCCGGCCTCGCTCAGGATCGAGGTCGCGGATTCGGACAGTGCGCCTTTGTTGGGGACTGCGACGCGCAGCATGACGGGTCCTTTCGGGAGAGTGTGGGAAGCGGAGGGCGGGACCGTCACAGATGTCGGTACACGTCCTCGAGCTTCAACCCCCGCCCGACCATCAGCACCTGCACCCAGTACAGCAGCTGGGAGATCTCCTCGGCCAGCGACTCGTCGCTCTCGTGTTCGGCGGCCAGCCACACCTCGCCGGCCTCCTCGAGCACCTTCTTACCCTGGGCATGCACGCCGGCGTCCAGGGCGGCCACGGTGCCGGATCCCTCGGGGCGGGTGGCGGCACGGTCCTGCAGCTCGGCGAACAGGGTTTCGAAAGTCTTCACGGGGGGTCATTCTCTCAGACCCCGGCAGCGCGGCGACGATCGGCCGCCACCGGTCGGGGACCGGCGGCGGCCGTCGGCGGTCAGTGGGCGTCGGGCTCGAGCAGCTCGGCCAGTTCGGCCACCGCGGTGCGCAGGTGTCCGGCGAACGCGTGCATCTGGTCGGCGACCGCCGCCGGGGTGGCCAGGTAGAGATTCCAGCGGTCCGGCAGCAGCACGTAGGCGATGCCGATGCAGCGCGAGCTGGTGGAACCGAACCCGAAGTACTCGATGTTGACCGAGGGCGCGGAGCTCGTGCTCAGGTAGTCGTCGCGCATGATCGTCCAGCCGGGGCTGTCGTAGAGCGCGATCGGCTCGGTGACCCCCAGCTCGGCGCCGCGGCGCCGCTGGATCCACTGCAGCTCCCACAGGTGCTGTTCGGGGGCGTCGCCGGCCTGGCACTGTTTGGCCCGCGCCACGTGGGCGTCGGCGGCGGTGCGGGCGGCAGCCAGCCGGGTGGCGCGGTCGGCGGTGCCGTCCTGCATGGCGTCGACGAAGGCGATCATCTCCGGGGTGACCACCCGCATGGCCTCGGTGCGGCCGTTGCGGTACTGCCGGGTGGCGATGGACTCGTAGGTCGCCCCGGTGAGCCCTTTGCTGCGCCGGTGCGCCAGCTGGTAGCTCAGCTGGGCGAAGGCGTCCGGGGAGATGCCGAGCCGCTTGGCGCGGGTGGTGCCGAAATCGGGGAAAGACACCGTGGTGGTGGCGTTCGCGGCGGCGTACTCGGCGAAATCCTGTGCCGCGGCGGCGATCCGGGCCCGCAGATCGGTGTTCAGCACGAACTCGATCGGCTCCACCGCGGGCAGGCCCTGCGGTTGCGCGCCCGCCGATTCGGCGTGCGCGGCGGCGCGGGTCTCGAGCAGGGTGTCGACGAACGACAGGATGGTGGTGCCGTCGAGCCCGCAGTGCTCGACGTTGATGCCCGCGCTGCCGTCGGCGAAGACGATGAACGACACCGACTTGTCGAACCACCGGTTGCCGCTGTCGCCGTGCAGCAGCTGGTCACAGGCGTGCAGCTGGTCGCGCGGGGCGACGTCTTCCAGGCAGAGGCAGAACAGCGCGGTCTCGATGGTGTCCAGCGCGGCGACGTTGGCGGGTTCGGCACGCAGGGCCGCGCGGTCGGCCGCCCAGTCCGCGCGCGCCTCGGTGGTGAGGTGGCCGACGGCGGTATCGGTGGGGGCGGCCTTGGCGCCCGCCTTGAGCACGGCACGCAGGCCGTCGGCCAGGTCGTCGAGCGAGTACGGCACGCCGCCCGGGCCGAGCACATCGAGACGGAAGGCGTTGCCGCGGTGGAACACCACGATGTGGCGTTCCTGGGAGTGGCCGGGCCAGTCGTCGCTGTAGGGCACCCGCACGGTGTCCTGCTCGACGCCCGGGATGCGGGTCTCGGAGAACAGGTACTTGTTCTGCCACATCGACAGCCGCTGCCCGCGCTGGGTGGCGGGTGGGATCTCCTCGCGGTCGAGGGCGAGCTTGTAGTCGACCGCGGCCAGGACGATGGCCGCCGCGCGCGCGACCTGATCGGCGGGGGTGGAGGTCGCCAGCGCGGTGTCGTCGCGGAAGAGGAAGAAGAAGTTCGCGTTCAGCGCGATCCGGTCGCGGCGGCCCAGGTAGCGCGACGGCCAGAACTGGTCGAGCCAGCTGCCGACGCCGGGGGTGGCGTCGTACTCCGCCAGCGCCGCGTGCAGGGTGCGGCCGGGCCCACCGGGACGCAGCAGCTCGTCCACCGCGGCCCGGGTCGTGGCGAGTTCCTCGGCGGTGAGCAGCGGCGAACACCACTGCAGGAAGCGTTCGCAGCTGGCCTCCAGCGTGGGCAGCGGTACCCGGGGCAGGTGGTCCTCGGCGGCGAAGGTGCGTTCGGTCAAGTCGGTTTCCTCGAGGTCGGGGGTGGGAACGGGCTCAGGCGCGGGCGGCGGGATCGGGCCGCGAGACGAACAGGCTCGCGTACAGCCATCCTTCGCTCTCGTGGCCCCGGGTGTCGATCCCGTGATCGGCCAGCGTGGCCAGCACGTGATCGCGCTCGGCCGGTGCGGCGAAGCGGCGCTGCCGGAACAGGCCTGGCACCTGTTCGGTGCGGTAGCCCAGCGCGTCGAGTTCCGCGGCGATCGGCCCGAAATCGAACATGCGCAGCACGAAGTGCGCCATCCAGGGTCGCCGCCGCGGATGTGCGGTGGCGACCCGGACCAGGGTCTTCTCGGTGACGTAGCCGATGCAGCCGGTGGACACGACCAGATCGGCCCGCGCGAGCAGGGCGCGCTGGTCGTCGGTGGGATCGGCCGCCTCCAGGTCGGCGTGCACGACCTCGTGCAGCAGGCCGGCCGCGGCGGCGTAGTCCAGCGCGGGCCGGGAGGCGTCGACGCCGAGGAAGCGCACCCCGGGCCAGGCGTCGTACTCGGTGAGCCGGGCACGGTCGCGGGCGGCGAGCGCGGCGGGGTCGAGATCACCCGCGCCGGCGTAGTGGGCGGCGAGGTCGGCGATGGTGGTGTCGAACCGCAGCAGCGCGGCGTTCACCCCGTAGGAGCAGCCGATGTCGAGCACGGTGGGAGTGTCGGTGCGGGCCGAGGCGCGATACTCCCGGATCTGCTGCTCGAAGAACGGTTTCGCCAGTTCCGGTATCCGATAGTCCAGGGCGGACATCCGGGTGTAGTACGCGCGGGGATCGGGACGGTCGTAGATGTCGTCGAAGGAGGCTTTCCCGGTGGTGTGTAACGGCACTGGCACGTGTCTTCGTTTCCTCTCGGGTCGGGAACTTGCTCAGTCGAGTAATCGGTCGCCGCGCACGGCCTCGGCCGCGGCGAGATGGTCCGGCAGGACCCGCCCGAACAGCTGACGGGTGCGTTCCACGGTGCCGATCACACCGGGACGGTCGGTGTAGGCGAAGATCGCCGAATGCCGTTGGGTGACACCGGAAACCGGTGTCACGCGGTGCAGCGAGAAGCGGCCCTGGAACAGTTGCAGGTCGCCGGGGCGCAGCTCCAGCCTGCGCACCAGGCGCTCCCCGGTCCCGGTCAGCACCGCGCGCACGTCGTCGAAGCGTTCGTCGTGCGGGGTACGGATGCCGGGGCAGTATTCGAAGACGCCGCCCTCGTCGGGCAGCTGGGTGAGCATGCTGACGGTGAACTCGTTGGTGTCGAAGTGCCAGGGGTGCGACATGCCCGGCGCCACCACGTTCAGGCACAGCCCGGCCAGCGGGTCGGCGTATTCGTGCAGCCGCTCCAGGCCGAAGCAGTCCGCGACGAACCGCTGGAAGCAGGGATCGGTGTAGAGGCGGTGGATGAGCGCGTCGGCGGGGATCCGGTCGCGGGGGACGAAGGCGTTGCCGCGATCGAGCACGATCCGGCCGGGATGTTCCGGCGGCAGCTCGGTGTCGAGCGGGATGTTGTAGGCGTTGACCCGCTCGGTGCGGTAGTAGGCGTGCGGGGCCATCGCCGCACCCTGGGCGCGCAGGGTCTCGACCAGTTCCGGGCGGATGAACTCCCGCAGCACCGTGCACCCGTCCGCGGCCAGTTCGGCGCGCGCGGTCGCCACCGCCTCCTCCCATTGCCTGCCGCCCGGCATCCCCAGCGGATACCGTGCGGTGTCGACGATTTCGTCCAACACGCCGGTGGCTGTCATGGCGTCATTCTGGGGCACGGCGTGTCGGACACGCCCGGGATTCACCGAAGATCACCGGTGAAGACGATCACAGCGACAACGGCTCAGTTGTGTTGCCGCACAGTAATTTCCGCCTGGAATTGGACGTGGTCACGCCACGCGGCGCAGTGCCTGGTGCAGGTGGTCGACGGTGAGCCCGATCAACGACTCGCGCAGCACGCGGCCGGGACCGTCGGGCACGGGCACCTCACAGGGCACCACGATGACGGCGCACCCCGCGGCGGTGGCGGCACGGGCGCCGGTGGGCGAATCCTCCACGGCCACACAGTGTCGCGGGTCGACGCCGAGTAGTTCGGCGGCCCGCAGGTAGGGATCGGGGGCGGGCTTGCCCTCCGCGACTTCGTCACCGCAGACCGAGACGTCGAAGTGGTGGCGGCCGAGGGTGTCGAGGCCGAACTCGGTGAGCGAGCGGATCGTGTTGGTCACCAGCGCGCTGGGCAGACCGGCCGCGCGTACCAGCGCGAGCGCGTCCGCCGCGCCGGGCCGCCACGGGATGGGGCCGGTCATCAGGTCACCGACACGGCGCTCGAGAAAGTCGGCGGCCTCGCGCAACGCCTCGGTCGTCGGATCCACCCCCAGCCCGTCGAACAGGATGCGCAGCGCGTTCGGTCCCGACGCCCCGACCAGCGCGTGCCGCACCTCGTCGGTCATCTCGGTACCCAGCTCCACCGCGAGCTCGCGCACCGCGATGTCCCACAGCTTCTCCGAATCCAGCAGCGTCCCGTCCATATCCCACAGGACCGCGGCGAGTCGCCCCGTCATCCGTCGCCTCTCCCTCGTTTCCGGGACCACCCCGGCGCCCCCACCCTATCGACCGCCGCCGCGCCGAAGCCGCCGCGCCGGCGCGGCGGTGTCGGCCGTCACACGGCGCGTCCGCCGGTGTCGGCGTACCGGCGCAGGCGCGCCACACAGGGTTGGCAGCGCCCTTGCTCCAGGGCGGCTGTGGGGCTGCCGCGCTTCCGGTGTCGCGGTTCGACCGGGCCGGGATGCGGGATGTCAGGTCGTCGGGGCGTAGCGCAGGATGGCTGCGGCGGCGCCGCCGCCGGGCATGTCGTCGGATCGGACGGCCAGCACCCGGCCGTCGGCCTGGATGACGCGGCGGCAGATCTCGTCCACGACGCCGGGCGCGCCGTCGGCGGACGCGTCACCGACGGTGAGCTCGCCGCCGGCGGAGATCGAGCCGGGCACGGTCGCGTCGATGTCGACCAGCAGCGTGTCCACCATGCCGAAGGTGGCGGCGCGCGCGATGTCGGCCAGATCGGTGGCGGCACGGCCCTCGCCGACCCGCTGATCGAACAGTTCCCGCACGGCGGTGAGCTGGTCGGCGTAGTACTTGTCGAGCAGCTCGCGCGCCCGGGCGCCGAGTTCGGCATCGGTGAGCTGTTCGGGGTTGCCCGGCATCGACTCGTCCAGCAACTCCGGATAGCTGTTGACCGAGCGGTACAGCGAATCGATCGGCTCGGTGGCGGCCAGGATCAACGGCACGCCGCGACCGGCCAGCACATCCCGCAGCGCGCGATCGATGGCCCTGGCGTACTGCCGCACGCGCAGCTTGCGGCCCTCGGTGCCCTGGATGCGGCGCTTCGGCGCGCGGCCGCTGAGCGAGCTCTTGCCCGCGTGGTCCGCCGCGCTCTCGGGCAACTCGGGCACCCGCACCTCCGCGGCGCCGCCGTCACCGCTCACCTCCACCAGCCGCACCGAACCTTCGGCGAGAGCCAGCACGAAGGCCGTCTGCGGGAAGGTGGTGGCACGCAGCAGTGGCTTGATGTGAAAGCGGTCCCCGACGAACACGCCGGCGGACAGCCGGTTGGGCACCCGGTAGGTGCGCACCCGGTCCGGGGTGCCGAGGACCACCAGCGACGTGGATTGCCACCGCCAGAACTCGTCGTCGTCGATCAGGTCGTCGAACTCCTCCGCCAGAGCCGCGCGGGCCGCGCGGTCCTCGACCCGGTCCAGCGCCGCCCGCGCCTGGTTCGAGAAGGCGATCCGGTTGGCATCGGGTGCCGCGGTGTCGATCTCCGTCGGGGTGTAGAGCGTCACGCTCCACGGGGTGGTCTCCGCGACCAGCCGCTGGATTTCGCCGCGCGTCGGAATATCGGTGTGCAACATCTGCCCTCCAAGCCTGGTGCCGTCGAGCTCTCGTCCACTGCCGCGGGTTCGCCGCGCCCCCGCCCCGCCGTCGACCGGCGGATGGTCGTGCTGCCATCCCGACGATACCCGCGCACCCCGCCGGACGATCCGGGTTCGCCGCTTACAGGCCCGAGCCGGCGATGCGGGTGCGGCCGTCGTCGGTGCTCACCCGGATCCAGCGGTTTTCGCTGGTGACGGTGCCGTCGGCCGTGGTGTAGGTCAGGGCGACGGTGGCGGTGTCGGGCCCGGTGGGCGTGACCGCGTCGACGCGGACCGACCGGATCGAGGACCAGAACCTGGAGTAGGCCCCGAATCCGCCGGTCTGGGCCTGATAGGCGGGGGTGAGCTGGGACCAGGCGCCGGCGATGTCGCCGGGGAGCATCCCGTAGTAGGTGCGGGCGAAGCTCGCCGCGTCCGCCGGTGGCGGCGTCGTCGTCGTGGTCGGCGCCGTGGTCGTAGCGGTCGTGGTCGTCGTCGTCGTGGACGGTGCCGGGGGCTCGGGCTGGGGTGCGCCGCCGCCGGGGCCGGGTTCGGGGCGGCAGACGGGGTCGCGACCGGTGGGGCGGCGGTGTCGTCGGCGCCGTCCCGGTCGCGGGTGGCCAGCAGCAGCCCGGCGAGGGCGAGCACGGCCACCGCGGCGATGGCGACCAGCAGCAGGGTGGGACGGCGCGCGCCGCCCGCCTCGGCGGGACGCGCCGGAGCCGGGGCGGTCCCGGGCGCGGCGGACACCGGGCCGGGATGTGCGGCCGGCCCGCGACGCGGACCGGACCCGGGTGCCGGTGCGGGACGCGCGCCCGCACCGGACCAACCCACCCCGGACGACCCGGTCGCGGCGGAGCCGGAACCGAACACCGCGGTCGAGTCCGCCCCCGGGGTCGGCATCACCCTGGTCGCGGCGGGCGCCGCCGCCAGTGCCGGGGTACGCCCGGCGGCCACATCGGCCAGCGCGCGGGCGGCCTCCGGCATGCTGGGCCGGGCCGCCGGATCGGCCGCGAGCAGCCGCATCAGCACCGGCGCAAGCGGTCCGGCCCGGCGGGGCGGCGGTATCTCGCCGCGGGCCACCGCGTGCAGGACGGCCAGCGGGTTGTCTCCCTCACCGAACGGGGGCGCGCCCTCCACGGCCGCGTACAGCGTCGCGCCGAGCGCGAAGACGTCCGACGCGGGCGAGGGATCCTCCCCCCGTGCCACCTCGGGCGCGAGGTAGGCGGGGGTACCGGCGAGAAAGCCGGTCGCCGTCACCGTGACGTCGCCGACCGCCCGCGAGATACCGAAATCGGTGATCTTCACGGTGCCGTTGCCGACCAGCAGGTTCGCCGGCTTCACGTCCCGGTGCATGATCCCGGCGGCATGCGCGGCGGCCAACGCGGCGGCGGCCTGCGCGCCGATGTCGGCCACCTGATGCGGCGGCAACGTGCGCCCGCCCGCGATCTCGGCGGCCAGACTCGGCGCGGGCATGTACTCCATCACCAGCCACGGCTGGCCGTCCTCCTCGGCCACATCGAAGACGGTGATGGCGTGCGGATGGTGCAGCCGGGCGGCGATGCGGCCCTCGCGCATGGCACGTTGCTTCGCATCCTGCGCCTGCTCCCGGGTGAGACCCGGCGCCAGCAACAACTGCTTGACCGCGACCACCCGCTGCAATCGCTCGTCGGTGGCGCGCCACACCACGCCCATCGCGCCGGTGCCGATCCGCTCGGCCAGCCGATACCGTCCAGCGATCAACCGGTCCGCCGTCATGTGGTCGTGCCCCTTCTGCCGAGCCTCACCGCACCGCCGCGCAGACCCGTCGATGACCGAAAAGCGGACGCGCCGAAGTGCTTTGCCCCCGGGACCGTGGGACGAACGGCATCCGCCCACTGCCCCGGACGCAGTTGCAACCCTTCGACAATGGCATACCCCACCGACGGACATCCACCCGCGCCGCGCCACGCGGACCGGCCGCCGTGGCCCCGCTCACAACGCCGTGGCCGCGCTACCGCCGCCGGCCGTTCACGCGTTGAAGTACTTGGCCTCCGGGTGCAGGAGCACGAACGCGTCGGTCGACTGTTCCGGGTGCAGCTGCAGTTCCTCCGAGAGCACCACGCCGATCCGGTCCGCCTCGAGCAGGTCCACCAGCTTGGCCCGGTCCTCCAGGTCGGGGCACGCGCCGTAGCCGAAGGAGTACCGCGCGCCGCGGTAGCCGAGCTTGAAGTACTCCTGCACGTCCTCGGGATCGGACTCGGCGACCGCGTGGCCCTCCAGCACCAGTTCCTCCCGGATGCGCCGGTGCCAGTACTCGGCCAGGGCCTCGGTGAGCTGCACACCGATGCCGTGCACCTCGAGGTAGTCGCGGTAGTTGTCGGCGGCGAACAGCTCGTTGGCGAAGTCGGCGATCGGCTGCCCCATCGTCACCAGCTGGAACGGCAGCACATCCACCTGACCGGTTTCGCGGGCGAGCTCCCGCGACCGGATGAAGTCGGCGATGCACAGGAACCGGTCCCGCTGCTGGCGCGGGAAGGTGAACCGATACCGTTGCGGCGCATCGGGTTCCGGCTCGGTGAGCACGATCACGTCATCGCCCTCCGACACCGCCGGGAAATAGCCGTACACCACGGCGGCGTGCTGGAGCACGCCCTCGGTGGCGAGCCGGTCCAGCCAGGCGCGCAGCCGCGGCCGTCCCTCCGACTCGACCAGTTCCTCGTAGCTGGGTCCGTCGCCGCCGCGCTGCCCGCGCAGACCCCACTGCCCCAGGAACAGCGCCCGCTCGTCCAGCAGCCCCGAATACTCGTGCACCGCAAGACCCTTCACCACCCGTGTACCCCAGAACGGGGGCACCGGCACCGGCAGGTCGGCGGCCACGTCCGAGCGGGCGGGCACCTCCACCGGGGTCTCGGCGGCCTTGCGCTTCTCGGCGATGCGCTTGGACCGTTCGTGGCGGGCCTTGCGCTCGGCCGCCTTCTCCCGTTCGGCGACGGCCTCCGGGCTGTTCGGGTCCGGCGCCTCGCCGCGCTTGCGCGCCATGATCTCGTCCATCAGGCGCAGGCCCTCGAAGGCGTCGCGCGCGTAGTGCACGTCGCCCTCGTAGACGTCGGTGAGGTCGTTCTCCACGTAGGCGCGGGTCAGCGCGGCGCCGCCGAGCAGCACCGGGAACTGGTCGGCCACGCCGCGGGAGTTGAGCTCCTCGAGGTTCTCCTTCATCACCACGGTCGACTTCACCAGCAGGCCGGACATGCCGATGACGTCGGCCTTCTTGTCGACGGCGGCGTCGAGGATCGAGGTGATCGGCTGCTTGATGCCGAGGTTGACGACCTCGTAGCCGTTGTTCGACAGGATGATGTCGACCAGGTTCTTGCCGATGTCGTGCACGTCGCCCTTGACGGTGGCGAGCACGATGCGGCCTTTGCCGGAATCGTCGGTCGATTCCATGTGCGGTTCCAGGTAGGCCACCGCGGCCTTCATCACCTCGGCCGACTGCAGCACGAACGGCAGCTGCATCTGCCCGGAGCCGAACAGCTCACCGACGGTCTTCATGCCCGACAGCAGCGTCTCGTTGATGATCCGCAGCGGTGGCACCTCGCGCATGGCCTCGTCGAGGTCGGCCTCCATGCCCGCCTTCTCGCCGTCCACGATGCGCCGCTCCAACCGCTCGAACAGCGGCAGCGCGGCGAGCTCCTCCGCGCGCGAGGCCTTCGACGACGAGGAGGACACGCCCTCGAACATCGCCATCAGCTGCTGCAGCGGGTCGTAGTCGGGGGTGCGGCGGTCGTAGATCAGGTCCAGCGCGGTGGTGCGCTGCTCCTCGGGGATGCGGCTCATCGGCAGGATCTTCGAGGCGTGCACGATCGCCGAATCCAGCCCGGCCTGCACGCACTCGTGCATGAACACCGAGTTCAGCACCTGGCGGGCGGCGGGGTTGAGGCCGAAGGAGATGTTGGACAGGCCGAGGGTGGTCTGCACCCGCGGGTGCCTGCGCTTGAGCTCGCGGATGGCCTCGATGGTCTCCAGACCGTCGCGCCGCGATTCCTCCTGCCCGGTGCCGAGGGTGAAAGTGAGCGTGTCGATGATGATGTCGCTCTCGTCCAGGCCCCAGTTGCCGGTGATGTCGGCGATCAGCCGCTCGGCGATCTCCACCTTCTTCTCGGCGGTGCGGGCCTGGCCTTCCTCGTCGATGGTCAGCGCGACCACCGCGGCGCCGTGTTCGGCGACCAGGCGCATGATCTGCTGGAACCGGGACTGCGGCCCGGCGCCGTCCTCGTAGTTCACCGAGTTCACCGCGCAGCGTCCGCCCAGGTGCTCGAGTCCGGCCTGCAGCACGGCGGGCTCGGTGGAGTCGAGCATGATCGGCAGCGTGGAGGAGGTGGCCAGGCGGCTGGCCAGCTCGGTCATGTCCCTGGTGCCGTCGCGGCCGACGTAGTCGACGCAAAGGTCGAGCATGTGCGCGCCGTCACGGGTCTGGTCCTTGGCGATGTCGAGGCATTTCTGCCAGTCCTCGGCCAGCATGGCCTCGCGGAAAGCCTTGGAGCCGTTGGCGTTGGTGCGCTCGCCGATCATCAGGACGGAGGCGTCCTGCGCGAACGGCACCGAGGTGTACATGCTCGACACGGCGGGCTCGGGTTCGGGCGACCGGCGCTGCTCGGGCGGCGGCAGCGTGGCCTCCACCTCGCGCACCGCCTCGGCGACCTGCCGGATGTGCTCGGGCGTGGTGCCGCAGCAGCCGCCCACCAGCGCCAGCCCGAACTCGCTGACGAACCCGCGCAGCGCGACCGCCAGCTCCTCGGGCGTGAGCGGGTACTCCGCGCCGTTCGGCCCCAGCACGGGCAGGCCGGCGTTCGGCATCACCGAGACCGGCACCGTGGCGTGCTTGGACAGGTGCCGCAGGTGCTCGCTCATCTCGTCGGGACCGGTCGCGCAGTTCAGGCCGATGACGTCGATGCCGAGCGGCTCGAGCGCGGTGAGCGCCGCGCCGATCTCGCTGCCCACCAGCATGGTGCCGGTGGTCTCCACGGTGACGTGGGTGATGATCGGGATCCGGCGGCCCGCCAGCTCCATCGCGCGCCTGCTGCCGGTGACGGCGGCTTTGACCTGGAGCAGATCCTGGCAGGTCTCGATGAGGATGGCGTCGGCGCCGCCGTCGAGCATGCCGAGCGCGGACTCGACGTAGGCGTCGCGCAGCGCGGTGTAGGGCGCGTGGCCGAGGGTCGGCAGCTTGGTGCCCGGCCCCATCGAGCCGAGGACGTAGCGGGGGGTGCCGTCGGGGCCCGGCCCCATCTCGTCGGCGACCTCCCTGGCCAGCCGGGTGCCGCGTTCGGACAGATCGCGGATGCGGTCGGCGATGTCGTAGTCGCCCAGGTTCGACAGGTTGCAGCCGAAGGTGTTGGTCTCCACGGCGTCGGCGCCCGCTTCGAAGTAGGCGCGGTGGATGGCGCGCAGCACGTCGGGGCGGGTCTCGTTGAGGATCTCGTTGCAGCCCTCCAGCCCGCGGAAATCGTCCAGGGTGAGATCGACGGCCTGCAGCATCGTGCCCATCGCACCGTCGCCGATGACGACACGCCGACGCAGCGTGTCGAGAAGGGTGGTATCGAACCCGGCGGATTTGGACACAGACATGGCTACCAGCGTAGTGGCCGCCTCCGACAACCCGGCAGCTGCGTCCACCGGCGGTCGGCACCGGCACGCCACCTGCACCGCGGCGCGAAATCAATACCACAACCACACCCCGCACGCCGTAGGCTGACCGAGTGAACCCCAGTGAGACCTCCGATTCGGAATTGCCGACGTTGCGCGATCCCGTGCTGATCGCCGCCTTCGAGGGCTGGAACGACGCCGGCGACGCGGCCAGCGGCGCGGTGGAGCATCTGGAACTGATCTGGGACGCCGAGCCGCTGGCCGAACTGGACTCCGAGGACTACTACGACTACCAGGTGAACCGGCCCACCGTCCGCCAGGTCGACGGCGTCACCCGGGAGATCCAGTGGCCCTCGACGATGCTGTCGGTCTGCTCGCCGCCGGGCACCGACCGCGACGTGGTGCTGCTGCGCGGTATCGAACCCAACATGCGCTGGCGCAGCTTCTGCGCCGACCTGCTGGAGTTCGTCGAGCAGCTCGGCGTGCAGACGGTCGTGATCCTCGGCGCGCTGCTGGCCGACACCCCGCACACTCGCCCGGTCCCGGTCACCGGCTCGGCCTACAGCAAGGAGGCCGCCGAGCGCTTCAACCTGGAGCAGACCCGCTACGAAGGCCCGACCGGCATCACCGGCGTGCTGCAGGACCAATGCGTCAAGGCCGGGGTGCCCGCGGTGTCGTTCTGGGCGGCGGTACCGCACTACGTCTCGCAGCCGCCGAACCCGAAGGCGACCATCGCGCTGCTGCACCGGGTCGAGGACGTGCTCGACATCGAGGTGCCGCTGGGCGAGCTGCCCAAGCAGGCCGAGGACTGGGAGTCCGCGGTGAGCGAGATGACCGAGGGTGACGAGGAGATCACCGAGTACGTGCGCTCGCTCGAGGAGCGTGGCGACGCCGCGGTCGACATGAAGGAGGCCATCGCCAAGATCGACGGCGACGCGATCGCGGCCGAGTTCGAGAAGTACCTGCGCAGGCGCGGCCCGGGCAGTTTCGGGCTCTAGCGCCGCGCGCGGTTCACCCGGAGTTCGCGGGCGGGTGCCCGCGGGTGCCGAATGTGGTTGCCCGCGGAGGGATCCCGCCCTCCGACACGCCGTTCGGCGGGGCGCACCGCGCCCGACACACCGGGCGGCGGACGAGCCGGACCGCGCGTGTTGCTGAAAGTTGGCCGTGACACCGGACTTCGGCGGGTGGCCGGGTCGCAGTGCCGGACGCGGCGGCGGCGCGGGGTGCCGCTGCCCAGTACCGGATGGTCGGTTCAATCACCGGGATGCGGCACATCGCGGGTGCCCGCATCCCCGGAAACGGCAGCGGCCCGCGGTGTGTCCTCGATGGTCCACACCCGGGCCGCTGCGTCCTGCGCCAGTTTCGCGAGCAATATCTCACGGGGGATGGTCTGTCCCGCAAGGTGATCCAGTGACGGTACGACGACGTGATGGGCGTCGGCCCGCCTGAGCTCCTGGGTCAGCTCGGCGAAGGCCGTGCCGTCGCCCCCGGTGGATTCGTGGAACGTGGCCGCGAAACAGAAGCCTTCCTCGCGCGCCAGCGTGGTCATCTTCGCCTCGAGTTCCGCGCTGTGACCGTCGGCGAGATCGTCACGCAAGTATCCATAGATCAACGCTTCCACCCGAACCTCCAATGGATTGGGTCGCTGTTGCCATGTGTGGATATCCCCGTGCGGGGTACCGCGATCGGTGCGAGGTTGCGGCGTTGCAGATGTCCTTGCATCTGTACGACCGGCAACCTGTCCGCTCCTCTTTCAGAATGTCTGACGCCAAACTGCGAATGCAGGTGTCAACCCGGGGACAACCGCGTGCCCTATTCGGTGCACCAGAGGTTAACTGGTGCGATACTACAGACGTGACCGCTGGTGACGAACGACCCGTGTGGGCTGTCCGGATGCGCTCTGAACGTGACGCGAGGGGGTGGTCACAGGCAGACGCGGTACGCGCGATGCGCGCGAAGACGTCGCACAACCTACCGACCGACTCCACGCTCCTACGCAATTGGCGCCGTTGGGAATCGGGCGAATCGCGCCCCGACGACTTCTACGCGCCGATCATCGCCGCCACCTTCGACACGGTGACCGCGGCGTTCTTCCCCAAGGCCAGACCCAACCGCGACGACGAACTGCTCTCGGCCACCGGCATGGACACCCTCGAATTCATCGGCAGGCTGCGGATGTCGGACGTCTCGGCCGCCACGCTGGACGCGATCCGGATCACCGCCGAGCGCCTGTGCTGTGAATACTCCTACGCCGACCCGCACGAGCTGCACGCCGAGGGCACCGCGTGGCTGCGCCGGATCACCTCGCTGCTCGACGGCAGGCTCACCCTCGCCCAGCACCGCGAAATCCTGGTCCTGGCAGGCTGGGTCGCGCTGCTGGTCGGCTGCGTGGACTACGACCTGGGCCGGCGCACCTCCGCGGAAGCCACCCGGCGGGCGGCCTGGTCGCTGGGCAGGGAGTCCGACAATCCCGAGATCAGCGGCTGGGCAGCGGAAATGGCCGCGTGGTTCGCGCTGACGCAGGGTAACTATCGGGGTGCTGTCGAGGCCGTCGACGCCGTCCTCGAGGACACTCGACATATCGGCGTCGGGGTGCAGCTCGCCGCGCAACGAGCCAAGGCGTGGGCCCGGCTCGGCAACCCGGCCGAGGTGGAGAAGTCGCTCGGCATCGGGCGAGCGATCTTGGACAGCCTCGACCATCCGGCCAACCTGGACAACCACTTCGTCGTCGATCCGCAGAAGTTCGACTTCTACGCGATGGACTGCTGCCGGGTGGCCGGCCAGGACCGGATGGCCGAAGCCTATGCGCGCGAGGTGATCCGGCACTCCACCCGGGCCGACGGCTCGATCTTCAACCCGATGCGGGTGTCGGAGGCACACCTGACGCTGGCCGTGGTGGCGGTGCGCGACCGGGATCTGGAACGCTCGATCGACGAGGGCATGCGCGCCTTCGCGTGCAAGCGCCGTTCGCTGCCGTCGCTGATGCTCATCGCCGGCGAGGCGGCCCGGGAGATGACCCAGCACTATCCCGGCGATCCGCGCACGCAGTCCTACCTCGAGCAGTTGCGGGCGATCTCCGTCGAGAACTGACCACCTCCGCCGCGGCCAGGGACACCGGTCGTGTCCCCGGCCGCTACCGGGTGAGCGAACCGGCACGAACCGGATGCGGCCACGCCGAATGCGTGCCGTAGGCGCGGGCGGCGACCGGCCCGCTACTACCCTGTTGCCGGTGACCGACTCCGAGGACGGGCCGCGCGGCGACGAGCTGGACGAGCGGCTGCGGCTGTTCGCCTTCGCCACGGCGGAGAAGCGCGCGGACTACCTGCGCGTGTTACGGGCCTTCGACAGCGCGCGGGCGGCCTACGTGGTGCTGCTGCATGCCGACGACGTGGCGGAGTGGATCCGGCGGGCGGGCGGCGCCGAGTTGCCCGCCGCCGAGATCGGGCCGCTGCTGGACCAGCTGCACCGGTGGGGTGTGCTGGAGCGCAGCTACGACGGCACCCGCGCGGCGACGCTGGCCGAGTACCGCAACCGGCACTACGTCTACCAGTTCACCCAGCCCGGCTTCCAGGCGTTCCGCGCGGTGGCCGGGGTGCTGGACGCGCGCGGCGAGGAAGCGTCGCTGTCCCGGCTGGTGCTGCCGGAACTGCTCGCCGACCTGGGCGCGCTGGCCGAGGCGAACCGCCGCGGCGACGCCGAACTCGTCTACCGGACGCTGCGCCGGCTGGACGCCGCGCTCACCGACATGGCGAGCCGGGCCGCGCACTTCTATCTCTCGCTGGGCGACCTGGTGCGCACCACCGAGATCACCCCGGAGGCGTTCCTGGCGCACAAGGACACGCTGCTGGCGCACATGCGCGAGTTCAGCATGGATCTGGCGCGGTTCGCGCCGCGGCTGGCGGCGGCCATCGCGGAAATCGAACAGACCGGCGTCGCGGCGATGCTCGAGCGGGCGGCGCGGTGCGACGAACGGGTGCTGCTGAGCCCGGCCGACCGGGAAGCCGATTGGCGGGCGCGCTGGCAGGGCTTGCGCGGCTGGTTCGTCGCCGGTGAGAGCGGCGCGACCGAGGCCGATCGGCTCCGCGAAGCCACCATGAGCGCGATCGCCGCGGTACTGGCGCTGCTGCGCCGGGTCACCGAGACCCGCCGCGGTGGGGTCAGCCGGGAGTCGGCGCTGCGGCATCTGGCCGCGTGGTTCACCGCGGCGCCGAGCACCGAGAGCGCGCACGCGCTCTTCGACGCGGTGTTCGGGCTCGGGCGGCCGCGGCATCTGGCGATGGAACATCCCGATGCCGACATCGTGCCCGCGAGCCGATCCTGGTGGGACGCACCACCGTTGGAGATCTCCCGCACCCTGGCCGAGACGGGACGGCCACCCTCGGCGGCGGCGCCGGGCCGCATCCAGCGCAACGACGCGAGTATGCGGCGCCTGCGCGAATCGCAGCTGGCCGCGCAGCGCTCCCGGGCGGAGGCGGCGCGGTCGCTGGCCGCCGCGGACGTCTACGAGCGGGTGCTCGACGACCGCGAAACCGACATGCTGCTGCGCCTGCTGGACGCGGCGTCGACGGCGTGGGTGCCGGTGAGCGGACGGGTCGCGGGCACCTCGGGCAGCGACAACGGCGTCACCCTCACGGTGTCCGAGCATCCGGGCCCGACGGTGGTGCGCACCGCGCGCGGGTTGCTGCATCTGAACAACCGCAAGCTGGAGGTGCGCGTTCGCGGACCGCGCACGTCGGGAGGTGCGGCGTGATCCACGCGCACCGCATCGGTTCGCTGGAGCTGGACAACTATCAGCGCGCCGCCCGGGTGATCCTGGCCAATCACGTGGTCACCCGCAGCTACCCCGACCGGGTGGCGTTGTCGCTGATCCGCCGCTGGGCCACGGAGCTGCGCGAGGATCTGGCCGAGTTGTTCGGCTACCGGCTCGAGGTCACCGAGACGACCGCGCGCCTGTTCCCGGTGCTGGACGAACTCGACCCGGGCCGTCCCGCGCGCACCGTCACCGAGCGGGTCTTCGACCGCCGCCGCTACGCCTATCTCGCCTTGGCGTTGGCGGCGCTGGGTCGCGCGGGCGACCAGATCACGCTGTCGGAGCTGGCCGAGCAGGTCAGCGCCTACGCCGCCGAGATCGACGGGCTCGAGCTCGCCCCCGACCGCGCCGCCGACCGGGACGCCTTCGTCGACGCCGTGGGCTGGCTGGCCACGCGCGGCGCGCTGACCCTCGCCGACGGCGACGCGGGCGGCTGGGCGGCCGACCCGGAGGCGGGCGAGGCCCTCTACGACATCGACCGTCCGGTCGTCTTCGCCCTGTTCCGGCCGCCGCGGGCGCTGCAGCATCTGCACAGCGTCACGGGCCTGTTCGGCGAGGAGCCGACGACCGAGGCGGGTACGCCCGCCGCGCTCGCCCGGGCCGTGCGGCGGGCGGTGGTGGAACGTCCGGTGGTCTACGCCGCCGACCTCGGTCCCGACCAGCGGGCGGTGCTGGCCCAGGAACGGGTGATCGCCGAGGTGGAGGCGTTCACCGGCCTGCGGGCCGAGCGGCGCGCCGAGGGCGTGGCGTTGATCGACACCTCCGGGCGGCTGTCGGATGTGCGGTTCCCCGGCACCGGCACCGTGGCCCAGGTGGCGCTGCTGCTGATCGCCGAGATCGCCGACCTGGTTCTCGACATCGACAATCCGCTGCCCCAGCGCGCGCCGGGCCCGGACGCGGGCGCCGAGCTGGTCGCGGCGCTGGACGCAGCGATCCCGGCCTCGACGCTGTTCGCCCCGATGGTCGAGGACGGCGACGAGCCTGCGACGGAACCCGAGGCGGGGCCCGAGCCGGTGCGGTATCCGTTCGTCGCCGCCGACCGGGTGCGCGAAACCGTTGGCATGCTGGCCGACCGCTACGGCGCCACCTTCGCCGCGCACTGGCTCGCCGACGTGCCCGCGCTCACCGCCGAAGTGGTCGAGCTGCTGCGCCGGTTGCGGCTGGTGCGTCCGGTCGCCGACGGGGTGCTGGTGCTGCCCGCGCTGGCCCGGTACCGGGGTGCGGTCGTCACCGTGCGTACGCGGCGCACCGAGGAATTGTTCGTCGGCACCGGGAGGGAAGGGATCTGACATGTCGGTCATCCACGGCGGAGTGCGTTTCATCCCGACCAGGGCCGGGATCATCAACCTGTGGGACTACCGCGATCAGGAGTTCTGCTTCGCCGACGGCAGGCTGGTGCTGCGCGGGCCCAACGGGTCGGGCAAGACGAAGGCTCTCGAGGTGCTGTTCCCGTTCGTGCTCGACGGCCGTATCGAGCCGCGCCGGCTGAACCCGTTCGCGGGTGAGGAACGCACGATGAAGTCGAATCTGCTGTATCGCAAGCTGGATTCAGCGTATTCGTATGTGTGGATGGAGTTCGCGCGCGGGCGGTGGGCCGATCCCGAGGTCGTCACGGTCGGCATCGGCATGCGCGCCACCCGCTCCTCGGACAAGGTGACGCGCTGGTATTTCGTGGCCGACGGCCGGGTGGGAGTGGACTTCTCGCTCATCGGCCCCGACGACCGCCCGCTGACCCGCAAACAACTCGCCGAACAGATCGGCACCGACGCGATCGTGGACCGGCCGATGGAGTATCGGGCGGCGATCGATGCGCGCATGTTCGGCCTCGGCGCGCAGCGCTACGACCAGCTCATCAATCTGATTCTCACGCTGCGCCGTCCGCAGCTGGCCAAGAATCTCGATCCGCGCGGGCTCTCGCAGGCCCTCACCGACGGCCTGCGCCCGCTCGACGATCAGCTGATCCTGGACGCGGCCCGCTCCTTCAGCGACATGGAGGAGGTCGGGCGCACCCTCGAAGGGCTCGTGCACGCCGACACCGCCACCCGTGCTTTCGTCGACGTGTATCGCAAATACCTTGCGGTCCAGGCGAAAACGGAGGTCGACCAGGTTCGTGCCCGGCTCGACGCGGTCACGCACGCGAGCACGGCGCTGTTCGCCGCGAGCGCGCTGCGGCAGCGGCGCGAGGCCGAGCGCGCCGCCGCGCAGGACCGCGCCGACGACGCCGACCGCGCCTACGAGCAAGCCCTCACCGATCGCGAAACGCTGCAACGGTCGAGCGCCTACGAGGGCAAACAGCAACTCGACGACCTCGCCGACGCGGTGCGCAGGCTGGAGAGTTCGGCGGCTGTGCACCGTGCGAAGGCGGTGGAGGCCCAGCAGACGGTGGCGCAGCGCGCGCAGGAGCTCGACCGGGTGCGCGCGGACGTGCGGGAGGCCGCCGCGGCGCTCAGCCGCGGGGAGGACGAATTGCGCAGCGCCGCCGAGGCCGCGGGGATCGCCTGGACGACGCCGTCCCGCGACGACGCGCTCACCACCGCCGTGCTGGCCAGGGCCGAGGAGCGCGACGCCGACGTGCGCGCGGTCCGCGCGGTGCTCGCGCGGGTGGAGGCGGCGCAGGCCGAGCGGACCCGGGCCGAGCGGCTGGCCGAGCGCGCCGGCGCCGACCGGGAGCGGGCGGCGGCCGATGTCGCGCACGCCGAGGCCGCCGTGGAGCTGGCTCGCGGCCGCGCGGCGGCGGCGCTGCGCGAATGGTGGGACGCACACGGCGAGACCTACGGCGCCCTCGGCGCCGAACTGTTCGAGGCCGTCGACGCCGCGCTGGGCCAGGCCGGTTCCGACGAGGCCGCCACGCCCGCCGAGGTGGTGGCCGAGCGCACCGAACCGTTGCTGGAGGAGTTGCGGGAGGCCCGGCTGGCCGCCCGCACCCGCGCGGCCGCCGCGACGGCCCGGATCGCCGACCTCGAGGCCGAACGCGACGCCATCGCCGCCCAGCGCGACGACGCTCCGCCCGCCCGGCACACCCGTACCGACGCACCGGACGACGGGCGGGGCGCACCCCTGTGGCGGCTGGTCCGGTTCGCCGACGACGTGCCGGCCGAGACCGCCGCCGGGATCGAGGCCGCCCTGGACGCCGCCGGCCTGCTCGACGCCCGGGTCGGCCCGGGCGAGCCGCCCGCCGGTTATCGTTCCGATCAGTTCCTGATCCCGCTGCCCCCGGATCGGCGCCCCACCGGCCGCACGCTCGCCGATGTGCTCGTGGTCGAGGACGATTCGCCCGAACTGGCCGTTCCGGGCACGGTCGTCGCCGACATCCTGGCCTCCATCGCGGTGCGCGACGCCGCCGGTTCCGACGAGGTCCCGGCGCATCCCGCGCTCGACGTCACCGGCGGCTACCGGCACGGCGTGCAGGTCGGCAGGCACCACAAACCGCACGCCGAGTACATCGGCGCCACCGCCCGCGCGCGCCGCCGCGAGGAGCGCCTGGCCGAACTCGACGCCGCGCTGGCTGCCGCCACCGAGGACCGCGAATCCGCCGAGGCGGCCGCGAAACAGGCCGATGCCACCCTGGCGGCGCTGACCACGGCGGCCAAGGCACTGCCCCGCGCCACCGCCGTCACCGGCGCGCTGCGCGCCGTCGCCGAGGCGGCGGGTGTGGTCCGCTCCCGCACCGAGGCCGCCGCCCAGGCCGAACGCGAACTCGATCAGGCGGTCACCGAGGTCACCGCGCTGGAGAAGAAGCTGCGCGCCGCGGCCGCCGAGCACCGCACGCCCCGCACCGCCGCCGATCTCGACGCCCTGGCCGCCGCCGTCCGCCATTTCGAGAGCACCGGCACCGCCCTGGCGCGGCTGCGCGCCGATCACGAACGCGCGCTCGAACGCGAACGCGAGGGCGCCGACCGCCTCGACGAGGCCCGCGGCCTGGCCGAGGCCTTCGCCGAGGAAGCCGAAGCCGCGCGCGCCGGTTACGACGAGCAGCAGCGCAAACTGGCGACGTTGCGCGAGGCGCTGGGCGCGGGCGCCGCCGAGATCGATGCCGAACTCGCGCGGGCCCGCGAGCGCATCGACGCCTGCCGCGCCGAGCAGAAGGCCGCCCGCAAGGCCGCCAACGCGGCCATCGAGGCGGTCGGTGACGCCGAGGCCGCCTACCGCACCGCGCACGAGGCGCTCGGCACCGCCCTCACCGAGGTGCTGGCGCAGGTCCGCGCGCTCGCCCCCTACGCGCAACCGGATCTGCTGGCACTGCTCGGCGTCTCCCCCGAGCTGCGCTGGCCCAGCAGCGACGCCGCCTGGTCGACACCGGATCAGCTGCTCTACCGCATCGCGCAATCGGATCCCGAGACCGAGCCGCGGGTCCTGCCCGACGAGGTGGCCGCACTGTTCGAGGCACTGTCGACGGCCACCGCGACGGTGCGGGCCGGGGAGGCCGCGCGCAAATCCACCCGCAGCGCCGTCACCGCCGCGCTGCAGGAGTTCGACGCCGCGCTGGCCGCCTCGGGCCGCGACTACCGGTTGCGCTGGGACGCCGCCGACGGGCTCACCGTCGTGCAGGTGCAGGACGAGCACGGACTGTGCCCGCTGGCCGATTTCGCCACCCGCGTCGCGTCCGCCCGCCGCGATCAGGAGCTGCTGCTCACCGACGCCGAACGCCGCATCCTCGAAGACGCCCTGCTCACCGGCCTGGCCCAGCAGATCCACGAACGCACCGGCGACGCGCGCGAACTCATCGCCAAGATGGGCGCGGAGATGAAACAGCGGCGGATGTCCTCGGGCAACACCATCGGCGTGCACTGGGTGCTGGCCGACGACCTCTCCGACAGCGCGCGGGCGATGTGCAAGCTGCTCGACCGCGACGCCGCCGCGCTGAGCCCGGAGGATCTCGCCGCCATCCGCGCGCATTTCGCCGCCGAGATCCGCGCCGCCCGTGCCGAGCATCCCGAACGGTCCTACCCGGAGATCCTGGCCGCCACCCTCGACTACCGCCGGTGGCGAGTGTTCTCGTTCACCCTGGTCGGTGCCGACGGCAGCGAGGACAAGCTCACCGTCGCCCGGCACAGCGCGCTGTCCGGTGGTGAGCAATCCGTGTCACTGCACCTGCCGCTGTTCGCCGCCGCTCACGTCATGCTCGACTCCGCCGACCCGCAGGCCCCGCGGCTGCTGGCGCTGGACGAGGCGTTCGCCGGCGTCGACGACAACGGGCGCAGCGAATTGCTCGGCCTGAGTGTGCAATTCGACCTCGACCTGTTCATGACCGGCTACGACCTGTGGATCACCTACCCGCACGTGCCCGGCTGCGCCCACTATGACCTGGCTCACTCCGCGGCCGAGCACACCGTCAGCGCCACTCTGCTGGTGTGGGACAGTGGCGATCTGCTCGCCGAGCACAGCGGATCGGATCTGACCGCCGCGCTCGGCTCCCCCAACCGCCGTCGGGTGCCGGTCGGCATCGAAGGCGGCCTGACCCTCGACGACATGCCGGGCGCCCCGGCGCCCCTGGCCTGACCGACCGAGCTCGACCGAACGGACCGCAGTGACCATCGCTCCACCTCGCCCCGCCGCCGTGCACCGCAAGGTCGCGGCGGCGACCCTCGTCGGCACCACCCTCGAGTGGTACGACTTCATGCTCTACGGCACCGCCGCCGCGCTGATCTTCCGCGGCCAGTTCTTCCCCGAGCTGAGCCCCACCGCGGGCACCCTCGCCTCCTTCAGCACCTTCGCCGTCGGCTTCGGCGCCCGGCCGCTCGGCGGCCTGGTGTTCGGGCACTTCGGTGACCGGCTCGGCCGGCGCAACACCCTGGTCGTGTCGCTGCTGCTGATGGGCATCGGGTCCACGCTGATCGGTGTGCTGCCCAACTACGACAGCATCGGCTTCTGGGCGCCGGTGCTGCTGGTGGTGCTGCGGCTGGTGCAGGGCATCGGGCTCGGCGGCGAAGGTGCGGGCGCGACGGTGCTGGCCGTCGAGCACGCCCCACGCGGTCGACTCAACCGCTACGCCAGCTTCCCGCAGATGGGCACGCCGGCCGGGCTGATCCTGGCCAACGCGGTGTTCCTCGGTACCAGCGCGCTCCTGCCCGAGGACGCCTTCACCTCGTGGGGCTGGCGGATCCCGTTCCTGCTCAGCGTGCTGCTCGTCGCGGTCGGGCTGGCGGTGCGGTTGGCGATCACCGAATCCGACGCCTACACCGACCTGGTGCACCGCGGCGAGATCTCGGCCTTCCCGCTGCGCGACGCGCTGCGCGTGGGTCCGGCCCGGCTGTTGCTCATCCTGGGCGCGGCCACCGCCACCGGCGCGGTGGTCTACCTGTTCATGGCGTTCAGCCTCACCTACGGCACGGCCCAGCTCGGCTTCGACCGCGACTTCCTGCTGGCCGGGGTGATCGCCGGATCGGTGCTGTGGTGCGCCACCATGCCGGTGTGGGGTGCGCTCGGTGACCGGTACGGCACCCACCGCGTCTTCCTGGCCGGTACCGCGGTGCTCCTGGTCTGGAGCGCCCTCTACTTCCCGATCCTGAACACCGGTTCCCGGGCGGCCGCGCTGCTCGCCCTGCTGGGCATGGGCTTGGTGCTGCCGGTGAGCCACAGCGTCGGCGGCATCATCATCGCCGCCCTGTTCCCGCCGGCCGTCCGCTACTCCGGCACATCGCTGATCGTGCAGTTCTCGGTGATGCTCGGCGGCGGTTTCGCCCCCCTCATCGCCACCGCCCTGTGGTCGGCGGGATCGAGCTCCCTGCCGGTGACCGTCTACGCCATCGCGATCTGCGCGATGAGCCTGATCTGCACCTACGTGCTGTACTGGCGGCTACCGCGCCCGGCCGACCGCCTGAGCGGCTAGCGTTCGCTCGCGTCCGGGCGCAGGGGCGGGCAGCTGCCGCCGGGGATCGTCGCCAGCTCGAAATGCCACCATTCGTTGGCGTAGGTGCGGCACAGTCCCCAGCGGTTGCCGTTGCGCTCGAGCCACTGCGCGCCCGCCTGCGGGCCCACGTCGACGGCCTGGCCGGAGACGTGCGTGGATTCCTCGGGCGGCAGCACCCACCGGCGGGCCTCCTCCGGGCTGCCGTAGGTGGCCAGCCCGTCCTCCCACAGCGCCTGCTGTTCGGCGGGCGTGCGATAGCCGGAGGTGATCGACAGCGGCACCCCCTCGGCGTGGGCGGCCTGCTCCGCGAGGGTGTAGGCCACCGCCAGGGCGGGGTCGAGCCCGTCGGTGCCCGCCGCCGAGCCGAGCGCCTCCCGCTGCTCCCCCGGCGCCGCGGTCGCGGTGGCCGTGGCCAGCACGCCGGTGAGGACGACGGGACCGGCCAGCACGGCCGCGAGGGTTCGCCTGGTGATCACCTGGGGTCTCCGGGACATGGCGATCATGGTAGCCGGGGCGGAGCGGGTCGCCCGGCAGCCGGGCCGGTCGATCATCCGGGTCGGGCGGCGCGCCGGGGGCGGGCAGTGAACAGTCAGAGACAATCCACATATCCACAGGTCGCGGTGGATAACTCCGCCACTCGCGCGACACTCCGACAGTGACACGCCGACCCGAATTGGCGTGTCGGACAGTTCCGCTCGTCCGTGTCGCGACACACACCGTTCACCCCACCGCAACCTCGTTATATTCCCCTGTGCCACAACGCTTTTCAACAACCGTAAGGCACCCTATCGCGCCCACTAGGAGATCCCCCGGTAATCCACAGCTTTGGGAATTTCCACTGGAAAACCCCTTGTCCACATAGTTATCCAGTGTTGTGGATCACAACAGCATCGATCCGGCTACCAACCCTCGAGCCGCACACATCGACGTGACCAGCGAGGCCCGCGACACAGTGAGAGACCATCACGGCCGGCCGCTGCCCTCGAGACGCTGCACGGCTCGCGTGGTATCCCGCCGGTCAGCGCTTCGAGGCTTTCGGTCCGGCACGAACCGTACTTCCCCGCGCTGGTAACGTGAGTGCACGGATTCGATTCTGGGGCAAAGGACTTCCGTGATGCGAGCTGGTGCCGAGGTCTCCGTCGCCGAACTCGCGGCGGAGGTCGCCGCGCGCATCCCCGATGGGCGCCGCTATCTGTTGGGGATCACGGGTCCCCCGGCAGCCGGGAAGTCGACCCTGTCGGTGATCTTGGCCGCCGCCGTGAGTACTGAGCAGGCCATCCCGGCCGAGATCGCGCCGATGGACGGATTTCACAAGTCGTCCGCCGTACTCGACGCCGTCGGGGCGAGGCACCGCAAGGGTGAACCCGACACGTTCGACGTGGCCGGGTTCGTCGAACGGCTGCAGCTGTTACGCGCGACACCGCTCGGCCGCCGCGTGGCCTGGCCGATCTACGATAGACAACTGCACGATCCGGTGCCCGATGCCATCGTCTTCGTCGAGCAGCGTCTCGCCGTCGTGGAGGGCAACTACCTGCTCCTCGAGCAGCCCGGATGGTCGCTGGCCCGAGGAGAGTTGGACGAGGTGTGGTACCTCGATGCCGACGAGTCGGTCGTCCTCGAGCGGCTGACCGAGCGTCACCTGCGCGGCGGCAAAGCGCCCGACCAGGCACGGGCGAAGATCACCGACAGCGATCTGCCCAACGCCAGGACGATTGCGCGCACACGGGACCGAGCGGACGTCGTTCTCCAGGAGATCGACGGTCGCTACCTCATCCATTCAGCTCGCTGAGTTCGCGCGCCCAGTTCCTGGTACCGAACGTCCGGCAGGACAGGGTCGACACCGCGGCCGCGCGGGTCAGCGCAGCCACGAAGTCACCCGTTCGGCGGAAATACGCGCAGAACGCGCCGTGCAGGATGTCGCCGGCTCCGAGCGTGTCGGCGTCTCCGCCCACCGGCGTGACCTGCACGGAGCCTCGCCGACCGCCTGCGGTGTACACGATCGCCTTCGGTCCGCGGGTGAGCGCGGCACATGTCGGCCCGCGGGCCCGAAGGTAATCCACCAGGGCCGTGGCATCGCCCTCGAACCCAGGCGGACGAAAGGCTTCGGAACAGATGGCCACGTCCACCAGAGGCAGCAGGTCCTCGTGAATCGGCTTCCAGCGACCCCCGTCGAGAACGACGGGCACACCCAACTCTTTGGCGCGCCGGGCCATTCCGATGGCCAGCTCGGGATGGTGGCCATCAACGAGCACGATCGAAGCCCGATCGACATGCTCGACGAGCTCGGTGGTGAACGGCGCGCGGGTCCGGGCCGCGTCGAGACCGACGATGGTGCGCGATTGTCCTTCGAGAGCGACCACGATGGAGGAGACGGGCGGTTGCTCGGCGCGCTCCGGCGTCACGTCGACCACGGTGACCCGGTGGGCGGCCAGGTCGTGACGAGCGACCTCGGTGAGCGGGTGGCGACCGAGGGCAGTGACCAACACCGTCGGCTCACCCGAGACGACCGCGCAGGCGACGGCCGCGTTGGCCGCGGGTCCCCCTGCCCCGAGAAATTGTTCCCGCGCCTGTGTTTTGGTGTCCTCCTCAGGATAGCGATCGACGGCATAGGCGATGTCGACAGTGGACAGGCCCACGAACAAGGCTGCGGTCACCCGGCGCTCCTTCTGGTCAGCGGGTCAGCAAGTGCTCGAGCGTGGCGGTCTGATCCGAGAACGTCCGCACCCCGATCACCGCGACGAACTCTCGGTCGGTGGCTCGTTCCTGCAAAGTTTGCCAATGCTTGGCCAGATACCAGCTCGCACCCGTCGTGCCACGGGCGCCAAGTCCAGCGCAGAAGAACCAGTACCTACCCGGATGGAGGTCCGGCGCAGGACGCACCCTGGCGATGATCCCGATGTTCCGATGGTCGTCGGACGAGTAGTGGTTGCCGTCTACGAGCTCGAGATGTTCGAGATACGCGCCGGCGGCCGGTGGGGAGTCACAGATGGCGAACAAGGGTTCGTCGCTGCTTTCGAGATACAGGTGGGTGCAATCGTTGGAGCTGAGACCGAAGCTGATGTAGGGCCGGTCGCATGCCACGACCACCTCGCGGTCGCTGTGGATCGACACGGAGATCCCGTCGTGTTGCTGAATCATCGACATCACATACAGCATGCCGCGCACATCGTTCTCCGCCATCGCTGTCGGGACATCTATGCGATGTGCGGTGCTGAACACGCTCGCGTGCTTGCTGAAAATGTGCTGGCGAGGAATTCCTGCCCTGCCGAGCACATCCACCGATCGCGTCGACAATTCGAAGGTGGGCACCACCAAGGTCACGCCGCGAGCGGCCATCTCGGCACCCAGAAACTCCTCGGGCCCAGCCTGGGCCCCGGCACCCGGCTTCGGCTCGGGGCTCAGGGCGTCGGCGGCAGAGAACAGTGCCGGGATCGACCAGCCGGGAAACATCAGGGCGAGTACTCGGCGGTGATGGTTCTGCGGGAGGCCCTTCACCTCGCCCGCCAACCAGTTGTAGAACTGCGCCCGCGACGGCGGCTCACCCCACCCGGCCGGCCCGAGCTCGGCCGCGTGCCTACGGTAGGCATCGCAGAAGTCTTTGTGGCTGGCCAGATGCCGCTCATCCAGCAGCATCTTCAGCACAGTTCCCACCCCGTCCCCTTCCCAACCGTTGATCCGGCGGGCCCGATCCTGATGCCGGCCTTCTGCGCGTGGACGGGATCGGACTGGACCGGACGAGATCGGACCGACATGGCGACGAGAGTGGACGCGTTGGCCAGGAACACTTTTCCTGTGGCAAATCCGCCCCACAAGTTCGGCGGTTGACCCTGCATCTCGTCCGCCGCCCATGGCCACGGAGGAACCGTGCTCACCCCAGTGTCCGATACCCCGATCAGCCGGTGCCAGTTCTACCGACGCGTATGCGCACTACCGGCGACTGTTCGTCCCGACACCGAGCGGATCGTGTTTCGCGCCGGTCCGGTCGGTGCGGTGACCATGCCCGCCGCGCTCGGCGGACAGGTGCGCTTGCATCTGCGACGCCGCACACTCGGCGGCGGTCCGGTCATCTCGCATCCTCGATCCAAGCGCTGGACCTTCCTCGTCCAGCCCGATCTTCCCGACGATGTTCCGTTGTTCTGTGAGCTCTTCCGCCTCAATGTCCTGGTCGCCGCTGCGGGTGCGGAGGTCGCGCTGCCCTCACCCACGGTGAGAAGTGCTGGCTTCCGGCTGTGGGTGGACGAACCGACTCACCCGTTCCGCCCCTCGGGGCTCGCCGTCGTCGCCGCTGTCCGCGCGTGTGTCGATCCCGGATCGGTGCGAAGTGGCTGAGCCGAGCGTCGAGCACTCGACATGGTCGGGCGCGTCCGGTGCACGGTGGTCGGTCAGCAAGGGCACTGTCCGGGTGCGCGCCCTGGTCGATGAGCACGGCCGCGTCACCGCTCTGCCCGACCTACCGCTGGGCGAGTGCTTCGATCTCATGGACCGTGCCCTGTGGGAGCGCGTACGACTCGACTACGAATGCGAACGCGATACGAACCTGGCCGACGCCATACACCGCACCCGGCAGCGACTGCGGGCGGTCCGGAAGCAGCGTTGATCCGCTCACCACCGCGGTTCGCGACCGGAGATCGAAGCACTCCCCCGTCGAGCCCGACAGCCGGGGTGAGCGGTCCCGGCCGTCGGGCTCGGCGATGAGCGCGGGGCGTTGGTCGGGGACGACACATATCCCCGGGTGGGCTCTCCCCGCGTGTGCAGGGAGCGAACAAGCCCGACGCCACGCCGCTCGGGTGTTCCAGCCGTCGACCCCGTCCGGCTCGAACGGTTCGGCCGCGCGGCCGAACTGGTTCCCTTCGATCGGAACGGCGGGGGTTCGAGATCTTCCCGTGACGTTCCGCATTCCAGGGTGCACCGCCGAACCCCGTTGCCGCTGCGGCGAATCGGCGGACATCCACCTGTCCGCACGACGCCCGGTGTGTCGCAACCGGTTCGGTATCCGCGCGGATCGACACCCGCCGTCGGCCGGGACTTCCCCTAGACCCGTTCCTTGGACCGGGTGCGCACGCGCAGCGCGATCGGCTTCTGGGTCTCGGCGAAGAAATCGTTGCCCTTGTCGTCGACGACGATGAAGGCCGGGAAGTCCTCGACCTCGATCTTCCAGACCGCCTCCATGCCGAGCTCGGGGTATTCGAGCACCTCGACGTTCTTGATGCAGTCCAGCGCCAGCCGCGCGGCCGGGCCGCCGATCGAGCCGAGGTAGAAACCACCGTGCTCCTTGCACGCCTTGGTGACCTGCGCCGAGCGGTTGCCCTTGGCGAGCATGACGTAGGAGCCGCCCGCCGCCTGGAACTGGTCGACGTAGGAGTCCATGCGTCCGGCGGTGGTGGGGCCGAACGAGCCGGAGGCGTAGCCCTCGGGCGTCTTGGCCGGGCCCGCGTAGTAGACGGCCATGTCGCGCATGTACTGCGGCATCGGCTCGCCGGCGTCGAGGCGTTCCTTGATCTTGGCGTGCGCGATGTCGCGGGCCACCACCAGCGGGCCGGTGAGCGAGAGGCGGGTCTTCACCGGGTATTTCGACAGTTCGGCGCGGATCTCCGACATCGGCCGGTTCAGGTCGATCTTCACCACGTCGCCGCCGAGGATCTCGTCGGTCTGCTCGGGCAGGTACTGGGCGGGCTCGCGCTCGAGCTGCTCGAGGAACACGCCCTCGGGGGTGATCTTGGCCAGCGCCTGGCGGTCGGCCGAGCAGGACACCGCGATGGCGACCGGGCAGCTGGCGCCGTGCCGGGGCAAGCGCACCACGCGCACGTCGTGGCAGAAGTACTTGCCGCCGAACTGCGCGCCGATGCCGAAGGACTGGGTCAGCTTGAAGACCTCCTCCTCCAGCGCCAGGTCGCGGAAGGCGTGCGCGGTCATCGAGCCCTCGGTGGGCAGATTGTCCAGGTAGTGCGCGGAGGCGTATTTGGCGGTCTTGAGCGCGAATTCGGCGCTGGTGCCGCCGATCACCACGGCCAGGTGGTAGGGCGGGCAGGCCGCGGTGCCCAGCGAGCGGATCTTCTCGTCCAGGAACTCCAGCATCCGCTCGGGGTTCAGGATGGCCTTGGTCTCCTGGTACAGGAACGACTTGTTGGCCGAGCCGCCGCCCTTGGCCATGAACAGGAACTTGTAGGACGGGTGCGCGGGATCGCCCTGGGTGGAGTACAACTCGACCTGCGCGGGCAGGTTGGTGCCGGTGTTCTTCTCCTCCCACATGGTCAACGGGGCCAGCTGGGAGTAGCGCAGGTTCAGCTTGGTGTAGGCGTCGAAGACGCCGCGGCTGATCCACTCGGCGTCGTCGACCCCGGTGAGCACGCCCTCGGACTTCTTGCCCATCACGATCGCGGTGCCGGTGTCCTGGCACATCGGCAGGATGCCGCCCGCGGAGATGTTGACGTTCTTGAGCAGGTCCAGCGCGACGAAGCGGTCGTTGCCGGAGGACTCCGGGTCGTCGATGATCTTGCGCAGCTGCGCCAGGTGCGCGGGCCGCAGGTAGTGGCTGATGTCGTGCATCGCCTCGGCGGTGAGCATCCGCAGCACCTCGGGGTCGACCTGCAGGAAGGTGCGACCGTTGTGCTCGAAGGTGCTGACGCCCTCGGTGGTCAGCAGCCGGTACGGCGTGTCGTCGGCGCCGATCGGCAGCAGATCTGAATAGCGGAACTCCGGGGCGGTCACGGATCGCACTCCTTCGGGTGGGACGTCGGCTCGCGCGGACCCGTCCGGCGCGGGTCGAGGCGGCCCTTGACCCGAGCCCGGCTGGTCACAAGCAGAGCGAAGCCTAACCAGGACGGTTGACCGCCTTCGGAGTTAGGCAACCCTTTGTGGATCGACGGTTGCGGTGGCCACCGTCGGGTGCTACCTGTCGACTGACGCGAGCCGCCCGCAGGGCAGTCCTGACGACGCGTCGGAGTGTGGAGGCTGTGCCGTGAGCGAACCCCGGTGGCTCGACGAGGTCGAGATGCGCGCCTGGCTGGGCTTCGTGCGCACCCGCGACACCATCGCGGCCGCGGTCGGGCGCGATTCCTTCCGCGAGTCGAACCTCACCTACGTCGAGTACTCGGTACTGGCGTATCTGGCCGAGCCCGAGGACAACCGGCTGACCTTCGCGGAGCTGGCCGCGAAGCTGGAGTGGTCGCAGAGCAGGCTCTCCCACCAGATCACCCGGATGAACAAGCGCGGGCTGGTCGAGCGCGAGCCGATCCCCGACGACGCCCGGCGCACCGCGGCCCGGCTCACCCCGCTGGGCGAACAGGTGCTGGCCGCCGCGGCGCCCGCGCACGTGCGCAGCGTGCGGCGGCACATGATCGACGTCCTCGACCGCGATCAGCTCACCGCGCTGGCCGACATCTACGACACGCTGCTCGCCCACCACCGGAAGCTGCCGCCGCGGAACTGACGGCAGGCGCCGGTCGGCCGGGGATCAGGCGGTGGCCGCCGTGGCGACGGTCGAGGCGGGCACGCCCAGCGCCCGCTCGAAGCCCTCGGGCACGACGATGTCGCCGCGGTCGAGGTCGGTGACCTTGGTCTTGCGCAGGCCCAGCAGCGCCGAGTCGATGCCGCCGCGCAGGATGTCGAGCACGTTCTCCACGCCGGCCTGCCCGTTGGCGGCCAGGCCCCACAGGTAGGCGCGGCCGATCATCACCGCGCGCGCACCCAGCGCGACCGCCTTGACCACGTCGCTGCCGCGGCGGATGCCGCCGTCGAGCAGCACCTCGATCTCGTGCCCGACGGTGTCGGCGATGACGGGCAGCGCCCGCACCGCGGCCGGGGTGCCGTCGAGGTTGTTGCCGCCGTGGTTGGACACCGAGATCGCGGCGACGCCCGCGTCCACCGCGCGGCGCGCGTCGTCCACCCGGATCACGCCCTTGAGCATCACCGGGCCGTTCCACTGCTCGCAGATCCAGGCCACGTCGTCCCAGTCGGGGGCGGGCGTGCCCATCCACTGGCCGTAGGCGCCGAAGAAGCCCGGCGCGGGCCCGCCGCCGACGGACATGTTCGGGGCGGTGAGGTCGGGGATGCGCCCCGACTTGGCGTAGGTGGCCAGCCAGCGCGGCCGCACCAGGGTCTGCGGCGCGAACTTCAGCATGGTCTTGAGGTCGAGCTTCTCCGGGATCTCCGGGCTGCCCCAGTCGCGGCCGTGCGAGAACGACCAGTCCAGGGTGAGGATCAGCCCGACCGCGCCCGCGGCGGCCGCGCGCGCCATCCGCTCGCTGATCTCGTCCTTGCTGCCGCACCAGTAGAGCTGGAAGAAGGTGGCCGGATTGGCCGCCACCACCTCCTCGATCGGCTTGCTGGCGAACGAGCTCAGCCCCATCGCGATCCCGCGCGCCGCGGCCGCGCGGGCGACAGCCACCTCACCGTCGGGGTGCACGGCCTGCACCCCGGTCGGTGAGATCAGCACCGGCATCGAGATCTGCTGCCCCAGTACGGTGGTCGTCTGGTCGCGCTCCCCGATCGGACCGGCGACGTGCGGGGCGAAGCCGAGTTCGGTGAAGGCGCGCTCGTTGTCGGCGATGGTCTGACCGCGCTCGGAACCGGCGATCAGCGCGCCGTACACCGACTTCGGCAGCCGCTTCTTCGCACGCCGTTGCGCCTCGGCGACGGTCTCGAACCACGCGTTCATGGGGAAGTCCTCTCCTGGGTCGTCTCCGGCCACCAGTGCCGGGTCTTGTCGAACAAGTCGTCGCCGAGCGCGGCCAGCAATGCGCGGCCGTGCTCGGCGTCGGCGCCGGTGGGGTCGCCGAGCACGCCGTTGCCGCTCACCGCGCGCACCCCGCCCGCGCGCAGCAGGGGCAGGATCTCCGGCAGCGGGCGGATGTCGCCCGGTTCGGCGCGGTCCATCCGCACCCGGTGCGGGGCCAGCGCCAATTGCAGGGCGGTCTCGGCGCGTCCGGCGTGCGCGTCGCCGCGCCACCGCGGCAGATACACCCGCACGTCACGTGACTCCGAGCGCAGCAGGGCCTGGGCCCGGTGCAGCGGCTCGAGGTTGCCGCCGTGCCCGCTCACCAGCAGGATCCGGGCGAAGGTGTCGGTCGCCGAGCGGCACAGCTCCACCACCAGCAGTTCGAGCGCGCGCTGCCCGATCGAGAGGGTGCCGGGAAAACCGGCGTGCTCGCCGCTCGAGCCGTACGGGACCGGCGGTGCGACGAGCACGTCGCCGCGACGGGCGGCCAATTCCGCGCACAGCGCCACAGCGATGTCGGTGTCGGTGGACAGCGGCAGGTGCGGGCCGTGTTGCTCGGTGGCGCCGAAGGGGATGGCCAGGATCACTCCGGCGGCCGCGTATGCGCCCGCCTCCGGAGATGTGATGTCCGCCATCATGGCGCCGACAGTAACGTCAGTCAGTGACAAAATCAATAGCGACGGTGGCTGCCATAATCGGTGGGTGACGACCACCCGGGCGGGCCGCCCACGCGGCACCACCAAGCGCGACCTCGAGCTCATCGCCATGCGCTTGTTCACCGAACAGGGCTTCGACAACACGACGGTGGAACACATCGCCGCCGCCGCGGGCATCAGCGGCCGCACCTTCTTCCGCTACTTCCCCAGCAAGGCCGAGGTGCTCTGGCACCAGTTCGACGCCGAGGTCGACGCGCTGCGCACGGCCTTCGCCACGGTGCCCGACGAGCTGCCGATGATGACGGCGGTGCGCCGAGTCGTGGTGAACGCCAACACCTATCGCGCCGAGGACGTCGCCGAACTGCGCACCCGGATGCACCTGGTCGCCACCGTGCCCGCGCTCGCGGCCACCGCGGGCCCGCACTACGACGCCTGGGAGCGCGCGGTGAGCGCCTTCGCCGCGCGACGGCTCGGCGAGCCGGAGGACGCCCTGGTGCCGCTGGCGGTGGGCCGCACCACCCTCGCCGCGGCCCGCGCCGCCTTCGACGCCTGGCTGCGCAACGCCGATGCCGACCTCACCGTTTACCTGGATCAGGCCCTGTCGGCGCTCGAGCGCGGCTTCGCGACGGACAGGTGAACTCCGGGCGAGCAAACCCCAGGTTTGGGCCGCGAGCACCATGGGGTATGACTAGGCTCGGGCTCGGCCACGTCCGAGTGCACCAGTGTGACCGTCTCACCCGTCGAAAGGGGCTGGAATTTCCATGTCCGAGGTGTCCATGAGCCTTTCGGCGGAGTCTCTTCCCGCGGGCCCGGTCGACAACCTGCTGCCCCAGCTCGTGGAGCACCTGCGGCAGAACCGCACCGCCCTGCGCGAGGAGTGGGCGCGTCGCATCACCGACGCCCAGCTGCTCACCGCCATGACCCCGGAGGAGATCTTCTCCGAGGCCACCTCCATCTACGACAACTACGTCGAGGTGCTCGAGACCGGCAGCGTCGAGGCACTCCAGGCCTACGCCCGCGACCTGTCCGAACGCATCATCCCCCGGGGCGTGGAGACCGACGAGGTCATCGGCATCGTGCTGCTGCTGCGCGACGTGCTCGCGCGCTCGCTGTTCGAGAAGTACCAGTCCAACTTCGAACTGCTCAACCACGTCCTCGACGCCTACGAACCCGCCGCGAACCGCATCGCGAGCACCGTGGCGATCTCCTTCGTGCAGGAGCGCGAGCGCGTCATCCGCCAGCAGCAGGAGGCCATCCGCGAGCTGTCCACGCCGGTGCTGCAGGTGCGCGAGCAGCTGCTGATCCTGCCGATCATCGGCGTGCTCGACAGCCAGCGCGCCCGCCAGCTCACCGAACAGCTGCTGCGCGCCATCCGCGCCAACCGCGCCAAGGTCGTCGTCATCGACATCACCGGCGTGCCGACGATCGACTCGACAGTGGCCAACCACCTGGTCCAGACCGTCGACGCGTCCGGCCTGATGGGCGCGAGCGTGATCATCACCGGCCTGTCCTCGGAGATCGCGCTGACGCTGGTGACGATCGGGCTGGACCTGTCGAAGATGAACGCCGTCGGCGACCTGCAGGGCGGCATCGAGGAGGCCGAGCGGCTGCTCGGCTACGAAGTCACCCGGGTGACCGACCGGTCCATCGAACGCGACGGGCGCTGAGCGGTCACCGATGCCCGTACCCATCCTCAAGCAAGGCACCTATCTGATCGCGTCGGTCCAATCCGCATTGACCGACGCGGACACCGAGCGCCTACAGGACGACCTGATGAAACAGGTCAGCAAATACCGGGCGCACGGCATCATCGTCGACGTCACCGCGATCGATGTGATGGACTCCTTCGCCGCGCGGTCGCTGCGCACCATCGCGCACATGACGCAGTTGCGCGGCGCGGAGACCGTCATCGTCGGGCTGCAACCCGAAGTCGCCTTCGCCATGGTGCAACTCGGACTCACCTTCGAGGACATGCACACCGCCCTCGACCTCGAGGAGGGGCTGGCGTGGCTGGAGCGCAAGTCCGCCAGACGTCGCCAGCGAGATGGTCGTGACAGTGGCCGCTGAGAACGTCGTGATCGTGGTCAAGATGTCGGAGGACATCGTGACCGCTCGGCAGGCCGGACGGGAGCTGGCGGCCGAACTCGGCTTCTCCCTCACCGACCGCACCATGATCTCGACGGCCATCTCCGAAATCGCCCGCAACATCACCAGTTACGCAGGAACCGGCGAGATCCGCCTGCTCGTGGACGACCGCGAGGGCAGGCGGGCGCTGATCGTGCAGGCCGAGGACCAGGGCCCTGGCATCCGCGACATCGCCCGCGCGCTCGAGGACGGTTACTCCACCGGACGCGGCCTCGGCCTGGGCCTGCCCGGTGCGCGCCGCCTGATGGACCGGCTCACCATCGATTCCGCGCCCGGTCGCGGCACGTTGGTGGAGATGTGGAAGTGGGTACCCAACGGTGCATGAGGACGGGCTCATCGGCCGGGTCGAATGGGCGGTGGCCGGTCGGGCACTGCCGGGACAGCAACTCTCGGGCGACCGCGGTGTGGTGCTCGACGCGGGCGGTGGCACCGCGTTGATGGCGGTCATCGACGGACTCGGGCACGGCGCCGCGGCGGCCGACGCCACCGACCGCGCGGTGCGGGTGCTCACCGAGAACCGCGGCGAGCCACTGGATGTGCTCATGGTGCTGTGCCATCGGGCGATGTCGGATACCCGGGGCGCGGCGGTGTCGCTGGCGCTCTTCGACGAGGACGCGATCCACTGGCTCGGCGTCGGCAATGTCGAATCCCGGGTGCTCACCGCGGGTCCGGCCGGGCTGGCGGTGCGCGCGACCGCGCTGCTGACCGGCGGCATCGTCGGCTATCGACTGCCGCCCACGCTGCAACCGCAGACCGTGCGGGTGCGGGCGGGTGATCTGTTGCTGATGGCCACCGACGGCATCGTGGCCGAGGCGGCCGAGGGCATCGACCTGGCCAAGTCCACCGCCGACATCACCGGCGACCTGCTGGCCCGCTACGCCAAGGACACCGACGACGCGCTCGTGCTGGCCGCGCGCAGTCGCGGCAGCAGCAACGGCGGCGGTGGCTTCCGATGAGCGAGGCGCTGCCCGGCTTTCTCGACGACTACACCGAAGCGCTTCGGCGGCACCTGGATTCGCCCACCCACGACACCCTCACCGAGGGCTACGACCTGGGCAGGCGGGCGCTGGTGGAGGGCATCAGCCTGCTCGACCTCACCGAACACCACTTCCGGCTGGCCGCCGAGGCCGAACGCGCCGCCGCCGATCCGCGCGTCGCCGAGACCGCACTGGAGTTCCTGCTGCAGACGCTGGCCGCGCTCGACATCGCCACCCGCGGCTACCTCGACGGCACCCGCCGCTACGAACAGCAGCGCTCCCGCGCCGACGACCTGGCCGGCCGCGACGCCTTCCGCACCGCCCTGGTCGAGTCGTTGCAGGACGGCTTCTTCGTCGCCGACGCCACCGGCGCCATCATCGAAGTGAACTCGGCCTTCGGCGCGCTCACCGGCTACGGGGCCGCCGGGCTGCCCTATCCACTGCCGCACCCGTGGTCGCTGCCGGACGGGCCGCGCTACCCCGACCTGGGCACCGAGGCCTCCCGGTTCGTGCTGCCGATCCGGCACCGCGACGGACGCAGGCTGTGGCTGGCGGTGAGCACCAGCGCGCTGGTCAAGCCGGAGAACAACGAGCTGGTCTACGTCGGCACCATCCGCGACGTCACCGCCGAACACGACGCGCAGGCCCGGGACCAGGCCGCCTCCCGGCTGGCGACCGCGGTCGGCGCGGCGACCACGGTGGTGGAGGTGCTCTCGGTCGGGCTGGACGAACTGCGCGGCACCGTCGGCGCGGAAGCCGCCGTCGTGATGGTCTGGCCCACCCGCAACGGGGCGCCCGAGGTGTATGTCTCCGGGGAGGCGGGTGCCGACGCCGCCGACGACACCACCCGTCGGTTGCTCGACCGTGCCCGCCGCCGACCACCGCGCAGCCTGTCGGCCATCCCCGAACAGGCCGACAGCTCCGAGGGGATCGTGGCGCCGCTGGGCGAAACCGGCGATGCCGCACTGTGGTTGCGTTTCGCCGCGCCGCGCGCGATCAGCAGCGCGGACTGGACGTTGTTCTCCCTGCTGATCGGTCATCTCAGCGTCGCGGTGCAGCGGGCACGCAACTTCGATCAGGCCCGCGCCACCTCGCTGACACTCCAGCGGGCGATGCTCGGCCCGATCGAGCTGCCGCCCCGGTTCTCGGTGCACTACGAGCCCGCGCTGCCGCCGCTCGAGATCGGCGGCGACTGGTACGACGTGGTGCCGTTGCGCGACGGCACCATCGGCGTGGTCGTCGGCGACTGTGTCGGGCGCGGGCTGTCGGCGGCGGTGGTGATGGGCCAGCTGCGCACCGCGGGCCGTGCTCTGCTGCTGCGCGGGGCCGGGCCCGCCCAACTGCTGGCCGAACTCGACACCGTCGCCGCGCGTATTCCGGGGGCCATGTGCACGACCGCCTGTGTGGCCGTGTTGGATCCGGTGCGCGGCATCGTCCGCTACAGCAGCGCCGGGCACATGCCGCCGATCCTGGCCGAGGTGGGCAAGCCCGGCAGGTTGCTCGAAGGCGGCCGTTCGGTGCCGCTGGCGACCTTCGAGATGCCGCGCCGCCCCGAGGCCACCACCGCCCTGGCGCCGGGCTCGACGCTGGTGTTGTTCACCGACGGCCTGGTCGAACAGCGCGGCGTCGACATCGACGAGGGCTTCGCCAAGATCTGCGCGGTGCTGGCCGACACCGGCGGCAGGCTGCCGCGCGAGGTCGCCGACGCGGTGCTGCGGGAACTCAGCCCGGCCGCCGGATACGACGACGACGTCGCCATGGTGGTCTACCGGCAACCGCCCGCGCCACTGCACCTGCGGGTGCCCGCCGAGGCCACCCGGCTCTCGGCGCTGCGCCGCACCCTCCAGGCGTGGTTCTCCGCCGCCGCCGTCCCGCACGACCTGGCCGCCGACCTGGTGGCCGCGGCGAACGAGGCGTGCAGCAACAGCATCGAACACGCCTACCGCGCCGCCGCCGACAGCGGCGAGGTGGTCGATCTGGCGGCCCGGATCGAACTCGACCCCGACGGTGACACCGAACGTCTCGTCATCGAGGTCGTCGACACCGGCACCTGGCAGCCCCGCTCCCCCGACCCCGGCTACCGCGGCCGCGGTCTGGACATGATGCGCGCGCTCACCGAGGAACTCGACATCGACCATTCCGGCCCGGGCACCCGCGTCCGCATGTCGGTGACGCTGCCCGCGATCAAATCACCGGTGGCGAACCCGCTGCGCGGCACCCAGCGCCGCTCCGGCTGACCGCGCTCAGGGCCGCGCGGCCTCCGCGAGCCCGAACTGCGCGCACACCAACAGCGCGAGTTCGAGTTCGAGCCGATTGACCGTGAGCGAATGTCCCAGCAGCTCTTCGGCTTTGCGGACCCGGTAGTGCACGGTGTTCTTGTGCACGTGCATGCGGGCGGCGGCGTCGGTGAGCGAGCCGCGCGCGTCCAGGTAGACCTGCGCGGTGTCGCGCAGCCGCGCGGTGGATTCGTCGTCGCGCATGAGATCGCCGAGCACGCGCTGCGCCCACGCCTTCACCTCCGGCAGCCGGTCGAGCAACAGCGAGGCCACCGAGACCCGCGAGTACAACGTCAGTTCTCGCGCGCGCGGCGCCGCCACCGCGACCGCCCGGGCGGCGCTCGCGTCGAGGAAGGTGCGGCGGAAGCCCGCCAGCCCCGAATCGCGCTCCCCCACCGCCATGCGCAGTCCGGGATGTCTGCGCAGGCTCGCTTCCAGTGCGTCGACGTCGAGCACCGGTTTGCCCGCCGAGGAGATCCAGGCCCAGCAGTTGTGCTCGTCGACCAGGATCGTCAGCGGGCGTTTGCCGGTCGCGGCGGACAGCAGTTCCACCCCGGCGCGCAGCAGGGTGTCGGAGGCCGCGGTGCCCGGCGGGGTCCAGATGATGGCGGCCAGATGCCAACCGCGCAGCGAGGTTCCGAGCATCTGCTCGGCCGAGGCCAGGTCCAGGCCCTCGCCGTCGAGGACGGCCCGGACCTGCGCGGCGCGGGTGGCGTCGGAGCGGGCGTCCCAGCGCTGCCGTTCGTTCTCGTAGATGTCGATGACGCCCTCGAGCACCCGGTCGATGTAGCGGTTGACCATCTCGGCGATGTGGCTCGTGGTCGCCAGGGCCAGTTCGGCGGAGGGCCCCAGCTCGCCGAGCGCGGTGATCGCCCGTTGCAGAAACATGTGCTCGCCCAGGCGATACGCCCGCACCAGCGCCTCCAAGGACATGCCGTGCTGGGCGAAGCGGCGCGCGTATTCGGCGGCCGCCGGCGGCACGGACACCTCGTCGAAGGAGATGCTCAGCGCCAGCAGATCCATGATGGCCGAGAGGTTTCCGCCGGTGCTGGCCACCATCAGCCTGCGCACCTCGTCGTCGTGGCGGAATTCCGGGATCATCTCGACGAACATGCCGGTCATCTCGTCGAGCAGCCGGGGGTAATCGGCGTGCACGCGCTCGGCGACCGCGCGCACGAGCGGTTCGACCTCGACTGTCATGCCGGGGACCATACCCCGGCCGCGGGCCGCTTCCCGCCGGTCCGGCGGGCTTTTGTGCCGGTGGCACAGCGGCGGCCCGATTTTCTGGGGCGGCGGCCCGTAGCCGCCACTGCTCCCATTCCCTACCTTTGCACTGTAATCCACATCACAACGCCTTTCCCGAATGGTGAGGAACCAGTGCGAAACGTCATCGACATTCCCGCCGAGCGCGCGCGGACCAATCCCTGCGGACCGTGCGTGAGCGACGAACGCGAAGAACTCGACAACGCGGAATTCGCGCGTCGCGTCGACACCGCCGCCGCCGTGCTGCATTCGCGGGGAATCCGGAAAGGCGACGTGGTCGCCGTCGTGCTGCCCAATCGCGTCGAATTGGTCGTGCTGTTGTTCGCGGCGTGGCGGCTGGGCGCCGCGGTGACCCCGGTGCGGCCCGACGCGACCGAGGACGAACTGCGCTACCAGATCCTCGATGCCGGCGCCCGCGTGGTCGTCGCCGAGGACGGGCGCGACCCCGGCTTCCTCGATGTGGCGCGGGTGGCCGGACCGGACGCCGACGCCGACGTCCCGGCGCCCTCGGCGGCCGCCGACCCGCACGCCACCGCCCTGATCATCTACACCAGCGGCACGACCGGCAGGCCCAAGGGCGTCGTGCTCGACCACGCCAACATCGCGGCCATGTGCGCGATGATCGTGGACGCGCTCGGCCTGGACGAGACCGACCACAGCCTGCTGGTGCTGCCGCTGTTCCACGTCAACGGCATCGTGGTGAGCATCCTGTCGCCGCTGCTCACCGGCGGGCGCGCGACCATCGCGGGCCGCTTCTCCGCCTCGGCGTTCTTCCCGCTGGTCGAACGGGTGCGGCCGACCTATTTCTCGGCGGTACCCGCCATCTACGCCATGCTGGTCGCCCAGCCGGCCGAGGTGCGGCCCGACACCTCCTCGCTGCGACGCGCGATCTGCGGCGCCGCGCCCATGCCCGCCGAACTCATCGCCCGGTTCGAGACCCGCTTCGGCGTGCCGATCGTCGAGGGATACGGCCTGTCCGAGGGCACCTGCGCCTCGACCATCAACCCGCCCGCCGGCCCGCGCAAGCCCGGCACCGTCGGCGTGCCGCTGCCGGGGCAGACGGTGGCGATCATGGGTGCCGACGGCGCGCTGCTCGCGCCCGGCGCACGCGGCGAGGTGGTGATCCGCGGCGCCAACGTGATGCGCGGCTACCTCGGCAAACCGGAAGCCACCGCCGCGACGGTGGTCGACGGCTGGCTGCACACCGGCGACGTCGGCTACTTCGACCCCGACGGCTATCTCGTGCTGGTGGACCGGATCAAGGACATGATCATCCGCGGCGGGGAGAACATCTACCCCAAGGAGATCGAGAACGTCCTGCACAGCCATCCGGCGGTGCTGGAGTCGGCGGTCGTCGGCGCACCGGACCCGGTGCTCGGCGAGGTACCCGTCGCCCACGTGGTGACCATGCCCGGGACCGACGTGAGCGAGGCCGAGCTGGTCGCGCACTGCCGCCACAGCCTGGCCCGCGACAAGGTCCCGGTCGCGGTACGCATCACCGACGCGCTGCCGCGCAACGCGGTCGGAAAAATCGACAAGAAGGCGCTGCGCGCGATTTCCGCGGCCGCCTGACCGACAATTCCTTTCCATTTCCTCCGCTTACGGGTGCGGCTCCCGCGCGCCCGAATTCACCTCAGAAAGGGGTGCGTCCCGTGGGATTCAAAACAGGCGATTTCCCGCCCGTCGACGTGGACACATTTCTCGACCGGCCGCTCGCGGAGCGCATGAAAACGCTCGCGCTGCACTGGGTGGAATACGGGTTCGGCAGTCCGCGCATGATCCACACCGTCTACATCGTCAAACTGCTGGTGCTCTACGCGCTCGGCGGTGTGGTGGTCGCGACGGTCACCTCCGGCGTCGGCCCGTTCTGGGCGGTGGGCGACTGGTGGAACGAGCCGATCGTCTACCAGAAACTCGTGCTGTGGACGGTACTGCTCGAGGCCGTCGGGGTCGCCGGGTCCTGGGGTCCGCTGGCCGGCAAGTTCAAGCCGATGACCGGCGGCATCCTGTTCTGGGCCCGGCCGGGCACCATCCGGCTGCGGCCGTGGCGGTGGCTGCCCGGCACCGCCGGAGACACCAGGACGATCGGCGACGTGGCGCTGTATGTGGCGTTCCTGGCCGGCCTGCTGGTCGCGATCCTCGCACCCGGCGCGCCGAGCGCGTCGCTGAGCGCCGCCCTGCCCGACAACACCTCCGGGCTGATCGACCCGCGGCTGCTGATCGCGCCGATCGTGCTGTACGTGCTGTGCGGCCTGCGGGACAAGACGATCTTCCTGGCCGCGCGCGGCGAACAGTACCTGCCCGCGCTGCTGTTCTTCGCCACCCTGCCCTTCGTGGACATGATCGTCGCCGCCAAGCTGCTCATCTGCGCGGTGTGGATCGGCGCGGGGGTCTCCAAGTTCGGCAGGCATTTCGCCAACGTGGTACCGCCGATGGTGTCCAACAGCCCGAGCATCCCCTCCAAGTGGGCCAAGCGCCTGAACTACCGGGATTTCCCGCGCGACCTGCGCCCCTCGCGGGTGGCCGCGTTCTTGGCGCACGTGGGCGGCACGACGGTGGAGATCATCACGCCGCTGGTGCTGCTGTTCTCGACGAACCACGCCCTCACCCTCGCCGGGGTGGTGCTGATGGTGGTGTTCCACTTCTTCATCACCTCCACCTTCCCGCTGGCCGTGCCGCTGGAGTGGAACATCCTGTTCGCCTACCTCACGGTGTTCCTGTTCCTGGGCTTCCCCGTCACCGCGGGCTACGGGGTGGGCGACATGTCCTCGCCGTGGTTGACGCTCGGAATCGTCGCGGCGCTGGCGTTCTTCCCGGTGCTGGGCAACCTGCGCCCGGACCTGGTGTCGTTCCTGCCCTCGATGCGGCAGTACGCGGGCAACTGGGCCTCGGCGCTGTGGGCCTTCGCCCCGGGCGCGGAGGCGAAGCTGAACACGCTCCCGCACCGGCCGACCGTCAACCAGCTCGAGCAGTTGCGGGCGATGGGCTACGACCCCGCCGTCGCCGAGATCACCCTCCAGCAGACCATCGCCTGGCGCTCCATGCACAGCCAGGGCCGCGGCCTGTTCTCGGTGCTCTACCGCCACATCCCGGATCTGGACCGCTGGACGGTGCGCGAGGCCGAGTTCGGCTGCAACTCGATCATCGGGTTCAACTTCGGTGACGGCCACCTGCACGACCACACCTTCGTCCAGGCCGTGCAGTCGCGGGTGGGATTCGAGCCGGGCGAGTGGATCATCGTCTGGGTGGAGTCGCAGCCGATCCACCGCGGCGTCCAGCGCTACCAGGTGATCGATGCGGCGCTGGGTGTCATCGAGCGGGGCAGCTGGCGGGTGGCCGACGCGGTCGACGCCCAGCCGTGGCTGCCGGACGGGCCCATCCCGACCGAGGTGAGCTGGCGCAGGGACGACGCCGAACGCACTGTCCCCCAGCCGGACCGCACGCCCACCCCGCAGCCCGCGCGCTGACCAGAACACGGAACGGAGAGTCGAGATGAGCACAGCGGTCGTGGTCGGCAGCGGCCCGAACGGCCTGGCGGGAGCGATCGTCCTGGCCCGCGCCGGACTGTCGGTGACCGTGCTGGAAGCGGCGCCGCGCCTCGGCGGCGGCGCCCGCTCCCGGGAGGCGATCGTGCCCGGCCTGCTGCACGACGAGTGCTCGGCCATCCACCCGATGGCCGTCGGCTCTCCGTTCCTGCGCGACCTCGAGCTGGACCGGTACGGGCTGCGCTGGGCCTGGCCCGAGCTCGACTGCGTGCACCCGCTCGACGACGGCAGCGCGGGCGTGCTGCACCGCGACGTCGCCGCCACCGCCGCCGGACTCGGCACCGACGGCCGCGCCTGGCGCGCGCTGTTCGGCGCGACCGCGGCAGGCTTCGAACACACCGTCACCGATGTCATGGGACCGCTGCTGCGCCTCCCCGACCACCCGATCCGCCTGGCCCGCTTCGGAATTCCCGCACTCGCCCCCGCCGACCTGCTCGCGAAGGTCTTCCGCACCCCGCAGGCACGGGCCCTGTTCGGCGGGGTCGCCGCGCACGCCTTCCACCCGCTGCACCGCCCCCTGAGCGCCAGCATCGGACTCGGCATCCTCACCGCGGGCCACGCGTACGGCTGGGCGGTCGCCGAAGGCGGCTCGCAATCCATCGTCGAGGCGATGGCGAGCCTGCTCGACAAGCTCGGCGGCACCGTCGAGACCGGCACACCGGTGCGCAGCGCCGCCGACCTACCGCCCGCCGACATCGTGCTCTGGGACCTCGCCCCCACCGCCGTCGCCGACATCATGGGCGAGCGCCTCCCCCACCGGATCGCCACGGCCTACCGGCGCTTCCGCTACGGACCCGGCGCCTTCAAGGTCGACTTCGCGGTGGCCGAGGGCATCCCGTGGACCGCCCCCGCCGCCCGCCGCGCCGGAACCGTGCACCTCGGCGGCGACTACGCCGAGATCGCCGCCGGCGAGCGCGCCGTGCACGCCGGACGCATGCCCGACCGCCCGTTCGTGCTCGTCGGGCAGCAGTACCTCGCCGACCCGCACCGCTCGGTCGGTGACATCCACCCGATCTGGGCCTACGCGCACGTCCCGCACGGCTACACCGGCGACGCCACCGCCGCCGTCATCGCCCAGATCGAACGCTTCGCCCCCGGCTTCCGCGAGCGCATCCTCGGCACCGAGACCCGCACCACCACCGGCTTCGCCGACTACAACCCCAACTACGTCGGCGGCAACATCATGACCGGCGCCAAGGACATCCGCCAGCTCGTCTTCGGCCCCCGCCCCACCCTGCACCCCTACGACCTCGGCATCCCCGGCCACTACCTGTGCTCGGCCGCCACCCCACCCGGCCCGGGAGCACACGGCATGTGCGGAGCCAACGCCGCCGAACGAGCCCTGCGCCGCCTGCGGTGAGGGCACTCGCCTGCCGATTTCCGCTCGGCCAACGCGGATCAGCTCGCCAGGTCGAGAAGCTCGAGCAGATCGCGCGCGGGTGTCTCCTCGGCGGCAACGACCTCCGCGCACATCCGGTCAGGCGAAGCGGCGAATGAACGCCAACGCCGTCTCGGCCACCGTCGGCCACCCGCTGTCGATGGTGAGCGAATGTCCGCGCCCGGGGATCTCGACGAACTCGGTGATCCCCGGGTTGGCACGCTGCTTGTCGTAGGCGGCTTTCGAGATGGCGTGCGGCACGGTGGTATCGCGGTCACCGGAGACGATCAACAGCGGGCCGCGGTCGGGATTGTGGGTGTCGACCTTGGTCTCCGACCACGGATTCAGGTTCGCGGCCGCGGCCTGGAACAGCGGAGCGCCGGGCGCGGGCACCGCGAAATTCTCGAACAGTTCCTTCGCTTCGGCCTCGTCGACGGCGTTGGCGAAGGCGTAACGGAACTGCTCATAGGTCAGCGGGACCGCGCGGTGCCGGTTGGCGGGGTTGCCCAGCACCGGCGCGGCGGCGCGCAAGGAACTGATCGGCAACGGCAGCACCCCGCGGAACGGGGCGGCGTCGATGGCGACGGTGGCCGCCGACAGCCCGCGGCCGGCGACGATCTGGGCGAGCAGGCCGCCGAAGGAGTGGCCGACCACGGCGGGTGTGCGGTCGAGGCGTTCGATCACCGCGGCGAAGTGGTCGGCGACCTGCCCGACCGTCTTGCCGGCGAACACCTCCGGGTGCGCTCGGGCGGCCTCGACGGTGTCGGGGTCGTCCGGCCATCCGGCGGTCACCGGCGCGTACCCGGCCGCGGCGAACAACTCGGCCCAGCGATCCCAGCTGCGGGCCAGCAGCCACAACCCGTGGATGAAGACCACCGGGGTGTTGCCGCTGTCGTTCGCGCGCGCGATCTGGTCGAGGGTGTGCTGACTCATGCTGTGCCCCAGGTCGTTCCGGTTCATCGTCGCGCCGCCTCCGCGATCACGTCGGCGACCGCGCCGGGGGCCGAGACCAGGCAGGCGTGCGAGGCCGCGACCTCGCTGACCACGGCACCCATGCGCGCGGCCATCGCCCGCTGGGACGCGGGCGGTATGACGCGATCCTCGGCGGCCACCACGTACCAGGTGGGCGTGGTCGTCCAGGACGCCGGGCCGGACGGTTCGAGGTTGGCGGTGAGCGCCAGGGTGCGCTGGTGGGTGATCATGTCGGCCGCCGTCGCCTCGTCGACGTCCTGCGCGAACACTTCGTGGAAACGGGCGGGGTCGACGTAGGCTTCGAGTCCGCCGTCGCGGGCGGTGACCGCCAGAGCCGGCGGCAGCAGGCGGCTGCCGGGATAGCGGATCGGGTCGAGGGCCAGCTGGGTGGGCTCACCCTCCTGCGGGGCGAACGCCGCGACGTACACGAGCGCGGTCACGTCGGGGTCGGCGACATTGGTCACCACGGCGCCGCCGTAGGAGTGGCCCACCAGCACGATCGGCCCGTCGATGGCGTCGAGCACCCGCTCGATCGCGGCGGCGTCGGACGCCGGGCCGCGCAGCGGATTGTCCGGACGACCACGCGGAACCCGTCGGCGCGCAGGTCGGCGGCCACGCCGTCCCAGCTCGTGGGGTCGGCGAAGGCGCCGTGCACGAGGACCACCGTCGGTGGTTCGGCCGCGGCGGTGGCGGGCAGCAGTGCGGGCGCGGCGAGCACCGCGCACAGGGCGAGGGAGCGGAACAGTGCTGTCTGGGGCATGATCTCGGCCGATCGATCGTGCGGCGCCGGGCCGCGGGGGCGTTCGATATCAGTGTTCGCGACCCCGGCACCGGGGCGCCCCGCCCGTGCGGCCACAAACCCCTACATTTCAGACGCGCGTGGTGTCCCGGTCCGGCGCAGTCGTGCGGAAGCGCTGTTGGTACTTCTTCGGCGACACCCCGAGGCGGGCGACGAACGCGCGCCGCATCGCCTCGCTGCTGCCGTATCCGGCCAGCAGCGCCGCCTCGGTCACGGAGTGCCCGGCGTCGAGTTTGTCCCGCGCGAAGGCGAACCGGACGTGCGCGACGTATTCGGCCGGTGAGCTGTCCAGCTCCTCCCGGAACAGCCGGGTCAGGTGCCGGGTGCTCACCCGCGCGTGCGCGGCCAGCATCTGCACCGGGTACGGGCGGGCGGGGTCGGCGTAGATGAGATCGGTCAGCTCGCGCACCAGCGCACTGCGCGGCACGGGACCGGTCAACGCCGCCGAGAACTGCGATTGGCCCCCGGCACGCTGCATGAACACCAGCAGCGACTGCGCGACCCGCCGGGCGACCGCGGCGCCGTGGTCCTCCTCGACGAGGGCGAGCGCGAGATCGATACCGGCCGCCACGCCCGCCGAGGAATACACCCGCCCGTCGCGTACGAAGATCGCGTCCGGTTCGACGCGGACGCGCGGGTACCGGGCGGCAAGATCGCGGGTGAACTTCCAGTGCGTGGTCGCGCGCCTGCCGTCCAGCACACCGAGTTCGGCCAGCACGAACGCGCCGCTGCAGATGGAGGCGAGCCGGCGGGTGCGGGCGGCCAGGTGCGCGGTCGCGGCCAGCACCTCGGGGGTGACGAACCGGGCGGGCGGTTGCTCGCTGCCGGGGATCACCACCGTGTCCAGGTCGTGCGCGGCCAGCGCCGAACCGGTCACACCCACCTGGGTTCCGATCGAGGTGTGCACGGGCGCACCGTCCGGCGACAGCATCACCACGTCGTAGCCCGGCACCGACTGGTTGGCCTCCACGAAAACCTCGGCGGGACCGGCGAAATCGAGCATCTTCACCCCGTCGAACACCAGCACCCCGATCCGGCGGCGCCGGGTGAGTTCGGGTCCGGGCCGCAACACCTGCACCGGGATCATCGCGGCGCCTCCCCGCGGTGGGCCTCCCGCCAGGCGCCCGGCGACATGCCGTACTCCTGGCGGAATCGCCGGTTGAAATGGCTGATGTTGGTGAAGCCGACCCGGTGGGCCAGCTCGCCGATCACCGGGTCGGCGACCGCCCCGGCCAGCACGGCGGCCGCCCGGCGCAGACGGCGGCGGATGATCCACTCCGCCACGCCCACGGCACGGCCCGCCGCCGCCCAGTGCGTGTAGAGCTGGCGCAACGACACCTCGTGTGCGGCCGCGATCCGGCGCGGGGTCAACGCGGGATCGTGCAGGTGCGCGTCGATGTAGAGGCTCACGCGCACGACCAGGCTCTCGGCCAGCGCGTCCCGGCCGCGACGATCACCCGCGGCGGTGGCGACCAGCGCCCGCACCAACTGGACGGTGGCCTGACCGACGGCGGCCGCGGCGGTCGCGGGCAGATCGGTCGGGGTGTTGCCGAGTTCGGCGAAATGGGCGCGCACCAGCGGGTAGACCGGACTGGCAGGCAAGCCGGGCGCGGCCGCGCGGAGCACGTCGATCGGCAGGTCGAGCAGAACGGGGTCGAAGATCACCACCTTGTTGTCCGACAGCCGCGACTGCCGGTAGCTGTACGGCCGGGAGGTGTCGAGCAGGGTGATGCGGCCCGGCTCCATCACCCCGCCACCGTCCTCGGCGGTGCTCAGCGCGCCCGACCCGCGCACCGGCATGAAGATCGCGAACTGGTCGGGTGCGCCGCGCGCGACATGGCGGGCGTTGCGCACGATGTGCAAACCGGTGCCGACATTGCGCAACACGTGGATGCCCGGGCCCAGGTCGAGCAGATACATCCGGTGCCGCACGTCCTCGGCGTCGGCGGCATAGCTCACCGCCTGCGGGTTCTCGTTGTCCTCGAACACCGCGTTGAGCGCCGCGACCCGGTCGGCGGGCGCGATGAGATCGCTGTCGTGTACCAGCACCGCCGGGCCTCCTCGTCACTCCGTCCTGCCGAAACAGTAGAGCCGGACGCCCCGGGTCCGCGCGTCCAGCGCACGGAGAGCACAGCGACGCGACCCGCGCACCGGGTCCCCGGCGCGCGGGTCGCGAACACTCACCGCACGGACAGCACAGCGCTCAGGCGGTGCCTGTTCGCCCGACCGGGGCGGCCTCCGTGGTCACACTGCGCTAACACCTCCGGCCGCTGACCCGCTCAGGCGGTGCTCAATTCGCCTGAGCGGGGCGGCCTCCATGGTCACACTGCGCTACCACCTCCGGCCGCTGACCCGCTCAGGCGGCGCTCAATTCGCCTGAGCGGGGCGGCCTCCGTAGTCACACTGCGCTACCACCTCCGGCCGCTGACCCGCTCAGGCGGTGGCCTGCCGCTTGGGCAGCTTCCAGTCCGGGCGCGGGTAGTGGCAGGTGTAGCCGTTGGGGTAGCGCAGCAGGTAGTCCTGGTGCTCGGGCTCGGCCTCCCAGAACTCGCTCGCCGGGGTCACCTCGGTGACGACCTTGCCCGGCCACAGGCCCGAGGCGTCGACGTCGGCGATGGTGTCCTCGGCGACGCGGCGCTGCTCGTCGTCGAGGTAGAAGATCGCCGAGCGGTAGCTCGTGCCGATGTCGTTACCCTGCCGGTCCTTGGTGGTGGGGTCGTGGATCTGGAAGAAGAACTCCAGCAACGCGCGGTAGTCGGTGCGCTCGGGGTCGTAGACGATCTCGACCGCCTCCGCGTGCCCGGGATGGTTGCGGTAGGTGGGATGGTCGTTGCTGCCGCCGGTGTAGCCGACGCGCGTGGACACCACGCCCGGCTGCCTGCGGATCAGGTCCTGCATGCCCCAGAAACACCCACCGGCCAGGATCGCCCTTCGCGTGTCGGTCACATCTCCTCCTCGGGAACCGTTACTCCAAGCTCCCAGTACAACCCGCCCGGCGGCGAGAAAGTTCCTCACGCCCGGCTGAATCGCGCACCCCAGGCCCGGAGCTGTTCGCGCATGATCTCCGGCTCGACGACGGTGAAATCGGCCTCGAGCGTGCCGAGCCCCATGATCGGCCAGTCCAGCGAATCCGAGGTCATGCGCACCCGGCAGCGTCCCGGCTCGATCTCCTCGACCGTGCTCCACCGCCCGATCCGCTCGCGCACCGCCGCGGCGGGCGCCTCGACCACCGCTTCGATCCGATACGAGCGCGGCGCCTGATCCAGGCCCGCCCGGACGAAGGCGGCGGCATCGTCGGCGGGCAGCTCGCGCGGGCGGAAACGGGCGCCGTCGCCGGCGGGCGCGGTCAGGCGGTCCAGGCGGAAGCTGCGCCAGTCGTGGCGGGTCAGGTCGTAGGCCACCAGATACCAGCGCCGGCCCAGGGACACCAGGCGGTGTGGTTCGACGTGCCGCTCGGAGCGGCGACCGTCGGCGGCGGTGTAGGTGAACCGCAGGCGCTCGGTGTCGCGGCAGGCCAGCGCGACGGCGGTGAGCACACCGGGATCGGGACCGCCGCCCGCGGTGCCCCAGGAGGCGGGCACCGTCATCGCCCGCAGCGCATCCACCCGTTTGCGCAATCGCGGCGGCAGCACCTGCACCACCTTGGCCAGCACCCGCACCGAGGATTCGGCGATGCCGTCGACACTGCCGTGCACGGCCGCCTGCATGCCGACCACCAGCGCGACCGCTTCGTCGTCGTCGATCATCAGCGGTGGCAGGGCCGCGCCCGGGGCGAGCTGGTACCCGCCGTCGACCCCGCGCTGCGCCTGCACGGGATAGCCGAGCTCGCGCAGCCGCTCCACGTCGCGGCGCAACGTGCGCGCCGAGACACCCAGCCGCTCGGCGAGTTCCCCGCCCGGCCAGTACTTGTGCGTCTGGAGCAACGACAGCAGCCGCAGGGTCCGAGTACTCGTGTTCGCCATGTTTTTCATTCTGCGCGACATTGCGGACGAAAAGTGACCGCAAAGGGTCCTAGCGTGGTTTGTGCGTCGAAGAACAGACACCGACATCCGAAGGGACCCACCATGAACGCCACCACCTCCGCCGCCGCCGACCGCGTGCTCTCCGGCGAGCGCGCCGACCTGCTGGACATGCTGACCAAGCACCGTTTCTTCCTGCGCCACACGCTGCGCGGCCTCACCGACGAGCAGGCCGGGATGCGCAGCACGGTGAGCGAACTGTGCCTGGGCGGCCTGATCAAGCACGTCGCCTCGGTCGAGCGCGGCTGGGTCGATTTCATCCTCGAGGGCGCCTCGGCGATGAAGAACTTCGAGGACATGACCGAGGCGGATTACGCCGCCCGCGCCGACGAGTTCCGGATGCTGCCGGGCGAGACCGTCGCCGGTGTCCTGGCCGACTACGAAGCGGTGGCCGCCCGCACCGACGAGATCGTCGCGACCGTCGACCTCGACAAGGCCTGGCCGCTGCCCAAGGCGCCGTGGTTCGAGGAGAGCAGCTGGTCGACGCGGCGGGTGCTGATGCACATCATCGCCGAGACCGCGCAGCACGCCGGGCACGCCGACATCCTGCGCGAGGCGATAGACGGCCAGAAGTCCATGGGCTGAGCACCCATCCGGCCTACCCTGGTGGCATGGCCGGTAAGGATGTCGACCGCGTCAGGGCCCGCTCGGCCCTGGCCACGGTCAAGGAAAGTCCCGTCATCACCGCGATCGCGCTCGCACCGGTGGTCGTCGTGCTCGGCGTCGTCTGGTGGCTGACCAACGGCTTCGTGGCGTTGCTGCTGTTGGTCCTGCTCGGCGTCGGCGTCGTGGTGGGCGGGAAACTGCTGCGCTGAGGCTCAGTGCCCGGCGAGGTAGCTCTGCACCTGGCGGGCGGTGAGGTCGATCAGGTCGCGCTGGGCGACGTTGACGTCCAGCAGGTGCAGGCCCCAGGAGCGGTCGGGCACGGCCGGGAGCGCGTTCGCGGGTGGCACCGCCGCGGCGGGGTCGGCCTCGAGCAGCAGCACGTGCGGTCCGTCGCCGTCCAGGCAGCGGCCGCGATAGCCCTGCACCTCACGTCCGGCGAGGATGCCGCGCAGCGGCTGCCCGGCCCGGCCCACCAACGCCGCCGGGTCGGTGCACAGCACCTCGTAGTCGGGACCGTAGGGGAAGGCACCGCGGGTGCCGGAGGTGTTGGGCACCGTCGGGGCGAACCCGTAGCGGATGTCCGGCGGCAGCTCGCCGTAGGCGGAAAACGCCACCACACAACCGATCTGGTCGGCGCGCTCGCAGGCGGGCACGGTCGCGAAATCGCCCCTGGCCGTCTCCCCCTTGCGCACCAGCACATTCCCGCCCAACAGCAACGCCGAGACGAGCTGCCGCTGCACCGGCCTGCCCTCGATCTCCTGCCGGATCAGCGTGCGCAGCATGGCCGTTCCCTGCGAGTGCCCGATCAGCACCACGCCGCGTCCGTTGTTGTGGTCGGCCAGATAGTCGACCCACGCCGCGCGCAGGTCCTCGTAGGCCAGATCCAGCGCGGCCGACCGCTCCGGGCCGGGTGCGTTGCGCAAGCTCAGCAGCGTGCTCTGCCGGTAGACCGGCGCCCACACCGTGCAGGTTTCGGCGAACGGCGCGGCCTGCAGCGCGGCGACGGCCCGCTGCTCGGGTCCGATGCTGCGGTCGGCGTTGGTCGTCTGCTGCAACGACACCGTCGGATAGACGTAGAAGCAGTCGACCGGCGCGTCCTGCCGGTCACCGCACGGCCCCGCCTGCCCCGGACGGCACAACCACGTCGTCGGCTCGGGTTCGGCCCCCGCGGGTGCGGCGGGCGCCAGGATCGCCGCGATCAGCAGCGCGACGGGAAACAGGGTCCGGATCAGCGCGGGCACACGCGGATCGTATCGACCGTCGCAGGCTCCGGGGAAGGTTCGGCCGATCTCCGTAATCCATCTCGGACACGGGCAGGTCGCGCCGATGCTGCGGTGGGACAGCCGTCTACTCGACCGTCCCGAGCAGGAGGCGGATGGTGTCGGCCCAGTGGGCCAGGGTCGCCGTTTCGGCGCGGGAGCTCTCGCGGAGCGGCCGGGCGGCCGACACGCCGCGCAGGATCGTGATGGTGAGGTCGCGGATCGCCGGGTAGCGGGGGTGGGCGGTGATGTCGGGGCCGAACAGGTCGTCGACCACGCGGACGAGGTCACGGCCGGCGGCGCGCTCGGCGGCGCGGAGGACGGCGGCCAGGGCGGGGTCGGTGCGCGCGGCGGACCACAGTTCCTGTTCGGCGCGCGCGGGTGCGCGGGCGAAGGTGCGCGAGAGGGCCGTGAGGGTGCGCTCGATCGGGTCGGCGGGGCCGAGTGCCGCGACTTCCGCGCGGGTGGCCGCCTCGTTCAGGGTCACCAGGTGGGCGACGAGCGCGGCGGTGAGGTCGTGGCTCGTCGGGAAGTGGTGCAGCAGCGCGCCACGGCTGACGCCCGCGGCCTGCTGGACGGCCAACGTCGACAGGGCCGCGTAGCCGCGGTCGGCGAGCAGGGCCGCGGCCGCGTCCAGGATCCGCTGCCGGGTGGCCCGTTTCTGCTCGGCACGGGTGGTCATGGGCGGCTCTCTCGGGTGTCGGAACGCCGATCACGATTTCACAGTCACCATTGACTGTCAATCGGTGCTCGAGCCACACTCCCCCACGAGGCCCGCACCGTGCGCAACCGGGCGGGCACACTCCCCGTGAGAGGAAACCCCGTGTCCGACAACCCCACCCACGACGGGCAGCGCGCCGCCGCCTGGTACGAGAACTGGACCGAAGTCCCGGACTCCCCGTGGACGCAGCGCCCGGACCCCACCGACGCCCACGAGTACCGCACGCTCACCTACGAACGCGACGGGCGCGTCGCCCGGATCACCTTCAACCGCCCCGAGCACGGCAACGCGATCACCCCCGACACCCCGCTGGACCTCGCGCACGCCGTCGAGCGGGCCGATCTGGACCCGCGGGTGCACGTCATCCTGCTCGCCGGCCGCGGCAAGGGCTTCTGCGGCGGCTACGACCTCGGCTTGTTCGCCGAACAGGGCGGCGCGAGCGACGACCGCACCCACGACACCGCCGGCACCGTCACCGACCCGATGGTGCACGCAGCCAACCACAACCCGTGGGGCACCTGGGATCCGATGCTCGACTACGCCATGATGAGCCGCTTCAACCGCGGCTTCGCCAGCCTGCTGCACGCGAACAAGCCGACGGTGGCCAAACTGCACGGTTTCGCCGTCGCGGGCGGCACCGACATCGCGTTGTACTGCGACCAGATCATCTGCGCCGACGACACCAAGATCGGCTATCCGCCCGCCCGGGTGTGGGGCATCCCGGCGGGCGGCATGTGGGCGCACCGCCTCGGCGATCAGCGCGCCAAGCGCCTGTTGTTCACCGGCGATTGCCTCAGCGGCGCGCAGGCCGCCGAATGGGGGCTCGCGGTGGAGTCCTGCCCGGCGGACGAGCTCGACGAACGCACCGAGGCGCTGGTGCAGCGCATCGCCCGGATGCCGGTGAACCAGCTGATGATGGCCAAACTCGCCCTGAACTCCGCGCTGCTGGCCCAGGGCGTGGCCACCTCGGGCATGATCAGCACGGTCTTCGACGGCATCGCCCGCCACACCCGTGAGGGCTACGCCTTCCAGATGCGTTCGGCCACCGTCGGTTTCCGCGAGGCCGTGCGGGAACGCGACGAGCCCTTCGGTGACCACAAGCGCGCCGGCTTCGACCGCTGACCGAGCCCACCGGGTACTACGCCACAGCCTTACGGAGCAACGCCGCCAGGCGTTCCTCGTCGGCGGCGCTCAGCGCGGTGACCGCGAAGCTGGTCGGCCACAGGGTGCCCTCGTCGAGGGTGGCGATGTCGTTGAAGCCGAAGGTGGCGTAGCGGGCGCCGAACTTGGCGGCGGGCTGGAAGAAGCACAGCACCTTGCCGTCCTTGGCGTAGGCGGGCATGCCGTACCAGAGCTTGGCGGTGAGTTCCGGCGCGTTCTGCTCGACCAGTGCGTGGATGCGCTCGGCCAGGACGCGATCGGCCTCGGACATCTCGGCGATCTTGGCGAGCACCTCGGGCTCGGTGTCCTTCTTGGCGCCCTTGCCGCGGCGGGTGGCCTTCAGCTCCCGGGCGCGGTCCTTCATCGCTTCGCGCTCGGCCTCGGTGAAACCCTCGTAACTGGTGGTCTTCGCGGCGGTCATGTCGTCGTCCTTCCCGGTCGGTTCGTTCGGTGACTTCACGGTAGGACGCGCACCCGACGGCGGGCTTCTCGAAAACTGATCAGTTCAGCGGTGGGTCCAATCGGGCTGGAGGAAGTCGGCGACCCTGGCGTCGGTGGCGGTGCGTCCGAGCAGGACGACTTCGCGGAACTGCCACAGCAGCGCGCCCGTGGGTGCGTGGATGGTCATGCGCGGACCGAGCCGCATCTGCAGCAGGCCCGGGCGGCCGATGGGCACGTCCGGTGCGCCGGGGACGGTGTGCGGGGCCGCATCCTCGGGGTGCACCCAGTGCGGGACGTCGTCGGCGGCGAGCCGGTCCAGGTCGACGTGATGCACCGAATGCACCTCGTCGGGGCTGGGGCGCAGGTCGGCCGGGCCGGACAGGGTGGCGACGACCGGGGTGATCGCGAAACCCGACGCGGCGGGGAAATCGTCGAGCAGTCCGAGCACATCCGCCGGGTCGACGCGCACGCCCAGTTCCTCGTGCAGTTCGCGCAGCGCGGCCTGCTGGGCGGTCTCCCCCGGCTCGAGCCTGCCGCCCGGAATCGCCCACTGTCCGGCGTTGCGGCCGCGGTAGGCGCGCTTGATGACGAGCACCGACAGCGACCCGCCCGGCTCGGCCACCACGCACAGCGCGACCGCCGCCCGGCGCATACCCGGGGCGTCGGGCACCGCGATGCGGGGGAACTCGGCCAGCCGGGCCCGCGCGAGCGCGCGGAACGCGGCCATGTCGTGGGGAACCACCTCTGTACCCATCGTTCGATCTTGCCCCACCCGTCGAGCGGCCCGGCACCGCCGTGTCCCGGCCGGCGGGACGCGCTGTTCCGCGGGAGGCGGACTCGTGGTGGTCAGCGGGGTGTGCGGCGCAGGGTGGCCAGGTAGGCGCGGGCGGCCAGGCGCTGCGCCAGCCGGGTGAGCGGGCCGCCCAGGCGGGTGTACCAGGTGGCGGGGCGGGAAAAGGCGACGGTTTCGCCGTACACGGTCCCGGTCGCGGGATCGTAGTCGACGGCGAAGAGCTCCTCGCCCCGCGCCGGGTGCCCGGCCAGGGTGCCGTAGGCGAAGCCGCGCCGGTTCTCCTCGTCGAGCACATACACCACCCGGCACGGGGCCCGCAGCCCGAGCGGGCCGAGGCCGAGCCGCACGGTCACCGCCGCACCCGGTTCGGCGACCGGAGTCTCGGCGTGGTCGAGGATGCGCAGGCCGCGTTGGATCCGGAAGGCCAGCACCGCGTCGCCGAGGCGTTCGAAATCGGCGCGGCCGCGGCCGATCTCGCGGCGCAGCCGCAGGTGGTCGTAGCCCGCGGGCAGTGCGCCGCGCGTCGCGCCGACCTCCGGATAGGTGAAGTCTCGATCCGCTGGTGTGTCCGCCACCCCTCCATCCTGCCCGTCGCCACCGTCGCGGTGCCGGATCTCGCCGCGATCGGATACCCGCCGCCGAGGTCAGCGGCGGCGCGGCGGGGGCGCGCCGAGGTCGGCCAGGTAGTCCGCGATCAGCGTTTCGGCCGTGGCGGCCTCCTCGGGAGCCACGAGCAGGTGCAGCGCGGTGCCGTCGACGAGGGCGTGCAGCCGCCGCGCCTCGACGGCGACCGCGCGAGCGGTGTGCAGCAGGCCGTGCGCGGCGAGGTCCGCGCACAGATCGTGGCAGAGCGCGGCGACGGCGGTGTGGGCGCGCCCGGCCAGCTCGGCGAGGCGGGGATGTGCCGGGGCCTCGGCGACCAAGGCGAGGTCGACGCGCATTTCGATGCGCCGCTGCTCGTCCAGCGGCAGCAGTTCCAGCAGCATCGCCAGGGCGCGCCGGCGGGGATCACCGATCGCGGCGTGCGCGGACACTCGCTGCTCGGCGCGGACGAACACCAGTTCCATCGCGTAGGCGAGCAGGTCGGCCTTGGTCGGGAAGGTGTGCCGCAGCGAGCCGAGCACCAGCCCCGCTTCGGCGGCGACCGTGCGCAGCGACACCGCGCTCACACCGGACTGGTCGATCAACCGCCACACCGCCGCCGCGATCTCGGCCCTGCGCTGTTCCCGGTCGATCGTCTTCGGCATGCGCCGATATTAGCGCAACTGTGCTAGATTGAGGTCCGTTGTAGCACGACTGAGCTAACAAGGTGGTCCGATGAGCGAATTCCTGGGCGAACACCCGATCGCCGCCGTCATCCTCGGCTGCGAGATCGGGCTGTGGGTGCTGCTCGGCCTCGGCCTGGCCCTGCGCTATCCGGCGCGCCTGCGCACCGCGAGCACCGTTGTGCTGCTGATGATTCCGTTGTTGGACGTGGTCCTGGTGGTGGCCACGGCCGTCGACCTGCATCGCGGCGCGCCCGCCGACGACACCCACGGACTGGCCGGGCTCTACCTCGGCTTCTCCGTGGCGTTCGGGCCGACGGTGATCCGCTGGGCGGATGCCCGCTTCGCACACCGGTTCGCCGGTGGCCCGCCGCCGCAGCGGATGCCGCGCTCGGGCCCGGAACGCCGGCGCCGCCTGTGGCAGGAGTGGCTGCGCGTGGTCGCCGCCGCGGCCGTCAGTTCCGTTGTGCTGCTGGGCCTGGTGGTGCTGATCGCCTCGCCCGACCAGGACCCGGTCCTGCTGGCGTGGATCGCGCGGGTCTGGGTGATCGTCGGCTTCTGGCTCCTGTTCGGGCCCGTGTGGGAACTGGGCCGCAACGGCACACCGCCCGCCCGCGCGGAACGCCGGGACGAAGTCGACGTAACGACGCCGCCGTCGGCGAGGATGTAGCGGTTCGGTAGACCACAGCTGACGCCCCACGGCGCAGCGACATCAGGCAGGCGGTAGGAAATGCGTTCTGGGACACGGAGATCGACGAGTGCGGCACCAACCGGAACGCGCAGACATGCTCGGCGAGCGCGCCGCGCCGGGGCCGCCGTGCTCGCCGCGGCCCTGTCGGTGACCGCGTTCGCCGGGGCGGGCACGGCCGAGCCGGCGAAGGCGTCCTCGGTCACCTCGGTGGTGAAGGAGGGCCGCACCTGGCATCTGACTGTCTACTCGGCGGCGATGGACACCGAGATCGCCGTCGATGTACAGCGCCCCGCCGACGACTCCGTCCCCGCGCCCAATCTCTACATGCTCAACGGTCTCGACGGGGGCGAGGGCACGGCCAGCTGGGCCGCGGCCACCCACGCCCTGGACTGGCTGGCCGACAAGCCGGTCAACGTGATCCAGCCGATCGGCGGCCGCGGCAGCTATTACACCGACTGGCTGCGGCGCGACCCCGAGCTCGGAATGAACAAGTGGCGGACCTTCTTCACCGAGGAACTTCCGCCCCTGCTGGACGCGACCCTGCGATCCACCGGCCGCAATGCCCTGACCGGCCTGTCCACCTCCGGCACCTCGGTGCTGCAACTGGCCGAGGCCAAGCCCGGCCTGTGGCGGTCGGTGGCCGCCTACAGCGGCTGCGCGCAGATCGCCGACCCCACCGGTCGGCAGTTCGTGAAGCTGGCGGTGGAGACCTGGGCGGGCGGCGACACCGAGAACATGTACGGCCCGGACGACAGCCCGCTGTGGCGGGAGAACGATCCGGTCGTCAACGCGGAGAAACTGCGCGGCACCCAGCTCTACATCTCCACCGGCAGCGGCATCCCGGTCCTCGAGGACGTGCAGTACTACCTGAACGCCGCACCCGGCCCGATGGGCGCGGTGAACCTTGGCCTGGGCGTGATCATCGAAGCCGCCGTCAACCAGTGCACGGCCAACCTGAAGAACCGCCTCGATTCGCTCGGCATCCCCGCCACCTACGAGTTCACCCCGGTCGGCACTCATTACTGGCCGTACTGGGAACAGGCCCTGCACGATTCGTGGCCGATGCTGGCCGAGGGCATGGGTCTGGCCGGCTGAGCCTCACACGGCGCGCAACACCTCGGCGGCGGTGGTGAGCGCGGCGACGGCCGCGCGTTCGTCCACCGCGCCGGGGGCGAACATCGTGCACACCGCCGCGACCCGTCCGGAGGCCGACCGCACCGGCACGGCCACCGCGCTCAGGCCCGGCACCACCTCGCCGGTGGTGCGGACGTAGCCGAGGTCACGCGCCAGCGTGACCTCCGGGCGCTCGTCGGGGCGCGGCGGCAACGCGGCGAGAATCGCCAGGCCGGGGGCGCCGCGGGTCAGCGCGTGGCGCAGGCCCGGCCGGTAGGTGATGTGCACCGGGGTGTCGACCGGCTCGACCGAGAGCAGCGTCAACGCCTCCTCGTGCTGGGGCACGACGAGAAACGCCGTGGTGCCGAGGCTTTCGGCGACACGGCGCAGCTCCGGCTCGGCGACCGCGCGCAGATCCCGGCGGACCGCGGCCGCCACCATCGCCGGGGCGGGACCGACCCGGTAGCGGCCCGCCTCGTCCCGCTCCACGTAGCCGCGCAGCTCGAGCGTGGTCAACAACCGGTAGGTGATCGACCGGTGCAGCGACAGCTCCCGCGCGACGTCGGCCGCGCTGCAGGGCCCCCGGTGCGCGATCACCTCGAGCGCCGCGAGACCGCGTTCCAGGGTCTGCGAGGTCACCCCCGTCTTGTCCGTCTCGGACATCCTCACTCCTGTGCCGGGCGACCCCGGCCTTGTGCCCGGGGTCACAGCGGGCGTACCGTGTGCTCTGTATCAGAGAAGCTGTCTCGATAGTAGAGCAACGTCCTGGCGCGGGACGTGCGACACACGACGACAGCGACACACGACGACAGCGACACACGACGACGTGGAGTGGGATGAGCATCGGGATCGTGGGCGGCGGGATCGCCGCCGTGCACTTGGGCCTGGCCCTGCGCGCCGCCGACGTCGACGCGACGATCTACGTCGACCGCGACTACGCCGAGATGGCCGCGGGCCCGCTGCTCAACACGGTGGTGCACCACAGCCCGACCGTCGCCCGTGAGCGGCAGCTCGGGGTCGCGCACTGGGACGCCGCCGAGTACGGCTACGCCCGCCATCACCACAGCATCGGCGGCCCGGACCCGCTGCGCTTCACCGGCGATTTCACCCACCCGTCCTGCGCGGTCGACCATCGCCTCTACCTGCCCGCGCTGGCCGAGGATTACCAGACGCGGGGCGGCACGATCCACGTGCGCGCGATCGGCCCGCGCGACCTGTCCGCGCTGGCCGCCCTGCACGATCTCGTCGTCATCGCCTCCGGGCGCGGCTCGATGAGCGGGCTGTTCGAGCGCCGGGCCCGGCTGTCACCCTTCGACCGGCCGCAGCGCCGCATCTGCGCGGGCCTCTACACCGGCATCACCCGGCCCGACGTGGAGGGCGTCGGGGTCAGCATCGTGCCCGGCGTCGGCGAACTACTGGAGATCCCGCTGCTCAGCAGACACGGCCGCGTCACCGCCCTGCTGTTCGAGAACATTCCCGGCACCCCGCCCGCCGCACTGCTGGACCGACCCGGCGGCACCGCCGAGTTCACCCGGGCGGTCCTGGACACGCTGCGCACCCACCATCCGGCGACCTTCGAGCGCGTGGACACCTCCGCGTTCACCCTCACCGATCCGCGCGATCTGCTCCAGGGCGGGGTGATCCCCGCGGTGCGCCGCGACTGGTTCGAGATCGAGGACGGCGTCTACGCGCTGGCCCTGGGCGACGCGCACGTGGTCGTCGACCCGGTCAACGGCCAGGGCGCCAACATCGCCGCCTACAGTGCCGCCGTCGTCGCCCACTACTGCGGGCCGGACGTCGTCTACGACGAACTGTTCTGCCGCGAGGTCGCCCGCGCCCGCGAGGCGGTACTGGTCGGCGCCTCGGAATGGACCAATCTCACCCTCGCCCAGCATCCCCGGATCGAGCGCGTGCTGCGCGCGGCGGCCCGCGACCCGCAGCTGGCCGACCGCTTCACCGACAACTTCGACCACCCCGACCGGCAATGGGAGGTGCTGGCGACCGACCGGCGGGCCGAGCGCTTCCTGCGCGACGACCTGCGTGCCCTGAACACCTGATCACCACGGAGACGATCATGATCACCTCCACGACCCAGGCCCCGGTTCCCCGCCTGCAAGGAACCGATTCCGTCGCCCCGGCCGAGCGGCTCGAGCACTGGCGCGACATCGTCTCGCGCGCGTTCGTGCCGCTGGCCGCCTCCGCCACCCAGGCCGCGGAGTTCTCCGGGCGGCTGCGGATCACCCCGCTCGGCTCGACCATCGTCTCCCGGGTGGACGCGGGGGCACACACCGTGCGGCGCAGCAGATCGCTGATCGCGCACAGCGAGCGCGGCTACTACAAGCTGGGCCTGCAACTGCGCGGTGAGGGACTGCTCATCCAGGACGGTCGCGAGGTGGTGCTCGGGCCGGGCGATCTTGCCCTCTACGACACCGACCTGCCCTACACCCTGGATTTCGGCACACCCACCGACACCGCGGTGTTCATGTTCCCCCGCGAGCGCCTGCACCTGCCCGCCCAGATCCGCCGGGAGGTGCTCGCCCGCCGCATCCGCGCGCACGACGAGATCGGCACCCTCCTCACCCCGCTGCTGCTGCGCCTGGTCGACCAGTGCCGCGGCGAGCGGCCGCACGCGGCGCTCACCATCGCCGACGCGGTGGTCGACCTGCTGGCCGCCCTGCTCACCGACGACTTCGGCACCCCCCAACCGCCGTCGCAGCAGACGTTGCTGGTCCAGGCGAAGGCGTTCATCGACGACAACCTCGCCGACCCCGACCTCAACCCGGATCTGGTCGCCGCCGCCGTGCACGTCTCCACCCGATATCTGCAGAAACTGTTCTCCGCCGACGGACAACCGGTCGCCGGCTGGATTCGGCGGCGCCGCCTCGAACAGTGCCGGCGCGAGCTGGCCGCACCCGCACCGATCGCCTCCGTCGCCGCGGTCGGCCGCAAGTACGGATTCCACGATGCCGCACACTTCTCCCGGATCTTCAAAGCCCGATTCGGGATGAGCCCGGGCGAATTCCGGCGCTCGGCCACCGGCGTCGAGAACACCGGATAGGCCGCAGCCGCACGGCGAGTGCAGAAATCGTCAACCACAGTTCCCTCCAGGACATGACCGCCACCACGGGGACGTGGAATCGTCGACATCGTCACGACGAATTCAATTGTTGGACAACAATTGACCTGGAAAGGGCATCACATGCCGAACATCGGGATCATCGGCGCCGGCATCGGCGGTCTCCAACTCGGTCTGCAACTGCGACAGCACGACATTCCGGTCACCATCTACACCGACAAGACCGCCAAGCAGATCGCGGGCGGGCGCCTGCTCAACAGCGTCGCCCACCACGCCCCCACCCTCGAGCGCGAACGCGCACTGGGCGTGCACTTCTGGCCGGTGGAGCAGTACGGCTACGCGAGCCACCACCACTACATCGGCGGTGAGCATCCGCTGTCGTTCCGCGGCGACTTCACCCACTGGTCCAGCGCCGTCGACTACCGCCTGTACCTGCCGAAGCTGACCGAGGCCTTCGAGGAACGCGGCGGTGACCTACAGATCCGGATGCTCACCGCCGAGGACATCGAACCGCTGGCCGCCCGCCACGACCTGATCGTCGTCGCCGCCGGCCGGGGCGCGTTCGCCTCGCTGTTCCCGCGCCGCCCGGAGCTGAGCCCCTACGACACCCCGCAGCGCAAGCTGTGTGTCGGCCTCTACCGCGGCATCACCGAGTCCACGCCCAAGGGCGTCACCATCAGCACCTCCCCCGGGCACGGCGACCTGCTCGAGATCCCGATGTACGCCGAGGACGGATTCCTCACCGCGCTGCTGTTCGAGAACATCCCCGGCGGCGATCTGGAAATCCTGTCCACGATGAAGTACGACGACGATCCGGCCGCGTTCGAGAAGACCGTGCTCGACAAACTGGCCAAGCATCACCCGCAGACTTTCGAGCGTGTGAACCACGCCGAATTCGGCCTGAACCGGCCGATCGACATCCTGCAGGGCGCGCTCGTGCCGACCGTGCGCGAGGATTACGCGAAACTGCCCGGCGGAAAGTTCGCGCTCGCGATCGGCGATGTGCACACCGTGGTCGATCCGCTGCTCGGCCAGGGCGCCAATTCCGCCTCGCATTCGGCCTGGGTCACCGGAGAAGCCATTCTGGAGGATCTCGGATTCGACGAGATGTTCTGCCAGCGGGTCGCGGCCCGGCGCGCCGACGTCGTCTTCGGCGCCGCACAGTGGACCAACCTCATGCTCGCCCCGCCCGCCCCGCACCTGCTGCGGCTGTTCGGCGCGATGAACGAGAACAAGGCCCTCGCCGACGAATTCACCGACAACTTCGACTACCCGGACCGGCAGTGGCGGATCGTGGCCACCCCCGAGCGGACCGAGGCCTTCCTCGCCCGCCACGGCGTGCAGCCCGCCCCGGTCGCGGTCTGAGCGGAGGAGACCCATCGTGTACCGACTGTCCGTGCTGTACCCGCCGCCCGCCGACCCGGACCACTTCCGGACCTACTACGTCGAGAACCATCTGCCGCTGGCCGCGAAGCTGCCCGGTCTGCGCACCATGCGTTACGCCTTCGACGTGGCCGCCGTCGACGGAACGAGCCCGTACTTCGCCATCTGGGAAGGCGAATTCGATTCCGCCGCGGCGATGGCCGAGGCGATGAGCTCGCCGCAGGGCCGCGCCGTCGCCGACGACGTGCCCAACTACGCGACCGGCGGCGCGCACGTCGTGCACTACGCGCCGGTCGAGCCCGCGCACTGAAAGGACCGCCCGTGAATGCCACGCTCACCGATGTCCGGCCCGTCGGCCCCGACCCGCGCGCCTTCCGCGACGCGCTCGGCCGCTTCGCCACCGGCGTCACCGTCGTGACCACCGAAACCGAAACCGGGGTCCACGGCATGACCGCCAACGGGTTCATGTCGGTGTCTCTCGACCCCGCGCTGGTGCTGATCTCGCTGGGCCGCTGCACCATGGCCGAGCACCTGAGCACCGGCGAACGCTACGGGGTGACCCTGCTCTCGGAGGACCAGGAGACACTGTCACGGCACTTCGGCGGGCGGGCCCAGCCCGGGCTGTCGGTCGAGTTCCTCCGGCGCGGACCGTACGCGTTCGTGCCGGGCGGACTCGCCGAAATCGGCTGCCGCATCGTCGACCGGCACCCGGCAGGCGACCACGTGCTGTTCATCGGCGAGGTCGAACACCTCGACCACCGCGACGGCGCCCCGCTGCTGTTCTACACCGGCAGCTACCGCGCCCTGCACGTCGGCCTCACCGACGACGTCTTCTTCTGCTGAGCGGGCATCCGGTGACGACCGGTGAAACCGCGACCGGCGGGCATGGGCGGCGCCGGGGTGGGTAGGCGAGCGGCATGACTACGACACATCCCCTCGCCCTCGTCACCGGCGCCGCCCGTGGTATCGGCTACGAGTTGGCGCGCGAATTCGCCGACCGCGGCTACGACGTGGTCATGGCCGCCGAGGACACCGCCGTCGAAGCGGCGGCCGACCGCATCCGCCGGCCGGGCCACGAGGTGCGCGCGGTCCAGGTGGACCTGCGCACCTCCGAGGGCGTCGAGCGGCTGTATTCGGCGGCCACCGAGGACGAGCGCCCGCTCGACGCGGTCGCGCTCAACGCGGGCGTCGGTCGCGGCGGCGCCTTCACCGAGACCGACCTGGCCGACGAACTGTCCATCGTGGACCTCAACGTGCGCTCGACCGTGCACCTGGCCAAGCTGGTGCTCGGCGACATGGTGCGCCGCGATGCCGGCGGCCTGTTGTTCACCTCCTCGGTGGCCTCGATGATGCCCGGCGCCCGGCAGGCGGTCTACAACGCCTCGAAGTCGTTCGTGCAGTCCTTCGCCGAGGCGCTGCGCGAGGAGGTCCGCGACACCGGCGTGACGGTCACCGCGCTGATGCCCGGCCCCACCGACACCGACTTCTTCCGCCGCGCCGGGCTGCTCGACACGCCCGTGGGCCGCGGACCCAAGGAAGATCCGGCCAAGGTGGCCCGGCAGGGCATCGAGGCGCTGCTGGCCGACAAACAGAAGGTGATCGGCGGCTCACTGCCCACCCGTGCGATCGCCACTGTCACCCAGGTGCTGCCCGACTCGGTGAAGGCGACCGCGAACCGGCTGATGTCGGCCGCGCTGCCGCACCGCTCCTGACTACTCGATCAGTTTCTCCTGGCGCAGCCAGTCGTAGGCGACATCGGCGGGGTCCTCGCCGTCGATGTCGACGCGGCCGTTGAGTTCCTGCATCAGGTCGTCGGTGAGGCGTTCGGAGATGGTGCCGAGCAGGGTGCGCAGTTCCGGGTGCCGCTCGAGCACCGCGGCGCGCACCACGGCGGTGCCGCTGTAGGGCAGGAAGAACTTCTTGTCGTCGTCGAGCACGACCAGGTCGAGGTTCTTCACGCGCCCGTCGGTGGTGTAGATCATGCCGAAATGGCAGGGGGCGCCCTTGGCGGTCGCGGTGTAGACGACACCGGCGTCCATCCGGGTGACGTTGGCGACCGGCACCCCGGCCGGGTCGTTGTAGGGGATGCCGTAGGTCTGCAACATCGGCAGGAAACCGTCGGAGCGGCTGAAGAATTCGTCGTCCACGCAGAAGGTGCGGTCGGCGACCGGCAGCGCCGCGACATCCGACAGCGACCGCACGCCGAGCCGCTCGGCCGTCGCGCGGGAGGCGCCGAAGGCGTAGGTGTCGTTGAAGTTGGCCGGTGGCAGCCACTCGAGGTCGTATTCGCTCTTCTCGATGTCGTGCACCTGCCGCCACAGCTCCTGCGGATCGGAAATGGTCTCGGTGCGGTTGTGGTAGTTCACCCAGCCGGTGCCGGTGTACTCCCACAGCACGTCGGCGTCGCCGTTGAGCTGGGCCTGCCGCGACGAGGCCGAGCCGGGCGCGCCGGTCATGTCGACGACGTCGGCGCCCGCGGCCGCCAGATAGGTGGCGGTGATCTTGCCGAGCAGCACGCCCTCGGTGAAGCTCTTCGACGTCACCACAAGTTCGGCCCCCGCCAGCGGCCGGGCGCCGTCGGGCAGCCGCGCGTCGTGGAAGGTGCCCGAGGAACTGACCAGGCCGCAGCCGGCCAGCAGCGCGACCACGGCGGCGAGCAGCGCGAGCCGGGGGCCTGTGGTGCCACACCTGGTCATGCCACACCTCGCGGGGTCGCGGCCAGCTCCACGAGGCGGCCGAGCCAGTCGATGATCAGTGCCAGCAACCCCACCAGGATCGCGCCGGAGACCAGCAGTTTGGGCAGGAACAGCGTGACACCGGTGGTGATCAGGGTGCCCAGGCTGGTCGCGCCGATGAAGGTGCTCAGGGTGGCGGTGCCGACCAGGATCACCAGCGCGGTGCGCACGCCGTTGAGGATCACCGGCACCGCCAGCGGCAGTTCCACCTGCACGAGCGTGCGCGCGGCGGAAAAGCCGATGCCGCGCGAGGCCTCGATGGTGCGCTGATCCACCTGCCGCAGCCCCACGATGGTGTTCTGCAGGATCGGCAGCACCGCGTAGACGACCAGGCCGACCACCGCGGTGCGGAATCCGGTGCCGAGCCAGAACGTGAACAGCACCAGCAGGCCCACCGCCGGGGCGGCCTGGCCGATGTTGGCGATGTTGACCGCGAGCGGTTCGAGACGTTTCAGCGCGGGCCGGGTGAGCGCGATGCCGAGCGGGATCGCCACCGCCACCACGATCGCGGTGGCCACCACGGTCAGCTTGATGTGGGACAGGATCGTGGTCTGCAGGTTGTCCCAGCCCAGCGCGGCCTGCTCGGTGGCGCTGAACGTCGCTGACCGGTACCACAGCAGGTAGCCGACGCCGATGACGAGGATGACGACCGGTTCGAACCAGACGTCGAGCGGAACGCGACGTACCCGGCTCACGACGGCGCGTCCGCCCCGTACTCGTCGTCGGCGGCCACCACCGGCGTCGGCGCCGGATCGCTGCCGTCGACGTAGGTGGCGTAGGAGGGCTCTTCGCCGACGGCGCGGCTCTCGGCGAGCTTGTCGCGGATCACCTCGGTGACCGCGTCGATGCTCAGCGATCCCACCACCGCACCGCGCCCGTCGGTGACCAGGGTGGCGCCCTGGCTGGTGGCCAGCATGGCGTCGAGCGCGTCGTTCAGCGTCGAGGACCGGGCCACCACCGGCAGCCGCCGGTCCAGATAGTCCGACACCTCCGGTTTGCTGGCCAGCTCGCTCAGCGAGGGCCACGACCGGGGCCTGCCCGCGGAATCGACCACCACCACCCAGGTCTGGCCCGCGGCCCTGGCGCGCCGGATCACCTCCTGGGCGGGCTCACCGATCCGGGCGGTGACGACCTCGTCGTAGGGGACGTCGCGCACCCGGGACACCGTGAGGTAGGCCAGTTTCGCGCCGGACCCGACGAACTCCTCCACGAACGGTGTCGCCGGGTTGGTCAGGATCTCCTCGGGCGCCGCGTACTGCTCGATGTGGCCGCCCTGGGACAGGATGAGCACCTTGTCGCCGAGCTTGGTGGCCTCTTCGAAATCGTGGGTGACCACGACGATGGTCTTGCCGAGTTCGTGCTGGATGGCGATCAGGCTGTCCTGCAGCCGCGCCCGGGTGATCGGGTCGACCGCGCCGAACGGCTCGTCCATGAGCAGCACCGGCGGGTCGGCGGCCAGCGCGCGGGCCACGCCGACGCGCTGCTGCTGGCCGCCGGACATGTCCTTGGGCAGCCGGTCGGCGAACTCGGCGGGGTCGAGGCCGACCAGGTCCAGCAGGTATTCGGTGCGCTCGGCGATGCGCTTACGGTCCCAGCCGAGCACGCGCGGGATCGCGCCGATGTTCTTGGCGACCGACCAGTGCGGGAACAACCCGCCGGACTGGATGACGTAGCCGATGGACTGGCGCAGCTTGTCCGGGTCCTCGCGGGTCACGTCGCGGTCGCCGATGAAGATCCGGCCCTCGGTCGGTTCGATCAGCCGGTTGATCATCTTGAGTGTGGTCGTCTTGCCACAGCCGGACGGGCCGACGAAGGCGACCATCTGGCCCGCCTCGATCTCCAGATCCAGCCGCCGCACCGCGGGCGTGTCCTGGCCCTTGTAGCGCTTGACCACCCCGTCGAGCCGGATGGCGGCGCCGGTGACGTTGCGGGTGGGCGGGGCGGTCGCGGTGGTCGCCTCATCGGTCATGACAGTCCCTTTGCGATCGTGAGCCGTCCGAGCAGGACGAGCAGCGCGTCGAACACCAACGCGATGACAACGATGAGGATGGTGCCGGTGAGTGCCATTTCCAGCGCGTTGGCGCCGCCGAGCCGGGACAGGCCGTTGAAGATCAGCGAGCCGAGCCCCGGCCCGAGCACATAGGCGACGATGGCGGCCACGCCGACGATCATCTGGGTGGACACCCGGATTCCGGTGAGGATCACCGGCCAGGCGATCGGCAATTCGACGGTCAGCAGAATGCGCCAGCGTGAAAAGCCGATTCCGCGCGCGGATTCCACCACCGAGGCGGGCACCGAACGAAATCCGACGATCGCGTTGCCGATCACCGGCAGCGCCGCGAAAAACGTCAGCATGAGAAACGAGGGCACCACGCCGAGTCCGAACGGCACCAGCAGCAACGCCAGCAATGCCAGCGAAGGGATGGTGAGCGCGACTCGGCTCGAGGTCAGCGTCAGCGCCGAGGCCAGCGGCAACCGGTAGACCGCCACCGCGATGAGCACCGCGATCACGGTGCCGACCAGCACCGTCTGAAAGGCCAGGGACGCATGCTGATAGGTGAGGAACGCCAGCACCTCGCCCCGTCCCCGGATATAGCTCCACAACTGCACGGCGATTCCCATCGTCAGCCGAACACCGGTGTCGGTACCGGTTCCGCGAGCGGTCGAATACTAAACGACATCCCGGTGATCGGCGCGGAACAACGCCGAATCACCGGGCGCACGCGTCGTTTCGACCGGCACATCGCCGGCGGGATTTCCCCGGAACGGGCCGACTATTCCTCGGAGTGCTCGATCGGTGGTCAGGCGGCCCGGATCGCGGTCTCGGCGGCGGTGTAGTGATCGGCGTTCCCGGCGATCACGGTGCTGGGCCGCCCGTCCACGCCCACCGGCACCGATCCGGCCAGCGTGATGCGGGTGAGCCTGCGGTGCTCGCTGCCGTCGTAGTCGTCGATCGCGTAGTGCTGGGTGGCGCGGTTGTCCCAGATCGCGACGTCGCCGGGGGCCCAGTGCCAGCGGGTGGTGTGCTCGAGCCGGGTCACCCGATCCTGGAACAGCCGGAACAGCGCGTGCGATTCGGTGCTGGGCAGGCCGACGATCCGCTTCACGAAATGCCCGAGCAGCAGGGCACGCTCGCCGGTGTCGGGGTGCACCTCCACCACCGGGTGCTCGGTCTCGTAGTAGGTGGATTCGAATTCGCGGCGGTAGGCGCGCACGTTCTCGTCCGGGCGGTCCTCGGCCTCGGCGGCGTAGTCGTAGAGGTTGGTGTGGCGGGCCCGCAGACCCTCGGCGAGCCGCTTGAGCGGATCGGGCAACGAGTTGTAGGCGGCGACGGTGGAGGCCCAGGTGGTGGAGCCGCCGTAGCTGGGCAGCCGTTCGGCCCGCAGGATCGAGGCCTTGGGCACGCGGTCGACGAAGGTGACGTCGGTGTGCCAGCTGTTGGCGCGCCCGTGCCGGGAGTCGATGGCCAGGCTCTTGACCCCGGCGGAGGTGACCGTCGGATGCGGGGTGGTCGGCGTGCCGAGCAACTGCGCGAACTCGTACTGGCCGTCCTCGGTGAGGTGGTCCTGGCCGCGGAAGAAGATCACCTTGTGCTCGTGCAGCGCCGCGCGCACGGCCGTCACCGTTTCCGGGTCGAGGTCGCCGCCGAGCCGCACCCCCTCGACCACCGCGCCGATGTGCGCTCCGAGCTTGACCGCCCGCACGGCGGATTGGGAAACGACGGACATGGCAGTGCCTTTCGCTCGAACCTCACGATCGACACCGATGGAATCAGCCGCGCGCGTCGGCGGGCAGGGTTGTCCTCAGCGGGATTCGAAATCCCGTGGCGACCGCCGATCGGCGCGTCCACGCAGGTCACGCGGGCGACACGACAGGCGGCCCGGGCGCGACACGCCGTGCTGATTCCCGCCGGGCGCCGTCGACCACCGCGATTGCTGACCCGTAGCGGCGACGCCGCTCACTCTCCCGAGCCGGGTCGCTCGGCCGCGTCGGCCGGAACCAGACGGCTCAGCGGGACCGGGAACGGATAGCGGCCGGGGGCGTCCTCGGGGAGTTCGGACGCCTCGATGAACGCCTGCTCACCGTCGATCTGCACGATCCGGAACACCGAGATGCCGGATTCGGTCACCCTCACCAGATCACCCACCTGCACGGTGGCAGGATAACTTGAACCGACCGATCGGCCTTGTTTGCCGGTGGGACACCGGCGGCGCGTCGGCGCACCCCGCCGTCGGGAGAGGCCGAAACCGACCGATGGGATGGGATTTCCGCCCAGCTCAGGCGGGTATTTTTCAGGAGTCGATATCGGCCCCTACCGCGAGGAGCCCCTGATGTGCGGCACCAGCCTGAGCGCCAGCGCGAGCGCGCGAATCCGCTCGACCACCGACGCGACCCGCCGCGGTGAGGTGACCGAGCGACATTCCGGGCCGCACGCGCTCGCCGAACCGAGCCCGTCCGGCGAGCCGGTCACCGCGGGCGAGCAGGTGGACTGACCCACCTGCCGGCGGCGCGCGGGCCCGCGCACGTGCCCGGACCCATGCCGAGCAGTCTTCTGCACGGTACGAGCCCGGCCGTCCAGGTGACTCGCAATTCTTGCTGCGATGACCGCGGAAGCCCGGGTACGGCAGGTATCAGAACTCCGATATCAAGGGGATAACGCCTACTTCCAGCCTCTCCCCACGGGGCGATACAAATGGTAAGTTAATAGTGATTCTGTTCAGTGACCATCGTCTCTCACGCCGGGACTCCGGGCATCGCGATGGTCGGGCTCGACGAGGAGCGACGACATGGATGGACTCGACGTTCTCCGGACGGCAACCGACCGCACCCCCGTCGGCAGCCGGGCGCGCGACGCGCTCCGGTAAGCGGGATACGGGGGTGCATCATGGTCACACGCCGGCAGACGATCGCCGCGACCTGCGCGGCCGCAGCCCTGATCGGCGGCCTCCCGCTCACCCTGGCCCCGGCCGTGCACGCGGCACCGCCGCGCTGCCCGGATCTCTTCGTCGTGGCGATCCCGGGGACCTGGGAGACCTCCGTGACCGAGCCGGGGCGCGGCATGCTCGCCGCGGTGGTGGACGACCTGCCCGGTGACGTGGCGGTCGAGTTCGTGCACTATCCGGCCACCGCGTTCCCCTGGGAGGGCGAGGTCTACGGCCGCTCGAAGAACGAGGCGTTCGTCAAGGCGCGGCAGGCGGTGGCGGCGGTCGCGCAGTCGTGCGACGCCACCCGTTTCGCGCTGCTCGGCTACAGTCAGGGCGCCGACGCGGCCGGGGATCTGGCCGCCGAGATCGGCACCGGGCTCGGTGTGGTCGCCCCCCACCGGGTCGAACTGGTCGGGCTGATCGCCGATCCGCGCCGCTCCCCCACCGACAACCTCATCGGTCCCCCGGTGCCGGGGGCGGGCGCGGTCGGTCCCCGCATCGGCGGGTTCGGCCGGCTCAGCCGCACCACCTACACCTTCTGCGCGCCGGGCGATCTGTACTGCGCCATGCCCGACGGGGATTTCGCCGGGCGGATCGCCGGATTCGTCGTCCAGCTGTCGAATCCGGATCCCGCGAAGATCGACAGCTACCAGCGGCAGGCCGACCAGTTGATCACCGACGCCCTCGCGGCGGGCGGGCTCGGCTTGCTCGCCGACCAGCTCAACGCCGCGGCCTACGAGGAGCGCAGAAGGCAGGTGGACGACTTCCTCAATTCCGGTGTGCACCAGAGCTATCCGCACTACCGAGTCGGCCGTGACGAGACCACCGCGCTGAGCTGGCTGCGCCGTCGCCTCCTGGAGGTGATCCGCCGCTGACGGGGCTACCCCGCCGCGGGCACCCAGGTGCCGTGCAATCCGGCGGGCACCCGGATCGGCATCCGTACCGAGGCCACCGGTCCGGCCGCCGGGTCGGCGGCGGCGAGGATATGGAACCACGAGGACATGTCGCGTCGGTCGGTGGCGAGGGTTCCCCAGTAGGCGTGCTCGGCGCCGGGCAGATGGATCGGCTCACCGACGGCGTGATCGCCGGCATCCCACCAGGTTTCGGTGCCCCGTTCGGTGTCGACGAACAACAGCGCGGTGCGGTCGCCGGAGCCGTCGCGCCTGCCCGCCGTGGCGACGACCCCGTGCGGGCGGCCGATGCGGCGGTCGTCGATCCGGGGGAATTCCACCGGGTGCATGGCGATCTCGTCGCGGGCCACCGCTCCCGAGGCGGGATCGACGACGGCACGGACCACGCCGCCGCGCTGGGGTGTGCTCACCCGGGCCAGGCCGCTCGGGTAGTTCCACTGGACGTAGTCGAGCACGATCCGGCCCCGGTCGTCGTCGAAGGCGTTGGCGAAGTGCCAGACCCAGAAGGTGTCGGTCTCGGCCCACCGCACCGGACCGCCGTCGCGCGGGATCATCGCGATCCTGGTGCCCGCGGCGGGGCGCCAGTCCAGCAGCGAGCCGCCGTTCAACAGGGCGGGGATGTCGAAGACGAGCGGGGCGAGCACCAGCACCAGATACCGCTCGGTCAGCGCCATGTCGTGGATCATGATCGGCTCGGTGACGCCGTCGACCGGGGTGGGCGCGCGCAGCACGTCGCCCGCCCGGCTCACCACCGACCACGCCAGGTAGGGCGACTCGAGCCGGTAGGTGAACAGCACCAACTCGCCGGTGCCCGGGTCGATCTTGGGGTGCGCGGTGCTGCCCAGCGCCATCGCGCCACCGCAGTCGTCGCGGCCGAGCGTGGCCAGGTCGGCCGGGTCGATCCGGTAGGGCAGGTCGCTCTCGGCCATCGCCAGCAGCTTGCCCGAATGCGCGACGACGTTGATGTCGGGCAGGTGCCTGCTGGTGCCCGCGAGTTCGGGACCGACCAGATCGGCGCCGGGCGTGTAGGGGTCGGTGATCCCCGCCCAGAGCGCGTGTCCGACACGCTCCTCGGCCACCACCATCGGGGTGCGGACGAAGCGGTTGAGGTAGCTCGCGCGTCCGTCCTCGATCCGGACGCGGTGCACCATCGCGTCACCGTCGAGCGGGTAGACGAAGGTACCGATGGGGTCGAAGCGCGGGTTCGGGCCGTTGCGGAAGTAGGTGCCGTGCAGGTCGGGCGGAATGGTGCCGGTGACCGGCAGGTCCACCGCCTCGACCTCGCGGCGCTGCGGGGCGAAGACACCGCTCAGGTACGGGGTGCGGGCGAGGTCCACCGGCGCGGGTGGGGTGGAGGTGGTCATCCGGGTCTCCCCTCGGCTGGTGGCCCCGGCCGTCGCGGGCCTGTCGGAAACGATACGCGTCGGCTATCGTTCTCTCGGCGTAGTACGGCAGGAATCAGTTCCGTCCGGCGGCCTCGGCGAGGTCGCCGTCACACCGACGGATGCCCGTCGAGGTGCGGTTTCTTCGAGCGGCAGCCGAGGGAGGATCGGCGATGGCACCGATCGCGCGTCTGTTGGGCTCGGCGGCCGCGGCGCTGGCCCTCGTGCTGGTCTCCGCGCTGGTCTCCGCGGGTGCCGCCTTCGCCCAGCCCCCGCCCGCGGACGACCCCTTCTACAGCTACGATGCGCCGCTGACCGGAGTGGCACCGGGCACCGTGCTACGCACCCGGCCCGTGCCCTTCGCCGCGCCGAATCTCACCACGCCGGTGTCGAGCACCCAGGCGCTCTACCGCACCACCGACCAGTTCGACCGCCCGGTGACCACCGTGGCCACGGTGCTGCGGCCGTTGCTGCCCGGTCCGGTGCGGCTGATGTCCTACCACATGGCCTACGACGCGCTCGGCTCGCAATGCGATCCGTCCTACACGCTCACCGGCCACGGCGACAGCGGCGTGGCGCTGGCCGAACAGGCCGTGATCGCCGGGTATCTCGCCGCCGGATACACCGTGGTGGTGCCCGATTACGAAGGGCCGCGGCTGGAATGGACCGTCGGCAGGCAGTCCGGATACGCCGCGCTCGACGGAATCCGCGCGGCACTCGGCGTGTTGGCGCTGCCTGCCTCCACACCCGTGGCGATGATCGGCTACTCCGGTGGCTCGGTGCCCACCCAGTGGGCCGCCGAGGTCGCCCCCCGGTACGCGCCGGAACTGAACCTCGTCGGCGCCGCGGCCGGCGGCCTGCCCGTCGATCTGGCCCACAATCTGCCCTACATCAGCGGCAGCGCGCAGTGGGCCGGCGTCATCCCCGCGCTGGTGGTGGCCTACACCCGCGCCTACGGCCTCGATCCCGCCGCGTTCCTGTCCGCGCGCGGCGCCGAGGTTGTCGCGCAGGTGGAGACCGGTTGTATCGGCCAATTCGCCGCCGCCTACCCCGGACTCACCGACGCCGACATGGTGCGCGCGCCCTACACCTCGCTGCTGGATGTGCCGTCGGTGGTGGCCGCGGTGGACGACAACATCATGGGCACGGCGGGCACCCCGGCGATCCCGCTGCTGCTCGCGGTCGGCCAGGCCGACGCGGTCGGCGATTCGGTGATGGTCACCGCCGATGTGGCGGGCCTGGCGCACGAGTACTGCACGCGCGGTGTCGCGGTCACCTACACCCGTTTCGCCGGGCTCGATCACGGGGCCGCGTTCGCGCCCTTCCAAGCCGAGGCCGCCCGCTTCCTCACCGATCGGTTCGCCGGGAGGCCGCCCGGCACCAACTGCGCCGAGGTCGGCCCCGGCAATGATCTCGCGCCTACTCCCCTGCCCCGTTAGCGCCTCAGACCAGCGGTTTGCCGAGTGCGCGCCGCCGCCGCATGTCCGCCAGGTGCTTGCTCAACGGGTATCGGCGCCGCCGCTGCGGTCCGCGGCGCAGCACCTCACCGATGGCCCGCATGATCACCTCGAAGGCACGCTGTCGGCGCGGCCCCCACGACAGGTCGAGTTCGTCGCGGAACCGCTGCGGCAGAAAGCCGGTGGTGAAGAACCGGTCCGGACCCGAGCGGACGTGCCGGTGCGAACTGTCGGTCGCGGCCCGATAGGCGGCGCGTTCCTCGTCGGTGCCCCACAGGGCGACGGCCAGATAGGGACACCGGTTCGCCGGGCGGGCTCCCGGGTATCCCCGCACCCACGAGGCCGTCACCGGCCACGCCACGCCGACGGAGGACCGCATGCCCGCATCGCCGGACCGCCCCCGCGCCGTCGCGTTACGTGCGCTCAAACTCGGTGACCTGCTCGTCGCGGTCCCGGCACTGCACGCGCTGCGGCGCGCACTGCCCGAACATCGGATCAGCCTCGCCGCCACCGGCTGGCTGGCGCCGATGGTGCCGCTGCTCGACGCCGTCGACGATTTCGTCCCGCTCACCGGTCTCGTGCCGTTCACCCTCGACACCCCACCCGACGTCGCGGTGAACCTGCACGGCGCGGGCCCACCCAGCACCACCATCCTCGACGCGCTGACCCCGCGCCGCCGCATCGGCCACGCCGGCGGCGGCTGGTCCGGCCCGGACTGGCACGACGATCTGCCCGAACGCCACCGCTGGTGCCGCATGGTCCGCGCACACGGCATCCCCGCCGACCCGGAGGAGGTGTGGCTCGTCGAGCCCGCCGTCCCGTCGCCGCGCCCGGGCGCGACGCTGGTCCACCCCGGCGGCCGCTACGGCGCGAAACGCTGGCCACCCGAACGGTTCTCGGCGGTGGCGCGCGCGCTCGCCGCCCGCAGGCACGGGGCACCCGGCAGCACCGTCAGGCGCCGTGGAGCGCCGCACGGAGCACCGAGACCGCTTGGGCGACCGCGGCTTGGGCCGCTTCGGTGCCGTGCATCGAGTTCACCATGACGAAGTCGTGGATGATTCCGCCGTAGCGGGTCTGGATCACCGGCACGCCCGCGGCGCGCAGCTTGCCGGCGAAGGCCTCGCCCTCGTCGCGCAGCACATCGGCCTCCGCGGTGATGACCAGGGCGGGCGGCAGACCGGCCAGCTGCTCGATGCTCGCCCGCAACGGGGAGGCGGTGATCTGGGCCCGGTCGGACTCGCTGGTGGTGTACTGATCCCAGAACCACCGCATGCCCTCCCGGCTCAGGAAGTAGCCCTCGGCGAACTGCTCGTAGGAGCCGGTGTCGAAGTTCGCGTCGGTCACCGGGTAGAACAGCACCTGCTGCACGAAGGACAGGTCGCCGCGCTCCTTGGCCATCAGCGTCAGCGCGATGGCCATGTTGCCGCCCACCGAGTCCCCGGCCACCGCGATCCGCGTGCTGTCGAGCCCCTTGCTCGCGCCCTCGGCCGCCACCCACTGCGCCACCCGGTAGGACTGTTCGTTCGCGACCGGGTAGTGCACCTCGGGCGAGCGGTCGTACTCGGGGAAGACCACCGCGGCCCGGGCGCCGATCGCCAGGTCGCGCACCAGCCGGTCGTGGGTGTGCGCGTTGCCGAACACCCAGCCCGCCCCGTGCGTGTAGACGATCACCGGCAGCGGGCCCTCGACGGCCGGGGGCTTGACGATCCTGGCCCGCACCGAACCGGTCGGCCCGCCCGGCACGGTGATCCATTGCTCGTCGATCGCGGGCTTCTCGATCGGCGAATCCTGTACCGCGTCCACCGCCTTGCGGCCCTCCTCCGGCGGCAGCTGGTACAGGAACGGCGGCTGCGAGGTCGCGTCGACGAATTCCTGCGCGGCCGCCTCGAGCGGAAGGTTGTGCGGATTGCCTGCCATGTCGGTCCCTTTCGCCGGGTGGAGGCGCCGACCGGGCCGATGCCCGGGCGCCGTCCCCAGTCTTCCCGTCGACACCCGGCCGCGCCCCTCGCGACGGGCCGGGAAAACCCCGGATCGGGACATGCCCCGCCGAGGGGTTGCTACGGTGACGCCATGCGCTCGCCCCACCTCCCGCACCCACCCGACGGAGCGGCAGCCCGGCGGTGGCGTGGCGGCGAGCGGTAGCACCGGCGCATGGCCGAGCCCGACACGCCGGGGCGGTCCGGGGTCGATCCCCGGCTCGCGCACCTGGATCTGCCGCAACTGCACGCCCTGCACGCCTTGCTGACCGAACGCAGTGTCACCGGCGCGGCCGCCCGCCTGCAGCGCAGCCAGCCGACCCTGTCCAGCGCGCTCGCCCGGCTGCGCAGGCACTTCCGTGACGAACTGCTCACCCGGTCGGGCAATCGCTACGTGCTGACGCCCTTCGCCGAGCAACTGCACCCGCTGGCGGCGGTGGCGGTGGCGGCCGTCGAGCGGGTGTTCGGCGCGGAAGCCGAGTTCGACCCCTCCCGGACCCATCGGGAGTTCTCCATCGTGTCCTCCGATCACGGCATCAGCGTGGCGGGCGGGCCGCTGATGGCCCGGCTCACCCGCGCGGCGCCGCACGCCCGGGTGCGGTTCATCCCGGTGACCACCGAGGCGATCAGCCGGGAGGACGATTTCTACCGGACGATCGACGGGGTCTTCATGCCGCACGGGTACCTCGACCTGCCGCGCGCGATCGACCTCTACACCGACCGCTGGGTGTGTGTCGTGGCGGCCGACAACGCGCGGGTGGGTGAGCGGTTGACGATGGCCGACCTGCGCGCGCTGCCGTGGGTCGCGACCTTCGTCGACCCGCTCGGCCGGGCCCCGGCGTGGCGGCAGATGGAACTGCTCGGGGTGGTGCCGCGCGTCTGCGCGGTCACCGAGTCGTTTCTGGCCCTGCCGCAGTTGATTCGCGGGACGGAGGCGATCGCGCTGCTCCAGGAGCGGGTGGCGAAGCTGGTGGCGAGTGGACCGGACTTCCGGGTGCTGGATTGCCCGTTCGACGCGGTACCGCTGGTCGAGGCGTTCTGGTGGCATCCGATGCACGACGGCGATCCCGGCCACGCGTGGCTGCGCGGCATCCTCGCCGACCTCGACCTCCAGGCATAGACGCGGTCTATAGCGCGCATCGGAAGAATTGTCTTCCTTTGCGCTGGTGACCCTCGAAGAATCGAAGACACCTCGGGCCGATCCGCCCGTCCGTCCGCGTTCTTCGGAGGTTCCGCGATGTCTGCTGCCCTGCCACCCCTCGCGCTGGACGTGCACGCGCACGTCTGGCTCGACACCGTCGAGGAGCTGGTGTCCGGCCGGCCCGGGTACGCCGCGGCGGCCGCCCTCGAGGCCCGGCGGCTGGGACCGGAGTCCGCGGCCACCAACGCCGAGCAGGCCGCGCTGCGGCGCGCCCTGCTCACCGACATCGACGCCCGCCTGGCCGCCATGGACGCCGCCCGCATCGGCGCGCAGCTGGTCTCGGTCGTGCCCACCCAGTACCACCACTGGTCCGACCGCGGCCTGGCCAGGGAGGTCGCCGAAGCCACCAACGCCGGGGTGGCCGCGCACTGCGCGCTCGCCCCGGACCGGCTCACCGGCCTCGGCGTCGTTCCGCTCCAGCATCCGGACCTGGCGGTGGCGGCACTGGAGGACGCCGTGCTCGGCCACGGGCTGCGCGGTATCGAGGTGTCCTCGCACGCGCCCGTCGGCGCCGACACCATCGAACTGTCCGACCGGCGCCTGGACCCGCTGTGGGCGCGGGCCGGCGAACTCGGCGCGGTCGTGCTGCTGCACCCGTGGGGCTGCACGCTGGACGCGCGGCTGGACCGCTGGTACCTGTCGAACTCGGTGGGCCAGCCGGTGGAACACGCGGTCGCCCTGTCGCATCTCGTCTTCGGCGGCGTGCTCGACCGTTTCCCCGATCTGACCGTGATCGCCGCGCACGGCGGCGGATACCTGCCCGCGTTCATCGGCCGCGCCGATCACGCCTGGCAGCACCGGCCGGAGGCCCGCGGCTGCGCCGCACCGCCGAGCAGCTACCTGCGCAGGCTCTGGTTCGACTCGCTCGTGCACTCCCCCGTCGCCCTGCGGGCGCTGATCACCGCGGCCGGCCCCGACCGGGTGCTGCTCGGCACCGACTTCCCGTTCGACATGGGCGACTCCGACGCGATCGCCCGGCTCGCCGCGGTGCTCGACCCCGCCGAGTTCGACGCGATCACCGTCGACAACGCGCACCGGCTCGGTCTGCGCCCCCTCGCCTCCACCCCCCGCCCGTGACCCCGGACAGGACAGACACCATGACCACTTCCGCCCCCACCGTCGAACGCCTGCGCTGGTCGTCCACCGACGACGCCGACCGGCTCGCCGTCGAGAACCCCGCCACCGGCGCCGTCATCACCACCCTGCACGGCTCCGGACCCGACCAGGTGGACGCGGCGGTGCGCGCCGCCCACGCCGCCCAACCCGCCTGGCGCGCCCGCAGCCCTCGCGAGCGCGGCCGCTGGCTGCGCCGCATCGCCGACGCCATCCGGGACAACGCCGACGAGATCGCCCGGCTCGAAACCAGCGACAACGGCAAACCGTTCACGCAGGCCCGCGGATTCGATCTCGAAGCCGCCGTCGCCATCTTCGACCTGTTCGCCGGCCTGTGCGAGGCGATGCCCGGCGCGGTCCGCGACGCCGGACCGACCCTGGACATCACCACCCTGGAACCGTACGGGGTGGTGGCGGCGATCGTGCCGTTCAACTGGCCGCCGCTGCACACCGCGGGCAAGCTGGCGCCCGCGCTGGCCGCGGGCAACGCCGTGGTGATCAAACCGCCGGAACAGGCACCGCTGTCGGTGTTGCGGATGGTGGAGATCGTGCAGCAGATCCTGCCCGACGACATCGTGCACGCCGTCCTCGGCGGCGGCCCGGTGGGCGCGGCGCTGGCCGGGCATCCCGGCATCGGCAAGATCTCCTTCACCGGCGCACCGTCCACCGGGTCGGCCGTCCTGCGCACCGCCGCCACGAATCTCACGCCGACACTGATGGAACTGGGCGGCAAGAACCCGCTGCTGATCTTCGACGACGCCGACCTGGATTCGGCGATCCCGTGGGCGATCGAAGCGGCGTTCTTCAACCAGGGCGAGGCATGCACCGCCGCCTCCCGCATCCTGGTGCACGTCGACCGCTTCGACGAGGTCGCCGAGCGGATGGCCGCGGCGGTGCGCCGGTTGCGCGTCGGCAACGGCGCCGATCCCGGCACGCACGTCGGCCCGCTGGTCACCGCCGCGCACAAGGCGCGCGTCGAGGAGTACCTGGAACTCGGCGTGCGGGAGGGCGCCACCGTCCTCGCCCGCGCCGCCCTGCCCACCGATCCGCGGCTTGCGCGCGGCCACTTCGTCGCACCCACCCTGTTCACCGACGTGCGCCCGGACATGCGGATCGCGCGCGAGGAGATCTTCGGCCCGGTCACCTGCCTGCTGCCGTTCCGCGACGAACAGCAGGCGCTCGCCATCGCCGACGACACCGACTTCGGCCTGGTCGCCGGGGTGTTCACCGCCGACGCCGAACGCGCGCTGCGGGTCAGCCGCGCCGTGCGCGCGGGCATGGTGTTCGTCAACCACTACCACCGCGCGTTCACCGGCACCCCGTTCGGCGGGGTCGGGCACAGCGGCTACGGCCGTGAGCACGCGCTCGAGACCCTGCACGAGTTCGGCTACAGCAAGAGCCTGCGGCTGCCCTCGGGCACCACGCCGATCCCGCGCTGGTCCCCGGCGCAGGACGTCTGCCGACCCTGACCACGAAACCCCTACTCCACCACCACTATCGGCCCCCTTCAACGCGGAAGGACGGCACATGACCGTTCCCCTGAAGACAACCGCCGTCGACCCCACCATGTTGCGCCGCGCCGCGGTCGCCAGCACGGTGGGCAGCGCGGTCGAGTTCTACGAGTTCACCATCTACGGCTTCCTCGCGGTGGTGTTCGCCCCGCAGTTCTTCCCTGCCGACGACCCCACCGCCTCCACCCTCGCCGCGCTCGCGGTCTTCGGCGGCGGCTACCTGGCCCGGCCGCTGGGCGGCATCCTGTTCGGCGCCTGGGGCGACCGGGTCGGCCGCCGCAGCGTGCTGATGGCCACCATCTTCCTGATGGGCGGGGCATCGATCGCGATCGGCCTGCTGCCCACCTACGCCACCGCCGGGCTGCTCGCCCCCGCCCTGCTGCTGGTGCTGCGACTGGTGCAGGGGCTGTCGGCCGGTGGGGAATTCACCGGCGCGCAGACCTACATCGTGGAGATGGCGCCGAGCCGCCGCCGCGGGGTCTACGGCTCGCTGCCCGCCCTCGGGATCGGCCTGGGGTTCGCGGTCGCGGCCCTGGTCGTGGCCACCACCAATGCCGCGCTCGACGGCGCGCAGATGAGCGACTGGGGGTGGCGCCTGCCGTTCCTGCTCTGCCTGCCGATGACCGTGGGCTGCCTGTTCCTGCGGTTGCGGCTGGAGGACTCGCCGGAGTTCGCCGCCATCGTCGCGGGCGCCGAGGTGACCCGCACCCCGGTGCGGGACGTGTTGCGCGGCCACCTGCCCGACGTGCTGCGCGTCGCGGGACTCACCATCGCGGTCCTCGGCCCCGGCTTTCTGGCCAAGCTGTATCTGGGCATCCATCTCGTCCAGATCAGCGACCTCGACCCGGTGCACGTCTACACCCTGCTCGGGGTGCTGCTGCTGGTGACCGCCGCGCTGTTCCCGGTGATGGGCCAGCTCAGCGACCGGCTCGGGCGCAGGCCCATCGCCCGCGCCGGGTTCGCCGCCTCGGCGCTGCTGTCACTGCCGTTGTTCCTCGTCGTCGACGCCACGACGAACCTGTGGCTGATCGCGCCGATCCTGTTGCTGTTCACCGCGATCGAGCCGTTCGTCTCCGCATCGGTCTACACCACCTTCGCCGAACTGTTCCCCGGCCGCACCCGCTACACGGGCACCTCGCTGGGCTTCAACCTCGGCACCATCGTCGCGGCGGGCTTCGGCCCCTACGTCTGCGGCCAACTGATCACCGCCACCGGCTGGCACGCCGCCCCGGGATTGTGGGGAACCGCCTGCGCCGTGCTGGGTCTGCTCGTGCTGACCCGCACGCGCGAGACCAGCCGCGCCGCCCTCGCCCGCTGACCACGACAAGGCTCACCATGCGCAGATTCGTCGACCTCTCGGTACCGCTGCGGGCCGGCATCGCCTCCGACCCGCCCGGCCTGCTTCCCGAGATCGAATACCACACCCACGCCGACACCGCCGCCGACCTGCTCGCCTTCTTCCCCGGCGCCACCGCGCGGGACCTGCCCGACGGGGAGGGCTGGGCGATCGAACGCCTGCACCTGACCACCCACAACGGCACCCATCTCGACGCCCCCTACCACTATTCCGCGGTCATGGACGGCGGCCGCCCCGCTGCCACGATCGACCGGATCCCGCTGGAGTGGTGTCTGCAACCGGCGGTCAAACTCGACTTCCGGCACTTCCCCGACGGCTACGTGGTCACCGCCGACGACGTCGCCGCCGAACTGGACCGCATCGGCCACCGGCTGCGCCCGCTCGAGATCGTCGTGATCAACACCGCCGCCGGTACCCGCTACGGTGACCCGGACTACGTGAACTCCGGCTGCGGCATGGGCCGCGAGGCCACCCGCTATCTCCTCGACCACGGCGTGCGGTTGACCGGCACCGACGCCTGGAGTTGGGACGCGCCCTTCACCCACACCGCGAAACGCTATGCGCGCGAGCGCGATCCGGCGATCATCTGGGAAGGGCACCGGGTCGGCCGTGACATCGGCTACTGCCACCTGGAGAAACTGCACAACCTGGAAGCCCTGCCCGCCAGCGGATTCGAGATCTGCTGCTTCCCGGTGAAGATCCACGCGGCCTCGGCGGGGTGGACCCGCGCCGTGGCCGTCTTCGACGACCGTTCCGACCACGCTGGAGTCACCCGATGAGTGCTGTCATCACCGTCGCCCCGACCGGGCCGATCGCGTCCACCACCGACAACCCGCACCTGCCCACCCAGCCGGAGGAGATCGCCGACGCGGTCGCCGCCGCCTACGAGGCGGGCGCGGCGGTCGCGCACATCCACCTGCGCGACGCCGACCAGCGGCCCACCGCCGATCCCGCGATCGCCCGCCGCACCATGGACCTGATCGCGCAACGCTGCCCGATCCTGATCCAGCTCTCCACCGGCGTGGGATTGCAGGTGCCGTTCGCCGAGCGCGCGGCCCTGGTGGAGTTGCGCCCGCGCATGGCGACGCTGAATCCGTGCAGTATGAGCTTCGGTGCGGGCGAATTCCGCAACCCGCCCGAGCAGGTACGCGAACTCGCCGCCCGCATGCTCGAACTCGGCGTCAAACCGGAACTGGAGATCTACGACACCGGCCACCTGGAGGCGTGCCTGCGGCTGCGGGACCAGGGCCTGCTCGGCGACGGCCCGCTGCAGTTCTCCATCGTGCTCGGTGTCGCGGGCGGTATGGCCGCCACCGCCGACAACCTGCTCACCATGGTGCGCCGCCTGCCCGAGGGCTCGATCTGGCAGGTGATCGCGATCGGCCGCAACAACCTGCCCCTCACCGCGATGGGGCTGGCGCTCGGCGGCAACGCGCGGGCGGGCCTGGAGGACACCCTGCACCTGCGCAAGGGCGAACTCAGCCCCGGCAATCTCCCGCTGGTGCGCCGCGCGGTCCGGCTCGCCGAGGACCTCGATCGCGGCATCGCCGGGGTCGAGGAAGCCGAAACGCTGCTCGGCCTGCCCGCCCGGTGACCACCGCGCCGGACACGCCGCCCGCCGTGGCCGTGCTCCGGTGTGGTGGTGCGCGAACGCCCGGCGGTGGTGAGGGGCCGCCGGGCGTTCGTGCACTCGGAGTCGGACGCCGGTGCACTCGCAGTCGGATCCGCCGGGTCGCCGGTTCCTAGGTTTGGCCGAACACGAAACGACAGTGAGGAGTCGACGATGAGTCAGCGAGACAGTTTCCGCGCCGCGGCGGTGCAGGCGGCACCGGTGTGGCTGGACGGCGCCGCGACGGTGGACAAGTGCGTCGCGTTGATCGAGGAGGCGGCCGACAACGGGGCGGCGCTGATCGCCTTCCCGGAGACGTTCGTGCCCGGCTACCCGTGGTGGCTGTGGCTGGATTCGCCGGCGTGGGGCATGCAGTTCGTGGCCCGCTACTTCGACAACTCGCTCGCGCTGGACGGCCCGCTGTTCGCCCGGTTGCGCGAGGCGGCCCGCCGCAGCGCGATCACGGTGGTGACCGGGCACAGCGAGCGCGACGGCGGTTCGCTGTACATGGGCCAGGCGATCATCGGAGCCGACGGCGAAGTGCTCGCCGCCCGCCGCAAGCTCAAGCCGACCCACGTCGAGCGCACCGTCTTCGGTGAGAGCGACGGCTCGAACCTGACGGTGGTGGACACCGAGCTGGGCCGCCTCGGCGCGCTGTGCTGCTGGGAGCATCTGCAGCCGCTGACCAAGTACGCGATGTACTCCCAGCACGAGCAGATCCACGTGGCGGCCTGGCCGAGCTTCTCGGTCTACCGGGGCGCCGCGTACGCGCTCGGCCCCGAGGTCAACACCGGCGCGGCCCGCCAGTACGCGGTCGAGGGCCAGTGCTTCGTGCTCTCGCCGTGCGCGGTGATCGACGAGGCCGGTGTCGAATTGTTCTGCGACACACCGGCCAAGCGCGAACTGTTGCTGCCCGGCGGCGGCTTCGCCCAGATCTACGGCCCGGACGGGCGGGAGCTGGGCACGGCGTTGCCGGAGACCGAGGAGGGCCTGGTCTACGCCGACCTCGAGTCCTCGGCCGTGGCGGTGGCCAAGAGCGCGGCCGACCCGGTCGGCCACTACAGCCGCCCGGATGTGCTGCAACTGCTGTGGGATCCGCGGCCGCGCAGTGTGGTCCGGCAGGTCGCGCTCAGTGTGGCGAGCCCGGCCGAGAGCGCCGACGACGCCGAACCCGCGGTGCGGTGACGCCGTGAGCACTTTCGTCCTGGTCCACGGCTCCTGGGCAGGCGGTTGGCACTGGGCGGACATCCGGGCCCGTCTGGAGCAGGCGGGCCACCGCGTCCACGCGCCCAGCTTGACCGGCATGGCCGACCGGCACCATCTGGCCGGCGAACACGTCGGCCTGCACACCCACATCGACGACGTGGCCCGGCTGCTGGAATGGGAGCGGCTGACCGACGTGATCCTGGTCGGGCACAGCTACGGCGGCATGGTGATCACCGGCGCCGCCGCGCGGGTGCCCGAGCGGATCGCCCACGTGGTCTACCTCGACGCGTTCCTGCCCCGGGCGGGCGAGGCGGCCTGGGACCTGCTGCCGTGGCAGCGCGAGGCCTTCCAGCAGCTGCGCCTGCCGGACCGGCCCTGGCTGGTGCGGCCGGTCGACGCCGCGGCCTTCTTCCCCGAACTGGGCGAGGGCTTCGACGACAACCGCCCGACCCCGATGCCGATCGCCACCCACGAACAGCCGGTGCCGGACGCGCCCGCCCCGGGCGCACTGCCCGGTACCTACATCCACTGCACCGCGGCCCCGGCCTACTTCGACGACGTCGCGCGCCGGGCCGCCGACGACGGCCTGGCGGTCGTCACCCTCGACGCCGGGCACATGGCGTTGCTCACCCACGCCGGCGAGGTGAGCGCCACCCTGCTCGAGCTCGCCCAGGAGGCACCGCGATGAGCGAGGATCTCGAACGGGCGCTGACCGAACGGGCCTGGCGCGACCCGGCTTTCGCCGACGAACTGCGCACCGATCCGGCCGCCGCGCTGGCCCGGCTGGGCGTCGAGGTGCCGCCGGGGCTGCGGATCGACGTCCGCGTGCAGCGCCGCGACACGCTGTACTACGTCGTCCCGCCCGCCGCCGACGACGGCGGATCGGGCGACGAGATCGTCAACCAGATGGACCTGTGGCGCAGCGGCGACCAGTTCTGCTGGATCCTGCCGCAGCACGCCAAGGTCGCGCTGCTGGCGATGCGGCAGGCACATCGTCGCTGGGCCGCCGAGCAGGAAGGCAACGCATCGTGACCCACGACGTGTTCACCGACCACTACCGGGTGCTGTCCACCGATGCGGCGGCCCGCGCCCGGCTGCTCGCCGACCCGCGCGCCGAACTGCTGCGCCACTTCGGGTATCTGCCCGACGGCGACTACCGGCTCGAGGTCGTCGAGCAGCGCAGCGACACCATCACCATCCTGCTGCCCGCGCCGCCGGCCGAACACGAGGACCCGGCCGCCCGCCTCGCGGAGGTGACCGGCCGGATCTACGACATCCTGTTCACCACCGGGGTCGGCGGGTTCCTCATTCCCGCCGAGGAACTCACCTGGTTGCTGCGGGACCTGCGGTCGCACTGGGCCGCGCGCGAGCGGGAGTGACGGCCACGCTCGGGCAACCCGCCGCATCCGTCGACACCGTGGACGGACGCGGGTACGGTGACATCCACCCTGGTTGCCCGAGCGTTGCCGGGGCAGGACAGCAGCACGTCAGCGAGATGGCATCGTCGAACATGGGCGACTTCGATCACTGGGAGACCTCGATCAGCGAGGCGTTCGTCGCGCTGCGCGCCAGCACGCCCGACCCGGCATCCTTCCGCGGCGCCCTCGTCCAGGTCGGACACGGCGAACTCTGCCATCTGACCACCGTCGACGCGGCGCCCCAGGATGTGGCGCGCTCGCCGGGCCTGGTGCGCCGCAACCCGACCGACTCGGTGATGATCGGATTACAGACGCGCGGCCGCGGGTTCGTCGAACAGGACGGCCGGGTGGCCGCCGTCGGGCCCGGCGACCTGGTCGTCTACGACCCCGCCCGCCCGTACACGCTGCGCTTCCCCACGCCCTTCGTCACCCGCGTGCTGCTGCTGCCGCGCACCCACTTGCGCGAAGTGGAGCAGGCGATCGGTGACCTGACCGCCCGCGCACTGCCCGGCGCGGGCGGCATCGGCGCGGTGTTCGGCGCGTTCGTCACCAGCGTCGCCGAGCAGCGCGACACCCTGACCGAGGACACCCACCAGAGCCTGTGCTGGCAGGCCGCGGCACTGGGCACCGCCCTGCTGCGGACCGTGGCCGGCACGAGCACGCCGCACTCCCCCGCGCAGGAGGATCTGCTGCGGCGCGCCCGGACCTACGCCGAGGAACACCTCGCCGACCCCGCGCTCAACGCCGCCGCCCTCGCCCGTGCCCTGCACGTCTCGCCGCGCTACCTGTTCAAGCTGTTCGCCGAGCGCGAGACCACGCCGGGCCGCTGGATCCAGGCCAGGCGGTTGGACCGGGCGCGCGCGGAGATCGCCGCCAACCCCGCCGTCCTGGTGTCGGTGGTCGCGGCCCGTTGCGGCTTCGCCGACCCCACCCACTTCTCCCGCGCGTTCAAGAGCCGGTTCGGACTCACCCCCAGCGCGTTCGCCGCGCGCGTCGCCGGACGGTGAACACGACAGACCAGCGTCGTCGGCTTCGACCAGCACGGCTTCGATGGCGGCGAACGTCGGCGGGTCGTCGCCGCGGTGTGGCGGGGTAGTGGCTAACGCTTGGCGTAGTCGGCGACGCCCTGCCAGTCGAGCATGACGCAGGCCTCGTCGCCGACGACCCACGCGTCATGGCCGGGCGGTACCACCATCAGGTCGCCCGGCCCGAATTCCTCCTGCTCACCGTCGTCCATCCGCACCGCCAGCCGACCCGACAGGCAGTAGCCCATGTGGGGTGCCTGGCAGCTGTCGGTCCCGGCGATCGGCTTGACGTGCAGCGACCACTGCCAGCCGGGCTCGAACACCGCCCGCCCCACCGGGCCGCTGTCGAGATCCACCAGATCGAGCTTGCCCTTGCCCTGCTCGAAGGGCCTGGTCTCCTCGGGTGCGTCGAAATTCTTGCGGATGATGGTGGACATGGCGTCCTCCTTGTCGTCGTCGGCGCCGACATGTGACGGTCCACCTGAACGCATTACGCCCGGCCCACCACCGCAGCTACCGCACAGTCAATCGTTCGCCGGTCCGGGGCGATGCGCAAGAGGTGCACCCGGCGGCACCGGGGTCGTCGAGATCGGCGGCTGCCCGACCCCGGCGGCGGCTCGGAATCGGGCGCGTACATCGCCGACCCTTCGATCAGGAGACCGCCACCGGCGTGCCTCAGTTGTCGAGGGCGGCGACGACCTCCACTTCGAGCAGGAGCTCCGGAAACGCCAGTGCCGCGACGCCGACGAGCGTACTCGCGGGCGGGCGGCCCGACTCCCCGCGCAGGGCGCTCAGGATGGCGGGCAGTATCTCGGGGCGGTAGTCGACGACGTAGATCGTCTCCTTGACGATGTCCGCGCGGCTCGCGCCGACCGCTGCCAAGGCGGTATCGATGTTGGAGGCGATCCGCGCGGCCTGGGCGGCGTGGTCGCCCGCGCCCACGACCGTCCCGTGCTCGTCCCAGGCGACCTGGCCGGACAGGTGCACCAGGGTGCCGCCGGTCACGGCGACCACCTGGGTGATCAGCTCCGGGAGTGCGTGCAGCCCGGTCGGATTGAGGTGTCGGCGAGTCATGGGGGTCTCCTTCACAGGTGCGCGCCGGTGAGTACGGCGTCGATGGATCGGTGGTCGAGAGTGGCTGCGGCCCAGGCGATGTGGCCGTCGGGGCGGATCAGCGCGGCTCCGACGCCGGACCAGTCCCCGGGCAGGTGTTCGGGCCGGGCGGTGTGTGCGAGCAGCCCCGGGCGGGAGCCCGGGTCGCCGGCGCCGGTGAGGTCGAGCAGGACGTGCTCGCCGCCGTGCAGCAGCTCGAACAGCCCGGTGGCACCGAACCGCAGATCCGGCGCCCGCGTACCGGTCAGTGGGTGCGCGTCCGGCGCGGGCCGGTACCGCACGGCCAGGCCGCTGACGCGTTCGGCCAGATCCTTGTTCAGCTGCGGGTTGTTCGCCAGCATCTCGGTGAGCAACGCGCGCAACCGCAGTCCTTCCGGCGAGAACGCCGACATCAGTGCGACCTGTGCGCGGCTGGTGTCGGTCAGTTCCGCGCCGACCGGCCGTCGCTCGGTCTCGTAGGTGTTCAGCAGTTCCGGGCGGGCGCGGCCGGTCAGCGTCGCGGCCAGTTTCCAGCCCAGGTTGTGCGCGTCCTGGATGCCGACGTTCATTCCGACGCCACCCGCCGGGAAGTGCTGGTGCGCGGCATCACCGGCGAGCACGACCCGGCCCCGGCGGTAGTGGTCGGCCAGGTGGGTGGCATTGCCGTAGCGGGACAACCACACCGGCGCGCGCATGCCGAAGTCGTGACCCGCCAGCGTCACCGTCTTGGCCCGCAATTCCGCCAGGGTGAACTCGCCCGGCCATTCGGTCGTCACGTCCTGCGGGGTGAGGCCGACGATGCGGTGCAGCCCGCCGGGCAACGCGACGACGAGCAGCGTGCCCTCCGGGCCGAAGTGGCCGAAGCCGCCCTCGGGCGGGTTGTCCAGCACGACGTCGCCGAGCCAGCCGGCCAACGTCGCGGGCGTGCCGGGGAAGCCGATCCCGGCCGCGGCGCGGACCGTACTGCGGGTGCCGTCGCATCCGGCGAGGTACGCGGCCTCGATGCGGGCGGGTCCGGCGGGTCCTTCGATCGCCACGGTCACCCGGTCCGCCTCCTCGGTGAACCCGACCACCCGGTGCCCGCGCAGGATCCGCGCGCCGAGCGCGCGGGCGCGCTCCTCGAGCAGTTCCTCCGTGCGCGCCTGCGGCAGCGCCAGGGTGTAGGGGAACGGGCTGTCCAGCACCCCGAAATCCAGCCGGGTGTCCAGCACGCCGAAATGGCCGCCCCGGATCGGGACGCCCTCGGCCAGGAACGGTCCGTGCACGCCGCGCGAGGCCAGGATCTCGATGGTGCGCGGGTGCACGGTGAGCGCCTTGGAGCGCTCGTCACGCCGATCGCGCGCCTCCACGACCGTGACCGGCACCCCGCCGAGCCGCAGTTCCGCGGCCAACCACAACCCCACCGGTCCCCCACCGGCGATGACAACGCCTGTCCTGTCCATCGTTCACCTGTTCTCTCGATTGTTTGGTCAGTGACCAAGAGTGCGGATCCGAGTAAACTAGGTCGGTGACCAAGAAGCAAGGGGATGGCCGCGGCGCCGACCGCCTCGACGTCGACCGCGTGGTCGCCACCGGCCTCGCGGTGCTCGACGAGCGCGGCCTGGCGGCCGTGTCCACCCGGGCGATCGCGGAGCGGCTCGGCGTGCGCATGAACACCGTGCTGTGGCATGTGAAGACCAAGACCGGGCTGCTCGAACTCATGGCCGACGCGATCGTCGGCGAGATCGGCTACGACGACCTGCCCACCGCGGCACCCGAGCGGGTGCGCGAACTGGCGCGCCGCTTGCGCGCGGCGATGCTCGCCCACCGCGACGGGGCCGCCCTCGTCGTCGGCACCTACGCCGCGGAGGCGAACACCCTGCGCTTCGCCGATGCCGTGGTCGCCGCCCTGCTCGACGACGGCCGCACCGAACGCGGCGCCGCGTGGACCACCTGGACGATCATCTACTTCACCCTCGGCCTCACCCAGGAGGAGCAGGCCGTCACGGGCGCGCTGCCCGGCCGCCTCGCCGCGGCCGTCTCCGCGACCACCCATCCCGCGCTGCACCGGGTCCTGCCCCACCTCGACGCCGAATCCTTCGACGAGCGTTTCGAATTCGGCCTCACCGCGATCCTGCGCGGCACGACGCCCGGCGAATGAGTCAGTCGATCGGGTCGCGCGCCAGCGGGCAGGTCATGCAGTGCCCGCCGCCCCGGCCGCGGCCGAGTTCGGCGCCGACGATGGTGATCACCTCCACCCCGGCGCGGCGCAGCGCGGCATTGGTGAGGGTGTTGCGGTCGTAGGTGAACACCACGCCGGGCTCCAGGGCGACGGCGTTGTTGCCCGAATCCCACTGCTGGCGTTCGGAGGCGTAGGCGTCACCGGCGGTCTCCACCACGCGCAGGCGATCGAGGCCGAGGGCGCGCGCGACCACGTCGACGAAGGGGGTGCCCGCCTCGTCGACGATCCGCACGCCCGGCGCGGCGTCGTCGGGCAGCAGGGTGAACGGGTGGATGCCGTCGACGATGCGCGGATGGACGACCACCAGATCCCGGTCGGCGAAGGTGAACACGGTGTCCAGGTGCATGGCCGCGCGCAGCTTCGGCATCCCGGCCACCACCACCCGATCGGCGGCGCCGGCCTCGAACAGCGCCTTGGCCAGCTGGGTGATCGCCTGCCGGGAGGTGCGCTCGCTCATGCCGATCAGCACGCTGCGGTTGCCGATCGGCATCACGTCGCCGCCTTCGAGAGTCGCCTGCCCCCAGTCCTTTTCCGGATCACCCCACCACACGGTGTCGGCGGCGTAGTCGGGGTGGAAGCGGTAGATGGTCTGCATCAGCAGCGGCTCGTCGTGGCGGGCGGGCCAGTAGAGCGGATTGATGGTGAGCCCGCCGTAGATCCAGCAGGTGGTGTCGCGGGTGTAGAGCGTGTTGGGCAGCGGCGGCAGCAGGTATTCGGGTCTGCCGAGCGATTCGCGGGCCAGGGCGAGATAGTCGCTGCGGTAGTCGGCGGGCAGATCCGCGGTCGACAGGCCGCCGATGAGGTAGCGGGCCAGTTCCCGCGGCGGCAGCGAATCCAGGAAGGCGCGGGTGCCCTCCACCAGACCGAGCCCGACGCGGTTCGCGACGATCTTGCGGTCGAGCAGCCACGCCCGCGCCTCGGGGAGCTCGAGGGTGCGGCCGAGCAGATCGTGCAGTTCCACCACCTCCACGCCGCGGTTGGTGAGCTTGTTGGCGAAGTCCAGGTGATCGCGCTGGGCGGCCTCCACCCACATCACGTCGTCGAAGAGCAGCTCGTCGGAGTTGGTGGGCGTGAGCCGCTCATGCGCCAGGCCCGGCGCACAGACCAGCACCTTGCGCAGGCGGCCGACCTCGGAATGGACTCCGTGCGGGATGGGATGGGTTGACATCGAACCACCTTCCGTCGACGAGCGGCACCACGGTTGTCACAGACTGATCCACCCGGCCGCGAGCGCGACCACGCCGAGCAACGCCCCGGCCGATACGACAGCGAACAGCACGACCTCCGCCCCGGTGAACACCCGCCGTCCGCGTTCCCGGCGGACCAGGACGAACAGCACGGTGGCCGGCGCGTAGAAGATCATCGAGACCAGCACGAACCTCAGACCCGCCGCGTAGATCAGGAACACGGTGTAGATCGAGGCGATCGCGGCGACGGTCGCGTCGCCGCGCCAGGTCGCCGGCCGTTCGCCGGCGTGGTCCCGGGTCAGCCCGAGCCGCAGGGCGTACAGCGCGGCCAGCAGGAACGGGATCAGGCTCAGCGCGGCCGTCAAGTCCAGCGCGAAATCGAAGGCGTCCTCGGACAACATCGTGATGATCAGCACGGTCTGCGACAGCGCCGTGGTGAGCACCAGCGCGTTCACCGGCACGTCGCGCTCGGTGGAGCGGGCCAGGAACCGTGGCATGTCGTCGTCCTTCGCGGCGACGAAGAGCACCTCGGCCGCCATCAACGTCCAGGCCAGATACGCGCCGAGCACCGAGACGATCAGGCCGGCGCTCACGAACGCGGTGCCCCACGAACCCACCGCCGCCTCGAGCACACCGGCCATCGACGGCTGGCGCAGCTCGGCGATCTCCGCGCGCGGCAGAATGCCGTAGGAGACGATGGTCACCGACGCGAAGATCGCCAGCACGCTGAGGAATCCGAGGATCGTAGCCCGCCCGACGTCCTCGCGGCGGCGCGCGTGCCTGGAGTAGACGCTGGCGCCCTCGACGCCGAGGAACACGAACACCGTCACCAGCATCGTGTCACTCACCTGCTGCCAGAGCGAGCCGGAATAGTCCGCGGCACGCACGTTGTCGGCGAACACCGCCGGATCCAGCAGGAACGCCGCCAGCAGCACGAACACCAGGATCGGGACCAGCTTCGCGATGGTGACGATCCGGTTGATCGCCGCGGCCTCCTTGGTGCCGCGCCGGATGATCAGGAAGAACGACCACAATCCGAGCGAGGACAGCAGCACCGCGATCAGCGTGTCCCCCGCCCCCAGCGCCGGAAACCACTGCCCGAGCGTCGACATGATGAGCACCCAGTAGGTCACGTTGCCCACACACGCGCTCGCCCAATACCCCGCCGCCGCGTAGAAGCCGGTGAACTCACCGAATCCGGCCTTGGCGTAGGCGTAGACACCGGCATCCAGTTCCGGCTCGAGCACCGCCAGCCGCTGGAACACCAGCGCCAGCACCAGCATGCCCGTCCCCGCGATCAGCCAGGCGATGAGCGCGCCGCCGACCCCGGTCTCCTGAGCGAAACGCCGCGGCAGCGAGAACACTCCCGCCCCCACCATCGACCCGACGACCATCGCCGTCAGCGTGAGCACCGTGACCTTCACCGCGCGCTCCGGCGCCTGCTGCTGGGTCATGCACCCACCTCCCTGCCCGCCGACGAACCGGCCCCGAAAAGCCCCGGACACGGCTGCCGGCGCGCCCCGGGGACGTCCACCGACAAGGCAACTCCCTCCGCGCCGTCCGCGAATCACCCGACGCGGGTGATTCCCGCGGCGACGACCCGTGCCAGCGTGGGGCGAACCGCCTGCCGTCCGTCCCCCACCGACGCGCGAGCCCCCGAGCACCGGCCGAGGCCGAACCGATCGGTGGCGCCACCACGAGAGAGGCGACCATGAGCGAAGATCTGGACCACACGGACACGAGAGACTTCGACGACGCGACCCGGGGACTGGTCGCCGAACTCGATCCGCCCGCGATCACCGACGGAAACGGACGCGTCGTCTGGGACATCGAGTCCTACGGGTTCCTGGCCCAGGACTGCCCCGACACCGCACACCCCGGCCTGTGGCGGCAAGGCAGGCTCTGCAACATCCAGGGCTTGTTCGAGGTCACCGCGGGCATCTATCAGCTGCGCAACCTCGACCTGTCGAACATGACGATCGTCGAGGGCGACGAGGGCGTCGTCGTGATCGATCCGTTGTTGTCGGCGCAGACGGCGGCGGCCGGGTTGGCCCTGTATCGGAAACATCGCGGCGACCGGCCGGTGCGCGGGCTGACCTACACCCACTCCCACGCCGACCACTTCGGCGGGGCGCGCGGCGTACTGCCCGAGGGCCACCCCGAGGTGCCGATCCTCGCGCCCGCCGGTTTCCTCGAACACGCGGCAGGTGAGAACGTCTACGCGGGCGGCGCGATGAGCAGGCGCGCGCTGTACATGTACGGCGCCGCGCTGCCGAAATCCCCTGCGGGGCAGATCGGTTGCGGGCTGGGCATGACCACCTCCACCGGACGGATCACCCTGATCCCGCCGACAGTCGACATCACCCACACCGGTCAGGAGGAAGTGATCGACGGCGTGCGCATGCTCTTCCAGCTCACGCCCGGCACCGAAGCCCCGGCCGAGATGAACTTCCTGTTCCCCGACCACCGCGCCCTGTGCATGGCCGAGAACGCCACCCACAACATGCACAACGTGCTCACCCTGCGCGGCGCACTCGTGCGCGACACGCGGGCGTGGGCGCGGTACCTGGACGAGGCCATCGCCATGTTCGCCGACCACGCCGACGTCGCCTTCGCCTCGCACCACTGGCCGACCTGGGGGCAGGAGAACTGGACCGGGTGGCTGGCCGACCAGCGCGACATGTATGCCTACCTGCACGACCAGACTCTGCGCCTGATCAACAAGGGGCACACCGGGATCGAGATCGCCGAGGAACTCACGTTCCCGCCCGCGCTGGACGCCCGGTGGGCGAATCGCGGCTACTACGGCTCGCTCAGTCACAACGTCAAAGCCGTCTACCAGCGCTACATGGGCTGGTTCGACGGCAATCCCGCGCACCTGTGGGAACACCCACCGGTGGCGAGCGCGCGACGCTACGTCGCCGACTACGGCGGGATCGAGGCGGTGATCGCCAAGGGCCGCGAATACGCCGACCGCGGTGATCTGCGCTTCGCCGCGACGCTGCTCAACCACGCGGTGTTCGCCGAGCCCGAGCACGCGCGCGCCCGGCACGCGCTCGCCGAGGTCTACGACCGGCTGGGCCACGGCGCGGAGAACGGGCCCTGGCGCAACTTCTACCTCTCCGGCGCCGAAGAACTACGCAACGGCGTCCTCGAAGCGACCATCGATACCGGCGACCCGGACGTGCTCGCCGCCTTGAGCGTGGACATGATCATCGACGCGCTCGCGGTACGCGTCGACGGACTCCGCGCCGCACGAACCCATCTGACGATGGACTGGAAGCTGACCGACGAAGACCGGGTCGTCCGGCTGACCCTCTCCAACGGCGCGTTGACCCATCGCCAGGAGACCCCTCGGGCGCCGCTGCGCGGCGACGTCGACCTCACCCTCACACTGAGCAAGCCGCAGCTGCTCGGTGTGCTGTCCGGCGGCGGCCTCGACGGCGTCTACATCGACGGCGACCCCGCCCTGCTGGCCCGGTTGATCGAGGTGCTCGACCGCCCCGACCCGCGATTCCCGATCGTCACGCCCTGATCGGTCACGCCGGTCAGTGACCCGCCAGCAGGGCGGTGATCAACGAACCGCGTTGCAGCTGTTGCCGATTGGCGTCCTCGGAACGGTAGGTGGCGGTGGTGACCGCCAGCGATTCCGGGGCGGGTGGTGTCGCGGTGAAAACCGGAAAACGTCGCAACCGTGCACGCCCAGGCGCGGCCGGGTGGATCGGATCCCCTTGTCTCAGCGGCGATTTCCCCTTCGCTCGGTCGCGTTCCTCCTCGATGCGATCCGGCAGCGACCACGCTAGGTGATACCGAGGGTGACACACAACTGGCGAGTAGTGTGATGCAGCGCACGTCCGCGCTCCCACACCACGTCGATCGCCGAATACCGTTCGGTGTTCGCCGGCGGGCCTCATTCCGCACACTTCACCCCGGAAGGGTGAGGGGGTGGCGGGCCACCGTCCCTAGGCTCGGGCCAACGTCCTGGATGCCGAGCGCGCGAGGGGAGTCACCGGTGGCCTCGGAGACGGTCGACACGCCCCTCCCCGCGGCGGATACGCCGTGGTCGCTTCCGCGGGGTCTGATCGTGCTGCTGGCGACCGCGGCGGCGGTGGTCGCCGTCGCGGGGATGAAGGCATTCGCCGGCATCCTCGGCCCGGTGTTCCTGGCGTTGATGCTGACCATCGCCGTGCAACCGATCCAGGGATTCGCCCGCAGGCACGGCCTGCCCGCGTGGGTGGGAATGGTGCTGGCCGTGGTCACCGCGTACGCGATCGTGCTCGGTCTGCTGGTGATTCTGGTGATCTCGACAGCGCAGCTCGCCACCGAACTGCCGAACTATTCGGGCCGATTCGACGACATGCTCGACGGATTGCGGTCGGTGCTGGCCGACCGGGGCGTCGGCGGTGAAGAGATCCGCACCATGTTGAGCGACATCGACGTCCGCCAGGTGGTGAGCGTGCTGGAGACCACCTTCAGCGGACTGGCCGGGGTGCTGTCGGCCCTCGCGTTCGTCTTGGCGCTGCTGCTGTTCATGGCCGTCGACGGCCTTTCCATCGACCGCCGCGCGCGCATCCTCACCGCCGAACGGCCCGCCATCGCCACCGCACTACGGTCCTTCGCCATCGGAACACGGCGCTATCTCGTCGTGTCGACCGTCTTCGGGCTGATCGTGGCCGTGTTCGACGGGCTTGCGCTGTGGTGGCTCGGCGTGCCACTGCCGCTGCTGTGGGCGGTGCTGTCGTTCGTCACCAACTTCATCCCCAACGTCGGGTTCGTCGTCGGCCTCGTGCCACCGGCGCTGCTCGCGCTGCTCGCGGGCGGCCCCGCGCTGATGATCTGGGTCGTCCTGCTCTACAGCGTGATCAATTTCGTCATCCAGTCGGTGATCCAGCCGAAGTACGTCGGTGACGCGGTCGGCCTGAGCGTGACGGTGACCTTCCTGTCGCTGATCTTCTGGACCTGGGTTCTCGGCGCGCTCGGCGCCCTGCTGGCCATTCCGTTGACGCTGCTGCTCCAGGCGGTGCTGCTCGACATCGACCCGTCCACCCGCTGGGTCCGTGCCCTGATCAGCAGCGCGCCACCGAAATCCGACCCAGGAGGAGAATGATGGACCAGACGGCGAAGAAGCCTTCCCCGTTCGCCCGCATCTCGTTCAACCAATGGATCGCCCTCGTGTTGACGGTCCTCGCGCTGATCTTCGTCCTGGAGAATCGCGCGCACGTGGACATCGAGTTCCTGTTGATCACGGTCCGCTCGCCGATGTGGCTGATCCTGCTGGTGATGTTCGCGATCGGCTGGCTGGCCGGGCTGCTCACCACCCGCAAACGCGCCAGATGAGCGAGGTCGTGCCCTCGTCCCCGCCCGAGGTCGCCTGCCCCGGCGCATCGAACCGGAGCGAGCCCTGCCGGACCGGGCAGCGTGTCGAACAGCAGGACACCGACCAGCGTCGCGGCGAGATCGGCGCGCCCGTGAGCAACAGCAGCGTCACCACCGTGCGCGCCGCGACGACCCAGCCCCCTCAGCTGCGTGCGCGCACCGGCCGGCCGGTTCACCGCGGTTTCCGACAGGTCTTGCGCGCAGAGGCCCCGGCGGCGCCGAGTACCTCGGCGAGACCGATCAGCAAGACCCCGACGGCGGGCCGAGCAGGTCGAGGTGCAGAATCACCACCGGTGCCCGCGAGCCGGTCGGGGCTCGGGTCAACCGCTCGCGGGAGAGCGTACGGGCGCAGCCGCGTGGTCGTCCCGCTCGCCGGTCAGTCCGGCAACCTGCGCATCTCGAGCAGGGTGAGACCGAGGTCGTCGATGCGAGCCAGGATGCCGCGCATGGCTGTCGAGTCGGGAACCGGGCCGAACAGTGTTGTGGCGGTTTTGTGGGGAGCGACAGTCGCGGTGAGTTCGGGGAAGGCCGCGCGGGCCCGCTCGGACAGTCCGCCGTCGATGATGAACTGGTAGCGGGTGCATTCGGGCATCGGCACTCCTGGGATCGCGGGCGGCGAGGGGCGGACGATCACTCCAGCCTGCGCGCCCGGAGTCCGGGGAACGTCATCCGTAGGGGATGAACCGACTACAGCAGGCCACGTTGCCGTGCCTCGGTCAGCGCGTCGGCACGTGAGGCGATGCCGAGCTTGCCGTAGATGCCACGGAGATGGGTCTTGACGGTGTTGACCGAGACGCCGAGATCGGCGGCGATCTGGCTGGTGGTCCGTCCGGTGGGCAGGTGCTTGAGCACCCGGAGTTCGGTCCCCGTGAGCGAATGGCCGGTGAGGTGCCGCCGCACCGCGAGATGGTGGCGGATCTCGTCGGCGAACCGGTCCAGGTGGCCGAAGCTGCCCGCGTGCGAGGCCAACAGCGGCACCGCGCCCGGCACGTCGAGGAACGGCCGGACCAGGTGGTCCGGTACCGCCTGCTGCAACGCCAGCTCGAGCGCCTCGGCGCTGGTACGGGTGCGCCCGAGCCGGTCGCTGCTGGTGGCGTGCAGCAGCAGGGCGGGCACCACGATCATCGGGTGGTCGCTGCCGAGCAAGGGCACGACCAGTTCGTGCACGGCGGCCGGCTTGCCCGCGGTATGCGCCAGTGCCGCGGCGCCGAGCGCGACCTCGGGACACGTCGGACCCAGCACCACCCGAGCACGATGGACGAGCAGCTGAACGACGGTGTCCTCCCGCAGGTGCAGCAGACTCCAGATCGCGACCGGCAGCAGGCCGCCGGTGGTCGCGGCGGCGCCGACCTCGTCGAGCAACCCGAGCAGGCCGCGTCGCAACCGAGCGGCGGCAGCGTGGTTGTCGGGTGCGGCATCGAGCACGGTCAACTGGGTGACGATCTCGGCCCACCACCCGGCCGTCGGCTCGGTCGTGCCGTCCCGCCGGCGACGGGCCGGCGGCGACACCAGCTCCCTGGGCTCGCGTCGCGCCTGCAGGTAGTCGACGAACGCGGCCATGGTCGCCGCCAGCACCGCGTCGGCGGTGCCGTCCGCATCGAACTCCACTGCCAGCTCGACCGCCTGACGCGCTCGCTCCCGCACCGTTGTCAGTTCCCCCGCGACACCGGCGGCCATCGCCAGGCGGCAGACCGCGTGCAGGACGAGCCGCGGTTGTTGCGCGTGCTCGGCCAGCGCCAGCCCCACGAGCAGATCGCGTTCGCCGGAGACGCGATCGCCGTGCAGAACTCGCAGCATGCCCGCATGGACCGCGAGGTACCCGTCGATGTCGGCGCGACCGACCGTCGGCAGCGGTTCCGGGATCGCCACCGCGCCGGGATCACCCGGTGGGACGGTCCGGACATGCGCCTGCCCCCCGAGCAGCAGGGCGCGCAACCACTCCGGTGGGGCGACGGATTCGGTATCGCCGCCTCGGGCGCGCACCAGATCCAGGTAGGCATGCGCCTGGGCCGCGTCACCGCGCTCGAGTGCGTCGATGACCCGTAACATCCAGACGAACGGGTCGTTCGACAGCGCCGGCTGCGCCTGGTCGAGCATCTCCAGTACCGCGGCGCCGCAGCCGAGCAGGGTCGCGGCGACGCCTTCCGCCCGCAGGAAATCGACGAGCAGCTCGTCGGAACCGGTGGCCAGCACATGGTCGAAAGCCTGGGTGTACATCCCGGCGACCGTGTACCACCCGGCGAGTTGCCGGTGCAGCTCGCCCAGCCGGGCAGCGTCGACGCGCTGGAGTTCGGTGGCGAAATACCGGCGGACCATCGGGTGATAGCTGATCCAGCGACCGCGCTCGGTGTCGACCGACGTGAACGGGAAATTGATGCGCTCGAGGTAGGCGATATGGCTCGGGGCAGCGGGTCCGGCCAGGTGCTCGGCGAGTTCGGGAGTGTAGGACGCGGGAATGCTGGTCTCGCTCACGAACTGTCGGACCTGCTCGGGCAGTGCCGCGATCAGCTCCCCACACAGGAAGTCGGCGACGGCGTGCGGCGCTCGGGCCAGCACACGGACGGCGCGGTCGCGGTCCTCTGCGTGCGCGGCCAGGTAGATCGCGACGATCCGGACCAGTGCGGGCCACCCACGGGTGATGTCGGTGACCTGCGCCAACTCCTCGGGTGTGAGTTCGCAACCGTGCTGGGCGAGCACGGCGGCGATCTGCGCGGTGTCGAAGGACAGCGTGCCGGCCCCGAGCCGGGTGACGCGGCCGTCGAGTTCCAACGCCTGCCAGCGGATCGGCGGCTCGAACCGACCGCACAGCACTATCTTCAGAAACTTCGGAGCGTGCCGGATCATGTGCTCGAGGCCGGCCAGCACCAGCGGGTCGGTGAGCAGGTGCGCATCGTCGACAACCAGGACCCTCGGCCCGGGGCCAGCCGACACCGCGGCGAGCAGCTGTTCGGCTGCCGCGGTCGCACCGGCAGGTTCGCCCGCCGGGCCGGTCGGGTCGAATCCGAAGCAGTCGCCCAAGCGATGCCACCACCGGTCGGCGTCGTTCAGCTCGGCGGTGACGGTCACCCACACCGGTGGACGGGTGACGTCATCGGACAGGGCATGATGAGCAGCCAGCACCGTCTTCCCACTCCCCGCGGGCGCGCAGACCAGCAGCGCGCGGGCGCTGCCCGGTCCGAGGAAGTGCTCGAACTCGGCGTCGGCCGCGGCCCGGGGGACCAGTGGGAATCCGAGGACCGGAACGTCGCCGATCCGCGTGCAGTCGGCCGATCTGACGCAGCCGTGCACGAATGGCGAAGGAGTCACCGCGCCTCCCGGAGACGTCTACGACCGTGCTGTGCGAAAAATCCGTCAAGCGCTGCTCCAAATCGACGCAACCACTGGCAACCGCCCGCGACAAGTAGCGCACGTTTTCGATACCGGACCGTGATAGTCGCCTCATCCGGATCACATACCCCGGGCCACCCGCGATGGCCGGCGATCACGCCGTGATGGCGATCGTGCCGCTGGTGATGGGCGCGAGCGCGCTCGGCATGGGCATCGCCGGGCCGGCCTGGTACCGCTCTCCCACCCCCCGCGTCATCTCTTTCACCCACGACGAACGAGGCGGCAGGCGCACCGGTCCTGGCAGCCTCGACCCGGTATCGATCGAATCCACCCGCGACGAAGGAGTTCTCCGTGGCCGGCACACTCAGCGTCTGGAAATTCCCCACCGACGGCGGCGCCGACACCGCCGTGGCGACCCTGCAGGATCTGCAACAGCGCCAGCTGATCACGGTGCACGACGCGGCCGTCGTCAGCTGGCCCGAGGGCGCGCGCAAACCGAAGACCCGACAGCTCCATAATCTGGCAGGCACAGGCGCGCTCGGCGGCGCTTTCTGGGGTCTGCTGTTCGGGCTGCTGTTCTTCGTCCCACTGCTCGGGGCGGCCCTGGGCGCCGGGATCGGTGCGCTCACCGGGGCGCTGGCCGACGTCGGGATCGACGACAAGTTCATCGCCCGCCTCCGGGAACAGGTGACCCCGGGCACCTCCGCCCTGTTCGTGCTCACCTCCGACGCCACTCTGGACCGGGTGCACGAGGAATTCCGCGGCCGGACCGCCGAACTCATCACCACCAACCTCTCCCATGAGCAGGAGGCGAGGCTGCGCGAGGTCTTCGCCGACGCACATGTGTGAGCCCGATCCAGGAGGAACCGATCATGGCGCGGGTACGCGAACCCGATCCGGTGGGCCAGAGCATCGCGGCGATCACCACCATCGCGGCGGCGGTCCTGCTGCTGACCGTCGCGGTGCTATCGATCCTGGAGGGTGTCGCCGCGGTGGCCGGCGACGAGATCTTCACCATCGTCCCGCGCTACACCTATGACCTCGATGTGGCGACCTGGGGGTGGGTGCACATCGTGCTCGGCGTGCTGCTGGCCGTCGTCGGGATCGCCCTCATGGCGGGCACCACCTGGGCCAGGGTCACCGCCGCGGTGTTCGCGGCGCTGTCGATCCTGGCCAATTTCCTCTGGTTGCCGTACTACCCGTGGTGGTCGATCGTGATCATCGTCCTGAACGTCCTGGTGATCTGGGCCGTCACCACCTGGCAGCCGGATCTGATGTGAGCCTGCGCGGAAGTACGAGCCGGAACTCGCCTCGGGCGCCGCGAACGGCAGTCACCGAACGCGGTCTGCCCCGTGACACCGTCTAACGGTCGGAGACGACCCGCAACACCAGCGGATCGTGCACGCCGAGGGTGGCGACGACGACCATCGCGCCCAGCGTCGCACGCGCCACTGCACGCACCCCGGACCACCCCGGTCTGACAGGATGGTCCGATGGACGTGCAGCGACGGAATCGGATCGTGGTCACCGGGCAGGCCGGTGCGCCGGTGGTGGTGCTCGCGCACGGCTTCGGGTGTGACCAGAATTTGTGGCGGTTGGTGGTACCGCTGCTGGCGCCGGACTTCACGCTGGTGCTGTTCGATCACGTCGGCTCCGGCGGCTCCGACCTCAGCGCGTGGAACGCCGAACGCTACGGGACCATGCAGGGCTACGCCGACGACGTCGTCGAGGTCTGCCGCGCGATCGACGCCGGGCCCGTGGTGTTCGTGGGGCATTCCGTCGCCGCGACGATGGGAGTCCTGGCCGCGGCCGCCGAGCCCGAGCTGTTCCGCGGGCTCGTGCTGCTCGCACCGAGCCCCTGTTTCATCGACGATCCCGCACGCGGCTACCGCGGAGGTTTCAGCGCCGCCGACATCGACGAACTGCTCGAGTCGCTCGACGCCAACTACCTGGGCTGGTCGGGTGCGGTCGCGCCGATGATCATGGGCAACCCCGACCGCCCCGAACTCGCCGCCGAGCTCGAGAACAGCTTCTGCCGCACCGACCCCGACATCGCCCGGGTCTTCGCCCGCGTCACCTTCCTCTCCGACAACCGCGACGACCTGGCCGCCGTCACGGTGCCGACGCTGGTCGCGCAGTGCTCGCAGGACGCCATCGCCCCGCCGGAGGTGGGCGAGTTCGTCCGAGCCCAGATCCCGGGCAGCGATCTGCTCACTCTCTCGGCCACCGGCCACTGCCCCCAGCTGGCGGCGCCCGAGGAGACCGCCGCCGCCATCGCCGCCTTCGTCCGGCGGCTGCCCGCCCGGGCGCCGACAGCCGGCGTGCGGTGAGGATGTGCACCACCGGTGGCCCGGAGGGCGGCAGGCCGCTTCCCGGCGAGCCGGTGGAGTTCGCGATGCTGCTCGAGGACAGCACCGAGGACCTGTACGAGAACGCGCCGTGCGGGTATCTCTCGACGTTGCTCGACGGCACGATCGCCAAGATCAACACCACCCTGCTCGGCTGGCTCGGCTACACCCGCGACGAGGTGGTCGGACGCCGCCACTTCAGCGACCTGCTCACCGTCGGCGGGCGCCTCTACCACGAGACCCACTTCGCCCCGCTGCTGCGCATGCAGGGCGAAATCCGCGGCATCGCACTGGAATTGCGCACCGCGACGGGTGAGCGTCTCCCGGTCCTGGTCACCTCGACGGTCAAGACCGCCGCCGACGGCAGGCCCCTGCTCATCCGCACCACCGTGTTCGACGCCCGCGAACGCCGCGCCTACGAAGCCGAACTGCTGCGCGCGCGCCGCGCCGCGGACGCCGAACGCGAACGGCTGCAACGACTCAACACCATCCTGCAACGCACGCTGCTGCCTTCGGCACTGGAACCGGTCCCCGGCTTCGAGGTCGCCGCCCACTATCACATCGCCTCGCTCGACGAGGTCGGCGGCGACTTCTACGACCTGTTCCCGCTCGCCGACGGCGGCTGGGGGTTCTTCCTCGGCGACGTGTGCGGCAAGGGTGCCGCCGCGGCCGTCATCACCTCCCGCATCCGCTACACCCTGCGCGCGGCGGCCGTCCACGACCCCGACCCGGCCGCCGTGCTCACCCACCTGAACCGCGTGATGATCGCCGCCTATCAGCCCGGCGACCCCCGCTTCTGCACCGTCGTCCACGGCCGCCTCACCCGCGAGGGCGTCGCCGTCCACGTCACCCTCGCCGCGGGCGGGCATCCCCCGGCACTGTTGCTGCGGGCCGACGGCACCGCCGATTTCCTGCCCACCCCCGGCGGCCAGCTCATCGGCGCCCTCCCCGGCGCCACCATCGCCACCCGTGGCATCGACCTCGCCCCCGGCGACACACTGCTGCTCTACAGCGACGGACTCACCGAAGCCCGCACCGGCGCGGGCGGCCTCTACGGTGAAGACGCACTCCTGGACTTCGCCCGATCCATCGCACCCGCCGGCGCGAGCGAGGTGATCACCGAACTGACGACACTGCTCGACTCGCTCGGCAACGGCGTCACCGACGACACCGCCCTGCTGGCCCTGCACCGGAGCACCGCGGCCGGCGTGCAGCCCGCCACGGACACGTAGCACGGGGGAAATCTGCGCGCGGGCAGCGGCCGGCGCGTTACGATCCGCCTGGCCACCGGCGTCCTGCTGCTGCGGCCGAGCGGCTGGACACCCTCACCCGGCTGTGCGAGGAAGCGGGCCGCGACCGCGGCGAACTCGTCATCGCGGTGGCGCTGCGGTCCCCGACCGCGGCGGACCGGCAGGCACTGGCGGATCTGGGCGTCGACGAACTGGTGCTGGTGCAGTCGCCACCGGAGACGGGAGTCGAGGCATGGGTCGACCAGCTGGCCGACCAGTGGCTGGACCGACACCGGCCGGAGTAGACCGCGAGCCGGCGGCCAGCCTGTTGACCGAATCACCTTGCCGACGTACAGTGACTGCACTCACGTATTGAAACGTTTCAACGACGAGGCGGCCCCGAATGACCCAGACCCGCGAACGCGTCTGCTTCCTGCTCTCCCTGCGTCCGGACCGGATCGAGGACTACCTCGCCGCGCACGCCACGGTGTGGCCGGAGATGTTGGCGACGCTGCGGGAGGCGGGGTGGACGAACTACTCGCTGTTCCTGCGCCCCGAGGACGGGCTGGTGGTCGGCTACCTCGAGACCCCCGACTTCGCGGCGGCGCAGGCGGCGATGGCCGCGAGCGAGGTCGATGCGCGCTGGCAGGCCACGATGGCCCAGTACTTCCAGCCCGGCGCCCGGCCCGGCGACGGCATGCACCGCCTCACCGAGTACTTCCACCTGGACTGAGCCCCGGCTCGCTCCGCTCCCCTCCCGAAACCCTGCTGATCACCGAGGAAGACCCATGAAGGTAGGCGCAACAACCACCACCGGGTGGAAAGCGACGATCTCCGTCGCGATGTCCAACTACATCGAGGCGGGCTCGATCATCGCGATCGCCACCAGCCTGACCTTCTGGCAGGACGCGTTCGGCATCAGCAACTTCGCCGTCGGCCTGCTGGCCGCGTTGAGCGCCAACGCCTTCGGCGCGGCGATCGGCGCCGGCATCGGCGGGCCGCTGTGTGACCGCTACGGGCGCAAGGCGATCTACACCTACGACCTGCTGGTGTACATGGCGGGCGTGCTGCTGGCGGCGTTCGCGATGAACTTCGCCATGCTGCTGGCGGCGTTCGTGATCACCGGTATCGCGGTGGGCGCGGGTGTGCCGGCCTCGTGGACCTACATCGCCGAGCAGGCGCCGACGACCGAGCGGGCCCGCCATGTGGGCACCGCGCAGCTGGCCTGGTCGGTCGGGCCGCTGGTCGGCTTCGCACTGGCCGCGGTGCTGGCCCCGCTGGAACTGCTGGGCTCGCGCCTGATCTTCCTGCACCTGTTCGTGGTCGCGGCGGTGGTCTGGTGGATCCGGCAGGGGTTGGCGGAGTCGCAGATCTGGCGGGACGAGACCGGCACCGGCGCGAACGTCACGGCGGGCGTGCGGTCCACCACCGGTGGTCAAGGCCTGCGGGGGTTGTTCTCCCGGCGCATCAACATCACCGCGCTGCTGGTGCTGATCGGCATCTACGGTTTCTGGAACACCGTGGCCGGGCAGGCGGGCATCTTCATGCCGCGGGTCTACGACAGCGCGGGCGTGCACAGCGCGGTGCAGCAGAACCTGCTGCAGGTGCTGGTGTGGGGTGCGACGGTGGCCGCCACCTGGTTCGGGTTCATGGCCTACGCCGACCGGGTCTCGCAGCGCCTGCTCTACGTGATCGGCGCGGCGTTGGGCGTGCTGGCCTGGTGTGTGCTGGTGTTCTTCACCGACGCGGGCATGCCGACCCTGCTGCTCTTCGCGGTGCTGTGGGGCGTGTCCAGCGGCATCGGCGCCCAGGCCTTCTACAGCCTGTGGACCTCGGAGCTGTTCGCCACGCCGTATCGGGCCAGCGCCCAGGGCTTCATGTTCTTCGTGGTCCGGTCGGCGACCGGTCTGCTCAGCTACTTCTTCCCCACCCTGCTGGCCGCCACCGGGCTCACCGTCGTCGGCCTGCTGCTGATCGGCCTGCTGACCGTCGCCCTCGCCATCGGCGCCGTCTTCGCCCCGCGCACCCAGGGAAAGACGTTGCGTGAGATCGAGATCGAACGCTACGGCAGCCCGGTCGAGGCACCGGGTGCCGCCCGCGGCCTCGAGGGCGCACCCGTGAGTGGGCACTGAGATGACGCGTCCGCCCACCCCATCCGTGACGAAAGGAGGTCCGGCCGTGTCGGTCGAGACCGTGCTGGAGGCCCTCGCGATCGAACTGCCCTCCTGGGCGTTCGGCAACTCCGGCACCCGGTTCAAGGTGTTCGGCACCCCGGGTACCGCCCGCACCGTCGAGGAGAAGATCGCCGACGCGGCGACCGTGCACCGGCTCACCGGCCTGGCGCCGACGGTGGCGCTGCACATCCCGTGGGACACCGTGCCGGACTATCGGGCGCTGGCCCGCTACGCCGAGGATCTCGGCGTCGCGCTGGGCACGATCAACTCCAACACCTTCCAGGACGACGACTACAAGTTCGGCAGCCTGACCCACACCGACAAGCGCATCCGCCGGAAGGCGATCGATCACCATCTGGCGTGCCTGGAGATCATGGCGGACACCGGCTCGCGCGACCTGAAGATCTGGCTCGCCGACGGCACCAACTACCCCGGCCAGGGCGACATCCGCGGCCGCCAGGACCGGCTGGCCGAGTCGCTGGCCACGATCTACCGGCACGTCGGCGCCGGCCAGCGAATGGTGTTGGAGTACAAGTTCTTCGAGCCCGCCATGTATATGACCGACGTGCCGGACTGGGGCACCGCCTACGCCCAGGTGAGCGCGCTCGGTGAGCGGGCGGTGGTGTGCCTGGACACCGGGCATCACGCGCCGGGCACCAACATCGAGTTCATCGTGGCGCAGCTGCTGCGGCTGCGGAAACTGGGCTCGTTCGACTTCAATTCCCGCTTCTACGCCGACGACGATCTGATCGTCGGCGCGGCGGACCCGTTCCAGCTGTTCCGCATCCTGTTCGAGGTGCTGCGCGGCGGCGGGCTCGACCCCGGCTCCGGTGTCGCGCTGATGCTCGACCAGTGCCACAACATCGAGGACAAGATTCCCGGCCAGCTCCGCTCGGTGCTCAACGTGCAGGAGATGGCCGCGCGGGCGGCGCTGGTCGACCTCGACGCGCTGACCGCCGCGCAGGAAGCCGGCGACGTGCTCACCGCCAACGCGGTGTTCATGGACGCCTTCTACACCGACGTGCGGCCGCGGCTGGCCGCCTGGCGCGGCGAGCGCGGCCTGCCGGAGGACCCGATGGCCGCCTACGCCCGTTCGGGCCACCAGCAACGGCTCGCCGCCGAACGTGCCGGGGGCAGCGCGGCCTCCTGGGGCGCCTGACCACACCATCATCGACACGAGGACACCACCTGCCATGACGCACCCGACCGTCGCCGCACTCATCGCCCGCTCCCACCGGCTCGGCGCCGATCCGAAGAACACCAACTACGCCGGCGGCAACACCTCCGCCAAGGGCGCCGACACCGATCCGGTCACCGGCGAACCCGTCGAGCTGATGTGGGTGAAGGGCTCCGGCGGTGATCTGGGCACGCTCACCGAATCCGGGCTGGCCGTGCTGCGGCTGGACCGGCTGCGCGCCCTGGTCGGCGTCTATCCCGGTGTGGAACGCGAGGACGAGATGGTCGCGGCGCTGGACTACTGCCTGCACGGGCGCGGCGGTGCGGCCCCGTCCATCGACACCGCCATGCACGGGCTGGTGGAGGCCGCGCACGTCGATCACCTGCATCCCGATTCGGGCATCGCGCTGGCCACCGCGGTGGACGGGCCGGAGCTGACCGAGAAGATCTTCGGCGACCGGGTGGTGTGGGTGCCGTGGCGGCGACCCGGTTTCCAGCTGGGGCTCGACATCGCCGAGATCCGGCGCCGCAACCCCCGCGCCATCGGGACCATCCTCGGCGGGCACGGGATCACCGCGTGGGGTGAGACCTCCGACGAGGCCGAGGCGCACTCGCGGGAGATCATCGAGACGATCGAGCGATTCCTGGACACCCACGGCAAGCCCGAACCGTTCGGCCCGGTCCTGCCCGGCTACGCGGCGCTGCCGGCCGAACAACGCCGGGCCAAGGCCGCGGCGCTGGCGCCGTTCCTGCGCGGGCTGGCCTCCACCGACCGCCGCCAGGTCGGGCACTTCACCGACACCGAACCGGTGCTCGACTTCCTCGCCCGCGCCGAACATCCGCGGCTGGCCGCGCTGGGCACCAGCTGCCCGGACCACTTCCTGCGCACCAAGGTCGCGCCGCTGGTGCTCGACCTGCCCGCCGACGCCCCGATCGAGCAGTGCAAGCAGCGCCTCACCGAACTCCACGAGACCTACCGCGCGGACTACCGCGCCTACTACGAGCGGCACGCCACGGCCGACTCCCCCGCCATGCGCGGCGCCGACCCCGCCATCGTGCTGATCCCCGGCGTCGGCATGTTCAGCTACGGCGCCGACAAGCAGACCGCGCGGGTGGCCGGCGAGTTCTACCTCAACGCGATCAACGTGATGCGCGGCGCGGAGTCGGTCTCCCGGTATCAACCGATCGACGAGGCCGAGAAGTTCCGCATCGAGTACTGGGCGCTGGAGGAGGCCAAACTCGCCCGCCGCCCGCGGCCCAAGCCGCTGGCCACCCGGATCGCGCTGGTCACCGGCGCGGCGTCGGGCATCGGCAAGGCTATCGCGGCGCGGCTGGCCGCCGAGGGCGCGTGCGTGGTGCTCGCCGACCGCGACGGAGCGAAGGCGGCCGAGGTCGCGGCCGAGCTCGGCTCGGCCGACGTGGCGATCGGCGTGGCCGCCGACGTCACCGATGAGGGGCAGGTCCGGGCCGCCGTCGACGCGGCCGTGCTCGCGTTCGGCGGCCTGGACCTGGTCGTCAACAACGCCGGTCTGTCGCTGTCGAAGTCGTTGCTCGACACCACCGAAGCCGACTGGGATCTCCAGCACGACGTGATGGCCAAGGGCTCCTTCCTGGTGGCCAAGGCGGCGGCCCGCGCGCTGATCGATCAGCGCATGGGCGGCGACATCCTCTACATCTCGTCGAAGAACTCGGTCTTCGCCGGGCCGAACAACATTGCCTACTCCGCGGCCAAGGCCGACCAGGCCCACCAGGTGCGGCTGCTGGCGGCCGAGCTCGGCGAGCACGGCATCAAGGTCAACGGCATCAACCCGGACGGGGTGGTGCGCGGTTCGGGGATCTTCGCCGGCGGCTGGGGCGCGCAACGCGCGGCGGTCTACGGGGTCGAGGAATCCGAGCTCGGCGCCTTCTACGCCCAGCGCACCCTGCTCAAGCGCGAGGTGCTGCCCGAGCACGTCGCCAACGCCGCCTTCGCGCTGTGCAGCGCGGACTTCTCGCACACCACCGGGCTGCATGTGCCGGTGGACGCCGGGGTCGCCGCGGCGTTCCTGCGATGAGCGCCACCGGCGCGGTGGCCGCCGTCGATCTCGGCGCCACCAGCGGGCGGGTGATGCTCGCGCGGGTCGGTCCCGGCCGCATCGCGATGCGGCAGGTGTCCCGCTTCGCCAACGATCCGCTGCCGCTGTGGCAGGGCGACCGGGCGGCGCTGCACTGGGATCTGCCCGGCCTCTACCGGCAGGTGGGGCGCGGACTGGCCGCCGCGGCCAGGCTCGAACCCACCCTGCTCGGCGCCGGGATCGACACCTGGGCCGTCGATTACGCGCTGCTGCGGCAGGGGGCGGCGGTGCACCTGCCCTACCACTATCGCGACCCCCGCACGGCGCAGGGTGTGGAGGCGGTGCACGCGGTCGTGGACCGCGACGAGTTGTATCGCCGCAACGGCCTGCAGTTCCTGCCGTTCACCACGGTCTACCAGCTCGCCGCCGAACAGCGCTGCGGCGCACTGGAGTCCGCCGATGCGGCACTGCTGATCCCGGATCTGCTCGGGTACTGGCTGACCGGCACCGCGGTGACCGAACGCACCAACGCCTCCACCACCGGCCTGCTCGGACTCGACGGCACCTGGGACACCGACCTGCGCGCCCGGCTGGGGCTGCCGGACCTCTTCCCCGCGGTCGTCGATCCCGGCACCGCGCTCGGACCGGTACTGCCTTCGGTCGCCACCGCGTTCGGCCTCGATCCCGGGCTGACGCTGAGCACGGTGGCCTCCCACGACACCGCCTCGGCGGTGGCGGCGGTGCCGATGGCGCCCGAGTCCGCCGCCTACATCTCCTGCGGCACGTGGGGTCTGGTCGGCGTGGAACTGTCCGCGCCGCTGGTCGATCCGGCCGCCAGGGACGCCGGATTCACCAACGAGGCCGGACTGGACGGCCGCACCCGGTTCCTGCACAACGTGATGGGGCTGTGGCTGCTCAGCGAATCGGTGCGGTACTGGCAGCGCGACGGTCACACCGCCGACCTGGCCCGGCTGCTCGCCGCGGCGGCCGACGCCCCGGCTCCCGCGGCGCTGTTCGACGTCGACGACCCGATGTTCCTGGCCCCCGGCGACATGCCCGCCCGCATCGAAGCCTGGTACACCACGCGTGACCTGCCGGTGCCGGACGGGCCGGTGCCGATGGTGCGCGCCATCGTGGAGAGCCTGGCCGCCGCGCTCGCCGCGGGCGTGCGCACCGCCGTGGAACTGACCGGCCTGCCCGTGCGCACCATCCACCTGGTCGGCGGCGGCGCCCGCAACACCCTGTTGTGCCGGCTGCTCGCCGAACACGCCGGGCTGCCGGTGCTGGCCGGACCGGTCGAGGCGACCGCACTGGGCAACATACTGGTGCAGGCCCGCACCCACGGGCTGCTGCACGGCGACGTGGACGCGTTGCGGGCCGAGGTGGCCGCCGCGTTCCCGCCGCGCCGGCACGACCCGCACCCCGAATCCGTCCGGAAGGCAGGCTGATGAAACGACAGGTACCCAGGCCACGCGACCTCGCGCCGCTGTTGCAGTTCAAGAAGCCGCGCCTGAACCCCACGCGGCGCCGCCTCGACGCCGCGCTCACCATCGAGGATCTGCGCCGCATCGCCAAGCGCCGCACCCCGCGCGCCGCCTTCGACTACACCGACGGCGCCGCCGAAGCCGAGATCTCCCTCGACCGCGCCCGCCAGGCGTTCCGGGACATCGAGTTCCATCCGGCGATCCTGCGCGACGTGTCCAAGGTGACCACCGGCTGGGAGGTGCTCGGCGGGCCGGTCTCGCTGCCGTTCGGCATCGCCCCCACCGGGTTCACCCGCATGATGCAGACCGAGGGCGAACACGCAGGCGCTCGCGTCGCCGGGCGGGCGGGCATCCCGTTCTCCCTCTCCACGATGGGCACCGCGTCCATCGAGGACGTGGCCGCGGCCAACCCGCACGGCCGCAACTGGTTCCAGCTCTACATGTGGAAGGACCGGGACCGCTCGATGGCCCTGGTCGAGCGGGCCGCCGCGGCCGGATTCGACACCCTGCTGGTGACCGTGGACGTGCCGGTGGCGGGCGCGCGGCTGCGCGACACCCGCAACGGCATGTCCATCCCGCCCGCGCTCACCCCGGCCACCGTGCTCGACGCGCTGCCCCGGCCGCGCTGGTGGATCGACTTCCTCACCACCGAGCCGCTGGCGTTCGCCTCGCTGGACCGGTGGTCGGGCACCGTCGCCGAATTGCTCGACACCATGTTCGACCCCACCGTGACCTTCGAGGACCTGGCCTGGATCCGGGACCAGTGGCCGGGCAAGGTGGTGGTCAAGGGCATCCAGACCCTCGCCGACGCGCGCGCGGTCGTGGACACCGGTGTCGACGGCATCGTGCTCTCCAATCACGGTGGCCGACAGTTGGATCGCGCGCCCGTGCCGTTCCACCTGCTGCCCGAGGTGGCGCGGGAGCTCGGCGGTGACACCGAGATCCTGCTCGACACCGGCATCATGTCCGGTGCCGACATCGTCGCGGCCGTCGCGCTCGGTGCGCGCTGCACCCTCGTCGGCCGCGCCTACCTCTACGGCTTGATGGCCGGTGGCGAGGCCGGGGTGCAGCGCGCGGTCGACATCCTCGCCGGACAGCTCGAGCGCACCATGCGGCTGCTCGGGGTCACCTGCCTGGAGGAACTGAACCCGCGCCATGTCACCCAGCTGACCAGGCTTGCCCCGCGACCGGTGGCCGACCAAGATCGGGGATGAGCAACCCGGCAGCGGAACAGAGGAGGCGCGGGCACCGGTGGTGAGCATGAAGGAGGTGGCCGCGGCGGCCTCGGTGTCGGTGGGCACCGTCTCCAACGTGCTCAACGCGCCGGAGAAGGTCGCCCCCGCCACCGTCGAGCGGGTCCTCGCCGCCATCGACCGGCTCGGCTTCGTCCGCAACGACGCGGCCCGCCAGCTCAAGGCGGGCCGCTCCCGCTGCGTCGGGCTGGTCGTGCTCGACATCGGCAACCCCTTCTTCTCCGATGTCGCCCGCGCCGCCCAGCAACGCGCCGCCGACCACGACCTGGTCGTGCTGCTCGGCTCCAGCGACGACGAGCCCGACCGGGAACGCCGCTACATCGAAACCTTCGACGAGCAACGGGTATACGGGCTGCTCATCTCCCCCGCGGGGGAACGGATCGACCGGCTCGTCACTCTCCACGACCGCGGTGTGCCGGTGGTGCTGGTCGACCGCGACGGCCACGGCACCCCGTTCTCCTCGGTCGCCGTCGACGACGTCGCCGGCGGCGACCTGGCGGTCCGGCACCTGTGCGCCGTCGGCCGTCGCCGCATCGCCGTCGTCGGCGGTCCCGCCACCCTCGCCCAGGTCGCCGACCGCCCCGCCGGCGCCCGCCGCGCCGCGCGGGCGCATCCCGGTGTCCGGCTCACCGTCCTCGACACCCCCGCCCCCACCGTGCTGGCCGGTCGCGCGGCCGGTGAACACCTCGTCGCCCTTCCCGCCGACGAGCGCCCCGACGCCGTGTTCTGCGTCAACGACCTGCTCGCCATCGGCGTCCTGCAGGCCCTCACCCTGCACGGCGTCACCGTGCCCGACGACATCGCGCTCGTCGGCTACGACGACATCGATTTCGCCGAATCCGCGATCGTCCCGCTCACCTCGGTGCGCCAGCCGCGCGCCCGCATCGGCTCCTCGGCCATCGACCTGCTGGTGTCGGTGGCCGACGGGAAGCGGCGCGAGCCCGAACACGTCTGCTTCCGCCCGGATCTGGTGCAGCGGGCATCGTCACGCTGATCCGGCGACTCCCGCCATCTCGAATGTGGTTGCGAGACGGAGCTGTTCGGAGTCGACGCGTGCCGCTGTTCCTCATCGGTGACTCGCCAGACCGTCGGCGAGCATGTCGACGAACTGCTCGATCCACGTCTCGTCGACCGCCTCGGCGCCGCGCAGCACGACGGCCACCAGCGTGGTGCCGAACACCGCTTCCACACACAGCGAGATGTCGAGGTCGCCACGCGCTTCGCCGCGCGCGACGGCACCGGCGAACGAATCGGCCAGGTCGTCCCAGACCCGGCTGCGCAGCCGCGCCGACAGTTCCTTCTCCAGCGCGGAATCCGTCATCAGTTCGCTGATCAGCGCGGGGGTGGCGCGCCGGCCGGCGGGTGACCCCACCACCGCCACGCATCGGGTGACGATGGTGCGCAGGACCCCGCGTAACGTGCCGTCGACGGCGGGTCCGGCCGCCACGTCGACCGGGAAGACGGCCTCGTGCACCAGATGCGCCTTGGACGCCCAGCGGCGGCGGATGGCGGGCACCGACGTCCCGGCGCGCTCGGCGATGGCGCGGAAGGTGAGGTCCGCATAGCCCACCTCGGCCACCAGATCGCGGGTCGCGGCCACCACGGCGTCATCGATCCTGGTGTCCCGGGGACGGCCGGAGCCGGTCGGCGCCGCGTCGTCGAGCACTCTGCTTCACCTCTTCCTCGGGAGCGGTCCCGCTCGGCCGGCTCATTATCGCCGGGTGCGGCGGATCTGTCCGAAACGCCTCGGCGAACACCTCCGAGTATTACATTCTGTTTCGGAACGAAATGTAATTCGGATCACTGGAGACACCGTGACACCCGACTTCCCCCATGACTCGATCGCCGACCTGCTCGGTGCCCGCGCCGAGGACGACCACCCCGCACTGCTCTTCGGCGACCAGCGGATGAGCTGGCGCGAGTTCGTCCGGGCGGCGCGCGAGCGCGCGGCCGCGCTCACCGCACTGCGCCGGCCCGGGCCCTGGCACGTCGGCGTGCTCATGGACAACGAGCCCGAGTACCTGCTGCTGATCGCGGGCGCCGCCCTCTGCGGAGCCACCATCGTCGGCATCAACGCCACCCGCCGCGGCGGTGAACTGGCCGCCGACATCACCGGCACCGATATCCGCACCGTGATCGTCGCCCCCGGCCACCGCCCGTTGCTGGACGACCTCGACCTCCCCGACGTCGACATCCTCGACAGCGACGGCGCCCGCTACCGCGACACATTGCACCGCGCCGCGGCGAACCCCACCACCGCACCCGCACCGCCGCCGGGCCGCGAGCACACGCTGCTGTTGTTGTTCACCTCCGGAGCGACCGGCGCTCCCAAAGCCGTCGTCTGCTCGTCCTTCCGGCTCGCCGTCATCGCCCAGCTCAACCGGCACAGCCTGGTCCGCGACGACATCGCCTACAACGCCATGCCGTTGTTCCACGGCAACGCGGTGATGTCGGCGTGGGCACCGATCCTCGCCGTCGGCGGCACCCTCGCCCTGCGGCCACGGTTCTCGGCCTCGGGGTTCCTGCCCGACGTGCAACGCTTCGGGGCGACGTTCTTCAACTACGTCGGCCGGGCACTGTCCTACATCCTGGCCCAGCCCGAACGTCCCGAGGAGGGGCAGACCCGGTTGCGTCTCGGGTTCGGCACCGAAGCCTCCATCCGGGACCGCCGGGAGTTCCAGCGCCGCTTCCGCTGCCGGATCGTGGAGTCCTACGGATCCTCCGAAGGCGTCTGCGCGATCGTCCGCGCGCCGGACACGCCCGAGGGCGCACTCGGGCGGCCGACCGACGACCTCGAGATCGTCGACGTCCACGGAAACGTCTGCTCTGTCGCCGAATTCGGCCCGGGCGGGCGCCTCCGCAACGCCGCCGACGCGATCGGCGAGATCGTGGTCCGCGGCGGCGCGGCCCGCTTCGAGGGCTACTACAACAACCCCGCCGCGACCGCGGAGAAGCTGCGCGACGGCGACTACTGGACCGGCGATCTCGCCTACCGCGACGTCGACGGCTACTTCTGGTTCGCCGGCCGCACCTCGGACTGGATCCGCGTCGACAGCGAGAACTTCGCCTCGGCACCCATCGAACGCATCCTGGCCCGCCACCCGGGCATCGCCACCGCGGTCGTCTACGGCGTCCCCGACCCCCGCACCGGCGACCAGGTGATGGCCGCCCTGCTCCCGCTCCCGGACCACCCCTTCGACCCCGACGAGTTCGCCGCCTTCCTCGACGCCCAGCCCGACCTCGGCACCAAATGGCGGCCCGGTCTGGTGCGCGTGGTCACCGACCTGCCGCAGACCGGGACCGGCAAGGTCGACAAGCAGGCCCTGCGCCGCCAGGCGTGGCTGTGCGGCGATCCCGTCTACACCCGGACGAACGGCACCTACCGACCCCTGACCGAGGACGCCCGCGCCGCCGTCGCGGCGACGTTCGCAGAACACGGCCGCCTGGCTCTCCTGCCCGGCGACCAGCGATGACCGAAAGGCAGCACCATGATCGAACTCGACCGCAACCACCTCGTCGACTGCATCACCGCCCGACTCGCCGTCACCGACCAGCCGCGGCAGCGGACCATGCTCGAACGCATGCGAGTCCACGCCGCCGCCGAACGCGACGGCGACCTCGACACCCTGGTCGGCACCCTCGGCCCGGCCACGAACTACCACTTCTGGCAGCTCACCGGTGACGTCGGCCCCAAGACCCGCGACGGTGTCACCGAGTACTACCGCGCCCTGGTCGAGAACAACGGCCACATCCTCGAATTCCACTGCGAACGCATGGTCGTCGACGACCACTGCATCGTCATCGAAGGGCGCCTCACCATGATCCAACCCGGCGCGCTCCTGATGCAGCACCCCCTCGCGGCAGGCATGGCCGAGGCCGGCAAGAACTACCTCCTCCGCATGCGCAACGTCATCTTCTGGTCCTTCGACGAGGACCTGATGATCATCGGCGAGGACTCCTACACCGGCGGCCCGATCGAGGTCCGCGCCCTCGAAGACAACGAACTCCCACCGGATTTCGCCGCACTCGTCCAGTCGTGACGCCCGGGCGCCGACCACGGGCTCGCGGCCGCGTGGCGGCACCGCTGGGCATCCGCACTAGATTGCTAGCATGCTAGCATCGACGGGTGGCCAAGGAGGAAGTGAAGCAGTTCAACGTCTACCTGCCGACGGAGCTGATCAAGCAGGTCAAGTTCCACGCGATCGAATCGGGGATGTCGTTGTCGGCGCTGGTGGCCGCGGCGCTGCGCGACTACCTCGCGCACGAGAGAGAGGACGAGCGATGACGACCACGGGTATCGAGGCGGTTTTCCTGGAGACGCACAACTGGGGCCGGATGGCGAAGTTCCTCCAGGGCGTCGGATTCACGCTCGAGTTCGAGACCGACCACCACTCCGGACAGTTCCGCAACGACGACGGGCCATATGTCTTCGTCGCGGAGGTACCCCAGGACCGGCCGACCGGTGTCCAACTGGTGTTGAAGGCGACCGGCACCGAGCAGCCGGGCGACGGCGTCGAGGTGGTCAGCGAATTCCAGCCGACACACTACGGCACCACCGAGATGACCGTCCGCGATCCGGATGGGCGGGTCTGGAGCGTGCAGGCACCCCGGGAGCAGCGGTGACGGCGGCGATCGCACCGGACAGCACGGCCGTTCGGGTCGCGCTGTGGCGGGCGCTGCACGTGCTGCACGATCCGGCCCCGCATGTGTTCGACGACCTGGCCGGGTTGCGCTTGGCCGATCCCGAGGACGGCTGGCGGTGCCGGCCGGACATGGATCCGGCGCGGACCGGCCCGATGCGCGCGGGCATCGTCGCCCGCGCGCGCTTCGTCGAAGATCTGCTCGCGCTCCAGGAGGTGGATCAGTACGTCGTACTGGGCGCCGGACTGGACACGCTCGCACTACGACAGCCCGAGTTCGCCCGCAAGCTGACCATTTTCGAAGTGGACCGGCCCGAGGCGCAGGAATGGAAGCGGCGGCGGCTCGTCGAACTCGGTCACGGAATACCCGAGCGGCTGCGCCTGGTCCCGGTCGACTTCGAGGTGGACTCGTGGTGGGAGCGGTTGCGGGCGGCCGGTTTCGACCCCGGACGCCCGGCCCTGGTCGCCTCCACCGGAGTCACCATGTACCTCAGCCGGGCAGCCAATATCGCGACGCTGGAACAACTCGCCCGGCTCGCACCCGGCTCGACCTTCGTCACCACATTCCTGCTACCGCTGGATCAGGTGGGGCCCGAGGAACAGCAGCTGCGCCGGTTCGCCGAGGACGGCGCCCGCCGCTCCGGCACGCCGTTCGTCAGTTTCTTCCGGCCCGCCGAACTGGTCGACCTGGCCCGCGCCGCGGGTTTCACCGACGCCCGGCACATCTCGGCGGCCGACCTCACCGCACGCTACTTCGCCGACCGCCCCGATGGACTGCGCCCGGCCGAATCCGAGCAGATCATGGTCGCCACGACCTGACCACCGACGGTCGAGGCAGGGCGAACTCCGCAGTCGCGGCCCAGGACGGCAACAGAACTCCCGTCGTCCACCGTGATTCGGATTCGCCCCCTGCCGTGCGCCACCGTTTCATGCCTCGCCGGAAAGAGCATCCCAGCCGTTCGCGAGGAGTTCGAAAGCGCGGATCATCGCCTCACGAGGATTGTCGTGGCCGCGGATGGCCCGGGGGGCTTCCAGGGCGAAATGGGCCAAGGCGGTGCAGGCGGGATCATCGGCCGACCGATCGCTCGATCGAGCGTTCGAGGAGCATCCCCACGGCACTCATTGACATCAGGCGATTCAACAAGAATCATACGATTCATATTCGGTTGCCCCGCGGCGGCCGGTCCAGTGGCGGACGAGGAGTCGGCATGTTCGACGAAGCAGAGTTCCAGCGAGCCCTCGCACAGCCCCGGCTGTCCCGCCCGGTACCGGAGTTCCTGGAATCCAACCGCGCGGTGCCCATCCGGGCCATCCCCGAGACCGAGTTGCAGGCGACCACCCAGCAATGGTTCGAGTCCTTCGCCACCAAGCTCGACTATCTCGGCGAGCGGCACGGCACCGACCTGAGCTGGCTGATGACCTGGGCCAAGAAGTACTGGTGGAGTTTCCTGGTCCGCGACATGAGCGTCAACGACGAGTTGTACGCGCCCGATATCCGCTACACCGACGTCACCACATTCGGCCGAACCATCGTCGGCATCGACGAGTTCGTGAAATACAACTTCGCCTTCTTCGACGCCATCCCGGACTGGCGCTACGACCCGCTACCCGACCAGGTCTACATCGACGTCCAACCCGACGGCACGGTGCGCACAGTCATCCGCTATATGGGCAGCGGCCACTGGACCGGCCCGCTTCGCCTCTACCCCTACGACGATTCCGCGCCCACCCTCTACGGCACCGGCCGCTTCATCCAAGCCCCCGCCGTCGACCGCTACCACTTCACCGAGGACGGGCTGATGGCGGAAGGCGAAACCCTCTACGACTTCCTCGACGGCGTGCAGCGCGCGGGCATCCTGCCCCGCGACGACAGCTGGCCCTTCCGCGCCCTGATGGCGGCGTCGAAGATCCCGGCGATGGCGCAGCGGGTCGGGCGCGGTTTTCGGCGATGACAGCGCACGGGAAACGTGGACGGCCCCGGAAACGTCGGCGGGGCTTACCACCGACCTTCGGGGCCGTCATCATCTTTCGCGAGCGTCAGATGCCGATGATCGCACGCAACGCCGCGATCAGCTGAGAAACGAAATCGAGAATCATCGGATTCACCTCCTCCGTGGTCAGCGGTAATCCTCGAATTACACGTTCCCCCGGCGCCGAAACACCCCCTGAGAAATGGGCGCACTGCGCGGCCTTCCGGCATGCATCATCCGGGTCCGACACCGAGGCCGAACAAGGAACTCGCGCCGCTGTACCGAATCCGGGTTTCCCCGCCCGACCGCTACGCCGCCGAACCCGACCGGAGGTCGGCAATTTACCGGCGACGCCACCCAAGCGCATCCATGCAGCCCCGTGTCGTGGACACATGGGCCGATTTGGCCAGTGCCGCATCGACAACGGCCCGAATCGAGGCGCCGTTTTCGATCCATGGCTCGGCACCCGACGTGTATCGCCGTCGGTTTCCCCGCGGACCCCCGGAGCCGGACGGCGCGCCACGCGAGCCGGGTTTACGCCGCGCACAACGGTGTACCTCAGCAAGTGCAGTACCGGTGAATACGAACAGTCCGAGAGAAAGGAATTGCCATGCTCGACGAACTGTTGGCGTTGATCACCACCCTCATCGACACCCTCAGCGCCGGGGCGGGTCTGCCACTCTGACCGCCCGAGTCCCGACTGCCGCCCTGGCCCCGGTGACGGCCGGGGCCAGGGCGGCGCGGAGTCTGCTCGGCTGGAACACCTTTCGGAATCCACCGCGCTCCGGCGGAGTGTTGGCGGTGGCGGGCCCGCCGCCCTCCGACCAACCACCGGCCGGGCATGACCGACCCGCACACGCCTACTTGTCGGGGCCGTCTGCGAGGATCGCCGCATGGACGAGGAAGTCATCCCCATTCTCCGCGTCGCCGATGCCGCCGCGGCGGTTGCCTGGTATGAGCGGCTGGGCTTCACACAACAGTGGGAGCACCGTTTCGAACCGGGTTTCCCCGCCTTCGTCGAGGTCGCCCGCGGCGAGGTTCGGCTGTTCTTGTCCGAGCACGAGGGCGACGCCCGCCCCGACACCCTGATCTACCTCCGCGTCCGCGATATCGACACCGTCGCCGCCGAATTCGGTGTCCCGGTCGAGGAAGCGCCGTGGGCGCGCGAAATCGAACTGCGCGATATCGACGGCAACCGGCTGCGCATCGGAACACCGACGGAATGACCCGCACGACAGCGGCGACGCTCATGCGTCGTCATCGACGGACCCGATGGGTTCCTCTGCCTCGGTGCCGCTCTCGATTTCCGGCCATGCATCGCGCATGGCTGACAGTGTGCTGATAAGAAGATCCTTCGGCGCGCCCGGAATCGGACACGGAAGATACATGTTCGCGGGACGTCGAGGTAACACGGACCACTCCTCGTACTGGATCGAGATCGGTGAAAGCTATGCGTATTACGGAGGCACGGAGTTCGACAGCGACAGCCACGTACCGGATGACCACCCTCATGATCCGCGTGTTCCGCCCCCCTCTGTGCCGGAGGCGGTGTACCGGCGGCTTATGGAGTTCTGGCCGCTCCCGTCGGTCCAACTCGATGGCGACATCTCGGATCACGATCGCGCCGCCGACCTCGGTCACGAATTCGTTCACTCGATCACCCACGCCGCCTTCGACCGACAGGACCGCAGTGCTTCGATGACAGTCGCGCCGGAAGGCCAGGAACGGCCCGCAGGGCCCTGCACCCAACAACGAACCGCCGCGCTGGCAGGTGTCGGCGCGGGCAAGGCGATCTCGGCACCTGCTCCAGCCACGCTGACGTTCAGCCAGAACAGCTCGCCTTCGAGCTGCCATTGATCCGGGACGCCAGGAATTACCACGAACGTCCATCGCTTGGACCTGAAGTGCGAGATGATCGGGCCGCCGTCGATCCCTCGGTCGCGCAGATGGAGACGAACCTGAGCTGCGAGCGCAGAAGGCACCGTGATCGCCCCGATGTTGCCCGTCCGGAAAGTGATGAGCTCACCGCTCGGATCGATCTCGGCGGGTAGCCCACACCGACGATAGAAGTCGCAGCGCGTGATCACGGTGTCGCTCGAATAGGCAATGCCCACAGTCCGGTATCCCTCCGTCGCAGTTCGGCTCCCCAGATGCCGAGGGTCACGGCGCCGACGCCTCGGGCTGCGACAAGACTCGTCCGTGCTCGCGACGCCGGCCACGCGTCGCCGTTGCGCTTACGGTGCAGTTGGGGTGCACTTCGCAACGGCGAATGCAGCGCCGGAAACCCGCCCAGGGTGTAATTGTCGAGGAACCGACGACTGCATACGCGAGAGCTGGAGCTGAAGCCGATGATCGTCGAGCGATGGACCGGGGTGGAGTCGAAGGCGCTTCGCGAGGCGATGCACCTGAGTATCGAAAAGTTCTCTGCCAGAACGAGTATCGCGCCGCGGACGATCGCCGAGTGGGAGGAGAAGGGGCCACGGGCCCGCCTCCGGCCGTCGAGTCAGGCACTACTCGAGAAGACCTTGCTCGAGTCCCCCACCTCGGTCGCTGCCCGCTTCGCGCGCCTGCTCTCCGTCGCACGTCCCCGCACGGAGCAACCAGACCCCAACCCGCCCGCGACGGTTACGCTGACAAACGACCCCGCGGGTCGGCCCGCGCCGATCGTGCTCGGGTCCGAAGATGAAGATCCAGTCTGGGTGCACGCCCGGACCCTCGCCGGAGAGGTCGTTCTCGTGTCACTCCCCCGCCGCACCGTCCTCGCCGGATTCGGAGTAGGAGCGCTGGCGGCCGCTGTCGGGACACGTCCCGTATCGGCGCTGGCTTCGTGCGCGCAGATCGACCACGCGGCGCACTTCTCCAGGCTCCGGCTGTCCCTCATCGAAAGCGACAATCTCCACGGCTCACAGAGCGCGATCCCGCTGGTCGAGCAAAACCTGCAGATCATGAATGAACTCCGACGCGGCGGTATCGGAGACATGACGCAGATGCAGCGACTACGGATCCTCTACGCGGAGTTGGCGGCCTGGCTACACCAAGACGGCCGCAACTGGTCACGAGCACAGCACTGGACCGACCGGGCGTTGACGTGGTCCCACCAACTCGGCGACAGCTACTACATCGCGGCGGCGTTGATCAGGAAAGCCCAGCTGGCCAACGATCAGGGCGACGGGACCGAGGCCATCGAGCTCGCCGAAGCAGCCGAGCGAGCAGCACCACCGAGAACCCGATTCCAGGCAGTGGCGGCGACTTACGCGGGTTTCGGTGCCGCCCTGATCGGAGACCGAACCGGGAGCGAGCGGGCGTTCGACCGCGCGCGCAGGCACCTGCACGATGCCGACCACGATGCCTCCTGGGGGTTCTTCCTCGACGAGCCCTATATCGCTGCCCACGAGGCGCACGGCAAGCTCGCGCTGGGAAGCTACCGCATTGCCGCCGAGCAATTCAGCGATGCGATCAGCGCGATGAGGCCGGAGTACCTGCGAGACCAAGCGGTGTACTTGTCCCGGCAAGCTGTCGCCTATGCACGAACCGGACAGTTCGAGCCAGCAGCGCACGTGGGTCTGACAGCGCTGCGGGTGGGGGTATCCACCGGCTCGGAACGCGTGCTGCACAATGTGCGTCAACTCCACAGGCTGCTCGGGTCCGGGGCGACCACCGAAGTCGTGGAGTTCAAGGACGCTGCTCGTCAGTGGGAAGTGGTGAAATCATGACGCGCCCGTACGTCCTTCTCTCGGTGGCGACGAGCGTGGACGGCTACCTCGACGACACCGGACCGGAACGATTGCTGTTGTCGAACGACGCCGACTTCGATCGCGTCGACCAGGTGCGCGCCGAATCGGATGCCATTCTCGTCGGTGCCGCCACCGTTCGCACCGATAACCCGCGCTTGATCGTCAAAAGCGAGGCGCGCCAAGCGGCTCGGGTGGCCGCAGGCCGTTCTCGCCACCCGTTGAAAGTCACCGTCACCGCGACCGGCGATCTGGATCCCGCCGCGAAGTTCTGGCACCACGGCACCGAAGACCATCGGCCGGTCGTCTACACGACCTCGGCCGGCCACGAGAAGACCGCACAGCTCCTCGACGGTCTCGCCGACGTCGTCGATCTCGGGCCCGCAATCGATTTCGGCGCCCTGCTGGACGATCTCGGCGGCCGGGGTGTCCGGCGCCTGATGGTCGAGGGCGGCGGGCACATCCATACCGCCTTCCTCTCCCACCGGCTCGCGGACGAACTCCTCCTCGCGATCGGGCCGACTGTGGTCGGGCAAGCGAACGCTCCACGGTTCCTGCACCCGGCCGCGTTCCCCGGCGGACCACACCGTCGCATGCGCTTGACCGACGTCACCCGCCTCGGCGACGTCGCCGTCCTGCGTTACCTGCCCAAGGAGACTCCATGACCACCGACCACCACTGGATGAACCGGGCGATCGAGCTCGCCCGCCGGTGCCCGCCCGCACCGGGAGCCTTCTCGGTGGGGGCGGTGATCGTCGCCGACGGCATCGAGATCGCCAGCGGCTACTCCCGCGAGACCGACCTGAAGGTGCACGCCGAGGAGGCCGCGCTGGACAAGCTCGATCCGCACGACCCGCGACTGTCTCGCGCCACGATCTACAGCACCCTCGAACCGTGCTCGGAACGCGCAACCACAACACGGCTGCCCTGCACCGATCGCGTTCTGGCAGTGGGTATTCCGCGGGTGGTGATCGCGTGGCGGGAGCCCGCGACGTTCGTGGCGGACTGCGTCGGCGTCGAGAAGCTCGAGCAGTCGGGCGTCGAGGTGGTCGAGCTGCGTGAACTGGCCGAGGCGGCGATGGCGATGAACCGCCACCTCGACCTGGGATGAGTGCTGCTCGCCGGGGCTCAGCGGCGCGTCATTGCCGGCCGCGGCTGCGTGCGGCGCTGTCGGGAGCGGCACCCGAGTCCGCGGCCACGGCATGCTCAGGCGGTCGTTCGGCCCGGCCGGCCGAGGCCGGATATACGAGTGGCAGCAATATCCCGGCCATGGCGGTGGTGACGAGGGCCATCACGACCATGAGGGAGTACAGGTCGGTGTCGAGGACGCCGAGCTCCACACCGACGGTCAGGGCGATGAGTTCGGTCAGGCCCCTCGTGTTGATCAGGATCGCCAGCGCGGCCGAGTCGCGAGGTGCGATCCGGTTCGCCCGGGCGCCGAGGTAGGCACCGATTCCCTTGCCGCCCACGGCGGTCAGCAGGATGAGCGCCAGGTCGCCGAGGGCGGCGCCGCCCAGCGCGGACAGGTCGACCGCGAGTCCGGCGACGACGAAGAACACCGGTAGCAGCACCGACGAGACACCGCGCACGCGCGACACCACCCACGCGCGCAGCTGGATGCCGTGTTCGCGGGGCATGGCCGCGCCGAAGAGGAAGGCGCCGAAGATCAGGTGCAGGCCCATCCATTCGGTGGCCGACGCCGACAGCGCCAGCCCGCCCGCGACCACGACCGACGCGGCAGCCCCGTACCGGGCACCGACGCCGAGCCTGCCGCGCGACCGCCGGTCGGTCCACGCACCCCATCGCGCCAGCAGGGGCCGGAGCCCGACGATCACGAGCAGCACGAAGGGCACGACGAGCACGAGCCGCCACGGCTCGGCGGCACCGCCGGCCACCACCGCCACCACGGCCAGCAACGACCATGCGATCACGTCGTCGACGGCGGCGACCGCGACGGCGACCGCGCCGACCGGTGTGGCCAACAGCTTGCGATCGGTCAGGATCCGGGCCAGAACCGGGAAGGCGGTCACCGACATCGCGGTGCCCAGGAACAGCACGAACCCCACGCGGTGCGCGCTGGGATACCGCTCGGCCAGGGACAGCGCCAGCAACGCGCCGAGGCCGAAGGGCACCACGATCGAACTGAGCGCCACCCCACAGGCCGTCCGCCGCCGCCCGCGCAGCAGGTCACCGTTCAGCTCGAGCCCGACCAGGAACATGAACAGCACCACCCCGACGGTGGCCAGGGTCTGCAGTGCCGGGCGGATGTCGGCGGGGAACAGCACCCGGGTGAGCTCGCCGCCGAAGACGGTGGGCCCGAGCAAGATTCCCGCGGCGATCTCGCCGATCACCGGCGGTTGCTGCAGTCGTTCGGCCACCCGGCCGAGCAGCCGCGCGACCACGACGATGACGACGAGCGCCGCCGACAGGTGCAGCACCATGTGCGGAGCCATCGACCATCCTTCTCCGCGGCGGCGGACAGCGCGCCGCTTCCTCGGGCAAGCGGTCGCGCGATCGGCGCCGGCGCGCAGGCTCTTTCGGCGACGGAACCGCCCCGGGACAACAACGCACTAACGATAACGGTTTTCATTTAGTTTCGCACATCGGCGCATTCCGGAGCAGATCCCCGCAGGGATCGGCCCGGTGCCTCACACCTTCGCCGGGACCTCCGCGCGCGGGATCAGCAGTCCCGCGATCACCGTGCCGACCGCGATCAACGCGCCACCCATGAAGAACGCGGCCGAGTAGCCGTCGCTGAGCGCCGCGGGAGTTCGATCGCCCGCGGTGACCGTCGCGGCCACCGTGGCCAGCACCGCCAGGCCGAGCGCGCCGCCGAGCTGGCGGGAGCTGTTCAACAGGCCGGAGGCCATCCCCGCCTCCTCGGCCGCGACGCCGCGCATGGCGATGGTGCCCATGACCACGAAGCTGATGCCGATGCCGACGCTCGCCACCACCGAGGGGCCGAGAATGTCGGTGAGGAACGTGCCACCGGGCCCGCCCGTGCCGAACCACGCGATCCCGACCGCGCCGAGCAGCCCGCCGACCACGAGCGTCGCCCGATGGCCGAACCGGTTCACCAGCACCGGAACCAGACGCATGCCGCCCACGGCGCCGAGCGCGAAGGGCACGAAGCACACCCCGGCGGTGGCGGGCGAGTACAGCAGCACCGACTGCATGTGCAACGAGACGAAGTAGAAGGCGGCCAGCTGCCCGGCGGTGATCATGAAACCGAAGACGTTGGCGCCCGCGACACTTCCGTGCGCGAGCAGCCCCAGGCGCATGAGCGGTTCGGCGACACGGGTTTCCACCACGACGAACGCCGCCAGCAGCACCACGCCGACCGCGAGCGTGCCGACCGTGACGGCGGAGGCCCAGCCGTGCTCGTCGGTGCGCACCACCCCGAGGATCAGCAGCAGCATCGCGGTGGTCACCAGCAGGGCGCCGGCGATGTCGAGCCGGGGTCGCGCCCGGTCCTCGGCACCCCCGATCCCCCGCGCGGCCGTGCTCAGCGCGGCGACCACGATCGGCACGTTGATCAGCAGCACCCACCGCCAGTCCACGAAGTCGGTGAGCAGACCGCCGGCCACCACGCCGAGCGCACCGCCGAGCATGGTGGCCGCCGCCCACAGCCCCACCGCTTTGGTGCGGGCGGGCCCCTCCGGGAAGGTCACGGTGATCAAGGCCAGCGACAGCGGCGACAAGGCGGCGGCTCCCAGGCCCTGAACCGCCCTGGCACCGATGAGCAGGGCCTCGTCGGTGGCGAGGCCGCCCGCCAGGCTGGCGGCGCCGAAGAGGACCAGGCCCGCGATCATCGTCCGCCGGCGGCCGATCACGTCGCCGAGCCGTCCGCCGAGCAGCAGGAATCCGCCGAACACCACGGCATAGGCGTTGACGACCCATTGCAGTGCGGTGGCCGACATGTCGAACTCGGACTGGATGGCCGGGAGCGCGACATTCACCACCGACAGGTCCAGCGAGACCATGAACTGCACGATCACCACGGTCGCCAGCACGGCTGCCGGTCTGTTCGTCTGCGCCATCTACCCCTCCGAGCCCCGAAACCGATTTAATAACACGTCTTTTTATTATCCTCGCACAGGCGCCCGCACCCGTCGAGCCCGTGCCCGCGACCCAACTCTTAATGATAATCTTTTTCATTAAGTACACGGGTCGGCGTCCGCCGGGAATCAGGAGATGTGCATGAACGACTACTACTCACCCGTCGCGGAGTTCTACGACCTCGTGCCCCGCGCACACGCCGACGGTGAAGCGGCACTGCGGAAGATCCTGTCCGAGGTCGATCCGGCCGCGGGCACGGTGGTCGACATCGGCGCGGGCACCGGACGCACCTGCCGGGTCGTCGCCGAGGTGCTGCCGACCGCGAAAATCTTTGCCTGCGAACCGTCTCCGGCGATGCGCGCGGTGCTGACCCACGCCGTCCTGGCCGACGAGGACCTGCGCCGCCGGGTCACCATCGTCGCCGAACCGGCCGAGTCGATGGTGCTGCCGGACCGGATCTCGGCGGTGATCGTCTTCGGCGTGCTCGGTCACATCGGCGAACAGGATCGCCGGGCGCTGTGGGACCGGATGCTGCCGCGCCTGGCGCCCGGCGCGCCGGTGCTGGTGGAACTGCTGCCGGTCACGCGCCCGACCGCGCTGCCGCCGATGCCGTTGGCCCGCGAGCAGATCGGTGACCTCGTCTACGACGGGACACTCGAGGCCGAGCCGATCGGCGGTGACCTGATCCGGATGACCTCGACCTGGCGGATCAGCGGCGATGCGGCCCCCACCAGGGTGGTGCGCAACGTCAGCGAGTGGCACACCTTCGGCATCGAGGACCTGGCGCGGGAAACCGGCCTGGCCGGTGCACAACTCACCGCGCAGGCCGGCGTCCTGCGCGCCCCGCGCCGCTGACCCTACGGCGGCCCCTCGGGGCCGCCGCCTCATCGTCGCGCGGTGATACGCACCGTGATTCCGGCGCGCGGCCGCATCCCGATCAACCCCGCGGGCCGCGCGTCGGTGGTCAGCACTTCGCCGTCGATCCGGCGCGCGAGCGCGGCGAACGCGGCGGTGATCGCCATGGTGGCGAAGCGCGCGCCGATGCACCGGTGCGGGCCGCCACCGAAGGGCAGGAACTCGTGCGGCGCCGGGCGGCGGTAGCGGGGGGAGCCGGGGTCCCACCGGCCGGGATCGAAGCGTTCCGGGTCCGGCCACACCGCATCGAGCCGGTGGGTGTGGAAGGGGCTGAAGATCAGCAGGTCGCCGGGGACGAAACGGGTTCCGGCGAAGGTGAATTCGGCGGCCACCGTGCGCGAGATGATCGCCGTGGCCGGGTAGAGCCGCATCGTCTCGGACACGAGCCGAGCCAGCCGCGGTGGCTCGGGCGCGTCCGAGGGATGGCCGGCGAGCGCGGCGGTGACCGACGCCCACAGCGGGCGATCACGCATCGTGCGGTACACCATCCACGCCAGCTGCGCGGCGGTGGTCTCGGCACCGGCCTCGAGCAAACTGACCAGCTGGTCGGTGATTTCGTCGTCGGTGAGGCGGGCGCCGTCGACACCGCGCAGCAGCACCCCGAGCACGTCGGCGCCCGGCTCGTCCAGCCGGGTGCGCCGCTCGATCTCGGCGATCACCCACCGGTGCACCGCGGACCGGGCCAACAGCGCACGGCGCCAGACCGGGGACCCGGAGCCGCGGTCGATGCTCCCGCCGACGACGTCGGTGTCGATGGCTTGATGGATGTCGTGCAGCCACTCGTCCAGGCCGTCGGCGCGTTCCACAGCGGCCGCGCCGAACAGGCTCGCCAGCGTGGCGCGGCGCACGGCCCGGCGCAGCGGCGGATAGAGGTCGACGACCTCGCCGGGCACCCACCCGTCCATCGCCTGCTCGACGTGGCGGGTCACGGTATCCCGGTGCGCGGCGACACGGCGCGTGGTGAAGGCGGGTGTCACCAGCCGACGCAGGTGACGGTGCCGGTCACCGTCGTTGACCAGCAGGGCGGACCGCCCGGTCAGCGGCGCCAGCGCGGTGAACGCCGCCTCCCAGCTGAACAGTTCGCTGTGGCCGAGGATGAACGCGGTCGCGTCGGTGCCGAGCGCGAGCCGGAAACGCATCGGCCCGGCTCCGAGTTCGGTGATCGCGCCGTGCTCCCGGTACAGCCGCGACATGGTGGCGTAGGGGTCGGCCGAGAACGCGTGCAGGTCGGCCAGTCCCCGGGACACACCGGGCGCGTTCATCCGCGGACTCCGGTCTGCGGGTCCGGGCCGGCGAGCAGCTGCGGCAACGGGACCGGCGCGGGCGTGGGCGGCCGGATCAGCTCGGGTGGGCCGAGCACGGTGGTGAGCCGCTGCCAGAGGGCGGTCACGGTCATCGCCCACTGGTCGGCGGCCGCACAGCGGCGGGGATCGGCGATGTCGGCGCGCAACTGCCGCAACGCCACCCGCACGCTGTCCGGCCAGAGTTCGTCGAACACCGTCCGGAACGTGGGCGCGGTCGCGGGCCCGAGCACCTCGGTGCTTGGCACGTCCAGCCGTTCGGTGCCGGGTCCGGCCATGACCAGTCGTCCGGTCGCGTCGCGGCCGGTGTGCAGGCGCGGGCTCCACAGCACCGGTCCGTGGGTGTCGGCCAGCGACAGCACGCCGCCCTCGAAGGCGATCGCGATCCGGTGCAGCAGCAGCGCGTGATTGTCCGGGTCGGCGGGGTGGATCTGGTTCTGTACCCGCAACGACACCGGCACACCGCCGATCACGGCGGCCAGGTGGGTGTAGGGCATGGGCGGATCGGCCAGCGCGGCCGGCTCCGGCGCGACGGGCGCCGGCTCGCCGATCGCCCACGGCCGCAGCCTGCCCACAGCACGGCCGACGATGTCGAGCAGCGAGTAGGCGACCTGGCCACCCGCCGCGGCGTCCACGTGCAGTGGCCGTTGCCGCGCGCGCAGGATGGCGGCCGCGCGCAGGAACAATTCGACCGGGCGCAGGTGCGGATAGAACGCGTTGAGCCGGTAGCGGGCATCGTGCGCGCGGGCGGTCCGCAGGCAGTCGGCGAGCTCGCCGGGATGCAGCAGGTGTTCCTGTAGCACGTGGATGCCGCGGCGCAGCAGCTGCTGGGCCAGCTGCGCGCCGTCACCGCCCGCCGCGCCCGCGCGCACCGCGACGCAGGCGATGTCGATGTCGCCGGGCAGCTCGTCGACCCCGCAGTAGTGCGGCACCCCAGAGGTTTTCGCGATCTCCCGAGACGTGGCACTGCCCCGGGACACGATGCCGGCGAGCTCGACGTCCGGGTCGGCCTGCACCGCGCGCAGATACACCCGGCCGAACGAGGTGCCGCACACGACGACCCTCGGTGTCGCGGGTACGGGCGTCGGTTCGGTGGCGATCACAGGCTTCCGGCCTCCATCGGTTCGTCGTGGGCGTGCCGGTGGGTGTGCCAGACGGGCAGCGCTCCGAGGGCGGTGACCCCGGCGAGCAGGGCGCGGGGGTCGAGGACGTCGTCGGCGTAGTGCAGGCCCGGGGGCACCGCCCCCGACAGCACCGCCCGCACAGCGCACACCGCCGTCGCGGCGGTGAGCTCGAAGCTGCTCGGGGTGCGCAGCACCGCGGTGTCGGTCCGGTCGGGCCGGTGCAGCGTGAACGCCATCAGGTAGAAGGGGTCCGTTCCGGCCAGGTCGAGGTCGGCCGCGGCGCCGATCTCCGCGACGATCCCGGCGAGCGCCGCGGCGTCGGCGCGGACGCGGCCGCGCAGTCGGGTGAGCGTCAGCCGCAGCGCGTTGCCCACGAAGACGTTGTGCCAGTGCAGCTCCGCCAACCCGGTCGCCCGGGCCAGCCGTTCCGCGTCGGCGGTGAGGAACGGCATGGTGGTGACCCGGCCGGGGAACCCGGCGACCTCGACGTCCTCGCGCACCGGCAGGGCGTTGCGCACGCGACGGCCCCCCGACCACGCGGCCAGGGTCTGGCCGTACCAGTGGCCGTCGTCGGAGCTGTCCAGCGACAGGGCGAGGTCGCCGGCCGAGGCCGGGGCGAACGGTTCGATGCCGCCCGCGTGGACTACCAGCCGGGCGCCGGTGAGGTCGTCGGCCAGCACGCGCGGAACGACGTTCGCCAGGCCCGGCAGCATGCCCGCCGACAGCACCGCGGTCCGCTCGCCGTCCAGCAGCGGCGACCCGGCGAGCAGCCGGTGGGTGGGGCCGTCGCCGGAGACGTCGACGTAGTCGCTGCCCGCCGCCAGGGCCGCCCGGGCCACCCGGTCCAGCAGCAGATGGGACGGGCCCGCGCAGTTCAGGACGAGCCGGGCGCCCGCGCAGAACGCGGCCAGCGATTCCGTGTCGAAGGCATCCACCCGGCGCGGTTCGGCGTCGGGCGGGAATCCCGACGCCCGGGTGAGGTCGCGGGCGCCCAGGCGCAGCTCGCCGATGCCGAGCCCGGTGAGCATCCGCACCGCGGCCCGCCCGACGACCCCGGTGGCGCCCAGCACCGCCACGGTGGTGCGCGCCCCGGTTCGACGGCTGTGTTCGGTCACGGCTGCCGCTCGCCGCGCGCCTCCGGCAGCGGCGCGGTGATCCGGGCGGCGACCTCGGCGGCGTGCGCCGCCGACATGCTGGTGAGGTGATCGCCGGGGATGTCGTCGATGACGACGGTGCCGAGCCCGACCCGTGACCAGTACCGCGCCACCTCGGCCCGGGTGCCCATCAGCGTGGCGGTACCGCCGTTGCAGAGCACCCGGATCGGGCCGACGTAGGGCTCGGCGCGGTGCGCGCCCATCGCCCGCAGGTTGTGCGCGAAAATCTCGAACTGCCTTAGGAATTCGGCGAGTGTGAGTCCGCCGGTCCGGTAGGGCCCGGTCGCGGCGGTGGCGGCGGTGTGCAGCGCGGCGAGGCGATCGGCGCGCGGCACGGCCGCCAGCTGCCGGAACTGCGCGGCCGGGAGTGCGGCGGCGCCGTCGAGCCCGGCGAGCGCACCGGCCGGAACCCGGTCCGGGGTGCGGTCGAGGATGACACGCACCGCGGTCTCGACCGCGGTGTCGTCGGCGGGGAATCCGACGGTGGCCGGGTCGACGCCGAGGGAGCGGGCGAAGACGTACTCGGTGAGCAGCTCGTCGTGCACGGCGGGCGGCTGGTAGGCGCCGATCACGGTGAGTTCGTCCACCGTCGCCCCCGCCTCGGTCAGGGTGCGCGCGATCTCGGCGGCCAGCAACCCGCCGACGGAATAGCCGATGATCCGGAAGCGGCTGTCGTGCGCGAGCAGCTCGCTCGCGTAGTCGGCGGCCTGCCTGCCGATCACCGTGTCCGCGGGCAGTGCCGAGTACTTCGCCGCGTCGGTGAGCTCGAGCCCGAGCAGGGCCCCGGGGTGCGCGGCGCGCAGATGCGGGAGCAGCGCGTCGTAGGGCGAGAGCGTGCCGGTGCCGCCATGCACCAGCACCCAGGTTCCCGCGGGGTGTCCGGCCGCGCCGCCCAACGGCCGCACCGAGGTCGGTGCGGTGGTGGTGTCGGCGGGCGCGGTCCGCGCCCCGCGGCGGCGGGCGGCCAGCGCGGCGACGGTCGGGTTGCGCAGGACGTCGCGCAGCAGTTCCTGCCATTCGATGTCGGCGACCTCGGGGACGCGGTCGCGCAACTTGCCGACCATCTGCGACAACAGCAGCGAATCACCGCCGAGGGTGTAGAAGTTCTGGTCGCGGCCGACCTTGGGCACGCCGAGCATCTCCTGCCACAGCTGCGCGATCCGCTCCTCGATCTCGTCGGCGGGCGGGGTGTAGGCGGCATCGGCGGTGGCGGCCGGTGCGGCGGCGACGCGGGCGGCCAGCGCGGACCGGTCGAGTTTCCCGTTGGCCGAGCGGGGCAGGGCGTCGAGCAGGTGCAGTTCGTCGGGCACCATGTGGGTCGGCAGCAGCGTCGCGACGTGGTCGGTGAGTTGGTGTTCGGTGACGGTGTGCCGCTCGCTCTTGAACCGGGCGATGAACACGCCCTGGCCGGAGGCGGCGAGCGGAGCGTCCTCGGCGGGCAGCACGCGCACCTGCTCGGCCCCGGCGGTGTCGAGCTGGCGCAGCCACTGGTCGCGGGTGAAGAACGCCTGCCCGGTGCCCGCGCGAACATCGGTGAAGGCGGCCAGCTCACTGAAGAACTCGAACTCCATCGACACCAGCAGCGCGTAGTTGTGCTGCCGGGTGGGTTCGAGGAACACCAGCCAGCCGCCCGGCGCGAGCAGGTCGCGCAGCCGCGCCAGCACCGCGTCGGCGTCGACCGAGTTGTGCAGCACGTTCGCGCACAGGATGACATCGGCGGAGTTGGGTCGCAGGCCCTGGTCGAGCGCGTCGGCGTTGATGTCGAAGCGCCCGTAACGCACCCAGGGATGCGCGGCGAACCTCGCGCGGGCTTCGCCGAGGAAGTACTCGGAGATGTCGGTGAACAAATAGTCCGGTTCGAACTCGGCCAGCGCGGGGATCAGGTCGGTGCTGGTGCCCGCGATGCCCGCGCCGACCTCGAGCACCCGCAGCCGGTGCGGTGTCTGCCGGGCGATTTCGCACACGGTGTCGATCACGATGCGATGGGAGCTGCGCGCCACCAGGTTCGTGCGGTACACCGCGTGGGCGGCGCCGGGTTTCCCGGCGGGGAACAGCAGTTCGCGCACGTCGAGCGCGCCGCGCAGCAGGTCGTCGAGTCTGCTGCTGCATGCCTTGATGTAGGACAGGGTCTCGCTGCCGTAGCCGACGATCGCTTCCAGTTCGTCGATACGCCGCCACGCCGCCTCGACCGCGTCCGGACCCGCGGCGATCAGATCGCGGTAGCGGCCGGTGGCCGGATCGTGGCGCACGGCTCCCCCGTCGGCGAGGGCGGCCAGCCAGCGAGTCAGCAGGCCGTGCTGGCGGTCGGAAACACCGGTGGCGGCGGCGATCTCGGCGATGTCGTGGGCGCGGTCGCGGTGATCGAACAGGCCGTTCGCGCGCAACTCGGCGGCGATGGACAGCATGGCCATCTCGTCGACGGCGTTCATCAGCGCGACGAACGCTTCGCCGTCGATGTCGCGGTGCGCGGCCGCCGCGGCGTGCTCGGCGGCAGCGAGCACCTCCGCCGCGGCCTGCCCGCCGCCGCCGTCGCCGGTCGCGATCTCGGCGAAGCCGAACAGCCGCGCGCCCGGTCCCCTGCCGTCGACCAGGACCGCGGCATCGGCGACGGCGGGATGGCGGCGCAGCGCCGACTCGATCTCGCCGAGTTCGACCCGGTGGCCGCGGATCTTGACCTGGGTGTCCTCGCGGCCGAGGAATTCGAGCCTGCCGTCGGGGTGGAAGCGGCCCAGATCGCCGGTGCGGTACAGCCGGTCGCCGGTGCGGGGGTGCCGGATGAACCGCTGCGTGGTCAGCTCCTCGTCGCCGAGGTAGCCCTCGGCCAGTCCCGTTCCGCCGATGTGGATTTCGCCGGTGACGTGGTCGGGGCAGTCCTGCAACGCACCGTCGAGCACGTGCACGGCCTGGTTCCGCAGCGGGGTGCCGTAGGGGATGCTGCGCCACCGCGGGTCGATCTCGCGCACCGGGTGGTGGATGGACCAGATGGCGGCCTCGGTGGCCCCGCCCAGTCCGATCACGGTGAGCTCGGGGTGGTGGGCGCGCATCCGGTCGGGTAGGTCAAGGGGGATCCAGTCGCCGGACAGCAGGACCAGCCGCAGCGCGGCGATGCGGGCCGCGGGTGCGGCCGGTGCGGCCGGATCGGGCGGGGAGTCGAGCACGTCCAGCAGCATCTGCAGGTGTCCGGGCACGCTGTTCCACAGCGTGACCGCGTGCCGGTGGACCAGGTCGAGCCAGTGGGAGGGGTCGTCGGCGCGGTCCTGGTCGGGGAGCACGACCGCGCCGCCGGCGGCGAGCACGCCGAAGATGTCCCACACCGACAGGTCGAAGGCCAGGCTCGCGATGCCGAGCACCCGGTCGGCGGGGGTGAGGGCGAAGCGCGTCTCGATGTCGTCGAGGGTGTTGGCCGCGGCGCGGTGGGTGACGACGACGCCTTTCGGTTCGCCGGTGGAGCCGGAGGTGTAGATGACGTAGGCGGGGGTGTCGGGGTCGCCCGCGCTGTCGGGCACGATGTCGATGCCCGCCAGCAGGTCGACGGCCAGGGGTTCGGTGGTGGCGGGGATCTCGCCCGCGTCGCGCAGCCAGGACTGGGTGAGCGCCACCCGGGCGCCCGCCCGCTCGATGATCCGTTCCCGGCGGGCCATCGGCTGGGTGACGGTGATCGGCACGTAGGCGGCGCCGATCGTCGACGTCGCGAGCACGGCCACGACCTGTTCCGGCCCCTTCTCCATGAGCACGGCCACCCGGTCACCGGCCCGCACGCCCGCATCGCGCAGTGCGACGGCGGTGGCGGCGACGCGGCGCCGTAGCTCGCCGTAGCCGAGCACGCGGTCGCGGTGGATGACCGCGGGCGCGTCGGGCGCGAGGTCGGCGCGCGCCAGGATCCGCTGGTGCAGCAGCCGCGGCGTGGTCGCGGCGGCGGTGTCGTTGTACCGGTCGCGCCGAGCGCGCTGCGCCGCGGGGAGGGGCACTGGGTAGGGCTCGGTCCAGGTTTCGGGGGTTTCGGCGAGCCGGGTGAGCAGATCGACGAACGCGGCGAACGCGGCGGTGGCCGTGTCCCCGGCCAGCACGCCGCGGCGGACGTCCCAGGCGACCAGCAATCCGTCGTCGTCGGGGGTGATCTGGCAGTCGAGCCACACCTGCGGGGTGCGGGTGATGCCGCGCAGGATGCGGCCGCGCCGGGCACGCGCCCCGGCGTCGCCGGAGCCGAGGGTGCTGGTGAACACGACGGGCATGAGCACCGGGTTGCCCGCGCGGCGGGTGAGTTCGCCGAGCACTTCCACGCCGTCGAACAGGCGGTGATCCAGATCGGTGAACAGCTGGGTGGTGATGCCGCGGGCGCGGTCGGCGAAGGTGTCGTGCTCGTCGAGGTCGATGCCGAGCAGTTCGACGGAGGTGAAATCGCCGAGCACCGCGCCGATGTCGGCGTGCGCGGGCAGCCGGTTGAACACCGGCAGGTTCAGGGTGAACCGCCGGGTGCGGCTCCACCGCCCGATCACCTCGGCGTAGGCGGCCAGCACCGCGCCGGAGGCGGTCAGGCCGTGCGCTGTCGCGTGGCGGGTCAGTCCGGCCAGGGCGGCGGCGGGCAGCCGGTGGTGCAACCGGTCGAAGCCGGGCTCGACGTCGGCGTCGTCGGTGTTCGCGCGGGTGGGCAGGTCGGGTGCGGCGGGCAGGGAGTCGATTCTGGCCTGCCAGTAGTCGCGGTCGCGGTGGTAGCGCGGGCCGTGGCGCAGCTGCTGGACGCCGAGCAGGTAGTCGCGGAAGCCGATCGCGGGGGCGGGTGGCAGTGCGGCGGCGTCGCCGGCGCGCACGAGGTCGTCGAGTTCGGCGAGCAGCAGCTGCATGCTCGCGGCGTCGACCACCAGCAGTTCCACCAGCAGGTGCAGGACGCATCCGGTGCCGGTGCGGGTGATGTGCAGCGCGAACAGCGGCCAGGTGCCGGGGTCGCCGGCCGAACCGAGCAGGGCGTCGCGCCGGCGGTCGAGGGCGGCGGCGAGGTCGGCGGGGTCGGCGTCCGGCAGATCGGTCACCGGGATCGCGTAGTGCGGTACGGTCGCGGCGACCTGTTGGTAGCCGTCGGCGTGGACGGTGGCGCGGAGCATGTCGTGGCGGGCAACGAGGGTGTTCCACGCCTGTTCGAGGACTGCGGGTTCGGCGCTGTCATAGGCGATTTCGAGGTAGCTGGCGCAGGCGACGCCGCCGAAGGGGTAGGTGGGGTCGCGGCCGATCAGGTAGGCCTGTTGCACCGGGGTCAGCGGGAACGGTTCGTGCGCGGCGTCCGGGTCGGCGGACACGCTGATCGTCGCCTGTTCCCGGGCGAGGTGGGCCAGCACGGCGGGTTTGTGCGCCGCCAGCTGTTCGCGGTGGTCGGCGGTCAGCACACCTTGCGGGGCGCGGAATCGCAGCTGTTCGCCGTCGGCCCACAGGTGCACTCCGCGCTGTCGCAGATCGGTTACCAGTTCGGGGACGTTCACAGAGCACCTTCTTCGAGGTCGATACCGTTGTGCGGGTCGTTGTCGCCGAGTCCGGCGATGGTGGGGGCGGCGAAGAACGCGCGCAGGGTGACGGTGATGCCGAGTTCGCGGGCGAGGCGGCCGACAAGCCGGGTCGCCGACAGCGAGTCGCCGCCGACGGCGAAGAAGCTCGTGTGCCGGTCGGGCGGTGCGGCGCCGACGGTGTCCGCCCAGATCTGCGCGATCCGGGATTCGAGTCCGGGGCGGATGGGTTCGCCTGGTTCGTGGTCGGGCGGGTCGGACTGGGTTCGGGCGCGGCGGGCCAGCGCGGCGTGGTCGATCTTTCCGTTGCCGGTCAGCGGCGGAGCCGGCAGCGGTATCAGGTCGGGGATCCAGGCGGAAGGCAGTCGGTCGGCGAGGAAGCGCGGAAGGTCTTCGGGGAGTTCGGGTTCGACGAAGGCGACCAGCCGAGCCTGGGCCCGCTCCCCCACCGCCACCGCGAACGCCCGCCGCACCGCCGGATGGGCGGCTATCGCCTGCTCGACCTCGCCCAACTCCACCCGATGACCGCGAACCTTGACCTGCCGATCGACCCGCCCCAAGAACTCCAACACCCCCTCATCGCGATACCGCCCCACATCACCGGTCCGATACCAACGAACACCGCCCTCGTCGAAAAACGACGCCGCCGTCAGGTCCGGTCTGCTGCGATATCCTCGGGCGACTCCGGCACCACCGATCAACAGCTCGCCCGGCACCCAGTCCGGGCGATCATTGCCCTGCTCGTCCACCACTCGGAACCGTTGATTCCGCAACGGGCGACCGTAAGGAATGGACACCCACGCCGGATCGACCCGCTCGACCTCGAAACAGTTCGACCAGATCGACGCCTCCGTCGCCCCACCCAACGCGATGAAGCGGCAGTTCGCGGAGCGGGCCGCGAGGCGGGCGGGCAGATCCAGTCCCACCCAGTCGCCGGACACCAGGGCAAGCCGCAGGGTCGGGAGGGGTTCGGGGACGGTCTCGGCGACGGTGAGCAGCATGTCCAGCATCGCCGGGACCGTGTTCCAGACGGTCACCCCGTGCTCGCGCACCAGTGCCAGCCACCGCTCCGGATCGCGCCGGTCCTCGTCGGACACGATCACCGCGCTACCACCGGCACCCAGGACCCCGAACAGATCGAACACCGACAGATCGAAATCGGCTGCGGCGAGGGCGAGTACACGGTCACTCGCGCCGAGGCCGTAGCGGTCCCGCAGATCCGCGAGGGTGTTCACCGCCTGCCGATGCTCGATCTCGACACCCTTCGGAACACCGGTCGAGCCGGAGGTGAAGATCACGTAGGCGAGATCGCAGCCGCTCCCCCGATGGACCGGCGCGGGCTCGTGCCCGCGGGCGTCGGCAATGTCCAGGACCGGCGGCTCGGCAGCCGCGGCGCCGGCGGGACGAGCGGGTGCGGTGGGGTGAGCGGGTGCGGGGAATCGGCGGGTGTCGTCGGTGAGGACGGCCGCGACGCCGGCCTGATCAAGGATCGCGGTCCGGCGCTGCACCGGCTGATCCACCGCCACCGGCACATACGCCGCCCCCGCCGCCAACACGCCGTACAGCGCCGCGACCAGCGCCGCACCGCGCGCCGCGCAGACCGCGACCGCATCACCGGGACGAACACCGTGGGCGGCGAGCAGTGCCGCGATCCGCCGACTGTGGTCGGCCAGCGCGCCGAAGCTCACAACGGTGTCCCCGGTGACGAGCGCGGTCCGGTCGGGGTCGGCGGCGGCGACCTCGAACATCCGCGCATGCAGCAACTCACCGGCCACCGGCGCGGCGGTGTCGTTGACCCGGTCTCGGACGGCCCGTTGCCTCGCGGGCAGCGCAGGTGCGAGCGACTGCTCCCAATCCAGGTCACCCAACCGCCGCACCAACCCGTGGTAGGCGGCGAACATCTCGTCGATCAGCCCGTCGGGGAACAACTCGTCGACGGAGTCCCAGCTCAGCAGCAGACCGTCCGGCAGTTCGATGACCTGGTGGTCCAGCCACACCTGGGGTGTCTGCGTCTGCGTGTAGTCCGGCCAGCGCACCGACCGCGCCAGCTCGTCGTCCACGCCCAGCATCGAGGTGAACACCACCGGCACCGGTTCCGCGGGCGCCGCGCTGTCGCGGGCGAGTTCGCGCAGGACGCGGATCGCCGAGACCTGTTGGTGGTCGAGGTCGTGCCACAGTTGCTCCTGCAACCGCCGCACCCGGCCGAGCCAGCTCTCCTGCGCGCCGGGACGGTCCGCGACCAGCAGCAGGGAGCTGAAGTCGCCGACCACCCGCATCACATCCGGATGTACCTCACGGCGATCGAAGCGCGTCAACGTCACCGTCAGCTCCCGCTGCGCACTCCACTGGCCGAGCACCCACGTGTAGCAGGCCAGCAACACCACGCTCGGTGTGACGCCGACGGTGCGGGCACGGCGGACGATGGCGTGCCAGAGCTCGGGATCGAGGCGGACTTCCCGGCGCGTGAACCGCGGCCGCCGCACCGCCGCCGGCAATACCCGCAACGGCAGCTGCGGCCCCGGCGGCAGCTCGGCCAACCGACCCCGCCAATACGACAGCGCCGCAGCCACTTCCGCCTCCGACGGCGCACAACCCAGCACGTAATCCCGGAACTCCAGCGACACGGGCGCGAGCTCGAGCGCCGGGTCCTCGTACAGCCGCATCCACTCCGACAACAACACCAGCGCACTCAGACCATCGACGATCAAGCTGTCGAAGACGACGCAGACCCTGGCCCGGTCGGCCGCGCGCACGACCCGCAGGTCGAACAGCGGTCCCGCGGCGGCGTCCAGTGCCCCGCTCGCCATCTCCGCTCGCACCGCGGCGGCGACACCCTCGAAGTCGTCGTTCGCCGCGACGATCGGGATCCGGTGGCCCGGGGTGGCGGGCAGGACGCGTTGCCTACCGTCGGCGCCGACCACCGCCCGCAGCATGGCGTGCCGGGCGAGCACCGTGTTCCAGGCGCCTTCCAGGCGCGGCACGTCCAGGTCCGGCCAGTCGTATTCGACGTAGAGTTGGGCACCGATGCCGCCGAGGTCGAAATCGGCCGACCGACCGAGCCAGTAGGCGACCTGGATATCGGTGAGCGGGAACGGGTCGAGGCGATGCTCGGGGTCGGCGGTCACCGCCGGGATCCGGGCTGCGCGCCGTAAGGGCTCGACCGCGGTGTCGGTGTCGGCGTGCCTGCCGAGTCCGGCGATGGTCGGATCGAGGAAGAACGCGCGCAGGGTGACGGTGATGCCGACTTCGCGGGCGAGGCGGCCGACCAGCCGGGTCGCCGACAGCGAGTCGCCGCCCATCGCGAAGAAGTTGGCGTGCCGGTCGGGCAGGCCGCCGCCCAGGATGTCCTGCCAGATCCGCGCGATCCGGGTCTCCCGCCCCGGCCGCACCGGCTCACCGGGCGTGGTGCCGGGCGCCGCCATCACCGCTTCGGCGCGCCGGATCAGGGCGGCGTGGTCGATCTTCCCGTTGCCGGTCAGCGGCGGAGCCGGCAGGGCGATCAGCTCGGGCGCCCAGCCCCCGGGAATCCGGTCCGCGAGGAAGTGTGGAAGGTCTTCGGGGAGTTCGGGTTCGACGAAGGCGACCAGCCGAGCCTGCGCCCGCTCCCCCACCGCCACCGCGAACGCCCGCCGCACCCCCGGATGGGCGGCTATCGCCTGCTCGACCTCCCCCAACTCCACCCGATGACCACGAATCTTGACCTGCCGATCGACCCGCCCCAAGAACTCCAACACCCCATCACCGCGATACCGCCCCACATCACCGGTCCGATACCAACGAACACCGCCCTCGTCGAAAAACGACGCCGCCGTCAGGTCCCGCCGCCCGCGATATCCACGCGCGACACCGGCACCACCGATCAACAACTCCCCCGGCACCCAATCCGGCCGATCATCGCCCTGCTCGTCCACCACCCGAAACCGCTGATTCCGCAACGGGCGACCATAAGGAATCGACACCCACCCCGGATCCACCGACTCCACCTCGAAACAGTTCGACCAGATCGACGCCTCCGTCGCCCCACCCAACGCGATCAGACGACACCTCGCCGACATGGCGGCGAGCCTGCCGGGCAGATCCAGACCGACCCAGTCCCCCGACACCAGCGCGCACCGCAGTGACGCCGGGAGCCCCGGCCCGGATTCGGCGACGGTGAGCAGCATGTCCAGCATCGCCGGAACCGTGTTCCAGACGGTCACCCCGTGCTCGCGCACCAGCGCCAGCCACCGCTCCGGATCGCGCCGGTCCTCGTCGGACACGATCACCGCGCTACCACCCGCACCCAGAACCCCGAACAGATCGAACACCGACAGATCGAAATCGGCTGCCGCCACCGCCAATACCCGATCACCCGCGCCGAGCCCATACCGGTCCCGCAGATCCGCGAGGGTGTTCACCACCTGCCGATGCTCGATCTCGACACCCTTCGGAACACCGGTCGAGCCGGAGGTGAAGATCACGTAGGCGAGATCGCAGCCGCTCCCCCGATGGACCGGCGCGGGCGCGTACCGGCGGGCGTCGGCGATCGTTACCACCGGCACTTGGACGGCCCCGCCCGCGAATCGGGCCCGATCGTCGGTGAGGACGGCCGTGACCCCGGCCTGATCAAGGATCGCGGTCCGGCGCCGCACCGGCTGATCCACGGCCACCGGCACATACGCCGCCCCCGCCGCCAACACCCCATACAGGCCCGCCACCAACCCGGCACCACGCGCGGCACACACCGCGACCGCATCACCGGGACGCACGCCCCGCGCGGACAGCATCGCCGCGATCCGGCGGCTGTGCTCCGCCAGGTCGCCGAAGGAGACGGTCACCGCGCCATCAACGAGCGCCACACGGCCGGGATCGGCGGCGGCGACCTCGAACATCGGCGCGTGCAACAACTCACCGTCCACCGGCGCGGCGGTGTCGTTGACCCGGTCCCGGACAGCCCGTTGCCTCGCGGGCAGCGCAGGCGCGAGCGGCTGCCCCCAATCCAGGTCACCCAACCCCCGCACCAACCCCTGGTAGGCGGCGAACATGTCCTCGACCAGCCCGTCGGGGAACAACTCGTCCACCGAATCCCAGCTCAGCACCAGACCATCGGCCACCTCGACGACCTGGTGGTCCAGCCACACCTGCGGCGTCTGGGTCCGGGTGACATCCGGCCACCGGATCGACCGCGCCAGCTCGTCGTCCACCCCGAGCATCGAGGTGAACACCACCGGCACCGGTTCCGCGGCCACCGCGCTCTCCCGCGCCAGCTCGCGCAGCACCCGCACCGCCGAGACCTGCTGGTGATCGAGGTCGCGCCACAGTTGCTCCTGCAACCGCCGCACCCGGCCGAGCCAACTCTCCCCCCGCGCCGGCTGATCCGCCACCAGCAACAATGCGCTGAAATCGCCCACCACCCGCATCACATCCGGATGCACCTCACGGCGATCGAAGCGCGTCAACGTCACCGTCAGCTCCCGCTGCGCACTCCACGCGCCCAGCACGGTGGTGTAGCAGGCCAGCAACACCACACTCGGTGTCACACCCAGGCCACGCGCACGCCGCACGATCACCTGCCAGAGCTCGGAATCGAGGCGGACCTCCCGGCGCGTGAACCGCGGCCGCCCCACCGCCGCCGGCAACACCCGCAACGGCAGCTGCGGCCCCGGCGGCAGCTCGGCCAACCGACCCCGCCAATACGACAGCGCCGCAGCCACTTCCGCCTCCGACGGCGCACAACTCAACACGTAATCCCGGAACTCCAGCGACACGGGCGCGAGCTCGAGCGCCGGGTCCTCGTACAGCCGCATCCACTCCGACAACAACACCAACGCACTCAGACCATCGGCGATGAGGGTGTCGAACGCGGCGCAGACCCGCGTCGAGTCGCCGTCGCGCACGACCCGCACGTCGAACAGCGGCCAGCGCCCGGCGTCGCGGAGACGGTCGGCGATGTCGTCGCGGACGGCGGTGACGGGTCCGTCGACCACCGGGATCTCGTACCGGGGCACCCGGGCGAGGACGCGTTGCGTCCCATCGGTGGCCACCACCGCACGCAGCATCGGATGGCGGTCGACGACCCGGTTCCACGCGGCCGCCAGCCGCACCGGATCGACTCCGGGCCAGTCGTATTCGACGTACAGGTGCGCGCCGACACCGCCGAGATCGAAATCGTCGGACCGGCCCAGCCAGTAGGCGACCTGGATATCGGTCAGCGGGAACGGTGCGTGCCTGTTGGCGGGATCGGCGACGATCTCCGGCAGCGCCGTGGCCGCGCCGAAGGTCAGCGTCGAGGCGAAAGCGGCGAGCGTGGGTGTGGTGAACAGGCGCGCCAGGTCCGCGCCCCGCACCCCGTCGGCGAGCAGCCGCCGGATCAGGCGGGTGGCCAGCAGGCTGTCGCCACCGAGGGCGAAGAAGTCGTCGTCGCGACGGATCTCCTCGACACCGAGCACCGCCGCCCAGGCCCGCGCCACCGCCCGCTCGACACCTTCCAGAGGCGCACCGGATTCCGTGCCGTCGCGGGTGCTCGCGGCAGCGAGGGTGGCGCGCACCGCGTCGCGGTCGATCTTGCCGTTGCGCGTGATCGGCAGCGCGGGGGCGCGGACGAACCGGCGCGGGACCATGTACGGGGGCAGCCGCTCGGCGAGCCAGGCACGCAGCCCGCCGTCGGTGATCTCGTCCCCGACCACGACCGCACCGAGGGCACGGGCCGGGTGCTCGAGCACGCCGGCGGCCGCGGCCGTCACCCGGGGATGCTCGGCGAGCACGGCTTCGACCTCGCCCAGTTCGATGCGGTGCCCGCGGATCTTGACCTGATGGTCGATGCGGCCCAGGAATTCGAGGGTTCCGTCGGGCCGGTAGCGCACCAGGTCACCGGTGCGATACCAGCGGCGCCCGTCGTGGTGGACGAACTTCTCGGCGGTGCGTTCCGGGTCGCCGCGGTAGCCGTGTGCCAGCCCGGCCCCGGTGACCCACAGCTCGCCCGCCGCCCAGTCAGGGCAGTCCCGCCCGCGCGGATCCACCACACGGCAGCCCGCGTGCGGGAGCGGAACCCCGTAGGGCACGCTCGACCAGCCGGGATCCACCGTCCCGACTTCGCACACCGTGGCGTGGATGGCGGCCTCGGTCATGCCGCCCAGACCGGCGAACCGGCAATCGGGGACCAGGCGGCGCAACCGTTCCGGCAGATCCACCGTCACCCGGTCGCCGCCCAGCATGACGAGCCGCAGCGTCGCGCCCAGCCCGGTGTCGGCCGCGGCGGTCAGCAACATGTCCAGCAGGGCGGGCACCGCGCTGACGACGGTGACGCCCCACCGGCGGATCAGCGCGGCCCACGCGGCGGCATCCCGCCGCTGCGCCTCCTCGACCACCACCACCGAGCCGCCGACCGTCAGGAACGCGAACAGGTCGTAGGCGGACAGGTCGAAATCCAAGGCGGACAGCGCGATCGTCCGATCCTCGGCGCCGATACCGAACACGTCGTCGACCGCGTCGATCGTCGCGGCCACCGCCCGGTGCGGCACCTCGACACCCTTCGGGACCCCGGTGGACCCGGAGGTGAAGATGACGTACATGACGTCCTCCGGATCGACCTCGGCGATGTCCGGCACCGGGGCCACCGCGCGCGCCTGCTGGGGGAAGATCGCGGTGAGGTCCGCGGGCCATCCGGCAGCCGCGGTGTCCGGATCGGTGATCACCCACCGCGCCCCGGCGGTGCGGTAGACCCGTTCGCGCCGCGCCGCGGGCAGGTCGACACCCGAGGGCACGTAGGTGGCGCCCACGGCGAGCACGCCCAGCACCGCCACGATCTGGTCGACGCCCTTGGGCAGGGTGATGCCCACGCTGTCACCGCGCCCGATTCCCCGCGCCCGCAACAGGCCCGCCATGCGCCGGGCCCGCTCGGCGAGCGCACCGTAGGAGATCGCGGCACCGTCGGCCAGCAGGGCGGTGCGTCCGGGGTCGACGGCCGCCCGGGCGAAGAACCGGTGCGGCAGCGGCACGCCGGGAGCCGACGTGGTCGGGGCGTGGTGGCGGCGGACCTCGGGACGGGGCGCTGCCCTGCCCCAGGCGCCGTCGTCGTCGATCAGCAGATCGACGAACCGCACGTAGGCGTCGAACATGGCGTCCAGCAGCCCGGGGGGAAACAGCGACACCCGGGCGTCCCAGTTGAGCAGGATGCCGCCGTCGAACTCGGTCACCTGCGCGTCCAACCAGACCTGCGGGCCCTGGGAGATCGTCCAGGACGGCTCGCCGAGGTACCGCCGAACCTCGGGCGCGTACAACTCGCCCAGGCTCAGCGCACTGGTGTACACCACCGGTGCAAGGACGCGGTCGCCACCGGCGGCCCGGCTCAGGTCCCGCAGCACCTCGACCCCGGTATAGGCGGTGTAGCCGAGCACCTCGCGCAGGCGGACGGTGAGCGCGCGCGCCCGCTCGACCACCGGCAGCGGCTCGGACAGGTCCACGTCGAGAAGCACCGAACTGGAGAAGTCGCCGACGAGGCGGTCCACGTCGTCGTGCAGCGGCTCGCGATCGAAGGCGGGCAGATTGAGCAGGAACCGATCGGTGGCGCTCCACATACCGACCGTTTCCGCGAAAACCGTGGCGAGCACGCCGGCGGTGGTCACTCCGGCCCGGTGGGCGCGCTCGCGCAGCAGCGCCGCCCGCTCGGGCGACAACCGGTGGGCGCGCCGGTCGACCCGCGCCACCCCGTTCGTCTCGGTGGCCAGCAGCGGAAGCTGGGGTGCGGCAGGCAGATCCGGTAGCCGGCGCTGCCACCACTGCCTGGCCTGCTCGCGCGCGGCCGACCGCAGCCGACCGCGATCGGCGAGATAGCGGGCATAGGTGTAGTCCAGGGCGGGCAGCGCGTCGGGCCCGTGCCGGTACAGCGCGGTCAGGTCGCCGAGGAGGTTGCGCAGGCTCAGCGCGTCGCCCGCGATCATGTCCAGGTCCAGGTGGGCCCGGGTCCGCCCGCCGGGCAGCAGCGAGAGCTGGAGATCGATCACCTCGCCGCCCGCGACGTCCATACTGCGGTGCGAGCAGGTGTCCCGGATCTCGGCCAGCCGCCGCTGCCGGACCGGTTCCGGCATGTCACGCAGGTCGTGCACGACCAACCCCCGCCAGCAGCCCTGCTCCGTGACCCGCTGCATGCCCGCGGCGTCGACGATGACGCGCAGTTGCGGGTGCCGGGCGATCAGTGCGCGCATCGCCCGCTCGAGCCGGTCCGGGTCCAGGCCGTCTGCGTGGTCGAACTCGCTGTAGAAGTGCGCGGCGACCGCGCCGAGGTGCTGCGCGCGCGTGCGGCCGACCCAGAAGGCATGTTGCATCACCGCCAGCGGGAACGGCTGCGCGAGATCCACCGTGCTGGTTTCCGCTGCCTCCGAACGACTTTCGTCGCGGCCGGGTTCGCGACGGCCCAGCAGGGCCTGCCAGGCGCCGAGTGTCGGGTTCCGGACGAGGTCGCGGTACTCGACGCGGTGGCCCGCGCGGCGCATGAGCCCGGAGATCCGCATGAGCGTCACCGAATCGAGGCCGAGCTCGAGCACGTTCGCGTTGTCGGTCAGTTCCTCGACCGGTACTCCGGTCAATTCGCTGACCGTCTGCCGCACATCGTCGTGCCCGGCTGTCGGTGCCATCGAGGGTGTCGGTAACGAACGGAGATTGTCTTTCATCACTTCCCTCGACAGCAGACCAGCAACAGCAACGACCAAAGCAAAACGAAAATCATTTTCAACAATGCTAGAATCTACGGCGACCGAGCGGTTCGGTCAAGCGAGCCTTCGCGTTCGGGCAGGCGAAACACCCAGGCGGCGAGCAGGTTCGGCGAGGTACAGGAAGCGGGCATGGCGGCGCAACAGCGACTGATGAACATGATGTTCGGGACGATCTGCTCCCAGGTGGTCGGCACCGCCGCCCGGCTCGGGCTCGCCGATCACCTCGGCGAGGACGAGCTCGACTACCGGGAACTGGCCGCCCGCACCGATACCCACCCCGGGGCGCTCGCCCGGTTGCTGCGCGCGCTGGCCGCCCTGGAGATCGTCGTCGAGACCGGCCCGGGCACCTTCCGGCTGGGCGAGGCGGGCCTGCCGCTGCGGACGGATCGACCCGATTCCCAGGCGGCGGCCGTGCTGCTGTTCACCGACCCCGCCCTGCTGGACTCGTGGAAGCTGACCGAGGAGGCCGTGCGCACCGGGCGGCCGACCTTCGAAACGCTCTACGGCACCGACTTCTTCAGCTTCCTGGCCACCCGGCCCGAGCTGTCGGAACGGTTCAACGCGACCATGCGGCAGGTGAGTCTGCCCATCGCGCACCTGGTTCCGGTGAGCTACGACTTCACCCGGCACCGCACAGTGGTCGACGTCGGCGGCGGCGACGGCACGCTGATCGCGCAGATCCTGCGTGGCGCACGGTCGGTGCGCGGCGTGGTCTTCGATTCGCCGACCGGGGTCGCCGAGGCCGCCTCGACGCTGGCAGCGGCCGGGGTCGCCGACCGCTGCCGCGTCGAAGCCGGTGACTTCTTCACCGCCGTGCCCACGGGTGGCGACCTCTACGTGCTCAAGAACATCCTGCACGACTGGGACGACGACCGCTGCGTCACCATCCTCGACCGCTGCCGGGCGGTGGTCCCCGCCGACGGCCGGGTGTTGATCGTGGAGTCGGTCCTGCCCGACACGGTCGACACCGCCGACCCGGCCCCCTACCTCACCGACATCAGCATGCTCGTCAACATGGGCGGGCAGGAGCGCACCCGCGCCGAGTACGAACGGCTCTGTCGCCGCGCCGGTTTCGCGGTCGTCGCCGCGCACCCGACCGTCTTTCCCACCTCGTATTCGCTCCTCGAGGCCATGCCGGTCTGAGGTCATGCCGGTCTGAACGGACAACGCACCCATGCTCGACACACCCCGGCCGATCGTGGTCGACCTGCTGGCCGAGGACTTCCACGAACGGGCGCACCGCGTCTACGACGAGCTGCGCGCACGGTCACCGGTCGTCTACGCCGAACTCCCGCACCAACCGGGCCGCGGTTTCTGGATGGTCCTCGGCTACGCCGCCGCCGACGCCGCGCTGCGCGACGCCCGGCTGGCGAACAACCCGCGCGCCCTGCTGACCCCCGCCCAGCGCACCGCCCGGGCGCGCGCGCAGATCCCGGACCCGCCGAACACCATGCTGCTGTCCGACCCGCCGGAGCACACCCGGCTGCGGCGGGCGGCGCAGCGGGCGTTCACCCCCCGATCGGTGGCCGCCCTGCGGCCCGCGGTCGTCCGGCATGCCGAGCGATTGCTCGACCGCGCGCAGCAGACGGCCGACCGGGGCGACGGCACCGTGGATCTGCTGCACTCCTACGCCTATCCGCTGTCCCTGACGGTGCTCGGCGAGATCCTCGGCTTCCCCGAGGCATGGCATCCCGGCCTGCACGACCTCGCCGTCCGGGCCGCCGCCGCCTCGACCCCGCTCTCCGGCCCCGATCCCGTCCTGCGCGAACGGCTCGACACCTACACCCGCGATCTCGTCGTGCTCAAGCGGAACAGCCCCGGTGACGATCTGGTCAGCAGGCTGGCCCACCCCGAGTCCGGGCGGGACGCGCTGTCGGACGAGGAACTGCGCGCCATGGTCGGGTTGCTGGTGGCGGCGGGGTTCGAGACCTCGGCCAGTCTGCTCGCCAGCGCCGTGCTGTCCCTGCTCACCCATCCGGACCAATGGGCGGCGCTGCGGGACGATCCAGGGCTGGCCGCGGCGGCGGTGGAGGAGACCATGCGCTACTGGGGCCCGGTGGAGTCGGCGACGATGCGCCTGGCGCGCGAACCGCTGCGGCTGGGCGACCGGCGCATCGCGCGCGGCGACCGCGTCCTGGTGTTTCCCGCCGCCGCCAACCGCGACCCCGCGCACGTTCCCGATCCACACCGTTTCGACATCCACCGCCCGCCCCGGCCGCATCTGGGCTTCAGCGGCGGCATCCACACCTGCATGGGCGCCGCGCTGGCGCGCACCGAGGTCGCCGTCGCGCTCACCGTCCTCGTCGCGCGCTGGCCCCGGCTGCGGCTCGCCGTCGACCCGGCCGCGCCGCGCTGGCGTCCCGGCATGGGACTGCGCAGCCTGCGCCGACTGCCGGTCCGGCCCGACCCGGACACCCCCTGACCCCGCGTGCCGCACCCGGGGCACCGAAAGCACCACCCGCACAAGGAGTTCGACCATGACATCCCCGATCGACACCCGCTACGACGTCGCCATCCTCGGTGCCGGCATCGCGGGCAGCACCCTGGCCACCATTCTGGCCCGTCACGACCTGCGGGTCCTGCTCCTCGACGCGGGCGTGCATCCACGCTTCGTGGTCGGCGAATCCACCATCCCGCACGCGACCACGACCATGCGGATCCTGGCCGAGCGCTACGACGTCCCCGAACTGCGTGCGCTGGCCACCTTCGAGGGCACCGCCGAACAGGTGGCCCGCACCTGCGGCCGGAAACAGAACTTCGGCTTCGTCTACCACGAGCAGGGCGAGCCCAGCGACCCCGGCAAGGCCAACCAGGTCGTGTTGTCCTCCGGTTACCGCGGCGCCGAAGCCCATTGGTTCCGCCAGGACATCGACGCCTACGTCTTCCATCTCGCCGTCCGCTACGGCGCCACCGCCCGGTCCAACACCCGGGTCACCGACATCGCGATCGACACCGGCCGCGGTGTCGAGCTCGGCACCGCCGCGGGCGAGACCTTCACCGCCGAGTACCTGGTCGACGCCACCGGCTTCCGCTCGGTCCTGGCCGAGCGCTTCGGGCTGCGCGAGCAGCCCACCCGCGCCCGGACGCGCTCGCGCTCACTGTTCACCCACATGATCGGCGTGCAGCCGTTCGACGACGTCGCACCGGTCGCCTACGACCCGCCCACCCGGTGGCACAACGGCACCCTGCACCACGTCTTCGACGGGGGCTGGCTGTGGGTGATCCCGTTCGACAACAACGACCGCTCACTGAACCCGCTGTGCAGCGTGGGGCTCACCCTCACCGGGGACGCCGTCGACGACGACCGTCCCGCCCCGGAGCAGGAGTTCCGTGCCTTCCTCGACCGCTTCCCGGCCGTCGCGCGCCAGTTCCGCGACGCCGCGGCCGTCCGGCCGTGGGTGAGCACCGGGCGGCTGCAGTACTCCGCGACCGGCACCGTCGGCGAGCGCTTCTGCCTCACCGCCCAATCCGCGGGCGCGATCGACGCCCTGTTCTCCCGCGGGCTGGCGAACTCTTTCCAGACCGTGAACGCCCTGGCCTGGCGGATCATCGAGGCCGCGCGCGACAAGGACTGGTCGACCGCGCGCTTCGACGGGCTCGACGCGGTGCAACAGCGCATGTTCGACGTCCACGACGATCTCGCGTACTGCTCCTACGTCGGCTTCCGCGACTACCCGTTGTGGGACGCGATCTTCCGGGTCTGGCACACCTACAGCTTCTATTCCGACGCCGCCCTGGAACACGCACTGTCCCGCTACGTCACCAGCCGCGACGATCAGGTGTTCCGCACCCTGGAGCGGGGCGATTTCGCCCTGGCCACCACCGTGCGCGGCCTGCTGAGCGACGCCCGCGAAACCTGCCGGGCGGTCGAGCGCGGCGAGCTGACCCCCGCCGACGCCGCGGCGGCGATCATCGAGACCATCAACCGGGAACGGTTCTTCCCCGGCTACCTGCCGCACGGCAATCCCGAGATGAAGTACGTCGACGTCGGCCAGGACACCGCGATGGAGTTCCTGCGATGGTCACGCACCGACGCCCCGCGGTGGATCACCGAAGCCTTCGCCTGACCGCGCGCCGATGAAGACCACGCCGATGAAGACCACGATGACGCCGATGGGAGCTTCGATGAACCAGCCCGCCGTCCTCGGCGCCGACTACACCCACACGGTGCGCGGGCACACCGGTGACCCGATCGCGCTGGCGGCCGCGATCGCAGCCTCCGGACAGCTCACCGACTACGTCGTCTACGAACAACCGGGACGCTGGTACGTCGCGGGCAACCCGGTCGGCTCGGTGACCGTCCGGCCGGGCCGGCTGCACTGCACGCTCGGCGGTGCGCACACCGAGACCTGGTCGGGCAGCCCGTGGGCACAGATCCGCGCCGCGCTGGATCGGGCGCCGATGCCCCGGTGGCGCGCCTACGGCTGGGCCGGCTTCGAGCTCCACCGCCCGCGGGCCGCCGCACCGGACGACGTCCTGGCCCACCTCATGGTGCCCGGGGTGGAACTCGAGATCACCGCGACCACGGTGCACGTCCGCAGCTGGGGCGCTCCGTTCGAACTCGACCTGCCCGATCCCCCGGCCGCGCCCCCGCCGACACCGGTGCCGGTGGACGGGCTCGACCACGCCTACCTGCGGCGGGTGCGCGACGCCCTGGACCGGATCGCCGACGGCGAGTTCCAGAAGGTGATCGTGTCGCGCCGGGTGGAGGTGCCGTTCACGGTGGACCTGCCCGCCACCTACGCGGCGTTGCGCCGAGCCAACACCCCGGCCCGCTCGTTCCTGCTCGACCTCGGCGGCTGGCAGGCCGCGGGCGTCAGCCCCGAAACCGTCCTCGAGGCCGACGGAACGGGGCTGGCGGCGACCCAGCCGCTGGCGGGCACCCGGGCCAGAACCGGCGACGCCGAGCGCGACCGAGCCCTCCGCGACGAACTGCTCACCGATCCGAAAGAGGTCTACGAGCACGCGACCTCGGTGCGACTGGCCTACCGCGAGCTGGCCGCCGTCGGCACCGGCACGCGGGTCAGCGAATTCCTCACCGTCAAGGAGCGGGGCAGCGTCCAGCATCTCGCCTCCCGGGTGGAGACCCTGCTGCCGGTCGGGCGTACCGGCTGGGACGCCCTGGCGGCGGTCCACCCCGCCATCACCGCCTCCGGCATCCCCAAGGCGGCCGCCTGCACCGCCCTCGACGAGCTCGAGCCGGGCACCCGCGGTCTCTACAGCGGCACGGTCCTGCGCGCCGACAGCATCGGAACGCTCGACGCCGCACTGGTGTTGCGCGCGGTCTACCAACGGGCGGGCCGGGCCTGGCTGCGTGCCGGAGCCGGGGTGGTCACCGGCTCCACCCCCGCCCGCGAACACGAGGAGACGTGCGAGAAACTCGCCTGCATCGCCCCGTACCTCGTACCGGCCCGGCCCGGCGATGCCCCGGCGCCCGGCTGACCGGCGCCGCACTGCGCAACAGTGCCCCGAACCGATCCGCCGGGAGCACTGTCGATTCCGGCCCCGCCCGATGCGGTGACCGGTGCTGGACAGCGGACGCGACCGGCGCCGTTGCTGCCTCGCCCCAAGGAGCCGGTCGTTTCGAATATGGCCGATACGACAGCTCGATGAGTTCGTGAGACCTCCCCGGAGCGCAGCGAATTCAGGGGAGTACCCCGTTCCCGCCCTCGCCGTAACGGATCCGCACCCGGTTGTGTGGTGTGCGTTGTGCGCTCTCACCTGTGCCCGGTGCGGACAGGATCTTCAACTCCGACCTCAGCTGTCGGCCGTAACCACCCCGGTTCTTGCCCGCGGCGGCATCGGCCGCGTCGGTGATCACCGAATGCTCGAGCCGCAGCGCGTCCCGGCGGGCGAGCGCGTCGGTGCGGGTGCCGTCCGCGCCGATATCGGTGGCGGCGTCGGTGCGGTCGATTCGACCGCGGTGATGCCGGATGCGACGCGCGCCGAGGCGGCACAACCTAGACGGACGCGGTGACCCGCCAGTGCCGGGCGCGGGTCTGCGCCGCCCACATGGCGTGGTAGCGCCCCTGCCGCGCCAGCAGCTCCTCGTGGGTGCCGCGCTCGGCCACCACCCCGTCCTCGAGCACCAGGATCTGGTCCGCGGCCACCACGGTGGAGAGCCGGTGCGCGATCACGACGACGGTCTTCTCCGCGACCAGTGCGTCGATGGCCTCCTGCACGGCCACCTCGCTCTCGGTGTCCAGCGCGGCGGTCGGCTCGTCCAGCAGGACGATCGGCGCGTCCTTGAGGATCGCGCGGGCGATCGAAATACGCTGGCGCTCACCGCCGGACAGTGCGCCGCCGATCTCGCCGACCCGGGTGTCGTAGCCGTGCGGCAGCCGGGTCACGAAGGTGTGCACGTTGGCCGCGCGGGCCGCGGCCTCGATCTGCTCCTGCGTGGCGCCCGGGGCGGCCATCGCGATGTTCGCCCGGATGGTGTCGTCGAAGAGGTACACGTCCTGGAAGACCACCGCGATGTTGCGGTAGATCTCGACCGGGTCGAGTTCGCGCAGATCGACGCCTCCGATCCGGATGCTGCCCGCGTCGGGGTCCGCGTACCGGGTCAGCATCCTGGTCACCGTCGTCTTGCCGGATCCCGACGGGCCGACCAGGGCCGTCAGCGAGCGGGCGGGAGCGGTGAACGACACCCCGCGCAGCACCGGGGCGCCGTCCGGATAGGCGAAGTGCACATCCTCGACGGCGAGGTCGTGGCCGGTGATGCGCGCCCGCGAGTCACCGACCGGCAACGCCGGGGCGTCGAGCACGGCACCGACGCGTTCCAGCGCCGAGTCGGTGATCTCGAAGATGGCCGACAAGTTGGCCATCGTCGACATGGGCTCGGCGAATCGCACGGCGGCGGCGACCACGGCGATCAGCAGCGCCGCCGACATCCGCAGCTCGAGCACCAGCGCCGCGCCGAGCGCGACCATCGCGACCAGACACAATTGCACCACCCCGGCGGCCAGCAGGCCCGGCCAGGTCAGCCGCTTCTGCATCGCCGACATCGCCGCGTTCTGCTCCTCCAACGTCTCGACCAGGCGCCGGGACGCGCTGCCGACCTGCCCGGTGGCGCGCAGCACCGGCAGGCCCTGCACGTACTCGACCACCCGGCTCGCGGCCGCGGCGTCGGCCGCGTCGGTCCGGCGCGCGCCCGCGCCGGTGATCTGCTGGATGCGCCGGACGAACAACACCGCGAACGGCAGCGAGGCCGCGAGCACCAGACCCAGCCGCCAGTCGACGGCGAGGATGAGCACGCCGATCACCGCCGGGACGGTCACCATCTGGATGAACAGCAACGCCATCCCGGACGAGCTCATCGTCGCGTTGGCGACGTTGCTGCCCATGACGGTGGTGAGGTCACCGGCGGCGCGGCGCTCCAGGTCGGCCTGCGGCATGGTCCGCAGCTTGTCGCCGAGCCGCAACCGGGTGGCGGCGAGCACGTCGGCCCACCGCCCGAACTCGAACCGCAGCTGCCCGTAGTGCAGACCCGCCTGGACCACCCAGCAGGCCACCAGCACGCCGAACCAGGTCCAAGCGGCGGTGATGTCGACCTCCGGCCTGCTCAGCTCGTACAGGATCGGGATCAACGTGGCGTAGGCGAGCGCCTGCACGATCGACCCGAGCAGCGCGCACCACAGGGTACGGCGGAACTCGTCGCGGTAGTCCCCGGCGGCGAGCAGCATCAGCCGCAGAATTCTCCTCATCGGCGCATGGCCTCCTTGGTCGAGCTGCCGAGACCCCATCCGCGGGCGCGCTCGTGGTGTTCCCAGAGCCGGGCATAGCGCCCGCCGGCGGCGAGCAGTTCGGTGTGCGTGCCGGATTCGGCGACCCGGCCGGATTCCAGCACCACGATGCGGTCGGCGTCGACGATCGTGGACAGCCGGTGCGCCACCACCAGCACGGTGCGACCGCGGGTGAGTTCGGCGATCGCGTCCTGGATCGCCGCTTCGTTCTCCGGGTCGGCGAAGGAGGTCGCCTCGTCGAGGACGACGATCGGCGCGTCCGCGAGCAGGGCACGCGCGATGGTGATGCGCTGGCGCTGCCCGCCGGAGAGCCGGGCGCCCCGCTCACCGACCGGGGTGTCGTAGCCGCGCGGCAGTTCCGAGACGATGAAGTCGTGGGCGTGGGCGGCCCGTGCGGCGGCCTCGACCTCGGCGTCGGTGGCCGACGGCCGGGCCAGCCGGATGTTCTCGGCCACGGTGTCGGAGAGCAGGAACGGCTCCTGGAACACCATCGCCAGGGTGGCGAGCAGGTCCTGCGACGCGATCTGCCGAACGTCCACCCCGCCGACGAGGACCTGCCCGGAATCGACGTCCCAGAACCGCGGGATGAGCCGGGCGACCGTCGATTTGCCCGAGCCGGACGATCCGACCAGCGCGCACACGCTGCCGCTCGGGATCGTCAGGTCCACCCCGTCCAGCGCGGGCCGGTCCGCTCCCGGGTACGAGAAACGGACGGAACGGAATTCGATGGATCCGTCGGCCGGAGTCTGCGGGTCCGCAGGCTCCCGCAGCGGCTCGATGTCGAGCAGTTCGACGATGCGGGCGGCGCCTGCCTTGGAGTCGTTGAGCAGGTTGGACAGGTTCATCAACGGGACCACCGATTCCACCGGGAGGGTGCCGATGAGGATCGCGGCGATCAGTTGCGCGGGCGACATCGACCCGGTCGAGGTGAGCCAGATGCCGACCGCGGTCACGATCACGATGGTCGGCAGCGGCGCGACCGTCAGGTTGGCGAAGATCATCGCGCTGCGGTTGTTGTTCTGCCAGTTGGTGGTCGCGACGTTGAACTGCCGCACCCGGTCGACGAAGCGCCGGAACGAGACCGTGCCGTCGTCGAAGGTCCGCACCACCGGCATGCCCTGCACGAACTCCACCGTGGCCGCGTTGATGGCCTCGTTGGCCTCGTCGTAGCGGCGGCGGGTCTCGACGTAGTCGCGCAGGCTGAGCTGCATCCCGACGAACACCACCGGCAGGAACAGCGCGACCGCCAGCAGCAGCCGCCAGTCCACCAGGCCCAGCGCCACCAGCGCCGCGACGGGCTGGGCCAGGGTGAACCCGGCCAGCGGCACGGCGTCGGCGACCGCCATGTGCAGGCCGCGCACGTCGTCCTGCACGATCTTCTTCACCGCGCCGGAGCCCAAGCGCTGCGCCTCCCCCAACGGCATCCGGCCCAGGTGTGCGGCCAGATCGCTGCGCAGACGCTGCTCGAGGTCGAACGATGCCAGATGCGAGAGCAGGAACGACCAGGCACGCAGGGCGAATCGGGCGAGGAAGCCGGCCGCGGCCAACACCAGGAAGGCCACCACGGTGCCGGTCCGCGTGTCGGCGTCGAACAACTCCCCCAGCGCCAGTGCCGTTCCCACGAACCCGGTCACCCCGGCCGCGCCACCCAGTGCGGCGATGGCCAGCGACGCGGTCAGCCGTCCGCGGACCGGCTCGGTCAGCCGGAACAGCGCGCTACCGGGGGACACCGCGGTCGCCTCCGCGGATGCCGATGGTGGCGGTGTGGCCTCGTCCGTTCGGAGCGCTGCTGCGGTACCACCCATCGTCACCGCTCCTGCCCATCATCCACGAGAAGCTCCAACCCTTCCGACAACCATTTCATGAAAACGATTGTCATTAGCGAACGCGGGCACTGTAACACACTCCGACCCTCGGCGGGCGGCCGAAGAATCGACAGCCGCCACCTCCCGAAACACGGTGCGGCAGCAGATCTCACGGAGACCACCCGAGTCGAGACACCCTCGGGCGTCGCAGCCACCGCGGCACACCGGATGCGCGCTGCCTTCTCCGGACGCGTGCTGTGATTACCGCCGACACACCCCGACCCCCACTGTCGAGACTCCGGCACGCAGAATGGACGACCGTGCCGAACCCAGCGCCCCGCCGCCGCGGCCGACCGGTCCGCCTCGACCGCGAGACGATCCTGGCCGCCACCGACCGCATGCTCAGCACCGACGGTGCGGCGAACTTCAGCATGCGGCGTCTCGCCGCCCAGCTCGAGGTCAGCACGGCCGCGATCTACCACCACTTCCCCACCAAGGGCGCGCTGTTCTTCGCCGTTCTCGACGCCCGCGCGGACGATCTCCGGAAGCCGGACCTTCCCGCCGACCCCACCGACCGGCTGGTCGCGATCGTCGGCTACCTCATCGACACCCTGCACGAATTGCCCTGGGTGGTCGACATCCTCGTCCGCGGCGAGACCTACGGCCGGGCCGCGATGTGGATCCTCGACGAATTCGTCGGCGCCGCGCGAGCGCTCGGCGCCACCGAGACCGACGCGGTGTACTTCTACTCGGTGCTGTGGCGCTTCACCCTCGGTGAACTCACCGCCCGCCGCGCCGCGCACGACCGGAACGCCGCCGTCGCCCGCGGCGAGGCACCGCCGCACTGGACCGAATCGGCCGCCCCGGACCTGCTCGACGACTTCCCCTCGGTGGTCGCCCTGCTGCCGCAGTGGACAACCGCCGTCGCGGCCTACGACACCGACAAGGCCATCCGCGCCATCGTCGACGGCCTCGTCGCGAACCTCGATTCCACCACCGAACGCTAGACCCCTTCGCGGACTCCGGCTTTCGCACGCCGCACGGCACAGGCCACACGTCCCGGTGGACGCACCGAGCGCGACTTCGAGCGGCCACCGTCGACAACGATTCCGCATCGCCGTGCACGGCGTCTGGCCCGCTGCCGGGCTACGGGTGTGCCAGACTCGGGCCCATGGCAGTCGATCCCCGCGGCAGAGACATCAAGCGCTACCTCGCCGAGGACCCCGGTGGTCCGGTGGTCATGCTGAACCTGCTGCGCTTCGCCGAGGGCGGGCGGGAGAGCTACGCCCGCTACGCCGACGCGCTGCGCGAGACGTTCCTGCCCCGCTACGGCGCCGAGGTGCTGTATGCCGGCGACGGGTCGAGCGTGCTGGTCGCCGAGGAGGGGCAGAGCTGGGACGCGGTGCTGATCGTGCGCTACCCCTCCCGCGAGGCGTTCTCCCGCATGGTCGCCGACCCCGAATACCCGCAGGTCACCGCCTGGCGCACCGAGGCGCTCGAGGAAGCGGTGCTCCAGGCGACCGTTCCCTGGCCCGCGGACTGATCGAGCGGCACCCACCAGCGCCGGGGACCGCCCGTCACCGCGTGTCCCGCAACGCCATCCGCGCACGCCGGGTCAGGGTGGCACCGATTCCGTCGGCGGCCGCCCGGACCGCGGCGACATGGCTCTCCGGGTGGAATCGGTGCGAGGCGCCCGCGATACTGATCGCCGCCACCACCCGGTCGGCCTCCCGCACCGGGGCCGCCACGCACACCAGCCCCGGCGCCGATTCCTCGTATTCGTAGGCCACCCCCTCGGCCGCGATCCGGTCGAGGTGCCTGCGCAGGGTGCCCGGCTGCACGATCGTCCGCGGGGTCTGGGCGACCAACGGACCGGTCACCACCCGGTCGCGCAGCGCCCGGTCGGCGTTGGCCAGCAGCGTTTTTCCGATCGCGGTGCAGTGCGCGGGCATGCGGCCGCCGATCCGGGACGGCGCGCTGGCCTGGCGACGACCACCGATCTTGGTCAGGTAGACCACGTCGGTCCCGTCGAGGACGCCCAGATGCACGGTCTCGTTGACGCGGGCGTTCAGGTCCTCGAGAAACGGAATCGCGACCTCGAGCAGGCTGCGTTCCACCGACGCGCGCATGCCGAGCTCGAACAGGTACCCGCCCAGCCGGTAGCCGCGGCCGGTGCGCTCCAGCAGCCGCACGGCAACCAGGTCCGCGAGAATGCGGTGCAGGGTGCCCTTGGCGAGCCCGGTGCGCCGGGCGATCTCGGCCAGGCTCAGCACGCCGTCATCGATCGAGAACGCCTCGAGCACGGCCATCACCTTGCCCAACACGGTCGGCGCGACCCCGGTGCGCCCGGGCGCGTCCGGCCCGTCCACTCGTTCTCCGGCCTCGCTCACCCGACCGAGCCTACCCCGCCGCGTTCCGGTCAGCGGAACGAAATGCTGGCCTGCCACTCCGGCGCGGCGGAACAGTGGCAAACGACCATTTCGTGACGACCCGGGGACAACGAATGCCACCCTCGCAACTCGATGAACGAACCGTCGCGGCGACGACCGCCGCCGCCGAACGGCTCGCCACCGCCGCCCGCACCCGCGTCCCCTGCGCGCCGGTGCGCGACCTGATCGGCACCGACGACGTGCGGGCCGCCTACGCGGTGCAGGAACGAGCGACGGCCGAACGGCTCGCGGCCGGCGCCAGGATCGTCGGCCGCAAGATCGGCCTGACCTCCCCGGCGGTCCAGCAGCAGCTCGGTGTCGACCAGCCCGATTTCGGTGTCCTGTTCGACGACATGCGGTTCGAGCAGGACACCCCGATCCCCGCCGACCGCCTGCTGCAACCCAAGGCCGAAGCCGAGATCGCGTTCGTCCTGGCCCATGACCTGACCGACGGTGCCCTCGATCACGCGCAGGTGCGCGCCGCCGTCGACCACGCCGTGGCCGCGCTCGAGATCGTCGACAGCCGAATCGCCGACTGGGACATCACCTTCGGCGACACGGTCGCCGACAACGGCTCCAGCGGACTGTTCGTCCTCGGCTCCCGGCAGCTGAGCCTCGCCGAGTTCGAGCCGGTGGCGGCGCAGATGACCATGTCGATCGACGGCGTCGAGGTGTCCACCGGCACCGGCGCCGCCTGTCTCGGCGACCCGTTGCACGCCCTGACCTGGCTGGCCCGCACCGCCCGCGAGTTCGGCCAGCCGCTGCGCGCCGGTCAGGTGATCCTGTCCGGTGCCCTGGGTCCGATGGCGGCGATCACCGCCCCGGCCACCGTCACCGCCCACATCACCGGCCTCGGCTCGGTGACCGCCCGCTTCGCACAGGAGTGAACCACGTGAGCGACCCCACCACCGTGAAAGTCGCGGTCATCGGCTCGGGCAACATCGGCACCGATCTGATGATCAAGGTCATCCGGCACTCGCGCGTTCTGGAGATGGGCGCGATGGTCGGCATCGACCCCGACTCCGACGGCCTCGCCCGCGCCCGGCGGCTTGGCGTGCCCACCACCTCCGACGGCGTCGAGGGCCTGCTGGCACTGCCGGGCTTCGCCGACATCGAGGTGATCTTCGACGCCACCTCGGCCAGGGCTCACGCCGTGAACGCGGCCCTCCTGCAACCGCTGGGTAAACGTCTCATCGACCTCACCCCCGCGGCGCTCGGCCCGTTCGTCGTGCCCGCGATCAATGTGGACGAACACCGGGATGCCCCCAACGTCAACATGGTCACCTGCGGCGGGCAGGCCACCATCCCGATCGTCGCCGCGGTCTCGCGCGTGGCGCCGGTGGCCTACGCCGAGATCGTCGCCTCCATCGCCTCGAAATCGGCCGGACCGGGCACGCGGGCCAACATCGACGAGTTCACCGAAACCACCGCGCACGCCGTCGAAACCGTGGGCGGCGCCCGCCGCGGCAAGGCGATCATCATCCTCAACCCGGCCGAACCGCCGCTGATCATGCGCGACACCGTGCTGTGCTTGGCCACCGCCCCCGATCCCGCCACCAGGAGCGCGATCCGCGAGTCCATCGAGGAGATGGTCGCCCGCGTCGCCGGCTACGTCCCCGGCTACCGGCTCAAGCAACAGATCCAGATCACCGAGATCCCGCCCGACCAGCCCGTGCACACCCTCGCCGCCGACGGCGGACCCGCGCCCACCCACCAGGTCAGTGTGTTCCTCGAAGTGGAAGGCGCGGCCCACTACCTGCCCGCCTACGCCGGAAACCTCGACATCATGACCTCCGCGGCGCTGCGATACGCCGAATCGATCGCCGCGACCGTCACCGCCGCACCGGCCGACCAGGGAGCCACCCGATGACCACCCGACTGTTCATCCAGGACGTCACCCTCCGCGACGGCATGCACGCCGTCCGCCACCGCATCACCCCCGAGGACGTGGGCCGCATCGTGGCCGCGCTCGACGCGGCCGGCGTGGACGCCATCGAGGTCGCCCACGGTGACGGGCTCGCCGGCGGCAGCCTCAACTACGGCCCCGGCAGCAACACCGACTGGGAATGGATCGAGGCCGCGGCCGACAACCTGACCCACGCCCGGTTGACCACCCTGCTCCTGCCCGGCATCGGCACCATCGCCCACCTCGAACAGGCCTACCGGCTCGGCGTGCGGTCGGTGCGTATCGCCACGCACTGCACCGAAGCCGACGTCTCCGCCCAGCACATCGCCACCGCCCGCGAGCTCGGCATGGACGTCTCCGGATTCTTGATGATGTCGCACATGGCCGAGGCCGAGCAGCTCGCCGAACAGGCCGAGCTGATGGAAAGCTATGGCGCGCACTGCGTCTACGTCACCGATTCCGGCGGACGGCTGACCATGGACGGCGTCCGCGACCGGGTGCGCGCCTACCGACGCGTCCTCGATCCCGCCACCGAGATCGGCATCCACGCCCACGAGAACCTGTCGCTGGCCGTCGCGAATTCGGTGGTCGCCGTCGAGGAGGGCGTCACCCGCGTCGACGCCTCGCTGGCCGGGCACGGTGCGGGAGCGGGCAACTGCCCGATCGAACCGTTCGTCGCCGTCGCCGACCTGTACGGCTGGAAACACTCCTGCGATCTGTTCGCCCTGCAGGACGCCGCCGACGACCTGGTGCGCCCGCTGCAGGACCGGCCGGTGCGGGTGGACCGCGAAACCCTGACCCTCGGCTACGCCGGGGTGTACTCGTCGTTCCTGCGGCACGCCGAAGCCGCGGCCCGACGCTACGGACTGGACACCCGCACCATCCTGCTCGAAGTCGGCCGCCGCGGGTTGGTCGGCGGCCAGGAAGACCTCATCGTCGACATCGCCCTCGACCTGCTGGCCGGCACCACCGCCTGAGACCGAAAACGCCGGGGCCCACCGCGAATTCGCGGTGGGCCCCGGCGTGTCGGGCGCCGATACCGGTGCGGGCGAACAAGCGGCACACCCGTCGGCTCGCGAGGCGCATCGAGGCGCCCCGCGAGCCGCGGATGGCGAATGTTCAGTTGCCGGAGACGAAGTCGGCGACGAGCCGGTTGAACTCCGCGGCGTGTTCGATCATGGCCCAGTGGCCGCAGCGATTGAGCAGCACCGCCCGGCTGTCGGGGATGTGCGCCAGCAGGAACAGGGTGTTCTCGTAGGACACCACGCGGTCGTCCTTGCCATGGATGAGCAGGGTGGGCGCGGCGATGTCGGCCAGCTTCGACCGGTCGACCCAGTGCGGAATCGGGGCACCGGCGGGCAAACCCGCCACGTAGTTGCGCAGGTGCTCGGGACGCGCCAGCGCGGCGTCGGAACGGGCCCGGACCAGCTCGGGGGTGGCGAAGCGCGCCTTGTCGAAGGTCATCACCTCCACCAGGCGGCGCATGTTCTCCGGGGAGGGATCCCGATAGGCCGCGATCAGCACCTTCAACCCCTCCGACGGGCCATCGCCCGCGCCGAACAGCGTCGGCATCGTCCCGATCGGCGGACCCATCGTGACGAGATGGCTCACCCGCTCGGGATGGTCGATCGCCAGCCGCAGCGCGGTGTGTCCGCCCATCGAATTACCGACGAAGGCGGCCTGCTCGATGCCGACCGCGTCCAGGAACTGCACGGCCGCGGCGGGGTGGTCGAGCTGGTCGACGGTGACCGCGTCGGACTCGCCCCAGCCGGGCATGTCGACCGCGTAGACGTGGAAGCGTTCGGCCAGGGCGGGAATGTTGCCGGCGAAGTTGGACCAGCCGGTCGCCCCCGGACCGCTGCCGTGCAGCAGCACGATCGGCCGGGCATCGGCCGGTCCGGCTTCGTAATACCGCAGCGTCCAGTCACGGGTGGTGACCGTGCGGGCCGCCGACTCCTGGGTGATCGTCATCAGTGGGCCCTCTCCTCGTGGCGGATGTTCGTCGACGGCGCGCGGCCGAGCAGTTCGTGGACGACTTCGGGGGCGCGGTGTCCCCAGCTGTGCAGCCGGTCGAGCGTGCGCACCTGCCAGGTGGCGTCGTCGATCAGCAGCCCGCCCCAGCCGTATTCGATGCTGAACCCCGACGGCGTGCGGACGTAGAAGCTGAACATGTTGTCGTTGGGGTGCATGCCCAAGGTCATCTCGAACGGCTGCGCGGCGTCGAGACAGCGGTCGTAGGCCATGCCCACATCGCGGATGTCGTCGACCTCGAGCATGAAGTGGTGAATTCGCTTCGGGTGCGGCATCTCCCCGAACGCGACCGAGTGGTGGCGCGGATTGCAGTGCAGGAAGATCAGATCCGCGTACACGCCGGGCGCGAGTTCCTCGACGATGGTGTCGCTGACCCGGAACCCCAGCACGCCCTCGTAGAACGCCATGTACTCCGGGCGCGGCACCCCGCGCGCGAGCAGCACGTGATGACCGGCGCCGCCGGTTCCGGTGACGAACGAGCCGAGCAGCACCGCGGAGTGGAACGGGGTGGCCGCGTCGGCGAAGCCGGTCACCAGTTCGATGTGGTTGCCCATCGGGTCGGCGGTGAGCACGATGCGGTCGACGCGGCGGGCGGCGGCCAGTTCGGCATCGCCCTCGGCGACCGGCGCACCGGCCGCCCGCAGCCGCTCGACGAGGCGATCGAGCGCGGCGTCCGAATCGACTTCGTAGCCGGATACCAGCAGATCGTCCGCCGCGCCGCGCTCGATGCGCCAGCGGAAGGCCCGTTCGTCGGTGCGCAGGACGAGGGCGTCGGTCGTCTCCTCGGCGAGCTGCATGCCGAGCAGATCGCAGGCGAAGTGCCGCCAGGCGGCGAGGTCGCTCGCCTCGTAGACGACGTAGGCGAGTTCTTTCACTCCGGACATCGGAAGCTCCTGTCGGTAGGTGTCAGCGCGGGGTGTCGGCACGGGGGTTCAGCACGACGGGACGGTGAGGCCGTGCACGTCGTCGGCCGCGACGAAGCGGTCGGGCCGGACGGCGACGACGCGGGCGCCGTACCGCTGGAGCCAGGGACGCAGCACGTCGTCGAGATCGACGAGGTCGTCCGGCCCACGGGTGTGCACGGTGCGCGGGCGGATGGCGACGTAGCGGGCGCCGAGTGCGTCCCAGCCCGCCTTGTCCTCGGTGGTCAGGACGGTGGCGGGATCGGTGTCGTCGCCGAGCAGGACGAAGCCGTCGCCGAGCAGATCGTCGAGGCGGGTCATCCGGCCCGCGGTGTCCCCCACGATCGGCTGGGGCACCATGCGGCCGATGATGCTCGCGTCGCCGATCTCGCCGCGGAGCCATCCGGCGGCCAGCGTCGGTGGTGCGGTCAGGGGTGGTTCGTAGGGTGTCACCAAACCCTCTGGGACCGTGTTCATCGCCTCGATCTCGGCGGGGGTGGCTTCCTGTTTGATGACGCGGCCGAGTTGCACGGCGAGGTCGGTGTAGAACGCCGCATTGGGTCGGCGCTCGGCTTCGTAGGTGTCGAGCCACTGCTCGGGCAGCACACCGCGCAGCACCCGGCCGAGCTTCCAACCCAGATTGTGCGCGTCGCGCATCCCGGTCTGCATGCCCGCACCCGCCCACGGCGGCATCAGATGCGCGGCGTCGCCCACCAGGAAGACGCGGCCGTTGCGCCAGGTGTCGGCCATCCGCACGTGATGGCGGTAGAACGCGTACCGGTGGATGGCGACATCGTCCTCGGTCACCCCGATCGCCTCGAGCAGCGGCCAGACCTCGGCGTCGGTGGGGAAATCCGCCTCGGTCTCGCCGTGCATGAGCGGCAGTTCCCAGCGATGGTTGCCGCCGGAGAGCGCGATGTCGACCACCGGGCGCTTGCGGTCGGTCCAGAAGGTGAGCACGTCACGGTCGGGCCACCGGCGCCGCACCGCGCAGTCGACGACGATCCACAGGGTGTCGGCGGTGTCGCCGTCGAGCCGCGCGCCGATCCAGCCTCGGGTCCGCGAGGAACCGCCGTCGGCACCGATCGCATACCGGGTGCGGTAGCTGCGGGCGCGGCCGGTGGCGGGATCGGTGGCCGTGACCGTCACACCGTCCTCGTCCTGCTCGACACCGGTGACCTCGGCGCCGTAGCACACGGTCAACTGATCGCTGTATTCGGCTGCGGCCGAGCGTAGTTCGGCCTCCATGGTCGGCTGGTAGATGTTGTAGAAGCGCCGCCCCGCGCCGAGGGTGCTCGGCGGGTGCTCGATCCGCATGACCTCCTCGCCGTCGTAGGTGACCCAGCGCAGCATCCGCTGCGGATCGATCACCTTGTCGATGCGTTCATCGATGCCGAGGTGCTGGAAGATGCGCATCGTCCAGTCGTTGACCGTGACGGCACGAGCCCGCGGGTAGATGTCGCGGTCGCGCTCGAAGGCCATGACCGACACGTCTTGCCGGGCGAGCGTGAGAGCGGCGATCACGCCGGAGGGTCCGTATCCGATGATCGCGACGTCGGCGTCGAAATCCTGACTCATGGGGTCTCCCGATGTCGACGATCGGCCACTTTCGTACCGATCGTTCCATTCTTCGGAGCCAGACTCACATGTGACCGCCGACACGGCCACGAGTTTCTGCACACCAGAATCGGCCGCGGCCCTCCGCACCCGCCCGCACCGCCCTCCTAGGCTGACGCACATGGACACCGCTCACGAACGCGCCGTGCTCGAACGACCCGCCGGTAACCGGCGTGGGCGTCGTTCGCGGGCGGAGATCCTCGACGCGGCCTCACGGTTGATGGCCGAACGCGGGTACGCCGCGACCAGCATCTCGGTGCTGAGCGCGGCGACCGGTCTACCCAAAAGCGCGATCTACCACCACTTCCACTCCAAGAGCGGCCTGCTCTCGGCCGTGATGGCGCACGGGGCCTACGAGTTCTTCCGCGCCATGGAACAGGCGCAGGCCGCACCGCCGGAGGGCGGCACCGTCCGCGAACGTCTCGGCTGGTTCCTCCGGCGCACCGAAGAGGTCTTCGTGACGAAGGCGGATTTCCTGCGACTGCACCTGATGCTGCTGATGAGCACCGAAGCCGCCGACGCCGAGGTGGGCGCGATGATCGACCAGGTCCGCCACGACGGCCGCAGGCACTTCCACCGCATGATCGCCCAGGCCTTCCTGATCGAAGGCGCCGACATCGCGCAAATGGTCGCCGACGAACTCGACCATTTCGGCATGGCGGGCTTCGACGGCGCCTTCATCGCCTGGCAAGCCGACCGATCGCACGGGCTCACGAACCGCCTCGAACAGCTCGCCGACGCGCTCACCGTCATGGGTCAGCGCATCGTCGCCGAGCGTCGCGGCCGGTCGTGACCGCGATCAGCCCAGCTCGCGCCGTAATCCCGCGGCCGCGGCCCGGAGCGCGGCCACATAGCGCGGCAACGATCGGTTGTCGTAACGGACGGCGGGCATCGACACCGACAGCGCCGCGACCGCGGTGCCACTGCCGTCCCGCACCGCCACGCCGACCGCGACGACGCCGCGCTCCGACCGGCCGTCGTTGACGGCGAAGCCGTTGCGGCGGATCTTCGCCAGCTCGTCGGCCAACTGCCCGAGATCGGGCGGCGGCTCCGGCCGCTCGTCGAAGCGCTCGGGCGCGTAGAGCGCCGCGAGTTCGGACGGGGCGACCTCGGCGAGCAGGACGAGACCCCCCGAGGTGCGCTGCGCCGGAAAGACCATCCCCTCCCGACTGCCCACCCGCAGCGCCTGCGCGCACTCCACGCTGGCGACGAACCGCACCGTGTCAGCGGTGCGGACCACCAGATTCGCCGACTCCCCCAGCTGGTCGACGAGCCGATGCAACTCCGGCAGCGCGGCCGCGCGCAACCGGGAGGCGGCCGACCTGGAATGCGCGGCCAGCTCGAGCAACGGACCCACCCGATACGCACGGTCGGAGTCCTGCACCGCGAAGTCCCGGTAGACCAGCATGCGCAGCAGCCGGTGGGCGGTCGAGGCGGCCACGCCGATCCGCTCGGCCACCTCCGACACCGTCAGCGATCCCTCCAACTGCAACATCGCGGCGATCCGGAGCGCGTTGTCCACGCTGGTGATCGCATAGGCCGGCGGGGCCTTGAACGGGTGGCCCATCGTGCACCTCGCTTCTGTAGAGCAGAAAAGTGTGTTCTCCCCACCGGAACATCCTCACGATAGCCGCATGAGCGCTACTCCAGCCCCCGCCGACGCCGCCACGCCCGTCGCGCTGCGCCCCGTCGCCGCTCCCGACCAACCGGAGATCACGCCCGAGCTGCGCGACCTGTACGCCGGATTCGAACGGGAACTGCTGATCCCCCTGTGGACGGAGATCGGCGATCTGATGCCGCCGCACCCGCACTCGTCCGCGGTCGCCCACCTGTGGAAGTGGGAGCGACTGCTGGCCCTCGCCGAACAGGCCGGTCGGCTCGTGCCGGTCGGTCGCGGCGGCGAGCGCCGGGCGATCGCACTGGCCAACCCCGGCCTGGGCGGGCGTCCGTTCGCGACCCCGACCCTGTGGGCGGCCATCCAGTACCTGATGCCCGGGGAGGACGCTCCCGAACACCGGCACAGCCAGCACGCCTTCCGGTTCGTCGTCGAAGGGTCGGGTGTCTGGACCGTGGTCGGCGGCGACCCGGTGCCGATGAACCGCGGTGATTTCCTCCCGCAGGCGGGCTGGCACTGGCACGCCCACCACAACCGCGCCGACGAGCCGATGGCGTGGATCGACGGCCTCGACATCCCGTTCCAATATGTGACCGACGCTCAGTTCTTCGAGTTCGGCCGCGACCGGATCTCCGATATCGAGCGAGCCGCCCCCGAGCGGTCGCGCTCCGAGCGCCTCTGGGCGCACCCGGGACTGCGCCCGATCGGTGTCGACCATGCCGGCCCGGGCTCGCCCCTGCTGGCCTACAAGTGGGAATTCACCGACCGTGCCCTCGCCGAACAGCTCGCGCTGGAAAAGGAAGGACACACCGGCACGGTGGAACCCGGCCACGCGGCGGTGCGTTTCAGCAACCCCGTCGACGGGTCCGACGTGCTGCCGACGGTGCGCGCGGAGTTCCACCGGGTGATCCGCGGGGCCGAGACCGCGCCGGTGCGGGAAACCGGATCGAGCGTCTACCAGGTCTTCGACGGCTCCGGCACCGTCACCGTCGGCGATCGCAGCTGGTCGGTCACCCGGGGTGACCTGTTCGTGGTGCCGTCCTGGCAGCCGTTCTCCGCGCGGTCGGAGGCCGGAACCACCGACTCCGACTCCGGCGCACTCGACCTCTTCCGATTCACCGACGCGCCCATCTTCGAAGCACTGCGCCTCAACCGATTCCGCAAGGACGCCTGACATGAAGCTCGCCACCATCCGCCTCGACACCGACGACACCCCCGCCACCCGCGCCGTCCGGCTCGACGGCGACCGGCTCATCGAGCTCGGGGCACCCGACGTCGGCGCCCTGCTGGCCGACCCGGACTGGCCATCGGTCGCGCAGCGCGCCACCGGCCCGGCCCACCCCCTCGACGGCGCGGACTTCGCTCCGGTCGTGCCGAATCCGTCGAAGATCCTCTGTGTCGGCCACAACTACACCAACCACATCACCGAGATGGGCCGCGAACTCCCGGCGTATCCCACCCTGTTCCCGAAATACGCCGACACCCTCACCGGGGCGGCCGACGACATCGCCAAGCCGGCCGAGACCGACGCCCTGGACTGGGAAGTCGAACTCGTGGTGGTGGTCGGCGCGCAGGTGCGCCGCGCCGACGAACAGCAGGCCGCCGCCGCGATCGCCGGTTTCACGGTCATGAACGACATCTCCGTGCGGGACTGGCAGTTCCGCACGATCGAATGGACCCAGGGCAAGATCTGGGACTCCTCCACACCGGTCGGGCCCTACCTGGTCACCCCCGACGAGGTGGGCGGCGTCCGCCCCAGCCTGCGGGTCCGCACCACCGTGGACGGGCAGACGATGCAGTGCGACGACACCGGCACCCTGCTGTTCGACCCGGTGTTCCTGGTCCGCTACATCTCCACCGTCATCACCCTGCGCCCCGGCGACCTGATCGCCACCGGCACACCGGCCGGCGTCGGGCACGCCCGCGAACCGAAGATCTACCTGCGCGGCGGCGAAACGGTCGTCACCGAAATCGACGGCATCGGCGCCTGCACCAACCGCATCGTGGCGACCCCATGACACGCACGTTCACCGACGCCCGCCGCTGGATGACCGCCGGGACGACCCTGTTCGCCGACGCGGTCGCCGGGCTCACCGACCCCGACTTCGACACCCCGACCCACCTGCCCGGCTGGAACCGCCGCCATCTGGTCGCCCACGTCGCCGCCAACGCCGACGCCCTGCGAAACCTGGTGCACTGGGCCGCCACCGGCACGCCGACACCCATGTACGCCTCGCCCGAGGAGCGTGCCGCGGGCATCGCACGCGGCACGACACTCTCCGCCGACGAACTCCGCACCTGGCTGGGCCGGTCCGCCGACGACCTGGACGCCGCCATGCGGGCGCTGACCGACGATCAGTGGGCCGCGCAGGTGGTCACCGCACAGGGCCGGACCGTACCCGCCACCGAAACGGCATGGATGCGCGCCCGCGAGGTGTGGGTCCACTCCGTCGACCTCGCCCTGGACATCGGATTCGGTGACCTGCCCGCGGATTTCCTGCGCGCGCTCGTGGCGGACATCTCGGCCAAACGCGGCGCGGTCGCGGGGGTCGACGGACCGCTACCCCAGGTCGCCGCCTGGCTGGCCGGTCGACCGCACACCCTGGCCGACGCTCCCCCGCTCGGCCCCTGGCTCTGAAAGGACTGATCGTCATGAGCGACGCGGACACTCGTCCCGACGTACTGATCATCGGCGGCGGGATCGGCGGTCTCGCCGCGGCGTTCGCACTGGCCCGCCAAGACCTCTCCGTGCGGGTCCTCGAGCAGGCGCCCGAGTTCGGCGAGGTCGGGGCGGGTCTGCAGCTGGCGCCCAATTGCACCCGCATCCTCGACGACTACGGCCTGCTCGACCAGGCCGCCGCGCTCGGCGTCGTCCCCGACGCGATGGTCATGCGCGACGCCGTCGACGGCGCCGAACTCACCCGGCTGGACCTGCGGGACCTGGCGAACCGCTACGGCTACCCCTATCTCGTCATCCACCGCAGCGACCTGCACCGTATGTTCGTGCAGGCCTGCTTGAGCGCGGGCGTCGATCTGGTCACCGGGCAGCAGGCGGTGCGTTACCGGAACACCCCGACCGGGGCCCGCGTCGACTTCGCCGACGGCCACAGCGAACAAGCCGACGTGGTGATCGCCGCCGACGGCCTGCACTCGACGGCGCGCGCCCTGGTCGTCGACGACGAACCGGTCTCGTCGGCCTATGTCGCCTACCGAGGCACCGTCCCGATGACCGAGCCGCGCGTGGCCGAGGTGGATTTGAGCGAGGTCGTCGTCAACGTCGGGCCGCGGTGCCACTTCGTGCACTACGGCCTGCGCGGCGGCGAACTACTCAACCAGGTCGCCGTCTTCGAATCACCGAAAGCGCTTGCGGGAGAGCCTGACTGGGGTACTCCCGACGAACTGGACGCGGCCTTCGCGCACACCTCCGAGACTGTGCGGGCCGGGCTGCCGTTCCTGTGGCGCGACAAATGGTGGCGGATGTACGACCGCGACCCGATCCCGAACTGGGTGTCCGGGAAGATCGCGTTGCTCGGCGACGCCGCGCACCCCCCGCTGCAATACCTGGCGCAGGGCGCGATCATGGCGATCGAAGACGGCTGGGTACTGGCCGAACACGTCCGCCGGCTCCGCGACCAGGGGTCGCTGGACTGGGCGGCCGTCCTGGACGCCTACAACTCGGTACGTCCCGAACACTGCCGACGCGTGGTCACCACCTCCCGCGCCTGGGGCGAACTCTGGCATCTGGACGGAATCGACCGCGAACGCCGCAACATCCTGCTGCGCGCCCGCGACATCCACGACTACTCGTTCGTGGACTGGCTCTACGGCCCCACCGCGCTGTTCCCCGCCGACGAGCCGCCGATGTTCGAGAAGATCCCATTGACCGCCGCGGACGCGGTGTCCACGGCCGCACCCCGCAGCGGCGGCTGACCTCACCGCTCGCCCGGCCCGGCGCAGGACAGCAGCCGGGCCGGTCGGTGACGGCACGGCAAACGACAGTGCCACGACGGCGCGGAGTAGCCCAGGACCAGGCGGATCAGCGCCTGGTCAGCCTGTCGTCGGCGGCGAGGATTCTGGCGCGCTTGCGGGGCACGATGTTGGCGCGGGTGATGTCACCGCCGTAGTGGGCCAGCACCCGATGATCCATGACCGCCCGCCACAGCGGCGGGATCGCGGCGAAGACGATCATGCTCGCATACCCCGCCGGCAACTGCGGAGCTACATCACAGCTGCGCAGCGTCTGATAGCGACGACCCGGGTTTGCGTGATGATCGCTGTGGCGTTGCAGATGGAACAGGAAGATGTTGGTCACCAGCCGGTCACTGTTCCAACTGTCCCGCGGCGAACACCGCGCCCACCGCCCATCGGGGCGACGCTCCCGCAGCAGCCCGTAGTGCTCGACATAGTTGACCGTCTCCAACAACGCCGCACCGATCACCGCCTGCAACACCAACCAACCCAGGATCTGCCAGCCGAAGACCAGCATCAACCCACCGAACAGCACCACCGTCATCGACCAGGCCTGCAGGATGTGATTGTGCGGGCTCCCCCACCGCTTACCCTTACGCGCCAACCGCTCGGACTCCAACGCCACCGCCGACCGCAAACCACCGGCCACACTACGCGGCAGGAACTCATACAACGACTCACCCAACCGCGCACTGGCCGGATCATCAGGAGTGGCCACCCGCACATGATGACCACGGTTGTGCTCGACGAAGAAATGACCATACGCCGACTGCGCCAACGCGATCTTGGCCAACCACCGCTCCAGATGCTCGACCCGATGCCCCAGCTCGTGCGCAGCGTTGATACCGATACCGCTGACCAGCCCCAACGTCGTCGCCAACCCCAGCTTGTCGACAAAACTCAGCTCGTCACCGGCCCACATCGCCGCCGCGATCACCAACCCGATCAACTGCACCGGCAAGAACAGATACGTACACCACCGGTAGTAGCGATCGTTGGACAACAGCTCGTAGTCCTCATCCCGCGGATTCGTGCCATCCTCCCCCACCAGCCAATCCAGGACCGGAATGATCACCAACACGATGATCGGCCCGACCCACCAGAACACCTCCCACCCCGTCCGCAACACCAGCTGCGACGGCAGCAACGCACTGGCCGGGGCGATCAACCCCAGAACCCACAGGTGGCGTTTGGGATCACCGCGCGAATCGGTGCCGCTGGCCGTATGCCACGGCGACATCACTGAAAACCCTTCCAGGAGCCCGACATTCGTCCCCGACGGGCTGGTTCGGTCCGAGCATCATCGATCGGCCGACGAATGTCCATGCTGCGTCGCCCGCGCCCGCGACGCCTGCGGAAAGATCCAACAGTGATGCATCAGCAACCCCGCGTGATCGACTGCGACCGGGTCGTTGCGGGCGCAACGCCGAGATCACGGCGCGCGACGCCCGGCCCCGCCCGGTCCCACGGATTCGGCGCTGACCAGCCCTCCCGCCCCCGGCCCCGTTGTCGCGGTCGCCGCACTTCGGCGACTGCCGCCGAGCCGGATGCGGACATACGCGTCGGCCCCGGCATCGTCCGGGAGCCGACCGGGGTGGTGCGCCGTCACGATCGGGTATCACTCCGCCCACTCGGCACGGAGCGGAGCCCGTGCGCCCGGCCGATCGGCGGACGATTGCCGGCCTAGGCGCCGGCAGGTGCCAGACCCAGGTGGCGGCGCAGCCACGCCGCCATGTGCGCGACGGCGTCGTCGGCCTCGGGTGCGCGGCCGGCGAGGAAGGCGAACGAGTGCTGCATACCGGACGCGATCTCGTAGTGGATGTCGACGCCGGCGGCACGAGCGCGTTCGGCGAATCGTTCGGTGTCGCTGACCAGGGTCTCCTCGGCACCGGTGTAGATGAGGGTGGGCGGGAAACCGTCGAGGTCGGCGTGCAGGGGGTTGGCGAGCGGGGTTGTCGGCGAGTGATCACCGAGGTAGGCGGCCCGCATCCGGGCCAGCAGCGGTCGCTGGACCACGGCGTCGAGGTGCGCGAGTGTGTCCAGCGTTGCTCCGGTCAGCGCCATGTCGTACCACGGCGACATCGGCATCACCGCCGCGGGCAGCGGCAGGCCCGCGTCCCGCGACGCCAGGACCATCGAGGTGCAGAGGTTGCCGCCGGCAGAGTGGCCGACGCTGGCGATGTGGGCGGCGGCGTAGCCCTGGTCGAGCAGCCAGCGGTAGGCCGCGACCGAGGACTCGAGTTGCGCGGGGAACGGGTGTTCCGGCGCCCGCGGGTAGTCCAGGACCAGGGCGCGGGTGCCGGTGGCCTTGGCGATGTGGCCGGCCATCTTCCGATCGGTGTACATCGAGCACACCATGAACCCGCCGCCGTGGTGGTGCAGCAGGACGCGGTCGTCGGCGCGGTCGACGGGCAGGCACCAGATCGCCGGGGTACCGCCGGCTTCGGTCTCGGCGTAGGTGACGCCCTCGGGCTCCGGGGTCACCGTGTGCAGCACTTCGTACAGATCGCGCATCGTCGCGAGATCCATGTCCGGCGCGGCCGCCGAGCGGTCGGCCAGGGATTGATAGGTGGCCCGCAGCACGCCTGCACCTTTGCTCACCATTGAGCACCTCCACGTGGGTGTTGTCCGAGTCGACGCCGCGATCCGGCGGCTCGATACGAGCGTAGAAAGCGCACCGACGAATGTCAATGGTCGTTCATATACGTAGAACACCGGCATGATGCTCACCGACGCTTCCGCGCGGCCGCGCCGCGGGCTCGCACGGCTGATCCCTTGCTCCTCTTGGCGTTTGCCCGCCGAAAATCTGTCGCGGAAACGAGTAGCGGCGTCGGCGCAACGACACCCGCGCACCGGTCATGGGAATCGTCAATGATCGTTCATCTGTATTAAGGTGGGTGGCATGGCATTGAGGGCAGCGGCCGGCCGGGTGGTGAACCCGCGCGGTGACACGGCGGAACGGATCGAGGACGCGGCGGTCGATCTGTTCTTCCGGGAGGGGTACCCGAAAACGAGCGTCCGGGAGATCACGGCGGCGCTCGGGCTCACCCCCGGGGCGTTCTACAACCACTTCGAGTCGAAAGAGGCGCTGCTCTCGGCGGTGATCACCCGCACCCACGCCGTCATCGAGGAGAGCATCGAGCGCGCTCTGCTCGCCGCCGGTGAGGATGCGGTGGGACAGCTGTGGGAAGTCGCGCGCGCCTTGACCGGCATCTACACCGCCCGGCGCAAGGAGGCGGTCATCAGCCAGCGCGAGCGGCACCGCCTTCCCGGCAGCGAACCGGCCCAGATGCTCGAGCGGGAGCGGCAGATCCGGCGCGCGGTCGAGCGGATTCTCGTCCGGGGCCTGGAATCGGGGCGGTTCCGGCTGGCGCTGCCGAACGGCGACCCTGCCGATGTGGGGGTGGCCGCGAAGATGATCCTCGATCTGATCATCAGCGCCGGCTCCTGGTTCCGGCCCGACGGCCGCCTCGGTGTCGACGAGTTGTCCTACCAGTACGCCACGCTGATCATGCAGATGGTGGGAATCGACCCGGCCACGCTCACCGGCGATCGATTCGCGCTCCGGAGCGGCCGCTAGTGAGCGGGCGTGGCCGCGCGGCGGTCACGCCCGCTCGATGAGGGTGGCGTTGGCCAGCCCGCCTGCCTCGCACATCGTCATCAAGCCGTAGCGACCACCGGTCTGCTCCAGATGGTTGACCAGGGTCGCGAGGATGCGGGTGCCGGACGCGCCGAGCGGGTGCCCCAAGGCGATGGCGCCCCCGCGCGGATTCAGCCGGTCCGGGTCGGCGCCGAGTTCGTGTGCCCACATCAGCGGCACCGGCGCGAAGGCCTCGTTCACTTCGTAGGCGTCGATGTCGTCCAGCGCCAGCCCGGCGCGGGCAAGCAGTTTGCGGGTCGCGGGCACCACGGCGGTGAGCATGAGCAGCGGATCATCGCCGGTCACCGCGAACGAGTGACATCGGGCCCGCGGGCGCAGGCCGAGCCGCTGGGCCGCCCCCTCACTCATGATCAGTGCCGCCGAGGCACCATCGGTCAGCGGTGAGGCGTTTCCGGGCGTGATGGACCATTCGATCTCGGGGAACCGCGCGCGCACGGTCTCGTCGACGAACGCCGGTTCCAGCTCGGCCAGCGTCTCGACCGTCGTCGACGGCCGGATCGTCTCGTCCTCGGTGAGTCCGCCCGCGGCGACCAGTTCGTCGGCGAAGCCACCGGACGCCGCCGCCCGAGCCGCCAGCCGGTGTGAACGGGCGGCGAACTCGTCGAGGGTGTTCCGGTCCAGCTTCCAGCGGGCCGCGAGGATCTCCGCGGAAATACCCTGTGGCACTGTGCCATCGGGATACCGGTGCGTGATCGGGCCCTGATTCGGGTCGGCGCCGCGTCCGTTGGAGAACATCGGCACGCGGCTCATCGATTCGACACCGCAGGCGATCACGACGTCGTAGACACCCGCCATGACCCCCTGGGCGGCGAAATGCACGGCCTGTTGGCTGGATCCGCACTGCCGGTCGACGGTCGTCGCCGGGACCGACTCCGGGAATCCGGCGGCCAGCACGGCGGTGCGGCCGATGTTGAAAGCCTGCTCCCCACTCTGGGTGACACAACCGGTCACCACATCGTCGACCAGTTCCGGGTCCAGACCGTTTCGCCTCGTCAGCTCGGCCAGCACGCCGGCGAGCAGGGTCGCGGGGTGGATTCCGGACAGTCCGCCGCCGGGCTTCCCTCTGCCGGACGGAGTGCGGACGACATCGACGATCACAGCGGTTGGCATGGCGATTCTTCTCCGATATCAGCGGGGTTCGACCATCAGTGGGCCCGACCGGCCGCCGGGGCGTCTCCCCGGCGGCTCGCGCGGTGTGGTGGGGTTCTACTCGGTGGTGCCGACGATGAAGCTGACGGCGGTGCTGGCACTGCCGCCGATGTTGAGCGTGGCCGCGGTGCGCGCGCCGGGGACCTGACACTCACCGGCCGCGCCGGTGACCTGCCGGTGGCCGTCCAGCACCATGCGCACACCCGTCGCGCCCACCGGATGCCCGGCTCCGATGAGCCCGCCGGAGGGATTGACCGGCAGGCTGCCGTCGGGGCGGATGCGGCCGTCCTCGATGGCCTCCCAGGCCCGGCCGGGGGCGGTGAGACCGAAATGTTCGATCGCCATGTATTCGGTGATGGTGAAGCAGTCGTGGAGCTCGATGACGTCCACGTCCTCGGGTCCGGCGAGACCTGCCCGGGCGTAGGCATCGGTGATCGCCGCCCGGACGTTGGGAAACAGATAGTCCTGGCCGCGGCTGAGTTCCAACTTGTCGGCCAGCGGCAACGGCGCGCTGTGGTGGCCCCAGCCTCGGATGACGCTGGCCCGTCGGGCGCCGGGCGCGCGCCGCCGCGCCCACTGTTCGGTGAACGCGCCGTTGGCCAGGACGACCGCCGCGGCGCCGTCGGTGATCCGGCCGCAGTCGCTCTTCCGCAGCCGGCCTGCCACCACAGGGTTGGTCGTGTCGTCCGTGCCGAGATCACCGGGGCCGAAATCCCAGTGCCGGGTTTGCGCCAACGGGTTGCGCCGGGCGTTGGTCCGGTTGATCTCGGTGATCGCATCGAGATGCCGGTGGTCGAGGCCGTAGCGGTGCGCGGTCTCCTCGGCGATCCGGTCGAACAACCCCGGCCACGGCAGCACCTCGTCGGACAGTTCGTCGGGCACCCAGGCGGCCGAACCGAGGTAGTGCGCGGCCTGTTCCCCGGGCACGTTGCGCATCAATTCGACACCGACCACCACCGCGACGTCGTAGTGACCGGCTTCGAGTTGGGCCATGGCGGCCAGCATCGCGACACTGCCGGAGGCGCAGGCGGCCTCGTGTCGGCTGGTGGGCAGCTGGGCCCAGTGCGGAGACAGCGTGCACAGCATCGGGCCGAGATGCGATTGCCCGGCGAAGCGTTCGGAATTGAAGTTCGCGACGTGCGCGCACCGCACCTCCTCCGGTGTCACCGCGGCGTCGTCCAACGCGGCGGTGACCGCTTCCCCGAGCATCGCCGGTAGCGGCCGGTCGCTGTCCTTGCTCCACCGGCGGGCGAAATCCGTTTGCGCTCCGCCCAGTACGTACACAGACATACTCATTCTCCCTTTCCCCCGGCGGCCGGAAGACCCACCGGCGGTCGGTTCTCGGTGCGATCGTTCGGCTATGCCCGGACCCAGAAGCCGGGCAGACAGGTCGGTGAACCGAGGGTCTGATAGACGGCATCGATGAGGCTCTGGCCGCGCGGATCGAGCGCCATGCCGAGGCCGTGCCTGGTCATCGTGTAGCCGAAGGCGAGTCGGTGGGAGGGATCGGCGAAGCCGATCTGCCCGCCCGCACCGGGTGCGCCGAAGGCGTCTTCACCGATGATCATGCTGTTGTGGCCGGGGACGCGGCGGTTGTCCCACGACTTCGCGAAGCCGAGCGAGAACGCGGTGCGGAACAGCAGATAGGCGTCGACATCACCGGCGGTGCAGACGCCGCGCATGCCGGCCAGATCGGCCGGGTCGACCAATCGCACGTCTCCGAGCGCGCCGTCCAGCGACAGCGGCGCATACATCCGCGCCAGGCCGCGAGCGTTGGTGATGCCGCCCGCCGCGGGAAGTTCGGCGGCGTGGGCGGCGCGGGTGTCCCAGAGGTTGCCGAACCAGCCGCCGTCGTTGGCGCCGATCCGGGCCTGCATCGATTCCGGATCGGCGATGGCGGCCTGGATCGGCGGCGGCAGCGGGTCACCGCAATCCAGCTCCCAGGCGATGCTGGGCGCGACGCGGGCCTCGTGCTCGGCGGGCAGGCCGATCCAGAAGTCCAGGCCCAGCGGCTCGGCGACCTCGGTGCGGAAGAACGTCCCGATGCTCTGCCCGGTGATGCGCAGGACGAGTTCGCCGAGGATGTAGCCGAGGGTGAACGGGTGGTAGCCGTGCCGGGTGCCCGGTTCCCAGAACGGTTCGGTGTCCTCGATCAAGGCGGTCATCAGCGCCCAGTCGAAGAAGCCGCCCTCGGGGACGGCCGAGGACACGTGACACACACCGGACTGGTGGCTGAGCACCTGCCGCACCCGGATGCCGCCCTTGCCGTGGCGTGCGAACTCGGGCCAGTACAGGGCGACCGGTGCGTCGAAATCCAGCTGCCCGCGGGCCCGCAGGATGTGGGCGCACAGGGCGGCGGCGCCCTTGGTGGCGGACATGACGACGTTGACGGTGTCGCGCTGCCACGCGGTTCCGGTCGCCGGGTCGGCGGTGCCGCCCCACAGATCGACGACGGGTTCGCCGTCGAGGTAGACGCACACCGAGGCCCCGACTTCACCGCGTTCGGCGAAGTTGCGGGCGAATTCCTCCCGGACCCGGGCGAACCGCGGGTCGCAGGTGCCTGCGATGTCGTCGGGAGAGGTCGGCGCGATGGTGTCCACCGGGCCGCGTCGTCGCGGTTGTGCCTCGGTCATGGTGTGCTCGATTCGGGTGTCCGGGAGGTGCTCGCTGATGTGGTGCGGCCGAGGGCGGTGAACGCCCGACCGGGTGCCGGTGGGTCGCTGATGATCCGCCACTGGGGGTCCGGGGTGGCGGGGTCGTCGTTGACGAACCAGCGGGGATAGCCACGCAGGGTTTGCCCGCCGTCGATGAGAATGCTTGCGCCGGTGATGAATCGGGCGCCGTCGCCGACCAGGAAGGCCACCGCCTCGGCGACGTCCTCGGGGTCGCCGACCCGGCCCAACGGTGTCTCCGCTTCCAGCACCGCCTGCGCCCGACCGCCGTCGGCCCCGAGGATGGGTCCGGTCATGCCGGTCTGGATGACGCCGGGGCAGATCGTGTTCACGCGGATCCCGAGCGGGCCGAGCTCGTCGGCCAGGCAGCGCGCGAACATGTCCGCGCCCGCCTTCGACGCCGCGTAGGCGGCGAACAGCGTGCAGGGACGCACGGCCGCGGTGGAGGCGTTGATCACGATCGATCCGCCGCGTCCGTGGGCGGCCATGGTGCGTGCCGCGGCTCGGCAGACCAGGAAGGTGCCGGTGAGGTTCACGTCGACATGCCGCTGCCACTCCCGCAGGTCCTGGTTCAGCACCGAGCCCGCGCGGCCGTATCCGGCATTGGCCACACAGATGTCGAGCTGGTCACCGACGACCTCGCCGAACAGCCGGTCGACCTCCCCGGGGTCGGTCTGATCGCACACCGCGGCCACGGCGTCGCCGCCCGCGTCCCGGATCGCGGCAGCGCGGCGTTCGGCGCCCGCGCCGTCGCGATCGGTGAGCACGACACGGGCACCGTCGGCCGCGAGGTGCGCGGCGATCGCGGATCCGATGCTGCCTGCGGCGCCGGTGACGACCGCGACGCGGCCGGTCGATGTCGGGTTCACCCTCGCACCCACCCTCCGTCGACGAACAACGCCTGCCCGGTCACATACGCCGCGTGCGGCGAGAGCAGGAAAGCCACCGCCGCGGCCACCTCGTCCGGCTGTCCGACCCGCCGCAGCGGAAGACCGCGCGCCACCTTCTCGCCGACGGCGGTCAGTCCGGCCTCGCGGACCATGTCGGTGTCGATGAATCCGGGGCAGACGGCGTTGACCCGCACCTGCGGCCCCAACTCGACGGCAAGAGAGCGTGTCAGGGTCAGCACAGCGCCTTTGGAGGCGTCGTAGGCGATCTGTCCGCTGAATCCGATCACCGCGGTGGAGGCGAGATTGACGACCGCGGCCCGGGCCGACCCCCGCAGATGCGGCGCCGTCGCGCGAGTCACCAGATACGGGCCGGTGGCATTGACCCCGAGGACGCGGTTCCAGTCCTCGACCCGATGGTCCTGCAGCGAGGCACGTACTTCGACGCCGGCGTTGTTGACCACCGCATCGACACCGCCGATCGTGTCGACGGTGGCGTCGACAGCAGCGGACACCGATGCCTCGTCGGAGACATCGACGGGTATCGCGGCCACCTCCGGCAGTTCGGCGGTCAGCGTCGCCAGCCGAGCGGTGTCGATGTCCCAGGCGGCGACCCGGTAGCCGTCGCCGTGCAACCGCCGCACGATTGCTCGGCCGATGCCCCGTGCGGCGCCGGTGACAATCGCCGCGGGCGTGCTCATGCCGGTGCTCCCGCCGCCGCGGTCCGCGACGCCGCACCGCCGGGCACCGACGGCTCGTCCGGGAGGGAAAGTCCGAGCAGCCGGGCCGCGTTGCCGGCCAGCCACGCCCTCACCGTCGGCTCGGCGAGGCCGAGCGTGGTGATCTCCTCGGCCAGCGCGCGGGTGGACAGGCCGTTGACCCAGGTCGTGCTGCCGAACACCAGCTTGCGGCGCAGCGCGCCGTCGGCGCGGCTCAGCACCGGCTCCCACCCGTAGCCGGGTGTGGCCATGGCGGTGCCGCGGTGGGTGGAGCTGTCCAGGTACACGTTGCCGTGACGCTGCGCCACCGCCGCCATCTCGCCCATCCACGGCCAGCCGCCGTGGCCGACGACCAGGACCAGGCCCGGGTACCGGCCGGCGAGCCCGTCGATGTGCCGCCACGTGCACGAGTCCATCGGCCGGGTGGCCGCGAAGTTCTGTCCGCAGTGGATCCACAGCGGCAGCCCCTCGTGCTGGGCGTACTCGAAGATCGGGGCGACGCGCGGATCCAGCACGTCGACGCCGTCCAGGAACGGGATGATCGACAGCCCGCGGGCACCCAGCTCGTCATGGGAGCGCCGCAACTCCGTCATCGCCGCGGAGGTGTCGGCGAGGCTGAGCCCGGCCCAGAAATGCAGTTCGGGCACCCGGGTGGCCAGCCGGGCGACATGGTCGTTGACGGTGCCGTCGCCCGCCTGCCACATCCCGCCGTGCGCGACCTGCGCGATCACTCCTTGGTCGCGCAGCTTCCGTGCGTGCTCGCCGACATCGACGGCCAGCAGCTCCGGCTCGAGCAGCACCTCCACGGCCGCGAAGGGGTCCCGGTCCAGCGTCCGTCGATAGCGCGCGAGGTCGGCACCGGCCAGCTCACACAACCGGCGCGCGAACACCCGCAGATAGCCCGGGGCGTCCGCCGCGAACGCCCGCAGGTAGGCCCGCCAGGACGGTAGGTCGTAGACCACTTCGCACACATCGATCACCGGCCGGCCACCGGCCGGTCCCGCCGCACCGTCCTCGGACGGGGCCACTGTCTCCACCTTTTGCATGAACACTTGTTTACCTTCCGCGAGACCACAATGTCAATGGTCGTTCATATACTTTCCTGACGCGCGAGCGGCGCCTACCGAGGGCACGGGTGACCCCTCGATCGCGCCGACGCACCCGGTCGGGGCGAGCGTGGAATGCGGCCGCTCGGACCGCGGGAACACTCGGGTGGACCCGGGCCCGAGATGCGGGCGACCGAGACGGCACAGGCGCGCGAACGCACGCTCCGGCGCGGGTCGCCACAGCAGGGACAGCTAGTCCTGTTTGACGCGGATTCCCGCCGCTTCACGATCCCAGGTGTCGGGGGTGATCCCCTCGGACCGGAGACGGTGCTTCTCGATCTTCGCGGTCGGCGTCTTCGGCAACTCCGGCAGGACACGGATGTAGCGCGGAACCATGAAGTGCGCCATGCGCGTTCGGGCGAACTCGAGGAGTTCGGCCGGATCGACGTCGCCGCCCTCCACCGGCGCGACGACGGCGAGGACATCGTCCTCGCCGTGCGGGCTCGGCACGCCCACCACCGCCGCTTCGCGCACCGCGTGGTGCGCGACCAGTTCGGCTTCGACCTCGAACGAGGAGATGTTCTCCCCGCGCCGGCGAATCGCGTCCTTGACGCGGTCGACGAAGAAGAACTCGCCGTTGTCGTCGCGACGGAACGCGTCGCCGGTGTGAAACCACCCGTTCCGCCACGCACGGGCGGTCGCCTCGGGCATTCCCCAGTACCCGGAGTTCATCGCCCACGGCCGATCGGTCCGGACGATCAACTCCCCGATCTCACCGACGGGAACCTCCCGGTCGAATTCGTCGACCAGCCGGCCCTGCACGCCCTTGCGCAGCCGGCCGCAGGTGCCGGGCGTCCGCGGGTTGATCGTGCTGATGAGCGGAATCGACGTCTCCGTCATGTTGAACATCGCCTGCACCGACACACCGAAACGCGCGGCGAACCCGGCCACGTCGTCGATGAGCGGCACCATGAACACGTGGCGTAGCGGATGATCCCGATCTCGCTCGCCGACCGGCTGCTTGACCAGGAATGTCGCCATGACGCCCAGGAGCGTCACGTGCGTGACCTCCCGGTCGCGCACCGTCTCCCAGAACGACCGGGTGTCGAACCGGTCGACGACGGCCACACTGCCACCCAGCAGCAGCGCCGCGTAGCAGCCGATGGTGCCGCCCGCGTGGAACAGCGGCAGATTGACCATGTAGCGGTCGCCCGGCCCGAAACACTCGCTGAACGCCGCCAGCGAGGAACTCGCCAGGTGCAGATACGAACAGGTGACCCCCTTCGACGGACCCGTCGTCCCGGAGGTCAGGATGATCGCGTACGGGTCCCACGGCTGCACCGCCTGCTCGGGTTCCACCACGGGTGTCGCATGATCGATGGCGCCGTCCCATTCCAGTGGCACCACCCGCACCGATTCGGGAATGTCCACCTCACGCGCGCGCTCCGCCAGCGCCGGCGCGACCAGCATGACCTGCGCCCCGGACAGGCGCACGGCATGCTCGAGCAGACCGCCCCGATAGGCCGTGTTGAGCGGTACATGAACGGCCCCCAACAGGTTCGCGCCGAACCACACGCGCACGGCGTCCGGACCGTTCGGCAACCAGGACAGGACCCGGTCACCGGGACGAACACCCAGGCGCCGCAGCCGGTGCCCCATCTCGTTGGCGACCGCCCAGACATCGCGGTAGGACCACACAGTCCCGTCGGCGAACACCGCGTACACCTCGTCGGGCCTGCGCTCGGCCTGACGACGCAACAGCGGACCGAGGACGCACTCCTCGGCCGGGGGCACCTGCGCACTCCAATAGTCCATCTACGTACCGATCCTCTCCCGCTCCCGCCGGTGGGGACTCCCGGTGTGCTCGCCAACGACCTTCCGGCCGCGTCACCGGTCACCGACGGCTCGCTCGCTCAAGTATATGAACACTTATACACCTTCGCGGAGTGGTAGACCAGGAACTCTGCTTCGGAACCGGCCGTCTCCGAGCCGGCGCGCCACCGCACTCGATCTCCCGAGTCCCACCCCGGTCGGCCGCGGAACGTCAGGTCGCATTCCCGCCGGTGCGTACGGCTCCGACACCGCACTCTCGAAGCGAAGTCTTCGTGACACATCCGGGAAGGAACGGCTATGGCAGACATCGCGGTGGTGACGGGCTCGACGCGTGGCATCGGGTTCGAAACGGCCCTGGCATTGGGATCGGCGGGATACACGGTGATCGTGACGGGGCGCTCACGGGAGTCGGCCACGGCCGCGGCCGGCCGGCTGGGCGACCGTGGGATCGACGCACAGGGGTACGCGCTCGACGTCACGTCGTTCGACTCCGTGCAGCGTCTGGCCGGCATTCTCGCCGAGACCCACGGGCGAGTCGATGCGCTGGTGAACAACGCCGGTATCGCTGCCGAATGGGAGGCCCCCGGCCCCAGCCTGTACGCCCATCCACACGCGGTGCGCACGACGATGGAAACCAACGTGTTCGGCGTGTTCCACACGGTGGAGGCCATGCTGCCGTTGGTGCGCCGCAGCGAGGCCGGCCGGATCGTCAACGTGTCCTCGTTCGTGGGGTCGCTGGCCCTCCAGTCGCGAGCCGACCCGAACGACCTGGTGATCCCCGCGTATCAGGCCTCCAAGGCGGCCCTCAACAGCCTGACGATCACCTTGTCGAAGGTTCTCGCCGACACCGGCATCAAGGTGTTCTCCATCGATCCGGGCTTCGTGCAAACCGACTTCTCCCCCATCAACCGCGCGCAGGCGCCACTGACCGCCGCGCAAGGCGCCGAGCCGGTGGTCGAGGCCGCGATGCTCGATCTCGACGCACCGTCCGGTTCGTTCCTCGGCCGAGACGGTGTGGTGCCCTGGTGACCGTGGCCGTTTCGGTCGCATCGGTGCCCGGTCACCGGGTCGCGACGACGATCTTCCCCGCGTGGAGGCCGGCGTCCAGGTGCCGGTGGGCCTCGGCGACATCGTCGAGGGCGAACACCCTGTCGAGGGCGGGACGCAACGCTCCCGAGCGGACACCGGCGTTCAGGAAGGCCGCCATGCGCTTCACCACGGCGGCTGCGTCGGCGCCAGCAGTACGGTCTTTCACCGGCATCGCCGCCGGGTCTCGGAGCGATTCCTGACCCGGCGGCGGCCGCGGATTCGGTCGAGCGGTCAGTTCATCGATTCGTCACGGAAGACCTCGTTGCCCTCGAAGGAGGTGGCGAGCACTTTCGCTTCTCCCACCGAGGTTTTCGGCAGCTCGAACAGGTTCTTGTCGAGCACCACGAAGTCGGCCTTCTTCCCGGCCGCGAGCGAGCCCCGTTCGTCCTCGGCGAAAATGAGGTGGGCGCCGCCCATCGTGTAGCTGGCGATCATGTCGGCCAGTGTCGCGCGCTCCTGCGGGTTCTGCGCCGCACCGAGATCGGCCTCGGTGGCGGTGTCGACATCGACCCGCGTCATGCCCGCCTCGAGGCCGGTGAGCGGGTACATGTCACGGGTGAAGGTGTCGGTCGAGGGGAAGTCGCTCGACGACGACACCGTGACGCCCGCATCGAGGAAGCTCTGGAATCGCATGGCGTTGTTCACCTCCGACGCGGGCGCGTCGTCGTACCATCCCTTGCCGAACCAGGCCGGTTGCGGGACCGCGATGATGCCGAGTTCGCGGAAGCGCGCCAGATCCTCGCCCCGGGTCCAATCCAGATGGGTGATCGCATGCCTGGCGTCGCGGCGGCCGTTGCGCTGCGCGGCGACTTCGAAGGCGTCGAGCACATTGTCCTCGGGATAGAACCCGGGGCTGCCGATGGCGTGGACGTAGATCCGGAAGCCCTCGGCGTCCAAGGCCGCGACGGTCTCCTCGAGCACGTCCTGCTTCCAGACGAGCTTCGCCTCGCCCACGCCGTCGGCGAAGATCTTGATGGTGTCCAGGGTGAAGTGTGTCCCCCGGTATTTGTCGCGCATGTCCACGAAATGAGCGACCTGGGAGACGCCCTTCGTCTCGTCCGCCCACTGGGCGAGGTCGAATCGAACCGTCAGCTTCCCCTCGTCGTCGAGTTGCTGGAACGCTTGCAGCAGTGACTCGGTCGGGTAATGGATGGGCACGAAGGTGGAGGTGATTCCGTCCTCGGCGGCGACGCGCTGCCACTCCAGAATGGTGTGCCGGTACTGCTCCACGGTGAAATCCGATTGTGGCAGTGCGGAGATCACCAAATTCTCCGCGCCGAACTCCTCGAGTTCGCCGGTGGGCTCCCCGGTGGCCGGGTCGCGCACGATGGTCGCACCCTCCGGATCCGGTGTGTCCTTGGTGATTCCGGCCAGTTCGAGTGCTTTCGAATTGGCGAGCAGGGTGTGGTGGCTGTTCTCGATGATCGCCACGGGAATGTCGGGCACGGCCGCGTCGATGAGTTGCCGGGGCAGGACCCCGCGGGCGCGGGCATCTTCGGCGATGTCGTCCCAGCCGACGCCACGCAACTGCGGCATGGCCGGGTTCTCGGCCCGGTAGGCGCGCAGCGCGGCCTGCTTGTCCTCGACGGTTCGGTGACGGTCGAGATTGGGCCAGAACAGGCTCTCGGCCATGAGATAGGCGTGATTGTGTCCGTCGATGAACCCGGGGGTGACCATCTTGCCCTGGAGATCGACCACCTGCGCCCCATCGTTTTCATAGGCCTGCGCGCCGGCGTCGTCACCGACGTAGACGATCTTGTCGCCGCTGACCACGATCGCCTGGGCCCATTCCCGGGTGTCGTCGACGGTGTAGATGCGACCGTTCTTCAGGATCAGGTCGGCGGCGGGGGTCTGATCGCCGCTCGAACAGCCGGTGATCAGGGCCGCCGTGAGAGCGGCCGCACCGAGAAGTATGGGGTATTTCCTCATCAGTTCGATTCCTTTCGTCGTGCCGTTCCGCTCGGCGCCGTCGGGTGACGTCGCGCAGACGTCGGCGGCGGGCACAACCCGGGCGCGTCGGGGCCCAGGCATGCCGGGGCTCGCACTCGGTCGTGTCGATCGGCTCGGCGCCGACCGGGCGCGGAGGGCACGTGCGTTTTCAGTAGGACGGTCCGCCAGGTCATCCGGTCATGACGAGGTTGTGGGCTCGTCCCCTCGATCCCGAGCACCCGGCCGCGCACGCGTGGCCCGCACCCTCGAGTGGGGTCCCGTGGGAACCGACGGACTTCTCCGCGGTCGCCGCCTGTTCGAACTGACTGTGGCGCTTGCCATGTCGACTCCTCGTCGCTTCGTCGCTACCTGACGGTCCATCGACCCCGCGCCTACCTGCACGTAGCTGCCGTTACCGGGTGATGGACGATATTGCCGCGGCTCGGTGGTCGTTGGCGCAACCACCGAGCCGCCGTCCTGATCCCTCTCACCATGCGATCCGACTGTGAACCGGATCACGATCAGGACGTGTACCAGTTGTATACCACCGGTCCACAACTGACAAGGGGAGTTCCCCGAGGAAGCCCCTCAGCGGATCCCCACTCCCCGCTCCGAACGGCCGGACGACACCCGACGGCATACGAAGGACGCAGCGAACTCCGTGCGACGCAGGCGATTCAGCGCCACCGGCCGTTCCGCGTCCGCAGCCGATCACCGCGAGCGGTCACCGCAGGCGACCGGTCACCGGCGCTTCGCGCGCACCTCGATCGCGTCCAGGAACAACTCGAGAATGAGGTCGAACTGGTCGTCGTCGTCCACGTCGGCGAGGTGGGCCGCGACCGCGGCGATGCTGGGATAGCGGGTCGGCGACAACGCCAGATACTCGTTGCTCCAGGCCTCGCGGTCACCGGCTCGAGCCTCCGAGGGCAGGGCCATGACCGTGGCCTCCACCGAGGCGTACGACAGGGCGACCGCCACCAGTGCGCGGTAGCAGGACGCGGCCTCACGGCCCTCCAACCCGGCTCGGAGGAGAGCGCCGATGACGATCTCGGCGCCCTGGAATTCCGAGGTCCTGCGCGTGGTGCGGCCGGAGACGACCACGGCCAGCTGCGGGTGGGCACGACAGGCGAGCCGCACGCGCTGGGCGAGGTCGGTGAGAGTGGCGCGCCAGTCGTCGCTCACCTCGACACCCTCGAGCGCTTCGGCGAGGAGCCGGTCGGCCAGCGCCAACATGAGCTCGTCCTTACCGCGGAAATGGCGCAGAACCGCGGTGTGGTCGACGCCGAGTTCGGTGCCGAGGCGCCGAAACGTGAGGGCGTCCGAGCCGTCGCTTTCGATGATGCCCATCGCCGCGTCGAGGATCCGGTCCGGAGAGAGCATGCCTCGCGGACGGCGCTTCCGGGCAGCGGCGACAGGGCTGGATGGCATCGCGTCAGCATACCCGCCATTTAATCACCACTGTTGACACCAGTGTTGTCGAATGGTTGCATTTCGGCACCTCGGATGAACGGAGAACGAATGTTCAAGCGAAGCTGGGTCGTCGCGATGTCGGCGGCGGCCGTGGCGTCCGCCCCGTGGGCCGCGCCCGCCTCCGCCGACAGCGCCATGCCGTTGCCACTGCTGCCGCACGTGCCCTTCTACCTCACCGATACGGCGACGGTGTCCGGCCGGCCGGTGCCGCTGACCGCGCACGGCCTGACGACGCTGGATGCGACCTACGTCTACAACGGCAGGACCCGGTCGGTCGGCGAGTTTCTCGAACAGTCGTCGACCAGGGGCTTCCTGGTCATGCGGGGCGATCAGATCCTGGACGAGCGGTACTTCGCCGGGTATTCGGCGGCCAGCCGGTTCAACTCGTGGTCGGTCGGGAAGTCGATCACCTCGGCCGCGGTCGGCATCGCGATAGCCGAAGGGCGCATCGCCTCGGTGGACGACCCGGTGACCGACTACCTGCCCGAGCTGGCGACGAGCGGCTACGACGGCGTCTCCATCCGCCACGTACTGCAGATGTCGTCGGGCACCGGCTACGACGAACACGACTACTCCGATCCCACGAAGGGATCGACCGCCACGACGATCCGCATGGTCACCGGCACGTCACTGCCCGACCAGGCCGCCGAGATCACGCGGGAGCGGCCCGCCGGAACGGCGTGGAACTACAACTCCATGGACACCTTCGTCCTGGGGTGGGTGGTGTCGAAGGCGACGGGCATGTCGCTGGCGGACTTCGTCGAGGATCGCCTCTGGAAGCCGGCGGGCATGGAGACCTCCGCGTTGATCGGACAGGACTACGCGGGCAACACCATCGGCTACTGCTGCTATCACGCCACCGTCCGCGACTTCGCCCGGTTCGGGCTGCTCTACCTCCGCAACGGTCGAGCCGACGGCAAACAGATCGTGCCCCGGCAATGGGTCGAGGACTCCACCCGCGCCCAGGCACCCCATCTGCAACCGCACAACCTGCGACCCGACGCCCCGGACAGCGGGGAGAACAGCTACGGCTACGGCTATCAGTGGTGGCTCGGCGACGGCGACCGCGGCGACTACGCGGCCATCGGCATCCTCGGGCAATTCGTCTATGTCTCCCCCGCCGACGACATCGTCATCGTCAAGACGAGCGAAGACCTGTCTTCCGAAGCGACGCTGGGTGAGGCGATCTACGCCTTCCGCGCCATCGCGGACGCGGCGGCGCGGCGATGACCTCGACGCTCTGCACTGTCCCGCCCTGCCCACTCGACGTGCGCGATCTCCTTCCGCGTACCGGCCGGGTGGTCGTGCCGGTGGGTCCGGTGCCGGGCCCCGCCCGCGAAGGACCCGGCACCGACCGTCGATTCAGTGATGGATCGACGCGCCGCCCTCGGCCCGCACCAGTTCCCGGCGCTTGTCGTCGGTGAACTTCCACCGGAACGTGCCCGGCTCGGCGGCCTCCTCGACGAGTTCCTCGATCACGCCCCGGCAGGCGCGTTCCTTGATGAAGGCGGCGAGGCGACCGCCGATGGCGAACCTGGTCGCGGTGTCGTCCTTGGCGGCCAGTTGCAGGGTGGCGGCGCGGCGGCCCAGCGCGATGCACTGACCGAAGTAGCCCACGCCGATCTCGGTGGGCCGCTCACCGGCGATCCGGGCCAGCACCGTGTCGGCGGCGTGCGCGCCCAGCGGCCGCGCGGTCTGGCAGCTCATGCGCAGCGGCCGGTCCGAGGGCGCCGCCGCGTCACCGGCTGCCACGATGCGCTCGTCGTCCACGCTGGTCAAGGTCTCGTCGGTGAGCAGCCGACCCACCGCGTCGGTGCGTAATCCACTGCGGGAGGCCAGGTCCGGTACGCCGAATCCCGCCGTCCAGATGGTGACCGCACTCGGCACGATCCGGCCGCCGCCGAGCCGCACACTGTCGCGGGTCACCTCGACCACCGTGGCCTCGCCACCCTCGAGCACGCTCACCCCCAGCCCGGCCAGCCGATCGGCCACCGAACGCCGCACCCGCGGGTGCAGGTACGGGCCGAGCACCCCGCCACAGATCAGCGTGACGGCGCGGCCCTGCTCGGCCAACTCGGCGGCGACCTCGATGCCCGTCGAACCGCCGCCGACCACCGTCACCGCCGCCGCGGCCCCTGCGGTGTCGAGGGCCGACCGCAGCCGGCGCGCCTCCTCCAAAACCGCCACCGGATAGGCGAATTCGGCCACTCCCGGCACGGACGGGGCCGCGCTGCCGCTGCCCACCGCATAGATCAGATAGTCGTAGTCGAGCGTCGCGCCGGAGGCCAACCGCACGCTCTGCCCGGCCGCGTCGATCAGCTCCGCCGTGTCGACCACCAGCCGGACGCGTTCGGCCAGGATCTCCCGGTAGTCGACGACGGCCGAGTGCGACCCACCCGCCACTTGGTGCAGGCGGACCCGGTCGACGAAGCTCGCGCGCGGGTTGACCAGTGTCACCGCCACGTCCGCACGCCGCGTCAACCGGTTGGCCGCCATGACACCGGCGTATCCGCCGCCGATCACGACCACATCGATGTGCCCACTCATGGTTCCTCCTTCATCCGCGGGGTCCGGGCACAAGACACCGGGTGCGCGAGGATCGTGACACCGTATGAGCCGGATCACGCGGAGCCGGCGGGCTGCCGCACCGGGTCACTCACCGGCCGGCTGCCCGGCGCGCGCGAGGGAGAGCGCGAGGTCGGCGTGGCCGTTGTCGAGCAGATACCCGAGCAGGAGCGCGCGAAAGGCCCGATAGGACGTGTCGTCGTCGACCGCGCCTACCGCCATCTGATCGAGGGCCAGCCCGTGTGCCAGTGCCGTGAGCACCGGGGCCGCCGCTTCGGCCTCGGGCGCGCCGACCGCGCGCACCACCGCCCGGGCCACCGTCCACGACGATTCCAGCGCGTCCTGGGCGGCCTCCCGGAATTCGGGATGCCGCGCGGCGTGCAGCAGGGCTTCGCAATAGGCCAGCCAGTCCGGCAGCCGTGGCCGGTTGGCGGCGGCCAGCATGCGTCCCATCTCGTCGGCCGACATCGTGTGCGCGGCCAGCTGTTCGGCCGTGGCCGTCTGCGCGGCCTGTTCTTCGGCCATGAAGGTCAGCAGGGACTCCTTGGCGAGTTCGTCGATGGAGGAGAAGAAGTAGCTCGCCGTCGCCAGCGGCAGCCCGGCCCGTTCGGTCACCGCGCGATGCGTCACCCCGGCCATGCCCTGTTCGGCGACGATCTCGACCGTCGCGCGCAGCAAGGCATTTCGGCGGGCTTGGGCGCTGGGTCCGTGCCGGCGAGCGTTCATGGAGCCGATCCTAGACCGGAGGTCTGGAAGAACCTCTTGACAAAGTCTGGCAGGACTCCTAGTTTTCTGGAAACTTTTCCAGACTTTCAGGGGTGCCCGATGCCGCCGATCCACGCCTTCGTCGACGACGCTCTCGCCGACCACGATGCCGTCGAACTCGCCCGGCAGGTCGCCGCCCGCACGGTGAGCCCCGCCGAACTCGCGACCGCCGCCCTCGACCGCGCGCGCCGGGTGAACGACACGCTGCGCGCCGTCGCCGCGACCTACCCGGAGCCGCGGTTCGCCCCCGAAGGCCGTGGCGCGCTCAGCGGCATACCGACCTACATCAAGGACAACGTCGATGTGGCGGGCCTGCCGACCCAGCACGGCAGCGTCGCCTTCACCGCACCCGCGGCCCGGCGCGACGGCCGGGTCACCCGCCAGTTCCTCGCCACCGGGGTCACCGTGCTGGGCAAGTCCCGGCTACCCGAGTTCGGGCTCACCCCCACCACCGAGTTCGCCACCCAGGAACCGGCCCGAAATCCCTGGCACCTCAACCACTCCCCCGGCGGCTCCTCCGGCGGCGCGGCAGCGCTGGTCGCCTCGGGTGTCGTCCCGCTCGCGCACGGCAACGACGGCGGCGGCTCGATCCGCATCCCGGCGGCCTGCGCGGGACTGGTCGGGCTCAAGACGAGCCGCGGCCGACTGCTCGACAGTGAACAGACCCGCCTGATGCCGCTCAACCTCGTCTCGGAGGGGGTCCTGACCCGCACGGTCCGGGACAGCGCCGCCTTCCTCGCCGCCGCCGAGCGCTACCATCGCAACCCCGCGCTCCCGCCCATCGGCGAGGTCATGGGCCCGGCCATGCGGCGACTGCGGATCGGGCTGGTGACCGAGAGCCCCACCGGCGCGGTCGTGGACGAGCCCACGATGGCCGCGGTCGAGGCCACCGCGCGCATCCTGGAGAAGGCCGGGCACATCGTGGAGCCCACCAGCCCGCCGGTGACCACGCGCTTCGTCCACGATTTCACCCTGTACTGGGCGTTTCTGGCCGATGTCCTCACCACGACCGGCAGGTTCGGGTTCGGCGCGTCCTGGAACACCGCCGACGCCGAGCACGCCACCCGGGGCCTGCGCGCCTACCACCGCCGGACGCTGCACCAGACCCCCGCGGCATTGCGCCGACTGCGCCGATTCCGCCACGTTTACGACACCTGGCTGGCCCGGCACGACGTCATCCTGAGCCCGGTCGTCGCCCACACCGCCCCCGAACTCGGATACTTCGCAGGCACGTCGTCTTTCGACGAACTGCTCGCACGAATGGCCAACTTCGTCTCGTTCACTCCGGTGAACAACGTCGCCGGTTCGCCCGCCATCGCGATCCCCGCGGGCCTCTCCCCCGACGGGCTGCCCGTCGCGATCCACCTGTCCGCCGCCTACGGTGACGAACGCACTCTGCTCGAGCTGGCCTATCTGCTGGAAGCCGAGCAGCCCTTCCCGAGAATCGACGGGCGAGCACCGGCGGTCTGATCGGCGCGGGCACCCGGTTCCTATCCGGCCGCGTGCCGGCTGTTCGGGCGTGTCGTCGCGGTCCGGGTGGCGACGAGCGCCGTCGCCACCCCGATCGCGGTGAGGACCGCGATGCCGAGGATCAACCACCGCGCCGACGCGAGCGGGGAATCACCGCCCAGCGCAAGCAGATTCCCGGCCAGCGCGCTGGTGAGGGTGAACGCGATCAGCTGGGTGGTGCTGACCGCCGCGGCGGCCTTCGCGCCCTCGGCCTCGTCCTCACCGGCGCGCATCGCCGCGACGGACAGGTGCGGGAAGGCGAGGCCGATCCCGGCACCGGCGACGAACAGCAGCACCGCCCACACCGTGAGGTGCAGCCAGCGCGCACCGTCGGCCTGGAGCAGCCCGTAGGCGGCCAGTCCGGCGGTCAGCAGCACCGGTCCGGTGCGGACCAGGATCCGCGCGGTGCGCTCGGCGGCGGCGACGCTGAACAGCTGGGCCAGCGTCCAGCCCAGCGACAGCACGGCGCCGAGGAGTCCCGCGACGATCGGGGTGGCGTCGGCGAGCTGCTGCGCGAACAGCGGGATGAAGTTCTCCACCATCACCCCCGCACACAGGGCGGCAACGGTGACGTAGACCCATTTCAGCGGGTTGCCGGGGGTGTAGGCGAGGCGGGGCAGCACGCCGTCGGGATCCCGGGAGTCGATCACGAAGAACGCGATGAGCAGCAGCAGCCCCGCGGCGACGGTGACCGGCACCCACACACCGGACAGCGCCGATCGCAGGCTCAGCAGCGCGGCGGTCAGGGCGAGCGCGAGGATCGATGCGACCGGCACCGGGGTGCGGGTGGCCTCTTCGGGGCGCCGCGTCGGCAGCGCCCGCACGGTGACGAGCAGCAGCAGGATCGCGATGCCGGTGAGCGTCGCGAACGCGGCCCGCCACGCACCGCCCTCGGCGAACACCCCGCCGAGGGCGGGCCCGAGCAGGGTGCCGACCCCGAACATCGCCGAGACGAGGCCGGTGGCGCGGGTCCACAGCTGCGGCGGAAGCACCCTGCGGATCGTCGCGTACCCGAGTCCGGTGAGCAGGCCCGCGCCGAGACCCTGGATCGCGCGCCCGGCCACGAAGAACTCCATCGTGGGACTGCCCGCGCCGACCACCGTGCCCCCGGCGAAGAGCAGGTAGGCGACGACGTAGGAGCCGCCGCTGCCCCGGACGGCGAGCATCCGGCTCACGATCATCGTCGCGGTGACCGCGGTGATCAGGTAGGCGGTGGCCGCCCACGCGTAATACTGCTGCCCGCCCAGCTCGCCGACGACGGTGGGCATGAGCGCGGCGGTGAAATAGAGGTTCATCGCATAGAGGCCGACGCCGCCCGCCATCACGATCACGGCGGTGCGGTGCGGGCGGGAGAACAGCCCCCGCCACCCGGAATCCTGCTCCGACACGGGCATTTCAGCGACGGATGCGGTGGTCTCCGGGGATGGTTTCGGCGTGGAAGAGGTCATGCGCTCTACGCTAAAATTTCAAGTTCACTTGAAGTCAAGGCCTAGTGTGAAAAGGCGCAGTATGAAGCAGACACCCACGGACCTGCTCACCGTGGGCGAGGTCGCCCGCCGGGCCGGCATCGCCACCAGCGCGGTCAGGTTCTACGAAGACCAAGGGTTGATCGCCGCCACCCGCACCGCAGGCAACCAACGCCGCTATCCCCGCCACGTCCTGCGCCGCATCGGAATCATCGTCGCCGCACGGCGATTCGGCATCCCGCTCGCCGAAGTCGCCGAAGTCTTCGCCGACCTCCCACACGACCGCATGCCCAGCAAGACCGACTGGCGCAAGATCTCCCGCGGCTGGCACGACCGCCTCGAAGCCCGGCGCCGCGAGCTGGAACGGCTCGAGGAGGAACTCATCGGCTGCATCGGCTGCGGGTGCCTGTCGCTGAACACCTGCCGAGTGCTGAATCCGGAAGATCGCCTCGCCGCCGAAGGGCCGGGCGCGCGGCGGCTCACCGGCGGGGACGCAGCCACCCAGCGCCCGCCGGACGCGCACGATCTCGATCATTCTCCGAGATCGGCATTCGCCGGGGACGGACAGGGGCGGTAGGCGTCGAGGTCGAAGCGCCCGAGCTGTGCGAGATAGTCGTCGGTGTTGCCCGGCCACAGCGCTTTGTTGTGACCGGTCGGGTCCGACTCGATGGTCAGCATGCGGAATCCGAGGTCGCGCGCGGTCGCGAGCGCACGCCGGAACAGAACGCTGCCGATCCCCGCGCCGGTCGCCTCGGGCGCGACGATCAGCATCCCCAGCTCACCGACGGGCGCGTCGCCCTTCACCGTCACGAAACCGAGGACGACGCCGTCCCGCTCGGCAACCAGTGTTCGCCGGGGCCGTGAGGTCAGGGGCGGCGCAGGCGGCCGAGGAATCCGCGAACACCCGTGGCAGGCTCGACCGCGTCCAGGCGGGCGATCTGGTCCGCGTCCAGAGTGATCGAGCCCGCTGCGACGTTCTGCTCGAGGTGGGCGATCGACGTGGTGCCGGGAATGATCAGCACATTCGGGGCGCGGTGCAGTAACCAGGCCAGGCCGATCTGGGCCGGGGTGGCGCCTGCCTCCTGCGCGATCCGCTGGACGACCGGTTCGTGGGTGACCTTCGCCAAGCCGGGCATGGCACCACCGAGCGGGAAGTACGGAACCCAGGCGATGCCCTCCGCTCGGGCGACGTCCAGGACCGGTTCCTGCTTGCGGGAGGTCAGGCTGTATTGATTGGACACGCACACGATCCCCGCGGGCAGCGCGGCACGCAGTTCGGCCGTGTCGACGGTGCTCACCCCGATGTGTCCGATCAGGCCCTCCTCGCGCAGGGCGATCATCTCGGCCATCTGGTCGTCGAATGACACCCGCTGGCTCGGGGTCAACGGGAAGGACCCGGGCGGGATGCGGCGCATATTCACCACATCCAGACGCTCGACCGCGAGACTGCGCAGGTTGGCGTGGACCTGCGCGCGCAATTGCTCGGGTCGCTGGGCGGGCACCAGCGGCATCGGACCGCGCCGGGCCGGGCGGGCACCGACCTTGGTCACGACCACCACGTCCGGATCGACGGCCAGCGTGGCGGCGAGGTACCGGTTGGCGGTGCCGTCGCCGTAGAAGTGGGCGGTGTCGAAGTGGTTCACGCCCAGTTCGTAGGCGCGGCGCAGCACCGCGCATGCCGCGTCCGGGTCAGTCGCGCGGGGCAACTGCATGGTGCCGTACCCGACCCGCGCGACCTCGCGTCCGGCCAACGTGAAGGAGCCGCCGGGGCGTGCAGCGGTGTCGGAAGGGTGGCTGGAGTCGGTCATCTTGGGAGCTCGCTCTCGTGCGACAATAAAGCTCGAACCGGAGGAACCTCCGGTAAGGCCAGAATGCCACAAACGGAGGGACCTCCGCTATGGGTGACGCATCGCTTCCTCGGGAGACGCCCGTCTCCACCACCGGCCCCGCCCCGGCCCAGCGCCGCCGTCGCGCCGACGCCGAACGCAACCGCCGAGCACTGCTCGACGCGGCCCGCGCAGCCCTGGCCGACGGCACCGGTTCCTTCTCCCTCGAGGCCGTGGCCCGCCAGGCCGGGGTGGGGATCGGCACCCTCTACCGCCACTTCCCCACCCGCGAGCAGCTCGTAACAGCCGCCTACGACGCCCAAGTCGAGGACCTGCTCGCCCAGGCCGGGGCACTTGTCGACAAGCTGCCGCCGCGGCAGGCCCTCCGCGAATGGATGAACCACTTCGCCCAGCTCGTGACCGCCAAACACGGCATGCTCGATGCCCTGCACACCAGCCTGCTCGATGCCGCGCACACCCCCGACGTCGCAGGCATTCGCGCGCGCATGGCCGCCGCGATCACCCCGATCCTGCAAGCGGGTGCCGACGACGGGTCCCTGCGCGGCGACGTTCAGGCCGGTGACGTGGTCCTCCTGATCGCCGGGTCCCTGATGCCCGTCCGGGACGACGCCGCGCGAACCCAGCGTTTGCTCACCCTCGTCCTGGACGCCCTACGCCCGATGGAAGCGGGGTGATACCCGCGGTTGCTCCGGCGATGTCTCGCCACGCATCGGACGCGGATCTTCGCAGCTCGTCGGTCAGCGGGGTGGTTCCGCGGACACCGGCAGATCCGCCAGCCGCCATTCGAGCATGCCGTCGCGGAGGCGGACCGCGCGCCGGCCGCGTTCGGTGAGCAGGCGCACTGCGTCGTAGGCGAACACGCAGTATTCGCCGCGGCAGTAGACGACGATCTCGGTGTCGGCGGGTAGCTCGGCGATGCGGTCGGACAGCTGGTCGATGGGGATGTTGATCGCGCCCGGGATGTGGCCGGCCGAGTACTCGGCTTCGGGGCGCACGTCGAGGACGACCACCTGCCCCTCGGTGCCGCGGGCGAGTAGTTCCGCGCTGCTCAGTTCGGCCCCGGCATCGCCCAGGTAGCTCTCCCGCGCGGGCGGCACCGCGGGCTGATGGGCCGCGGTGACCCGGCGCAGCAGGACGAGCAAGCGCGCGACGTCCTCGCCGGCCAGACGGTAGTGGATGCGCACGCCCTCGCGGCGGGTGGCGACGAATCCGGCGTGCTTGAGGGTCTGCAGGTGCGCGGAGGCGGTGGTCAGGTTGAGCCCGGCCGCGGCGGCCAGCGCCTCCACCGAGCGCTCACCCTGGGCGAGCAGATCCAGCAGCTCCAGCCGCTTCGCACTGGCCAGCGCCTTCCCGCCGACCGCGAACGCCTCGTACAGGGCGGCCTTCGCCGCCGCCTTGTCCTCACCCATCGGTTCCTCCGAATACCCCTGCGGGGCGGGCACTCCGGCGCCGCGCCCACCACAGTGCCGGGATCAGGATCAGCGCGAGCACACCCCCGGCCAGGGACAGGACCGCGTAGCTCGTCGCGGTCATGACGACTCCCGACAGCACGCCTCCGCCCGCCCCCGCGAGCGCGATGAGCACATCGATCGTGCCCTGCACACGCGGCCGGTTCGCCGGCACCGTCGCATCGACCACCAGCGCGGTCCCCGCGATCAACCCGAAATTCCAGCCCAGGCCCAGCAGCATCAGCGCGATGATCAACAGACCGAGCGAATCGCCCGGGGCGAGCGCGGCGACGACCCCGGCGGCGAGCAGCGTCACGCCGGCGGCGACCGCCATCGGGGTCCGGCCGAGGCGATCCACCAGCACGCCGGTCACCAGCGACGGCAGATACATCGCGCCGACGTGCAGCCCGATCACCAACCCGACCGCACCCAGCTCGTGATGGTGCAGCCGCATGTGGACCGGCGTCATCGTCATGATCGCGACCATCGCGAATCTGAGTCACGACCATCACCGTCGCACCGACAGCGGCGCCCACCCCGGCCTTCGGGGCCGCCGACCCGGCCTCGGCCGGGCCGGCAGCGATCCGCTCGGCCGTGGTGATCGCGCGTGCCAGCAGATACGGGTCCGGGCGCAACAACGTCAGCAGCGCGATACCGGCCGCCGCGTACGCCACGGCCGCCAGCAGGAACGGGCCCGCCAGCGGCGGGATTCCCCAGTGCTCGGCCGTTCGCCCCAGCGGTTCCACCAGATTGGGGCCCGCCACCGCGCCGAGTGTGGTCGATACCAGCGCGACACTCACCGCTCTGCCGCGTCCGTCCGGGGAGGCGAGATCGGTCCCCGCATACCGCGCCTGCAGATTGGTCGCGGTGCCCGCACCGTAGACGAACAGCGCGACGAACAGCAGTGGGGCGCTGTCGATCACCGCTGCGACGACCACACCGACCGCGCCCAGCGCGCCCGCACCGAACCCGAGACCCAAGCCGATCCGTCGCCCCCACCGCTGGGTGAACCGCCCGATCGAGAACGCCGCCAGTGCCGACCCGAGGGTGAACAACGCGGTCGGCACACCGGCGGCACTGCCCGAGCCGAGCATCTGCTGAGCCAGCAGCGCACCGACGGTGATGCCGGCCGCCAGCCCCGCCCCGCCGAGCACCTGGCTGACCACGACGACGGTCAGCGTGCGCCGCTGCACCCTGGCCCGCTCCCGCTCGTCGGGCACCGGGAGCTGGACGCCGGAGGCCAGGTCGTTCGTCACGACCGCTCCCCGGCGTAGAAGCCGACCACGTTATTCCACATATTCATGGAATAGGAGAGTACGGCATGGCCGCGTCGCGGTGTGCTGCGCAAGGGCAGGGCCGGAACGGACGTGGGTATCACCGCACCCGCTGTCCCGGCCCGCCCCAGTTCACCCCAGACTGAACGGCTGCCCCCAGACGGTGACGATCTCCTTGGCGGTGTCGGTCTCCACCTCGACCTCGGCGAAGGCCCTGGCCTGGGCGTAGCCGGCGCAACCGGCGAGGCCGATCGTGCTGTTACGCCAGGTGACGCTGCCGCTGGTACCGGTGTGCGAGGAGAACGGCCGATGCGATTCGGAGCCGAAGGCGTCGGGTGCCTCCAGATCGAGCAGGTAGAACTTCCTGGCCTGGCCCGGGCCCAGGCTCAGGTTTCCGCCGAGGCTGCCACCCGCCGAGGGGTTCTTCCCCGCCCAGTCCGAGCTGTAGTTCGCGCCGCCGTTGGCACCGCCCCCGGCGATGTTCACCTGGCATCCCACGACGTAGCCGGGCCTGATCTTCGCCCGCGCGGGTGCCGAGGAGTCGAACTGGGCACTCGCGGAGACCCACGCGTTGCGGTGCAGCGGCGTGGCGCCCATGGACGGGCTGATCGTCGCCGATTCGCCGACCAGGCGCACGGTCACGACCGTACCGTCGCCGAGCGTTTCGGTGACAGCGCCTCCCGGTAGCGGAACGACGGTGTCCGCGGCGGCGACGGCGACGGCGATCGACCCCAACGCGGCGGCCGCGACGACGGCGACGCGGGAGACGTTCTTGGCATGGAGCATGACGGAACCTCTTCGTCTGTGGTGGTGGTCGGGCGCGAGATGTACGGGCACGGTTCAGCCGATGCTGAAAGGCGCGCCGTACAGGGTGGTTTTCGAATAGTGGTCGCCGATGATCTCCACCACCGTGTACGCCCGAGCTTGCGCGTAGCCTCCGCAGCCCTGGATCTCGATCTCGAAATCCCGGTACCCCAGGCTGTAGATGCCCGGCCGCAGAATGTCTTTGAACCCGACCTGCACGAATTTCACCTGACCGGGGCCGATCTGGATCCCGGCGGAGCCACCGACGCCGCCGCCGTTGGTGCTCACGTTGCCCGACAGACCCGCCGAGATGGCACTGTCGCCGATACTCACCTGGCAGCCGACGATGTAGCCGGTACTCACCTGCGACGCGCCGTGGGTGGAGGAATTGTTGGTGCCCGGCCAGTTCTCCGGCGTCGAGTAAGGACCCGGCCGCTCGACGGTGGGCGTGTCGGTGACCTCGGCGGTGACCGTACCCGACACCCACACCACCCGCCCGGCGCCGTTGGCCGCCATCGACGGCGACACCACCGCGTGTTCCCCGGTCCGGGTGAGCGTCGCCCCCGGTGCGGTCTCCTGCCCGTCGGGAAGTGGTACGAACACATCCGCGGCGGCGGGTCCGGCCGCCGCCGCGGAGATCGCCGCCGCGATCGCGGCCCAGACTCCCAGCCGCGCGCCCCGGGCCGGCCGCACGCGTACCTCATCGCTATCCATGTGTGTGCTCCTCATGTCGATCGAAAACGGATGTGCCGCGAGTTCCGTGCCGGATTCGCCGGTCTCAACGGATGTCGAGCGGTGCTTCGGCGGGATACTCGGCGGGCGCCATCGCGTAGGTGTCGGTGAGCAGCGCGATGAATTCTCGATCGGTCATCGGATCGGTGGGGAAGTCGAATTCCTTACCACGGCGGACCAGATCGTCGCCCAAGATGTCGAAGACCTTGGCCGGGGTGAGGTCGTCGGTGTGGTCGAGGTAGCGGTCCGCGTCGCGCCGGTCGTCGAAGACCAGCGCGGTGTAATGGAACAGGGTGCGGACCTCGCCGTCGGTGTACCGGGCGATCTCCTTGTCCCCGTTGCGCACCACCCACTGCCCGTTCTCACCGTGCAGCCGCGTCTGCATGTCGAGTTCGGGCATGTCCCGGCGATCTCGCGGGCCGTTCGCCTCGCGCCGGTGGTACATCTTCGAATTGTCGGACAGGATCGCGGTGTTCCAGAACGGCGCAGCCAGTCGCTGCGGCGCGCGGTCGGGACCGTCGGGCCAGTAGGTGAATCCACCATCGAGGTCGGAGTCGTAGAAATAGGTGATCACCTGGGCGGTCTTGACTTCCCAGTGGTCGAACAGACCCGATTTCGCCATCACGCTCAGCAGCCAGATCGGGGTCTCCACCGAACTCATCCCGCGCCAGTTGCCGCTGTCGAAATGCCCGGCGTCGAAGCTGTGCGAGGGCACGGCCACGTTGAACAGCATGTGGTGGGCCATGCCGTAGCGCGCGCCGTGCACGCTCTTGGCATGCTCGAGCAAGGTCCGGCTCAGGTAGATGTCGCGGATCTCGTCGTAGAAGGCGACTCCCTCCTTGGCGAGGTACCCGCGGAACACCGGCGCGACGAAATCGGACAGCTTCGCGTCGGCCTTGCGCTGCGCGCCACCCGAGACCGCAAGGTATTCCTCGGTGCTGGCGAAGTGGTGGGCCAGGATCAACGGCCACGGCCCGTGGTCGGCGACCACACCGAACAGTGCCGCCGTCTGCTCGGGCGTGTACAGATCGGGCACGATCCGGGGCGGAGCGACCGGGACGAGTGGGTGCCGGTGGGGCGTTCCGAGTGTTGCGGTCATGATGTTCCCTTCTTCCTTCCCGCCGCGTCGTCGCGGGGGCGGCCGGCCGATCGCGGCGGCGAACCGCCTCGCGATCGGGGTGAAACTTCGTCTCAGATGCGCTCGAACAACTCGAGCAGATGGCCTTCGGGGTCGTGGACGAAGGCGACCCTGATGCCGATGTCGGTCATCGTGGTGGGTGGTTCGGACACGGTGGCGCCGGCCTGTTCGGCTCGCCGCACCACCTCGTCCAGGCCGGAAACCTCGAACCCGATCACGGCCGAGCCCGGGGCCGGCGCGGGACGGTTCTTGTAATGCAGCAGCACCAGCGATTGTTCGGTGCCGTCCGGTGAGGTCATGATGATCTCGGCGAGCGGGTCGGCCCGGTCGTCGAACTCGTAGCGCGTCCGCTCCACCCGGCCGAACACCGAGGAGTAGAAGGCGAATTGGGCTGCGAGGTCGTCGACCAGAATCTTGGTGAAGGCATAGCGAGGGCAGCGCACCGGCGTTCCTTTCGTCGACGCGGCCGCGAGTCGGCCGCGCGGGGTGTGTCGTGTCGTCCGGCCGTCAGCCGACCGCGGCCGGGGTGTCCTCGGCGCCGGTGGCGCGGACCGCGTTCGATCGCGGCCGCGGCGGCCGGCCGATGAACAGGCACAGGACGGCCACCACCACGGCGCAGCCGATGAACCAGGCCACCGCGAGGTTGAACGACGCCAGGGTGGGCGCCGTGGTTCCCGGCACGGTCGACAGCGAGAGCATCACCGACACGAGCGCCACACCCACGGCCGAGAAGGCCTGGCGCGCCGTGCTCAGTACACCCGTCGTGACACTCGTGACGTCCTCGGGGACGGACTCGATCACGATCTTGGGGTAGCCGGTGTAGGCGAAGGCCGTGGCGACCGCCCCGAGCGCGAACACCCCGACCATCACGGGCAGGGACATGTGGCCCACGAGGATCATCAGGTTCGCGACGACGAACAGGACGGCCCCGAGCAGGAAGGCGGTCCGCCCGCCCCACCGACCGGCGACCATTCCCGCGATCGGCGAGGCGGCGAAGCCGACGATGGCGCCGACGCCGGCCACCAGGCCCGTCGCCGTCGCCGAGATCCCGAGCCCGACCGGCAACGACGTCGGTGACTGCATGATCATCGGGGTGACCAGCTGAATGGCGCCGACCGGGCCGAGGGCGAGCACCGACAGCGCGATCATGTTGAGCGCCATCCGCCGGTTCGCCAACACGCGCAGGTCGACCAGCGGGTCACGCCTGCCCAGCTCCCAGAGCGTCCACGCCGTGAGCACGGCCGTGCCCGCCACGATCAGTCCCACCACACCCGCGCTGGTCCAACCCCATGCCGGCCCCTGGGTGAGACCGTAGAGCAGCGCGGTCAGTCCCGGCGTCAGCAGCAGGGCGCCCACATAGTCGAAGCGGGGCAGCTCCGCGAGGGGCGTCGAGCCCGGCAGCGCGAGCGCGGCCAGCACCGAGGCCACCACCGCGAGAACCGCGGCGAACAGGAAGATCATGTGCCAGTCGGCGACGTCGAGCAGCACTCCGGCGATCAGGGAACCTCCCGAGCCCGCCAGCAGCGCCGCGCCGCCGATGAATCCCACTGCCAGCGAGACCTTCTCGGCGGGCAACGCCTCGCGCGCCAACCCGTAGCACAGCGGCAGGATCGCGCCCGCGGCGCCCTGCACCCCCCGGCCGAGGATGATCGCGGCCATCGAATCGCCGAAGACGCTGATCACCGAACCCAGGGTCGACACCAGCATCACGATGATGAGAACCTTCTTGCGGCCGTACATGTCGCCGAGGCGGCCACCCACCAGCGCTGTCGTCGCCGCCACGAGCATGTAGGCCGTGACCGCCCAGCCGGTCGTGGCGGCCGGGACGTCGAAGATCTCCCCGAGCCGCGGCAGCGCGATGAAGATCATGCCTGCCTCGAAGGCGCTGACCGATTCGGCGAGAACCAGTGCCGTCACGATCATCGCCGTCGACGCCGAACTCGTTCGCCGGTCATGGTTTCCGGTGGGTGAGGGAGCTGCTGGAACCGGCATCGGTCGTCCTCCTGGGGGCTCTGCGCATCCGACGTGCGCCGCCGCACGCTCCAGGGATCACCCCTGGAGCCGGCGTAACGGGCGGTCGTGATCTCGGTCACGGCACCTGGCAGAGGACAATAAGATCCGGCCGGCCCGCGCGCCCGTCGCCTTTCCAGTCAGCGGGATCGGCAAATGCTCTCCGGCAGCACCCGATTGGGCGCGGAGACCGTCGCTACCGGCCGGGTTCGAGGAGCAACACCGGAATCAGCCGCCGGGTGTTGTCCTGATACTCCTGATAGGTCGGGTAGGCGCGCACCGCGCGCTCCCACCACTCGGCTCGCTCCGGCCCAGCCAGTTCGCGGGCCACTACGGACAGCACCACATCCTTGTCACGCAGCTGCGCGCGCGGATCGGCCACGAGGTTGAAGTACCAGGCGGGGTGCCTCGGCGCACCGCCCTGCGACGCCACGACCGCATAGCGCCCGTCGTGCTCCACCCGCATCACCGGCGTCTTCCGCAGCGCACCGGTCTTCCGGCCGACCGTGGTCAGGATGACCAGCGGCCTGCCGTCGAACTCACCTGCCTCCGCGCCGTCGCTGGCCTCGTACTGCGCCACCTGGTTGCCGATCCACTCGCTCGGACTCGGGACGTACTCACCGGTGGAGCTCATGCGCATACTCCCATCTGGCACCGAGGTGCCCGGTCCGATCCGTCGGTCAGGTCGCCCGCGGGTCGCGCACGACCGGGCCCGTACTCCGAACGTACCGCCTGCGCGCCGCGCGACCGCAGCGCAGACGTCGCTCTCCCGGCGGTGCCGACAGCCTTCCGTCAGCTCCGATCGCGCGGATCGGTGAGTTCGGCGAGCGCGCCGAGTTGATCGCAGTAGTGCTCGGCCGAGGTGGCGGCCACCGACGCCGCGACGACGGTCGCGCCGGCGTGGACAGCCGCGTCGATGCTGCGGCGGGTGCCCGACGGATCGCCGAGCGGGTCGAGCCGCTCGGCGGACAGCACGACGTCGAATCGGGCGGGCAGATCCCGGCGGGCGAGCATCGCCCGGATCTCGTCGAAGGCCAAGCCGAACGGGGCCCAACCGTCGCCCAGCTCGCACGCGCGGCGCAACGACCGGGCCGAGCGTCCGCCGATCCACAGCGGCACCTCGGCCTGCACGGCAGGTGGATCGACCACCATGTCCGAGAACCGGTGGTAGCGCCCCTCGTAACGGGGCAGCCGACGCGACAGCGCCGCCCGGAGCGCGCGCAGCGCATCGTCGGCTCGTGCGCCCCGGTCCTCGAACGGGACGTCGAGCAGGTCGAACTCCTCGCGCAGGGACCCGACGCCCAACCCGAGGATCACCCGCCCGCCGCTGACGGTGTCGAGCGTGCCGTAGCGTTTGGCGATCGCGAGCGGATGGTGGTAGCCGAGGACGAGGACATGGGTGGCCAGCCGGATCCGCTGGGTGCGGGCGGCGAGGAAACCCAACGTGGCCAGGGGATCCCAGTACGTTCCCCCGCGTATCTCGGCAACCGCGGTGGGTACCGCGACGTGCTCACTGCAGGTGAGGTGGTGGAAGCCGAGATCGTCCGCGACGGCGGCGATCCGGGCGAGTTCGGCGATTCCCGCCGTCTCCTCCCATTGGCCGTATCCGCCGGGCACCCGGGTCACCACGGGGGTGTTGATGCCGATCCTCATCCCAGTGCCGCACCTTTCACCCGAGCGGGACCCACGTCCGGCACGGAGTCTGCGCCGTCGGTCGCCCGGCCGGTAGCGGCCCGGCGAGCGCCCAGTAGGCGGTGGGCAGACGGGATTCGGACGCTTGTCATCACCTTGCCGCAACCGCCGCGCCGGGGTGCCAAAAGGTCGGAGTCGTTCGTCATGCTCACCTCTGCATGATGGCGCTCGTGCGTGCCGTCACCGCGACGGCGGGGGAAGGAGCTTCTTCGCGGCGGCCCGCGAGGCCAGCAGCAGTTCTGCCCGGTTGTGGCCGCTGTTCTTCTCGGCGACGTCCTCGAACTGCTTCACCACCACGACCGGCCCGTTGGCGAGATTGGCCAGGCCCTGTGCGGCGACGTCGCGCGGCTCGGAGACGAGCAACCCGGGCGTGTCCATCTTCAGCCCGGCCCGCGCCATGGCGGGTGTGCGGGTCAGGCCGAGCACCAGTTCCAGCACGTCGACGTCGTGGTCCCGCATCTCGAGCCACAGCCCTTCGGCGAAGGTCCGGCAGAACGATTTCACCGCCGAATAGATGCTGATCTGCGCGGAACCCAGGTAGCCGCTCAACGATCCGACCAGCAGGATGCCGCCGCGGCGGCGCTCGCGCATGAGCGCGCCGAAATGGTGCACCAACGCCAGCTGCACGGTGATGTTGAGATCGATGACGGCCTGGAAACGGTCGAGGTCGCCGGTGACGAACTCGTGACCGTAGGTGTTGGCGCCCGCGTTGTAGATGAACAGCCCGACGACGAGATCGTCGGTGAGCTGCCGGATGCGCTCGAGGGCGTCGGGTGCCAGCAGGTCGACCGACAACGTACGGACCTCGACACCGTGCGCTCGGCAGGTCTCGGCCGTCGCGGCGAGCGGTCCTTCCTTGCGGGCCAACAACACCAGGTTCATGCCGTTTTCGGCGAGTTGCCGGGCGAACTCGGCACCGACACCCTCCGACCCACCGGCGATCACGGCCCACGGACCGTACTTCTGAATATTCACGTGCGGGATTCCTTTCATGAGACCGGCGTCACCGGTCGTCGACTGTGCCCGATTCGACGGTGCCGAGGGCGGCGAGCAGCGCACGTGCCTCGGCACGGCCGTCCAGCAACCGCGCGATACGGCGCTCGACGCGCCAGCGGCCGTCGATCTTGACCAGCTCCCATCGGTTCGCGGTGATCCGGGCGACCGCGAACTCCGGGCCGTCGGATACCTTCAGCACCAGCTGCGAGTGGCCGGTGACGATCGCCCGGTCACCGTCGAGCACGATGTGCGGGATCCCCATCAGGTGCGCGGAGCCGTTGCGGATGAAGCCCTGGTGCATGTCGCCCTCGATCATGGCGCGCAGGCCGGCCCGGCCTCGCAGCATGCCCGAATCGACGTCGTAGACGCCGTCGTCGAGCCAGAGGTCGGCCGCGACGTCGGCCGATCCGCTGTCCACCGCCGGCCCGTAGGCCGACAGCAGTTCGAGGATCTGCCACCTGTCTTCCATTGCCTCCACTCGTCGGGCGAGTGCGTCGATGTCAGCGGATCGGTCGGTCATGGGTTCCTTCGGTAGGGCGGTCACCAGTCCTGCCAGGGGATGATCGTGCGCAGCGGGCCGTGGAACAACAGTTCGCCGACGCTTTCGGGTCCGTGGCCTGCCGCGGCCCAGTCGTTGTCGATGTCGTCGAGCGCGGCCGTCACCTCGGCGGGGTCCGCGTCCAGGTAGAGGAGCCGGATGCGCAGCGTGCCGGGACCGAACTCGCGCCGGTCATCGCTCAGCCGGGGCAGGGTGGGGTGCTTCTGCAAGGAGTGCAGCGCGAAGGTCCACGCTCCCGCGACGCCCGGACACGACAGCAGGGCGGGGATCTCGACCCGGTCCTGCCAGCGGAACCACTCGTGCGCGTCCGTGCCGTGCGGATCGGCCAGATGGGTGACCGACAGGTGCAGTCCCCGATTCGGCCGGAAGGGCAACGCGTCGGCCGAGACGTTTATTCGCGGTGCCGCATACCCCTTGACCGGGGTGAAGAACCCGAGCAGCGGCCGCCGGATCCCCGGCAGCAGCGGACCGCGCCCCCACTGGAAGGAGTCTTCGCCCAGCTTGGTCCATGCCGCCACGCTCTCGTCGTAGGGCGGCCGGAACCAGTACATCGCCACGTAGTCGATATCGATGAGATCAGCGGACGAAGCCCGGTGCAGCGGGACGTATTCGGCCGGGCGCGCCCAGCGGTCACCCCAGGCCACACCGGGCAGCAGCAGGTTCTCCGGGCGGTGGTCGAGCTGATGCCATTCGTTGTACTCCCGATGCGTGGTGGCGTCGGTGAGCTGGACGAAGGAGAAGAACGCACGTTCGGAGAACATTCGGACCTGCCGATCGAGGGGTGCGGACAATCGGGCTCAGGTGGATGGTGCCGTCGCACCGGCGCCCACCGGTGACGTCCTCCCGATGAGTGGGAGGCGCCGTGCCGTGGTCGGATCACACCGGCGCGGGTATCCTCGCCGAGCCCACGCCCGCCGATCGCGGGCGCGGCGGCGGCGCGCCGATCGCGCCACGCCAGATCTTCGCGGCACCGCCGCGAACTTCGGCGATCGCCATCTCCAGGCGCAGCGTGCGGGTCGGCCCGCACAACGAGAGCGCGAATTGTCCGTCGCCGTCGCCGGTTTCGATCGCCGCGGCCACCACCGTGACGCCCAGCACACACCCTTGCGCATCCACCGCGACACCGCCGCGGTCCTGGATCCGCCGCAGGTCCTGTTCGAGCTGCCGCGGTGTTCGCAGGCTGTAGGGCGTGGCCGGCTCGATGTCGTCGAGCACCGGCCACTCCGCGCGGGGCAGGGCCGACAGTATCGCCCGTCCGGCCGCTGTGCGCATCGCCGGCTGGCGCGCGCCGACGCCCCACTGGGAACCGGTGGTTGGCCACAGGCCGACGCGCTCGAGGTGCAGGATCTCGGCGCCGGTCAGCATGCTCAGATGTGCGGTCAGGCCGGTGCGTCGATGCAGGTCGGTCAACACCGGAAGCGCGGCGCGGTGGACACTGCGCTGCCGGGTGGCCTGGGCACCGAGCTCGAACATCCGAAGGCCGAGCGCGTATTTGAAGTCCTTGCGCTCCACCCAGCCGAGCTCCACGAGGCGCTGCAGGATGCGATGCGCCGACGAGCGCGGGAGATTCGAGCGGCGGGCCAGTTCGGCGAGCGTGAGCGGCCGTTGGCCGACGAAGGCCCCGAGCAGCGAGGCCACCCGATCGATCATCGCCGTCGGTGGCTCGTCGATGTGCGCCGTTGCCATGAACACCTCCCAGCGGGCAGAGTCATCATCTGCCTGAATGTCAGAATGTGACAGGTGTGAGTGTAGACACATCGCGCTCGGCGTGTAAAGGGCGTCACACGGTCAGCCGGGTCGGGAGCCACACCCGCAAGGCGTCCGGTCAGTGAAACAACCGGCGCGGAAGCCATTGCCGCGGAGCCAGACTGGCTCGGTCGATCCGCCGTTCGAGGGCGGGCAGCGGTACGCGCCCGCCGACACCGGACCGATCCGCCCGAATATCTGCCACCCGGAGGAGATCCCACCGTGACCAGGGTCATCTATGCGCGCAGTGTCCACGACGAGGCCGAGATCAACGCCTGCCTGGAAGTGCTACGGGGCGGCCCCTACGCGCTCAAGATCGGCAAGAACGTCGCCGAGATGGAGCGCAGGACCGCCGAGTTGTACGGCAAGAAGCTGGGCCTGATGTGCAACTCCGGCTCGTCCGCGCTGTATCTGGCACTCGAACTGCTGGATCTGCCCAAGGGTTCGGAGATCATCACCTCGCCGCTGACCTTCTCCACCGACGTCTCCCCCATCGTGCGCGGCGGGTGGATTCCGGTGTTCGTCGATGTCGAACCCGATACCTACAACGCCGATCCGGCCGCCATCGAGGAACTGATCACCGACAGGACCGCGGCGATCCTGCTGCCCAACCTGGCGGGCAACGCCCCCGACTGGGACGTCATCCGCGAGATCGCCGATCGGCACGGGCTCAAGGTCATCGAGGACTCCTGCGACTGCATCGGTACCACCCTGCGCGGGACCAAGACCGGCAGCCGCTCCGACATCACGGTGACCAGCTTCGCGATGGCGCACATCATCACCTGCGCGGGCCAGGGCGGCATGGTGTGTGTGGACGACGAGAAGCTGCGCGACAAGGGCTTGATGCTGCGCCGGTGGGGCCGCCGATCCGAGCCGCACCTGTTCGGCTCGCAGGCCGCGCGCACCGGCCGCGTCTTCCGCGAGGACCTCGACGGCGTCGCCTACGACAACGATTTCATCTTCGACGTGCTGCCCTGGAACTTCGAACCCTCCGAGCTGGGCGCGGCCTTCGGCCTGGTGCAGCTGTCCAAGCTCGATCAGAACTACAAGCGCCGCGCGGAGATCTTCGCGGCGTTCTCCGCCGCGTTCGGCAGCTACCCGACATTGTTCCGGCTCCCGCGTCAGCATCCAGAGTTCCACACCGCCTGGCTGTGCTACCCGGTGACCATCCGCGAGGACGCCGGCTTCACCCGGGCGGATCTGCAGGACCATCTCGAGGGCGCCGGCATCGACACGCGCACCGTGTGGAGCGGCAACGTCACCCGGCATCCGATGATGCGCAACGTCGAGTACCGGATCCCCGCGGGCGGGCTGCCGAACGCCGACGAGGTGTTCGAGCGCGGCATGTCACTGGGCATGAGCCACGGCATGAGCGACGAGGAACTCGACCACGTCGTGGCCAACATCCACGACTTCGCCCGCCGCTACGCCCCCACCCGGTGACCCGACACGAGGAGACGCCGTGACCACGCTCCACCCACCGCTCGAACACCCCTACCTGGACACCCACACCCCCGAATTCCTCGACGACCCCAACCGGTTCCTCGGCGGCGACGCCGACCGGCTCCGGGTGGCCCGGGGCCGCACCGGCGCGGAGTTCTTCGCCTACGACACCGTGCGCGGGCTCTACCGGGACGACCGGGTCGGCCCACGCAGCCCACAGTTCTTCCTCGACAAGGGGCTGACCGGCGGGCCGATCATCGACTACCTGGTCGACGGCAACCTCAACCTGACCTGGTCGGCCAACCACGACCGGATCCGCCCGATCCTGCTCAGGGGATTCCGGCCGAGCCGGATCGTCCAGGCCAGGGCGATGATGAGCGAGCTGGCCGAGACCTTGGTCGACCGGCTCGCCGGTCGGGACCGGATCAACTTCGTCACCGAGTACAGCCACCACCTCGCGATCGGCGTCGTGGCCGGTTTCATCGGCATCCCGTTCGACGAGGTCGACGCCTTCGCCGACGCCACCGTCAAACTCCGGCTGCTCGGCCAGGAGCCGATCTGGCCCGGCGTCGCGCCGCTGGAGGATGCGCTGCAAGCCGTGCACGACTACAGCGCCGTGCTGGTCGAGCAACGGCGACGACAGCCGCGCGAGGACTTCATCAGCGACCTCATCGAGGCCAAGGACTCCGAGGAGGCCGACATCACCGACGTGGAGATCGTCTGGCACATCGCGGGCGTCCTGCTGGCCGGGCACGACACCACGCGCTACCAGCTGGCGTCGGCGGTACGAGCGATCGTCGAGGCCGGACAGTGGCAGGCGCTCGCGGCGAACCCGGCACTGATCCCCGCCGCGATCAACGAGTCACTGCGACTGCACCCGGCCACCCCGCGCCAGGTCAAGGTGGTCCAGCGACCCCTGACGCTGGAAGGAATCGACTTCGAGCCCGGCCAGGCCGTCACCCTCAACATCAGCGGCGCCGGGCGCGACCCGCGCTCGTTCCCCGACCCGGACCGTTTCGACCCGCAGCGGCCCGCCCCGTTGTTCGACATCGGATTCGGCTACGGGGGGCACTACTGCCTCGGCCACGCCGTCGCCAAGGCGGAGATGGAGGAAGGGCTGAAGGTGCTCACCCGGCGATGGCGCGAGGTGGCGCTCGACGGCCCGGTGGAACTGGCCGCCGGCGGTGTCATCGCCGGGCCCGAGGTGGTGCCGATCCGCTACGAGCTCGCCGAATGAGCGGGTTCGCGGTGCGGCCGTTCAAGACCGCGCTCTACGCGCCGCCGGTGCAGCCCGATCTCGCGGACTGGCACCGGCGGCTGCGCCGGATGGACGACAGCGGACTGACCGCGATCACCGTCTCCGACCACTTCCGCACCGGCCGCCAGGATCCCCTTCCCACCCTGGCCGCCATCGCGTCGGTGACCGGCCGTGTCCGGGTCATGGCGCTGGTGCTGGCCAACGACTACCGCCATCCGGTGATCACACACAAGGCGGCCGCCACCCTCGACCTGATCGCGCAGGGCCGCTTCGACCTCGGCCTCGGCGCCGGCTACCTCGCCGAGGAATACCGGAGCGCCGGAATACCTTTCGATCCCGCACCGCAGCGAGTGGACCGGCTCGAGGAAGCGCTCGCGATCATCGTCGCGCTGTTCGGCGAGGCGCCGGTGCGGCACCGCGGCGTCCACTACACCATCGACGGGCTGATCGGCACCCCCGCGCCCGTCCAGCGACCACATCCACCGCTGGTCGTCGGCGGCGGTGGACGGCGCATGCTGACACTGGCGGGCCGGTACGCCGACATCGTCGGGGTGCATTCGAATCTGCGGCGCGGCACGGCCTACGACGCCGCCGTCATCACGGACATGCTGCCCGACACCATGGCCCGCAAGATCGCCTGGGCGCGCACCGCTGCCGAGCGCGCCGGACGCGATCCGGACGCGCTGGACTACCTGTCGATCACCTGGACCTGCCGGGTGGTGGAGCGACCCGCCGACGTCGACCCGGTGTTGCGCGAGGTCTGCCGTCGCTACGGCGTCGACCCGGCGATCGGGCGGCGCTCCACCGGCCTGCTGGTCGGCACGGTCGAACAGTGCCTCGAGCAACTGCACGAGCGCCGGGCCGAACTCGGCCTGAACTACGTCGATTTCGGTGCCGCCGACTTCGACGAGATCGCCCCGTTGGTCGCGGCCCTGTCCACCGAGACGCCCGGCCGCTCGCCGACTTCCCACTGACCAGAATGCGGCACAGACAGCGCGGCGCCGGGCCGTCACCATGAGCCGGTCGTCTTCCCGGCGAGGAACGGAGGCCCCCATGAATCCGGCAGTGACGCCGCATTCCGATCCGGCGCTGCGGCGCCGCGTCGCCGTGTCGAGCTTGCTCGGCACCGCGATCGAGTACTACGACTTCCTGCTCTACAGCACCATGACGGCGCTGGTGTTCAACAAGGTCTTCTTCCCCGACTCGAACCCGGCGCTCGGCACCATCGCGGCCTTCGGCACGCTGGCCGCCGGATATGTCGCGCGGCCGATCGGCGGTGTGCTGTTCGGCCACTTCGGCGACCGCATCGGGCGCAAATCGATGCTCGTGCTGACCATGCTGCTGATGGGCGCGTCGAGCTTCCTCATCGGTGTGCTGCCCACCTACGCCGGTGTCGGCATCCTCGCGCCCCTGCTGCTGGTGTTGCTGCGCGTGGTGCAGGGCGTGGCGATCGGCGGCGAGTGGGGCGGGGCCACCCTCATGGTCACCGAACACGCCGAACCGGGTCGTCGCGGTTTCTGGAACGGCATCATGCAGATGGGATCGCCGATCGGCTCGCTGCTGTCGACCGGCGTGGTGGCCGTGGTCGCGCTGCTGCCCGAGGAAGACCTGTTGTCGTGGGGCTGGCGGATCCCGTTCCTGGCCAGCATCGTGCTCCTCGCCGCCGGGGTGTACCTGCGGATCGGGGTCACCGAGTCGCCGGTGTTCCAGGCCGCGGCGGCCGAGGCCGAGCCGGCGCCGCGGATTCCGTTCGTGGCCATCCTGCAACGTCCCGCCACCCTACTGCTGGCCTGCGGCATCGGGATCGGCCCGTTCGCGTTGACCGCGTTGCTGAGCACCTACATGATCAGCTACGCCACCAACATCGGCTACGACCGCTCCAGCGCGGTGAACGGCCTGTTGTTCGTCTCCACCACGGCGTTCATCGCCATCCCGCTGTTCTCTGCCCTGTCGGATCGGGTGGGCCGTCGGCCGGTCGTGCTGGGCGGCGCGATCGGCATCGTGATCCTGGCCTGGCCGATCTACACCATGGTCGACTCGGGTTCGGTGCCGCTGTTGTTCGCCGCCATGGTGCTCGGCCAGTGCGCCCAGTCGGCCATGTTCGCGCCGCTGGGCGCACTGCTGTCGGAGATGTTCGGCACCGCGGTCCGCTACACCGGTGCCTCGATGGGCTACCAGTTCGCGGCGCTGCTCGGCGGCGGCTTCACACCCCTGGTGGCCAGCGCGCTGCTGGTCGGCGGACCGGACAGCACCCCGCTGATCCTGCTGGCCGTCGGTTGTGGTCTGGTGACGGTGTTGTGCATCTCGCGCGTGCGCGAGACCCGCGGTGCGGATCTGCACCGCGCTGTCACCGGTGCGGCGGTCGACACCGCCCGGCCGGTTCCGTCGGCCGAGGGTTCCGGTCACTGAAATAATATGTGCCGCATCGTCTCAGGGCTGATAGAACAGTCGACAGCGGTGCGGCCGCAGCGCCCGCCGTCGCACCGGAACCGGGCGCTCACCCACGGATGTCATATTCTGACAACCGTGGGTGAGCGCACCGGTACCGTCCGGACAGCAGCGGCGTCGGCCTCGGCCGCCGCGCGACGACAGGGAGGCCCGATGGACAAGACGGCTCGCCCCACCCTCACCGAGCGCCGCGCGGAGGAACTGCGCCACACCATCGCCCTCACCGCGCGCGACCTGTTCATCGCCGAGGGCAACACCACGGCCACCGTGGAACGCATCTGCGATCTGGTCGGCATCTCCCCGCGCACCTTCCACCGGCACTTCCCGGTCAAGGAGGACGTGCTCGCGCCCCTGTTCCGGCAGAGCGAGGAGCTGATCGTCGAGATCCTGCGCACCGCGCCCGCCGCGGACGACCCGGCCGAGGTGCTCGCCCGCGCGTTCACCATCGAGGTCCACCGGCGCGACGTACCGGAGTTCGACCGCAAGTTCATGGACCTGATGATCAATACCCCGCCCTACCGGCTGCGCTGGCTGGAATGGGGCGAGGGCCTGTGCGGGGCGATCACCGAATACCTGGCCGGGCACTACCACCTCGGCGACGACCCGTTCCTGCGCGAACTGCCCGCCCAGCTGGCCATGCAGACCATGCGCCAGGCCTACATCCACTGGGTCGACACCACCCACTCCGGTGAGTTCGCCGAGGTCGAGCAACTCCTGCTGCGCGGGCTGCGCATGCTGCTGGCCGGACTGCGCCCGGCCCGCTGAGCGCGCACACGGTTCCGGCGAGGGCGAGAGCCGGGCGCGCTCACGCCAGCGCACCACCGTCGACCACGAAGTCCTGCCCGGTGCAGTAACTGCTCGCGTCCGAGGCGAGGAAGGCCACCAGCGCCGAGACCTCGTCGGGACGCCCGACCCGAGCGATGGGCAGATTCGCCACCGCTCCCCCGCCCGCCCGCGTCGCCTCCGACACCATCGCGGTATCGATCGCGCCCGGACAGATGGCGTTGACCCGGATGCCGAGCGGGCCGAGTTCCTTTGCCGCCGAACGCGTGGCGCCGCGCAGACCCCACTTGGCGGCGGCGTAGGCCAGGCCGCCCGCGTAGCCGGTCATCCCGGCGGTGGAGGCGATGTTGACGATCGAGCCGCCGTGCTCGCGCATCAGCGGCAGCACCGCCCGCATCCCGAGGATCGCGCCGATCAGGTCGACGTCGAGGACGAATCGCAATTCCTCCTCGCTCAATTCGCTCAGCGGGGCGCGCGGCGCCACGCCCGCGTTGTTGACCAACACGTCGAGCCGACCGAACCGCTCGCGCACCAGATCGACCGCCGCCGACCAGTCTCCGGCGCGCCGCACATCGAGCGCGGTCGCCACCGCGGCCGTGGGCAGCTCGGCCACGATCGCCTCGACCCGCGCGACATCCAGGTCGGCGGCCACCACCCGGGCGCCCAGTTCGGCGAGCCTGCGGGTGTGTTCCGCGCCCTGGCCTCGCGCCGCTCCGGTCACCAACACGACCTTCCCGTTCAATTCCCACGAGATTCGCCTCGACGCGCTCATTCCTGCCTCTCCCACGACGACGGTGTCCGGTGAGTCTGCGACCCGGCGTGGGCGCCGGGACGCCACTCTTCCGGTCAGTGGGCAGGTCGCCATTCCAGTGAGTGAAATCACTCCCCATCCGCCGCCAGGATCGCTGTTAGAACGGGTGCGCAGCGCAGGAGGGCCGCAGCAGGCGGCCCCGTCAGCCCCCTGCGCGCCACATCCGAGGAGGGTGGAGATGAACCCCGTACCGCAGGACACCGAAATCCGCACCATCGAAGCGGCCGCGGCCCCCACGCGCTTCGCGCGCGGCTGGCACTGCCTCGGCCTGGCCCGCGACTTCTCCGACGGAAAGCCGCACGCCATCGAGGCATTCGGCACCAAACTGGTGGTCTTCCGCGGCGAGAACGGCACACTCAACGTGCTCGACGCCTACTGCAGGCACATGGGCGGCGACCTCAGCCAGGGCACCGTCAAGGGTGACGCCGTCGCCTGCCCGTTCCACGACTGGCGCTGGAGCGGCAACGGCCGGTGCACGGAGATCCCCTACGCCCGCCGGGTGCCGCCGCTGGCGCGGACGCGCACCTGGCACGCGCTCGAACAGGACGGCATGCTGTTCGTCTGGCACGACCCCGAGGGCAGCAAGCCCACCCCCGAGGTCGCCATCCCGCGCATCGAGGGCGCCGGCGACGACCGCTGGACCGACTGGCACTGGTACACCACCGTGGTCAACACCAATTGCCGCGAGATCATCGACAACGTCGTGGACATGGCGCACTTCTTCTACATCCACGGCTCGTTGCCGACCTACTTCAAGAACGTCTTCGAAGGCCACATCGCCACCCAGTACTTCAAGAGCGGCGCCCGCGACGACTTCCCGGCCCCGGAAGGCCAGCCGACCATGCTCGGCACCTCCTCGGTGGCCTCCTACTACGGGCCCTCGTTCATGATCGACGACCTGACCTATCACTTCGAGTACGGCGATCAGCGCACCGTGCTGCTCAACTGCCACTATCCGATCGACGCGAACTCGTTCGTGTTGCAGTACGGCATCATCGTCGAGAAGGCGCCCGGCCTGCCCGAGGAGGCCGCGATGCAGACGGCGGTGGCGCTGGGCGACTGGGTCAAGATCGGGTTCGAGCAGGACGTCGAGATCTGGAAGAACAAGGCGCGCATCGACAATCCGCTGCTGTGCGAGGAGGACGGCCCGGTCTACCAGCTGCGCCGCTGGTACGAGCAGTTCTACGTCGACGTCGCCGACGTCACCCCGGAAATGGTGGATCGCTTCGAATTCGAGCTCGACACGACCAAGCCGCTGGAGGCGTGGCAGGCCCAGATCCGGGCCAACATGGCCGCGCAGAGCGGCACGGCCGAGGCGCCGGCCTGATGGCGCCCCGGGTCGACAACCGGTTGGCCGACACCCCGATGGTGCCGGTGGAATGCGGACAGTGCGGCGCGCGCGTGCTGGCACGCAAGAGCAGCTGGCAGCAGACCAGTGTGCAGTGGAATGCCGAGGCGGTCGCCCGATGCCCGGAGCTGGGCTCGCCCGTGCTGCGGGGGCCGTTCCTGCCCGGGTGCAGCCGGATGAGCGAATTCATCCGGGAGGCCGCTCTCGCCGGACGGATTCCCGTCCCCGCGGAGGTACCGGCCGAGACAGCCAACAGCTGACGGGGCCGCCATCCCGCCGCAGGTGGACCGCAGCGGATCGTCCGCTGCGGCCCACGAGGGTGTTCACGCGACGCCGGGACGGCCGGGGCAGTGCCGCCGGTGCTCGTCGTAGCGGGCAGCGAGGCGATCGGCGGTGGCCCGGCTGAGCACCTCGACGATCTGCCCCAGCGGGTCACGGTGATAGCAGGCCCCGGGCGCCACTCCGCCGTCGCCACCGGCCATCCACAGCCGCGCGCCACGGCGCGCCAGCTCGGCCGACACCACCGCGACATCGTCGGCCACGAACCCCAGGTGGTGGATGCCGGTGGGGCTGGGCTGCCAGATCGGCGAGCCCGGCACCGTCCGCAACAGCTCCACGTGCGGCGGACCGGCCGACAGGCCCATGCGCTGCACGGTGCGCTGGAGCACACCGTCGATTCGGCAGGTGAACTCCGACTCGGCGAACACGGTGACATCGAGGTCATAGAGCCGGTTCAGCGCCGCCGCCGCGGCCTCGACGTCGTCGGCCACGATCCCGACGTGGTGCAGTTCGGCCAGATCGTAGAGCGCGGGCATCGGTCAGTACATGCCTTCGTCGATCGGCACCCCGAACTCGCCGCGACCGAACATCGCCAGCGCCCGCTCGACGTCGTTGATGACGTGCACGGTGCCCGCATGCACATCGCGCCAGTGCCGTTCGATGGGGTTGCCGCGAGCGATGGAGTGCCCGCCGGAATTCTCGAACAGGATCTCCACCGCGTGCACCGCCCGCTCGGTGCCCAGCACCTGATCGCGCCGGGCGCGCAAGCGCAGCCGCTCGGGAATCTCCTCCCCCGCCTCGACGTAGCGGAGTTGTTCGGCGACATTCTGATCCAACGTCGCCACGGCGGCGTCGATCTCGCCGGCCGCCCGCGCGACCCGCACGTGCGCGAAGGCATCCTCGGCGACCTTCTGGCCGCCGTAGGACAGGCGCACCCGCTCTTTCATCCGCGCCACGTGGGCGGTGTAAGCGCCTTGGGCGGCACCGACGATCGCGTTGGTGATGGTGTAGGAGAAGACCATGCCGAAGGGCAACCTGTACATCGGCGCGGTGTTCACCGCGTGGCCAGGCCCGCGCAGCTGGTCCTGCTCGAGCGCGCTGTAGGTGCGGTGGGCGGGGACGAAAGCGTCCTCGATGACGATGTCGTTACTACCGGTCCCGGACAGGCCGACGACGTTCCAGACGTCCTCGACGACATAGTCGCTGCGCGGCACCAGCGCGGTCAGATACTCCGGGGCCTGGCCCTCGCGGAAGCAGAGCGTGCCAAGCAGTACCCACTGGCAGTGGTCGCTGCCGGAGGAGAAACTCCAGCGGCCCGAAAGCCGGTACCCACCGTCCACCTCGACGAGCGTGCCGGTGGGAGCATACGACGACGACACCAGCGCGTCCGGAGTGTCCTTCCACACCTCGTCCTGTGCGCGTTCGTCGAACAGCGAGATCTGCCACGGATGCACGCCCACCACCGCGGCCACCCAGCCGGTGGAGGGGCACGCGGACGCGAGGGCACGCACCGTCTCGTACAGTGCGGCGGGGCTCGCTTCGTAGCCGCCGTAGCGTTTGGGCTGCAGGAGTCGGAAGAACCCGGCCTCCCGCAGCTCGGCGATGGTGTCGGCGGGCACCCGGCGCTGCCGGTCGGCCTCGACGGCGCGCTCCCGGATCGCCGGCAGCAGCGGGCGCACCCGTTCCAGTACTTCGTTGCTCATGTCGTTCTCCTGATCTGTCTCCGCGCGCGGAATGCGACGACGGTAGAGGCAGGTCCGACCCCCGCGATCCCGGAATTCCAGCTACCGGGACGGCCCTGACCACCCCGCGATCCCGCTCAGCGGAATCACTGTCCGGCGCGCGCCTCACCGTTACCTAGCGTCCAGCCATGAGCACTACCTGGAGTAGAGAAGAACTCGAAAACGCCTACCAGAAGTGGCATTCCACGGTCGCGCGCGCCGCGTCGGGCGAGGGCAGTTGGCGGGAGTTCGTGGAGCTGTTCACCCCGGACGCGGAGTACCACGAGCAAATGGTCGGTGTGCTGAAAGGCCGCGACGCCATCTGGGCCTGGGTCGAGCCCACGCTGGCGACCTTCCCCGGCGCGGCGATGACCTCGTTTCCCGCCTACTGGCACCTGATCGACGATGTCAACGGTGTGATCGTGGTGAAGCTGAACAATCTGATGCGCGACCCGGGCGACGGCTCGCGGATGGGCGCGGACAACATCAGCATCCTCACCTACGCCGGGAACGGAATGTTCGCCAAGGAGGAGGACATCTACGACCCCGCCGAATTCGTGAAGCTGGTGCCGGAGTGGATCCAGCGCGCGATGGAGCTGGGCACCTTGAGCGAGGCCGAACTCGCCTGGTGCACAGAGCAGTCCATCGCCCGCTGACCCAGCCATTCGAGAACGAGAGCGAGCCACCGCAGTGCGCGGTGGCTCGCTCTCGTCGATCGTTCAGGAGGCGGGAACCGCGGTCCCCGACCCGAGATAGGCGCGCTCGACCCGGCCGGGATCGTCGCGCAGCTCGCCGGCGGCGCCCTGATCGACGATGCGCCCGTGCACGAGGACGGCGGCGCGGTCGGCGACACCGAGCGCCAGGTGCACGTGCTGTTCCACCAGCAGCACACCGGTGCCCTCGGCAGCGGCGAGTTGCCGCAGCACAGCGAGGATTTCGGTGACGATCACCGGCGCCAGGCCCATGCTGAGCTCATCGATGAGCAGCACCGCGGGCCGCTGCAGGATCGCGCGGCCGATCGCGAGCATCTGCTGCTCACCGCCGGAGAGCCGGCCGGCCTCGACCGACAGCCGTTTCTCCAGCGCCGGGAAGTAGGCCAGCACCTGGTCGATTCCCGAACGACGCCGCGACCGCTCGCCGATCGCGAGCTGAAGATTCTGCCGGGTGCTGAGCCGGCGGAACAACGCGCGGTCGTCAGGCACCAGCACCAGCCCGGCGCGCACCGCGTCCCGGGGGCGGCCACCACGCACCGCCTTGCCCGCGACCCGCACCTCGCCGCCGGTGCGGGGAAGCAACCCCGCCAGCGTCTCGAGCAGGGTGGTCTTGCCCGCGCCGTTCGGCCCGAGCAGGCAGGTGATCTCACCCCGTTCGAGAGTCAGATCGACCTCGCGCACGCACGGACGTTCTTTCCGGTAGCCGGCGGTCACGGCCCGGCATTCCAGCGTGGTCACAGCGGGGCCTCCTGCGTGGCATGCGGTCGGGCGTGCAGCTCCGGAACCGCTTCGTGATCGAGGTCGACGGTGTCGGCGGGCACGCCGAGGTAAGCGCGCAGCACCTCGGGATGGGCGCGGATCTGCGCGGGCGTCCCGGTCGCGATGACGGCGCCGAGGTCGAGCACGATGACCCGATCGCACACCGAGAGCACCAGCTCCATATCGTGATCGACCAGCAGAATGCCGGTGCCGTGCGCTGCCACGGCGCGCAGTTTCTCACCCAGCCAACGACTTTCGGCGCTGTCGAGACCCGCCGCCGGTTCGTCGAGCAGGGCGACCGCGGGGTCGGCGGCCAGCACGCGGGCCATCGACACCAGCTGACGCTGCCCCTGCGACAGCAGCCCGGCCTCCCGATCGGCGAGATCGGCGATCCCGAGGACCGCGAGCGTGCGCGCGACGCGCGCCGCCACCGGCTCAGCAGAGCGCGACCGCGCCGCCCCGACCCGGACGTTCTCGGCGACGGTGAGATCGTCGTACAGCTCCACATCCTGGAAACTGCGGCCGAGCCCGGCCCGGCTGCGCGCGTGCGGTGGCCGCCCGCTCAGCTCGTCGCCGGCCAGGGTGACAGATCCGGTCGCCGCGGCGAACCCCGTGATCGCGTCGATGACCGTGGTCTTGCCTGCACCGTTGGGGCCGATGAGCCCGACGATCTCGCCGGGACGCACGTCGAATCCGACGTCGGTGGCCGCCCGCACCGCACCGTAGCCGACGGTGATGCCGCGCACCGCGAGAACGGGCTCGCCACCGTCGCCTACCGCTCCTGTCGCGGGCGGAAGCTCCGCTGCGATGTCGTCGGTCGCGGCACTGCGCCTCAGCGCGGGCCATGCGATCCTCGGCAGTTTGCTGGCGATCCCGTCCGGGTTCGCCATGACGGTGACCACGAGCAGGATGCCGCTGATCACCGAGTAGTAGTCGCCGACGTGCAGGAACCGATCGACCAGCAGATACACGATGCCGCCGGGCGCCATCACGCCGGCCAGGATGCCACCGGTGATCGAGGTGATGCCCGCGACGTAGACGACCGCGAACAGCGAGATCCCGAGGAACACCGTGAACGGTTCCGGCGTCGCGAGGGTCTGCTGGTAACCGAGCAGGCCACCGGCGAGTCCGGCGAGGAAGGCTCCGATGGCGAACGTGACCAGCTTGGTGCGCGAGACATCGATGCCCGCGGCGGCCGCCGACCGCTCGTTGGCCCGCACCGCGAGCATGTCGGTGCCGAGGCTGCTGCGGCGCAGCCACGCCACCGCGAGCCCGACGGCGGTGAGGACGACCAGGCACAGCAGACCGAATGCCAGTCGCGGGTAGGCCTCGCCCGTGCCGATGCCGAGATCGATCCCGAACAGCCGCGGGGCGTCGATGGGTGCGCCCTGCACCCCGCCGTTGAGCGAGGGGTTACGGAACCAGAAAGCCTCGACGAACACCGCGAGTGCAAGCGTCACCACCGTCAGCGGCAACCCGCGCACCCGCAGCGCCGGCAGGCCGACCACGACGCCGACGACCGTCGCGAAGAGTGCGGCGACCACCGGCGCGAACGGGAACGGGATGCCGAGGTGCTGATTCGACACGCTCAGCGCATAGGCGGCGACCCCGGCCAGCGTCAGCTGGGCCAGTGACACCTGGCCCGCGTATCCGGTGACGACCACTTGGGACAGCGCGAGCACCGCGAAGATGATGCTGCTGACGAGGGCGGCCCGATAACTGCCCGAGGTCGCCAGCAGCGCGACGACCGCGACGGCGAGCGCCACCGCAGCGGGAGCCAGCACGCGGTCCGGCCGCGGCGCCCGGCCCAAGGTTCGGCGCAGCACCGACCCGCGGTCGGGCAACGGGCGACCCTTGACGACCAGGAAACCCAAGATCAGCAGGAGCGAGATCGCCTCCGCCGTTCCGGCCCTGGGCCACCAGTCGTAGAGCCCCTGCAGGTTGGTCGCCTCGGCCTGCAACGCGCCGATGACGACACCGGCGGCCACGGTGAGCCAGATCGAGCCGAAATTGCCGACCAATGTCGCGGCCAACGCCGGCACGATGAACAGCGAGTACGCCACCGGGTTCAGCGCCACCAGCGGGGCGATGAGGATGCCGCCGAGACCGGCGACCATCGAGGAAAGCGTCCAGTTGGCGAAGGCGATCCGGTCCGGTGACAGACCGGTCAGATAGGCGCCCTTCTCCGATTCGGCCGCGGCCTCGGTGGCGACACCGAATCGGGTGAATCGGAAGCCGAGCGCCGCGACCGCGGACAGGGCGACGACCGACGCCGCCAGCCAGACCCGGTCGGCGGGCACCGTGCGGTCGCCGATCGCGAACGTGTCCAGCGCGAAGATCGGCGGCACCGAGATCAGCCCGGTGCCCGCGCGCTGGGCGATCACGGCCTGGATCACGATCATCAGGCCGATCGAGGCGACGGCCTTGGCGATCACCGAAGCCGTGCGCATCGGCCGGAACACGAGCGCGTAGCAGAGCACGCCGAGCACAGCGGCGGCGACCAGGGAGATCGCCATGGCCGGGGCGACCCCGAGCGGCCCACCGAGCTCGATCGTCTCGGGGAGCCCGGGTATCGGAACCATCAGCTCGCCCTTGCGCAGCAAGGCGTAGGTGTAGGCGGCATACAGCGCGACCGCGCCGGTCGCGAAGTTCACGACGCCCGAACTCTTGAAGGTCATCACGAGCGCCAGCCCGAGCGCCGCGTACACCGCGCCGTTGCCGAGACCGAGCACGAGGAACGAAAGATGGTCTGTCATCGCCGATCTCTCTGGTCGAACACCGGTGCCCCGCGGGTCAGCCGGTCACCTGCAGGTTGACCGGAACGCCCTGATCGTTCAGTTCGCCGATCAGCATCTGGCGCGAGCAGATGGAGGGCATCTGCGGGACCGCGGTGCCGTCGCAGCTGAAGGTGACGCCGCCACCCGCGGGCATCTCCACACCGGTGGCCGACCGCAGCGCCTGCTTGATGCTGGCCGCGTTCACCTCGCCCTGGATACCGTCCACGGCCTGCTGGAACGCCATGACGACCTGGTAACCGGACGAGGCCGCTCCCGTCACCGTTTCCTCCGGCGCGTAAGCCTGCAGAACCGAGCGGTAGAGCACGGAGTCGGGGCGATCCGACAGGTAGTCGGTGGCGGTGATCCCGACGCTGCCCTCGACCGCGTCCATGCCGATGATCGACGTGACGTTCGGGTCGAGGCAGACCGGAATGAAGATCTTCTGCACGCTCGCATCCGTGGTCTGGACGGCCTTGTACACCGACGCGCAGGTGCCTGCGTCGGCGATGACGCTGACGCCGTCCGGGTCACCCGACAGTCCGGAGGTCACCAACGGGGTGGGGTCGGGGACACCCAGCGGAATCGGCACCACCTTCAGCCCGACCTCGGCGGCCTGGAAGATCGGCACGCCCATCGCCTCGATCATTGCCGCGGTACCGCCGCCGTCGCTGGCGAAGAGGGTCAGCGTCTTCATTCCCTTGCTTTTGGCCGCGGCCGCCATCGCGGTGATGGTGCCGGGCAGGCCCGCGGACAGGGCAGCGGAGTCGGGGGAGGTCAGCTCCTGGGGGGAGACGCCGTTGAGGGTGATGTACGGGATGCCGGCACCGGCCACGATCGGCAGGATCGTGCCGCCCTGAGAGGTGCCGGGCGACAGCACAGCGGCCACCTTCTGCTCCACGAAGTCGTTGGCGCACTTGGTCGCCGAGGTGGGTTCCTCCTGCTGCTTGCACACCACGAGCTCGATCGGGCGCCCGGCGATCCCGCCGGCGTTCTTGTTGATGTACTCCGCGGCGGCTTCGGCGCCCGCCCGCATCTGCGGCAGCGACACCACGGCTCCGCCCTCGGTCGAGACGAACCCGACGCGGACGGGAGTACCGCCGGCGGGTGCGTCCGGCAACGAGGTGGTCGGTGCGCCGGCCACGGCGCTGTTGTTCGACTCCTCGCTGTCCGCACATCCCGTGGCTGCCAGTGCGGTGCACAGCGCGACGGCACCGACCGCAGCCGCGGTGCGTCGACGACTCAGACCACCAAGTGTCATGATCGGGTTCTCCTTCCGACGGCGAGACCGCAATCGGGTGGTGCCCGACACAACGACGGTTCTCGCGTGATCCACATCACGAGCGATGCGGCGCACGGATTATGCGTACAGCCCGGCACCCCTCCCGCAAGGCTTGTCCCGGTGACCGGGAAAAAGGGCTTCACGAGCGCGAACCGGGCCGGATGAAGACGCCGTCGGCGAGCACGGCGGGCTGTCCGGCGACGACGATCCGTCCGGAGGCGAACGTCTTGACGCCCTCGTGCGACCGCACCGAGGCCTCGCCGCGGATCCGGCCGAGCGGCACCGGCCGCAGGTACCGCACCGTCAGTGTGCCGGTGACCGCGGGCTCTCCCGGCCGCTGCGCCACCGCGCCGAGCAACTGGTCGAGGACCAGTGCCGACACCCCGCCGTGCACGCATCCGGGCGGGCCCTCGTATGCGGCGCCCAGATCGGCCACACACCACATCGAATCGTCCGGCGCGCGGTGGAGCACCAGCGGCGGCGCGATCGGGTTGCGCAGACCGATGGCCGCGTTGCCCCACGGCATCGCGCGGCCGTCGGCGGTCCGCGGAATGCCGTAGGAGCCCGGAAGCGTGCGCCGGGAGAGCAGCCGCGTGGCCGCATCGATCAGTTTCTCGGCCGCGGCCACCGCCCTCTCGTCGGCCTCGCTGCGAATGGTGAGGTCGACCAGCCGCCGCACCGAGGATGTCAGCGGCTCGTACTTTCGCCAGGCACAGTCGAATTCGTCCACGTCACGCTCGTCCACCGGACTCCCTTCTCGATGCCGACCACCGTGCCTTCCCCGTGCGCGATCGCGCCACGAGATTCCGTTGAGCGGGCGCACGAGCAGTACCGCCGCCGGCGCGCCTGCCGTGGCACTCGACGGAACAGCACGCGTTTTCTCCGTGATCTGCTTCACAAGCAAGACCGCGGTGTGGCACTATTCCTATTAGAAATTGCCATGTCACAGCCGTGGCCCGTGTGACAAAGGAGTCAGCGCATGACGATCGTGCAGGACATGCGACCCGCAGCGGCGAACACCCCGAGCGCCATCCTCGACCGCTTGTCCCTCGTCCTCGACGCCTTCGACGGATGCGAGAGCCTCGGGCTGGCCGATGTCGTCGCCCGGACGGGGTTGCCGCGCTCCTCGGCCCATCGGATGCTGGACCGGTTGGTCCAGCTGCGGTGGCTGCGGCGAGAGGGCCGCAACTACAGTCTCGGCATCCGACTCGTCGAACTCGGCTCGCTCGCCGTGCACCAGAATCGGGTGCGCGCCGCCTCGGTCGAGCACCTGCAGCACCTCTACCGCACCACCGGCATGGTGGTGCACCTGGCGGTCCTCGACGGCTCGGATGTGGTGTACCTGGACAAGATCGGCGGACGCCTGGCCGCGCACGTGCCGACCAGGGTCGGCGGCAGGCTTCCTGCCGCGAAATCCGCGCTCGGAAAGGCACTGCTGGCCGCGAGCGGTCGCAACCAACCGGGCGACGCGCTGATCCGCGACCTCGGCTACGCGATCGAACGGAACGGCGCGTTGCCCGGCTTCGGCTGCATCGCCTCCCCCATCGGCCCGGCGGGCGAGGCCACCACCGCGGTCTCGATCTGCGGTCCGCTGACCCGGATGACCTTCGACAGTCGCATGACCACACCGGTGCAACTCGCCGCGCACGCCATCTGGCGCAGCATGATCGCCGGCGTCACCCCCACCCTGCAGCGCCGCAACCTGCTGCGTTCACTGCCCACCGCGCCCAGCGTCCGCGCCGAGGGCTGAGCCTCCGGCAGCGGGCCGGCCGGTCCGGCTCAGTCCTCCCCCACCGTCCGCCAGATCCCCGGATGCCGCGGCACCGGCAGATCGTTCTCGTCGTGCACCGCCAACTCACGGTAGCGGGCCGCGGCCGCGTCGATGTCGGCCAGCAGTTCCTCGGCGAGAGTGATCTCGGCCTCGAAGTAGCGCTGCGACCACCGCAGGCTCATCTGGGTGAACGCCCAGCCGGGCTCCGGCTCGGAGCGGTCGGCGTGCCGCGCGGCCCGGCGTGCCTGCTCGCGCAGATTCTCGATGTGGGAGTGGACGATCCGCTTCAGATGGTCCGGATCGTGCAGATGCCCCATCCACAGCCGCAACATCACCCCGTGCTTGAGCACCGGCATGTCCACCTCGGCGTCGCGGGACCAGTTCCGCAGCGCCCGCAGCCCGGCGTCGGTGATGGCATAGAGCCGACGGCCGCGCACCCCTTCGTCGGCGACCTGGTGCGACCGCACCAGCGCCAATTCCTCGAGCTTCTTCAACTCGGCGTAGACCTGGCTGACCGACGGGCTCCAGTAGAAGAAGCCGATGCTCCAGTCCGCCCACTTCTTCAGGTCGTTCCCGGTCAGCTCCTCGCCGAACGACAGCATGCCCAGCACCGCCCAGCTCGTCGCGGGCAGACTGGGGTAGGAATCGTCGACGGTCACACTCGGCAGCCTACAAGGCCGGTCGTGCCGCTCCGGCGCACCGACTCCCGGCCACTGGGATGCCACCGCGAGATCGCCGGGCGCACCCCTAGGTTCGACGGATGGACCACGCCGCAGATGGTCCGGCAACCCGCTCCGAAGACGTGGAAGGACTCCGCGATGTACAAGGTGACCCGCCTGCTGCACTCGGCCGATCCCAGCGACGAGATGACCACCGCGATGATCGTCAAGCGCCTCACCGCGGCCGCGGAAAGCACCGGCGCCCGGCGGGCGCTTGCCGCGCGCACCCTGCCCGGCGTCCGCAACGGCGGGGACGTGCTGGTGCATCTGCAGTTCCGGGACGCGGCGGAGTGGGCGCGGCAGCGCGAGGTGGTCGACGAGGCCTGCGCCGAACCCGCCATCGGGCACATCGACGGAGTGGAATACGAGACCGCGGCCGGTAATCGTGGCGGACGCCGGCGGGAGGCCGCACCACCGGGGGTGTACCGGACGTTGCTGCTGCGGGTGGACCCCGCCGCCGGCCCCGGACAGGTGAGCCGGTTCGAACACGGCACCCTGCAGATGCCGGTGCACATCCCCGCCATTTCGGCCTGGCAGTTGAGCCCGGTCCGGCACGCAGTCGGCACCGCACAGTGGACGCATGTCTGGGAACAGGAGTTCACCGACGTGGACGGGCTCCTGGGCGCCTATATGCGCCATCCGATCCATTGGGCGCACGTGGACCGGTTCTTCGACCCCGAATGCCCGGAGTGGATCGTCAAAGACCGCATCTGCCACAGCTTCTGCGCGATCTCCGCGCCGATCATCGATACGGCGCCGGAGATCGCGCCGACCGCGCGCGAGAGCTGAGGCGCAGGGCGCCTCCCGCGGCTCAGTGCAGCCGCGGGATGGCATCCCCGGAGGGTAGTTCGATGCGGGACACGGGCAGTCGCTGCGCGCGCACCGCTCGATCGATGGTGCGATGCAGGTCCGGGCACCCGCGTTCCTGGTGCCCGACGCCACGGCCCTGTTCGGCGATCACCGGGCAGCGGCCCGCGTCGCCGGTCCACTGCACCGAGGTGTGCGCGGGGCTGAACTTCTCGATCAGGACGCACTGGCCACAGCGTTCGCAGGTCAGCGGCTGCATGGTCATCGCGATACTCCGTTGCCCGCCACCGGCGTACCGGCACGCACCGGATCCGCGAGCGGCACCGGCGTCGGGCGGGTCCGCAGCACGCAGCGGGTGTCGTAGAAGATCGTCGGCATGCACTTGTTGCAGTGGATGCACAGCGACTTCGCCTCGTGATCGGCCTGGATCTTGTTGATCAGGTCGGGCTCGCGCAGCAGCGCCCGCGCCATCGCCACGAACTCGAAACCCTCGGCCATGGCGGTGTCCATCGCGGCCTTGTCGGTGATCCCGCCGAGCAGGACCAGCGGCATCGAGACCGCGGCGCGGATCTGCCTGGCCGCCTCCAGCATGAACAGGTCGCGGTAGGGGTAGGTGTGCAGGAACAGCTTGCCCGCCACCTTGACGCCGACCTTCATCACCGGCGACATGACCTCGGCGAACTCCCGTAGCGGTGCTTCCCCCTTGAACAGGTACATCGGGTTGAGCAGCGAGCTGCCGATGGTGAGTTCGATGGCGTCGAGGCTGCCGTCGGCCTCGAGCCACTGGGCGACCTGAGCCGCCTCGTCCAGCCAGAAGCCGCCGGGCACGCCGTCGTCCATGTTCAGTTTGGCCAGCACCGCGATCCGGCCACCGGAGGCCTCGCGGACCTCCGCGGCCACCTCGCGGATCAGGCGGGCGCGGTTGCGCAGCGGCCCGCCGTAGGCGTCGGTGCGCTTGTTGAGCACCGGGCTCAGGAACGAGCTCGCGAAGTAGTTGTGCCCGAAATGGATCTCCACCGCGTCGAATCCGGATTCGATGGCGAGCCGGGTGGCCTCGCCGTGGGCGGCGCGGATGCGGGCGATGTCGGCCACGGTGGCGGCGTGGGTCAGCTGCGGTCCCATCGGGCTGATCCGCCGGGACGCCGCCAGTGCGGGCAGGCCGTTGGACTTGGCGTTGGCGACCGGTCCGGCGTGGCCGATCTGCGCCGACGCCGCCGCGCCTTCGGCGTGCACCGCGTCGGTGAGGCGGCGCAAGCCGGGGACCGCTGCCTCGCGCATCCAGATCTGATCGGCCTCGGTGCGGCCCTCGGGGGCGACCGCGCAGTAGGCGACGGTCGTCATGCCGACCCCGCCCGCGGCGACCTCCCGATGAAACTCCACGAGCTGGTCGCTGACCAGCGCGCCGGGGGCCATGTGCTCGAAGGTGGCGGACTTGATGATGCGGTTGCGCAGGCGGACCGGGCCGAGATCGGCCGGGGCCAGCACGTCGGGGACCTGGGCTGTGGTCACGACGGTGCCTTTCAGTTCGGAATGAAGGTGAGGTCCTCGACATGCGGCTCGCGCAGCATGGTCCAGTAGTCGACCAGCCGCCACGGGCACGGCACCACCGCACGGCCCGCGCTGTTGCGGTAGTAGCCGTTGGTCTCCGCACCGGGATGTACCCACACCGTCTCGTCGAGCGCTTCGTCGACGCGGCGGTTGTAGTCCTCGAGCGCCTCCGGCTTGACGTCCATGGCGGCCTGGTCGTTCTCCAGCAGGTACTGCAGGCACTCGATCAGGTAGTGGACCTGCTCCTCGCCGGTGATGTTGTGGCCTGCCCCGTGATTCGGCGCCGAGTTGGGCCCGGCGGTGACGAACAGGTTCGGGAACCCGGCCACCTGCACACCCAGGTAGGCGCGCGGGTCCTCCCCGCCCTTCCACACCTCCGCGAGCGTGCGGCCGTCGCGGCCGACGATGTCGATGGTGGTGGTGAACTGGAGCTTGAATCCGGTCGCCAGGATGATCACGTCGGCCGGGACGAACTCGCCGTCGGTGGTGTGCACGCCGTCCGGGGTGATCTCCCGGAACGAGGCGCGGTGCAGCGTCACGTGATCCCGGTTCAGTGCCTGGAAGAACCCCGGGTCCTTGACGATGCGCTTGGCGTACGGACGGAAGTCGGGGGTCAGCTTCTCGACCAGATCGGGTCGGTCCGGGAAGCTGGCCCGCAGATACTCCAGCGCGGTCTGCAACACCATGTCGTTGGCCCGGGAGGCCGACAGGTGCGTGGCGGCCCATTCCTTGTCGATGCGCGGCAGCGGGTAGAGGTTGTCCGAGGCGAACCAGTAGGTGCGCAAGCGGAACCACTGGGCGTAGAAGGGGAGGTTGGCCATCGCCCACTTCTCCCCCTCCGGCACGTCGCCGCCGACGGTCTTCTCCGGCACCAGCCAGTGGGGACTGCGCACGACCACGTCGAGCGACGCCACCTCGTCGACGATGCTGGCGACCACCTGCACCGCGGTGCAGCCGGTGCCGAGCACCACGACCCGTTTGCCGCGCAGGTCGAGGCCGGTGTCCCAGTCGGCGGTGTGCACGACCGTGCCCGCGAAGGTGTCCATGCCCGCCACGTCCGGGTAGTTGGGCGCGTTGAGCATGCCCAGCGCGGTCACCACGGCGCGGGCGCGGTGCCGGGTGACGACACCGGCGCGGTCCTCGGTCACCACGTCCCAGCGCTTCTCGTGCTCCAGCCAGGTCGCCGAGCGCACCCGGGTGCCGAATCGGATGTGCTCGCGCAGGCGGTACTTCTCGACCACACCGAGCAGATAGCGCTGGTACTCCGGCCCGGTCGGGTAGTAGCGCGTCCAGTCCGGTTTGAGTTCGAACGAGTACGAGTAGTAGTGGCTGGGGGTGTCCACGGCCGCGCCCGGGTAGGTGTTGCGGTGCCAGGTGCCGCCGATGTCGTCGCGTTCCTCGAAGACGGTGTAGGAGAAGCCCGCTTCACCCAGCTTGATCGCGGCGTTGATGCCCACGATCCCGGCGCCGATCACCACGACCTCGAAGTCGGCGGGCGGCGTCTTGGTCACCGGGACGTGGCGGCGGTCCTTGGTGAATCCGGCCTGCTCGAGCAGGATCGGCACGAATTCGGCGTCCACCCGCTGCGCGGTGCAGATCGTGGCCATCCGCCGGAACAGCTCGTTGTCGGGAACGCCCAGCGCGGCAACGGAATCCGGGCTCAGCAGCTCGCGCGCCCTGGCGCGGATGTCGGCGGCGACGTCCTCGGGGTAGGTGCCCGGCGGCACGGTCGGGCGGATGCCGGTGCGGTAGTGGTTGCCGGGTTCCTCGATGGTCAGGCGGGCGCCGAACTCGTCGAGCAGCCCGGTGTCACCCGTCACGTGCACCAGCGTCATCAGCAGCGCGGCGGGCTCACCTTCGGCGATCGCCCGGTGCAGTGCGGCCTCGGATACGGCGGAGACGTCGGCGACGACGGTGTCGGTCATGAGCTACCTTCCGGAAGTGGGACGCCCATGCGGGCGAGCATGTCGCGGGGATCCGCGGGCGGGTCGAGGGTGCGCAGCTGTTCGCTGCGCCGGGTGACGGCGGCCGAGCACACCGCGTCGTCGGAGAAGACCCAGAACCGGCCGCGGGCGATCTGCTCGATCATGTGCTCGGCGGCCTCCAACGGGTCGAGCCCCTTCGCCACGTTGTCGCGCTGCATGGCCTCGAAGACGGCGTTGGCGATGGGATTCGCGGTGGGTGCCTCGCGTTGGGCCGCGAGGAAGATCTCGCTGCGGATGGAGTGCGGGACGACGGCGCTGACCTGGATCGGCGCGCCGACGATCGACAGGTCCTGGTGCAGGCACTCGGTCAGCGCCTGCACGGCGAATTTGCTGACGATGTAGGGCGATTGGACGGCCACGGTGTTGAGCCCGCCCACCGAGGACAGGTTCGCCACACAGGACGGAGTGCCTGCCGCGATCATGCGCGGCACGAACGCCTTCAAGCAGTGAAAGACCCCGTCGACGTTGATCTGCATGACCCGCTGCCAGCGGTCGGCATCGATCTCCCACACCAGTCCGGCCGACTCGACGCCCGCGTTGTTGATCAACAGCTCCACGCAGCCGTGCCGGTCGAAGACCGCCGCGGCCATGGCCTCGACGGAATCGGCGTCGGCGACATCGACCGCGAACCCCTCCGCGTTTCCCCCGCGAGCGACGATCTCGGCGGCCACCGCGGCGGCGCGGGTGTCATCGATGTCGGCGACGACGACGGTCATCCCGAGCGAGCCGAGATACTCGGCCAGGCCGCGGCCGATGCCGGCCGCCGCACCGGTGACGACGGCCGTTCCCCGGGCGAAGCGCTCGCGTGCGGCGGCGCCCATCACACGCCCTCCGGCAGGATGTTCGGATTCGCCCAGGCGGGCGGCTCCCGCCGCGGCAGTTCGGTGCGCCCGTCCAGGGAGAGCACCGGGGTGCCGGTCGCGTACGGGTAGTGCAGGCTGAACGCGACGAGCCCGGTCCGGTCGGCCGCCGGAGCGGTGCACATCTCCAGGACCGTTTGGGCGAGGTACTCGACCGGCTCGGTCTCGTAGCCCTCGGGCAGCAGGGTGGCCGCGCCCGGGGTCAGGATCGCCGTCGACGGGCCCACCGCGTTGACGGCGATGCCCTCGTCGAGCAGTTCGGCCGCCAGCCCCTGGGTGAAACGGTGCAGTGCCGCTTTGGCCGAGGCGTAGACGACATCGCCGGAGGTCTTGTTGTACTCGCGGAACGGACGGATCGGGCTCAGTCCGGTGGACGAGCCGATGTTGACGATCCAGCCTGCGCCCTGCTTGCGCAGGTGCGGGATGGCGGCGCGACTGAGCACGAACGGGACCTCGAGATAGTGCCGCAGCGTGCGGTGGAAGGTCTCGTCGCTCATCTTCTCGATCACGCTGTAGTCGGCGAAGCCCGCGTTGTTGACCAGGATGTCGAGCCCGTCGAGTTCCTCGGCGACGCGATCCACCAGGGTGGCGCGCTGCTCGGCATCCTCCAGGTCGGCGGGGATCGCGACCGCACGGCCGCCGGCCGCCTCGATCAGTTGGACCGTCTCGGCCAGACTGCCGGACAGGACGTGGGTCTCGCCGTCGCGGATCGATGGGCTCGGATGGAGCGAGCGCGCGGTGACCGCCACGACGGCGCCTTCGGCCGCGAGCCGCTGCGCGATGGCGCGACCTATCCCCCGGCTGCTGCCGGTGACCAGGGCCTTGCGACCTCGGAGTCGCTGTGTCATGAAACCTCCAGAATGTCGAAGCCGCCCGGCTCGCCGGCAGCTCACCGGCGCCCGGCGGCCTCTCCGGTCAGATCATCACGCGCAGCGGTCCCGGCGGGACCTCCACGCCCAGTGCGGCCAGCGCGGCCGCGTGGTACGTGGTGCTGGTGACGTGGATGGCGTGGTGCAGGCCCGCGTGGGCGTCGCGCCAGAACCGTTGCAGCGGGTTGTCCATGCGCAGTGCGTTGCCACCGGCGCGGTCGAAGATCTCGTCCGCGGCGCGCACGGCCCGCCACGCGGCGCGCGCCTGGTCGCGGCGCACCTTGGCGCGCAGTTCGAAGTCGATCTTCTCGCCACGGTCGACCATGTCGTAGATGCGATCGACGTTGGCCAACAGCTGCTGGCGAGCCGCGTCGATCTCGGAGGCGGATTCGCCGAGGGCGTGCAGCACGTACGGGTCGTCCTTGACCACGGTCCCGGTCGCCCCGACGCGATTGCGCTGGTAGGCGACGCCCGCGGCGAGCACGCCCTCACAGATGCCGATGGTGGCGGAGGTGATGCCCAGCGGGAACATCGTCGACCACGGCATCCGGTACAGCGTCTCGGTGACGCCGTACTCTTCGGCCGCGGTGCCGTCCATCACCTTGCCCGAATCCATCACCCGGTAGCCCGGGACGAACGCGTTCTCGACCACGATGTCCTTGCTGCCGGTGCCGCGCAGGCCGACGACGTCCCAGGAGTCCGCGACGATCTCGTAATCGGTGCGGGGCAGGATCACGTGCAGGCCCCGCGGCGGCATCAGCGGCTTGCCGTCGGCGCCGCCGACCATGGCGCCCAGGAAGATCCAGTCGCAGTGATCGGTGCCGGAGGAGAACTGCCAGCGCCCGTTGAGCACATAGCCGCCGTCGGTGGGCACCGCCACGCCGCCGGGCATGTAGGGCGAGGCCTGCCAGGTGTTGCTGTCGGTGCCGAGCACCTCGTCCTGGACCTTCGGGTCGGCGAAGGCCAACTGCCACGGATGCACGCCCACGATGCCACCCACCCAGCCGGCCGAGCCGTAGATGCTCGCGGTCTTCATCACGGTCTCGGCGAACTCACGCGGGTGCGCCTCGAAGCCGTCGTACTTCTTGCGCTGCAACAGCCGGATGAGACCGGCCTCCCGCAGCTGCTTGGCCATGCCATCGGTGAGCCGGCCGAGCGAATCGGATTCCTCCGCGGCGGCGCGGATGTCGTCGGCGATGGCGACGATGTTGTCGAGGACGGTGTAGGACATCGGGACTCCTGGTTCCGGGAGGCTGGGAAATGTCGGTCTTCGGAACCGGGAACTACCGGTTCACCAAATTGGGGGCGATGGCGCTGCGTCCGGCCGCCAGATTCGCGTCGACCTCGGCCTGCCAGTTCTGCAGCGCGCGCTCGGTGTCGATCTCGAACTCGAACCGGTTGGTCATTTCGGGCGTGATGTCCTCGACGTCGACGTAGAACTGCTCGTACCAGCGGCGCAGCTGGTACACCGGGCCGTCCTCCTCACACAGCAGCGGATTGTCGATGCGCGCCTTGTTCTTCCAGATCTGCACGTCCTGCTCGAAACCGATCGCGATGCCCCGGCCGACGGCGGCCGCCATCGCGTTGGCGGCCTCGTCGTCCATGCCGACCGGCTTCTCCACGATCACGCCGTACTGGAGCCGGAAGGAGGTCGGGGTGATCGGATAGTGGCAGTTGATCAGGTAGATGTTGGGTTCCTCGCGCTCGGCGTACTGCGCGCTCCACAATTTGTCGATCATGTAGGACGGGCCGTAATAGGTGGCGTCGGAACGACTTTCGATGCTCGGATCGACGGTGTTGGTGCTGACCCCGACCGCGTCGGCGCGCGGGCGCGAACGCATGAGCTGGGTGGCGGTATGCCCTTCGAACACGTTGCGGAAATAGGTCGGCATGCCGTAGTGCACGTAGAAGAAGTGCGCCATGTCCACGACGTTGTCGACGATTTCGCGGCAGTGCGAATCCTCGACCAGGATCGAATGCCACACCCAGTCGGTCCAGCCGGGGTCACCGTAGGTCGGAATCTCCGGGATGGTCAGCTCCGCGGGCGGCTTGCGGCCCTGGGGGTCGTGCCAGATGAACAGCTGTCCGCTGATCTCCATCGTCGGCCAGGCCTTGGTGCGCGCCAGCGGCGGCACCCGCCGGGCGTAGGGAATGTCGGCGCACTTGCCGTCGCCGCGCCAGCGCCAATCGTGGAACGGGCAGGCGATGGTGTTGCCCTTCACCTCACCGTGCGCCAGGTTGCCGCCCATGTGCGGGCAGAACGCGTTGAGCACGTTGACTTTTCCGTCCTCCCCCGCGAAGACCACCAGTTCGGTGCCGAACGCGGAGACCTGGTGCGGCCGACCGTCGGCGAAGTCGCGAACCAGGCCCAGGCAGTGCCAACCGCGGGCGTACCGCTCGGGTGGCAGGCCGGAGTCGATGACGCGGACCTGATCTCCGGTTGCGGGGGTGGAAGTCACGATTCCTCCTGGTCTGATGGGCTGCCACCGCGAATCTCGGTGTATTGCGGATCAGCTTGGCAGCGGAACCCCGGGTGTGACGCGGGTCTCCTGCTGAGTGGGACGGGGATCCGAGGCACCCCGGACGGGCGGGGTGGTCGATCACGACCGAGCACCGCCGGGCCCGGCCCGGCGGCCGAGGATGGGCCGTGATGGAGCACGGCGCGCACCGGCGGGAGGTTAGGCGCGCATCGGCGGGTACGGTCGGCAACGTCTCACTGATCGGAACAGCGGCTCGGTCGTGGGCACGGGCGCGTGCGATCCTCGTGCCCACCCGTCGGACGGCCGTTTGAGGGCCGCCAGTACGTGGTAGTACCGTGATCCCTGTCACAGTGATGTGACGGGTGCTGGGAGGTCGTGTGAGAACATCAAGCCCCGCGGGCGTGCCGGTCTCGGTCGTCGAGCGGATTTCGCTGGTATTGGACACGTTCAACGGTGCGGGCCCGCTGACGCTGGCCCAGGTGACCTCGCGGACCGGCCTCCCCCGCTCGTCGGTGCACCGCCTGCTGGAACAGCTGGCCGGTGCCGGGTGGTTGGCCCGCTCGCCCGAGCAGACCTACGAGCTCGGCGTCAAGGCGTACGAGATGGGACAGGCCGCGCTCAACCAGAACCGACTGCTCCAGGGCGCCCGCCCGGTCATGCAGGCCTTCGCGCACCGCACCGGGCTGACCGTCCAGCTCGCCGTCGTCGACCACGGCGACACCGTCTACCTGGCCAAGGTCAACGGCCGGTCGTCGGGCCCGACGCCGACCGCGGTCGGGCAGCGGGTGCCCGCCCACCTGACCGCCGTCGGCAAAGCGCAACTCGCCGTCACCGAGGCCGGCCGCAACCCCCAGGTGATCCAGGGGCTGGCGCACACCGACAACGGCGAGCTGGTCCGGCGTACCGTCCACAGCATCACCACCGACACCCAGCTGGCCGAGGAACTCGCCGCCGTGCGCGACCGGGGGGCCGCCTTCGACCGGGGTGAGGCGTTCCCCGGCCTCGGCTGCCTCGGTGTCTCGCTCGGCCCGGCCGACCACATCTACGGCAACCTGGCCGGCATCTCGGTGTGCGCCCCGATCACCTCGCTCGACTACCGCAAGCTGGTCGGCCCGGTCCGCGTGCTGGCCCGCGAGATCTGGGACCGCTGCGTCGCCGCCGACCTGGCCACCCACTAGGCGTGCCACGGCCCGGACTCTACGGATGGCGCCGGGCTCACGAACCGGCGGCCCGCGTGGGCCAGGGCAGGGCGTTGTCGAACTTGGCGCGCAGCAGCGCGCCGGTCTCCGCGATGGCGAGCAGGGCACGGGCCGAGTTCTCCGGTCGCATCAGGAAACCGTGCAGGACCCCCGGATACCGGGTGAGCGTGGTCTGGACGTGGGCGTCGCGCAGCCGGGCGGCATAGCGTTCGCCCCAATCCCGAATCGGGTCGCCCGCAGCGGTCACCACGATGGCCTGGGGCAGCCCGGAGAGATCGGTGGCGTAGGCGGGAACGCGGTAGCAATCCGCGGGTCGACTCGACCCGGCATCGGCGAGTTCGTGGAGGTAGAGGATGTCCTCACGCGACAGCATCGGCGCGTCGGGCATCGCCACCACCGAGGCGGCGCCCAGGTCGCGGTCCAGCCCCGGGTACAGCAGCACCTGCGCGAACAGCGCGGGTCCGCCGCGGTCGCGGGCCATCAGGGCCACTCCCGCAGCGAGGCCGCCACCGGCACTGTCGCCGAGCACCACCAGCCGCTCGGGGTCGACCCGCAGCTCGCGGGCGTGCTCGGCCACCCAGACCGTCGCCGCATAGGACTCCTCCACCTGCACCGGCGCGGGCCACTCCGGCGCCAGCCGGTAGTCGACGCCGACCACCGTCGCGCCGCTGGCCCTCGCCAGATGCCGGGCGAGCGGTTCGAACGAGGCGTTCGATCCCATGGCCAGCCCGCCGCCGTGCAGGTGTATCACAACCGGCGCACCAGGCCCGGTGGTCGACCGGTAGATCCGTAGCTCGAGTGGGCCGTACGGGCCGGGCACGGTGTGGTTCTCGATCTGCGCCACCGCGGGCATCGATGTCGGTGGCGCCATCGCTTCGACGCCGGAGCGCACCGCCTCGATACCGCGCGAGCGCATCGACGGGACGGTTCCCAGTGCGGCGACACGGGCCGCGACGTCGGGATCGAGCGGGGGGACGGACATCGGTCCTCCTGAGAATCGGCGGCTACGGAAGTGGGGCGGCTTGCGCGGTGACCCGCTCGACCCGTTCCGCCCACAGCCGCAGCCATTCGGGGTGCGGGAAGATGTGGGTCCTGCGCTCGGCCATGCCACGCACGACCAGGTCCGCAACGGCCGAGACCGGCAGCCCTTCCTGTTCGATCGTGCGGCTGACCTGTTCGCGGTGTTCGGCCAGCGCGGGGTCGGCCGCGGCGCGGGGCACGTGCCCGGGCGGGGCGTTGCGCTCGTCGTGGCGGATGGCCGTGGCGGTGTAGGCCGGGCAGAGCGCGGCGACACCGATGTGCGGGAACTCCTCGGCCCATTCGAAGGCCAACCCTTCGGTCAACGAGACCACACCGGCCTTGGAAACGTTGTACGGGGTGAGATAACCGCCGGTCAGGAAGCCGGACATGGAGGCGGTGTTGACGATGTAGGCCTCGTCCTGCGCGGCCAGGATCGGCAGGAAGATCCGACAGCCGTGGATGACGCCGAACAGGTCGACCCCCAAGGTCCACTCCCAGGTCGCCTGCCCGATCGTCGAGAACCGTTGCGCCCCACCGACGCCCGCGTTGTTACACAGCACGTGCACCGCGCCGAACCGGGCCACCGCGGCATCGGCGAGCGCCTGCACCGAGGTGGCGTCGGCGACGTCGGTGGGCACGGCCAGCACCTCCCCCAGCGCGGACAGTTCCGCGGTGGCGCGGTCGAGATCACCACGATCGTTGTCGGCGATCACGACCGCCATGCCCTCGGTCAGGAACCGGGTCGCGAGCCCCTTGCCGATTCCGTTGGCTCCGCCGGTGACGACCGCCACCCGCCCTCTCAAATCCCGCACCGCACACTCCTCGAGGTGGACGTCTCATCGATGCCGCCCCGAGTGCGTGGTGACCGGCATCGGGTACGAACGGCGTCACGCTATCGCCGTGCGACGCCGTCACTCCGGATCTTCCCGCTCAGCGGGCTGGCTACTGCGCGGGCGGACCGACGAACTCGAGCAGATAGCCGTCGGGATCGCGCACCATGCCGATGGTGCGACCGCCGAAACGCTCCAGCGCGGTGGCGGGCATCTCCTCGGCGCCACCGTGCGCGCAGGCCGCCGCCATCACCGCGGCGACATCGTCGGCGTGGCACACCAGCTTGGTGAACATCGTGCCGTGCTCGGGCGGGGCGGATTCGCCGCGCGGGGCGATGAGCTCGATCCCGGCCGCCCCCGCCCGCAGGATCACCGCGTCGAAGGCGTCGGTGGCGAAGGCGTTCTCCTCGACGAATCCACAGCCCGCGGTGTAGAACTCGGTGGCGCGGGCCAGGTCTGCCACCCGGATCGCGGTGAGCGAGAGGGTTACCGTCATCGCGTCTGCGACCCGCCGTTGAAGTCCAGGGTCTGGCCGGTCATGCCGCCGGCTTCGTTCGAGGCCAGGTACGCGCAGAACGCACCGACCTCGATGGGGTCGCCGAGCCGCCCGATCGGGATGCCCGCGATGAGCCGCTCGATCTGTTCGGGCGGCATCTTGTGCACCAGGTTGGCCTGCAGGCCGAGCGCGACGATGTTGGCCGTCACCCCGTACTGGCCGGTCTCGGCGGCGAGGTGGCGGATGAAGCCCTCGATGCCGCTCTTGCCGGTGGCGTACATCGACACGTTGATGTTCTGCCCGGTACGGGCCGAGCCCGAGGAGATCTGCACCACGCGACCCCAGCCGTTGTCACACATTCCGTCGATGACCGCCTTGATGCAGTTCAGCGCGCCGTAGATGTTGAGGTCGATCGAGGGCGGCCACTGCTCGGGGGTGAGTTCCCGGAACGGCTTGCTCACCCGGTCCTCGGCGACGCCCGCGTTGTTGACCAGGATGTCCACGTGGTGGCCGAGTTCGGCCTCGGCGGAGCGGACCGCCGCCACCGTCGCCTGGTAGTCGGTGACGTCGAAGGCGCGCGCGATCGCCTTGTTGCCCTCGGCGACGATGGCCTCGGCCACCCGCTGCGCACGATCGGCGAACAGGTCGTTCACCACGACGGTCGCGCCCTGCCGCGCCAACACCGTGGCGATCCCCTCCCCCACGCTTTGACCCGCGCCCGTGACCAGGGCAATTCGTCCGTCCAACTCGAACACGCTCTCACCTTTCGATCGCTGCGCCACCGGCTCGCGGGGGTGGCGTCCCGCCTGTGCTCACTCTCGGAGGACGCGACGCAATTGTCAATCAGTATTGGATTTTATTTTGGATCCAATCTTGCTAGCGTGGGCGCATGATGCCAGACACACCGGTCGACGCCCCGTCCGAACCGCCGGTCCTGACCGACTACACCGACGGTGTCGCGCAGCTGACCCTGAACAACCCCCGCCGCAAGAACGCGATCAGCCTCGACATGGCCGCGCTCATCGATGATTTCTGCACGCGCGTGGAGAGCGACCCCGGCATCGGCGCGGTCGTGGTCCGCGCGGCCGGCGCCTACTTCTGCAGTGGTGCCGACACCCGCGACTTGGCCGCCTCCTCGGCCGACCCCGCCTCGCCCGAGGCGGTGAGCCGCACCTCCGCCGTCTACGGCGCGTTCGTCCGCGTGGGCATGTTGCCGGTACCCACCATCTCCCGCGTCGTAGGCGGCGCGGTCGGCGCAGGCCTCAATCTCGCCATGGCCACCGACCTGATGGTGACCACACCCGAGGCCCGGCTGGAGAGCGGATTCCTGGCCCGCCGCATCCACCCGGGCGGCGGACATCTGGCCCTGCTCGGCCGTGCCGTCGGCTGGTCGAGCACGATCGCCCTTGCCGCCTGCGGCCTGTCGCTGACCGGCACCGAGGCGGTCGCGCGCGGACTGGCCCATCTCGCGGTCGAAGAGTCCGAAATGGACGCCCGCATCGATGAGTTGACCGCCCCGGCCGCCACCGACCCCGAACTCACCCGGCGGATCATGAACAGCGCCCGACTCGAGCTCGGCCCGCCCGCGGTGAGCTGGTCTTCGGCGTTGGAGATCGAACGCGGCGTGCAGATGTGGTCGATGTCGCGCAAGGGCGAGGGCTCCTGGTCGTCGCGAGGGCCGGGACGATGACCGCCGTCGCCGCAGCGGTCACCGACGAGACGTTGCGTGATGTCCGTGCGGAGGTGCGCGGATTCCTGCGCGACCGCCTCGCGGCCGGCGCCTTCGCCCCCGCGCCGGACAACTGGATGAGCGGCTTCGACCCCGCCTTCAGCGCCGAACTCGGCGCCCGCGGCTGGCTGGGCATGACACTGCCCCGACGATACGGCGGCCACGAGCGGTCGCCGGCCGAACGGTTCGTGGTCACCGAGGAACTGCTCGCCCACGGCGCGCCGGTCGCCGCGCACTGGATCGCCGACCGGCAGATGGCGCCGGGCATCCTCGCCAACGGCAGCGAGGCGCAGAAGCAGCGCTACCTGCCCGGAATCGCCGCGGGCACACTGTTTTTCGCCATCGGCATGAGCGAGCCGGACGCCGGTTCCGACCTCGCCGCCGTGCGCACCAAGGCGACCGAACACCCCGACGGCTCGTGGACGCTCAGCGGCACCAAGGTCTGGACCACCGGCGCCCACGTGGCCCACGCGATGGTCCTGCTGGCCCGCACCGACGGCACCCCGGCCGACCGGCAGACCGGGCTCTCCCAATTCCTGGTCGACCTGGACCACCCCGACATCGAGGTGCGCCCACTGCGCAGCATCGACGGCGGCGCACACTTCAACGAGGTCGTCTTCCACGACGCCCACGTCGGCGCCGAGGCCCTGCTCGGCCGCCGCGGCGCCGGCTGGGACCAGGTGATGAGCGAGCTGGCCTTCGAGCGTTCCGGCCCCGAACGCTACCTGTCCACCATGCCGCTGCTGCGCGCCTGGGCCGCCGAGCTACGCCGCGCCGGCGCCACCGAGCAGCAGCGAGTCACCCTCGGAACGCTCACCGCCCGCGCGTGGGCGCTGCGCCGGATGTCACTGGCGGTCACGACCGAGCTCGCCGCCGGCCGCAAGCCCGACGTGCTCGCGGCCATGGTGAAAGACCTCGGCTCCACCTTCGAGGGCGACGTCGTCGAGGCCATCCGCGCGTGCACCGAGGTCGCACCGCGCCGCACCGGCGGCGAGCCCTTCGCCCGGCTCCTCGCGACCGGCATCCTGCACACCCCCGCCTTCACCCTGCGCGGCGGCACGAACGAGATCTTGCGCGGAATCGTCGCGCGCGGAATGGGTTTGCGATGACGAACTGGAACAACGAACTACTCGGGGCCGTCGCCGCGATGGCCGACCGCGCCGGAGTCGACACGACCACGCCGGCCGCCGCGCCCGATCGGGCGTTCTGGAACGCGCTCAGCGAGTCCGGCTTCACCGGAATCGGGATCCCGGAGGACCAGGGCGGCAGCGGCGGCACGGCCCTCGACGCACTGTCGGTACTGCACGCCGCCACCACCCGGGGCGCGCTCACCATGCTGCTCGAGCACACCCTGGCGAGCCGCATCGTCGCCGAGTGCACCGGGGGCCCGGCCACCGGCCCCGCCACGCCGGCCTTCGCCGACGGCCGGTGCACGGTGCGCCGGACCGCCGAGGGCGTGGTGCTCGACGGCACCGTCACCGGCGTCGTCCACGGCGCCGAGGCCGCGGTCCTGGTGATCGTGCTGCCCGAGCCGCAGGCACATCCGTCGGTCGCGCTCGTCGCCGCCGGCGCGCCCGGTATCACCGTGACCCGCGGCAGCGATCTTCTCGGCGCGGCCATGGATGACTACACCTTCGCCGGGACGCCCGTCGATCTGCACGAATCACCCTATACCGCAGCTGATTTGGAGGAGCGGGGAGCGCTGGCATACACCGTGGCGCTCGCCGCCGCGGCCGCGGCCGTCCGGGACCGGTCGGTCCGCTACGCCGCCGAGCGCACCCAATTCGGCCGGCCACTGGCCAAGTTCCAGGCCGTCCAGCAGCGCTTGGCCGGGCTCACCGCGCTCGCCGCGTTGCTGGACACCGCCACGGCGGCCGCCGCCACCGCCGATACCGCGACCCGACGCACCGCGATCGCGGCCGCCAAGGTGGTGGCCTCGGCATCCGCTCGGGAGGTAGCCGCGATCGGACACCAGATCCACGGCGCCCTCGGCTTCACCTCCGAGCACAGCCTCGGCCGCTTCACCACCGCGCTGTGGAGCTGGCGCGACCGCTACGGCGGCGAACGGTACTGGTCGCACGTGCTGGCCGGGCAGATCCTCGACGACGGCGCCGATCCCTGGGATCTCGTCACCGGCGCCACCGAACCCGCTGCCGCAGAGGAGAGTGCGCGATGAGTATCACCACCACCGACGAGACCGTCGACGGCCGCGCCGCCTGGCGCGCCGCCGACACCGCGACCGGCACCGGCGTGCTCGGCGGAGTCCGGGTGCTCGACCTGAGCCGCGTGCTCGCCGGCCCGTACACCGCGCAGATGCTCGCCGACCAGGGCGCCGAGGTGATCAAAGTGGAGGGCCCGGGCGGGGACGAGACCCGTGGCTGGGGCCCGCCGTTCGTGGACGAGGGCACCAGCAGCGCCTACTACGCCAGCCTGAACCACAGCAAGGACAACATCGGCCTCGACCTGAGCACCGACCAGGGCCGCGAGATCCTGGCGCACCTGCTCGCCGGCGCGGACATCGTGATCGAGAACTTCAAGGCGGGCACCATGGCCCGGTGGGGATTCGACTACGAGACGGTGCTGGCCGAGCGGCATCCCCGCTTGATCTACTGCCGCATCACCGGTTTCGGCGTGGACGGGCCGATGGGCGGCCTGCCCGGGTACGACGCGGTATTGCAGTCCTTCGGCGGCCTGATGAGCATCAACGGCTACCCGGACGGCAATCCGCTCCGGGTCGGCGTGCCGATCGTCGACATCGTCACCGCGAACCTGGCGGTCAACGGAATCCTGCTGGCGCTGCTCGAGCGGGAACGCAGCGGGCGCGGCCAACTGGTCGACATGGCGCTGCTGGACTCGGCCATCTCGATCCTGCACCCGCACGCGGCCAACTGGATCGCCAGCGGCCGGGTGCCCCAGCGCACCGGCGACTTCCACCCGACGGTGGTGCCGTACCAGGTGTTCCGCGCCGCCGACGGCGACTTCTTCGTCAGCGCCGCCAACAACCGCCAGTTCCGCTCCCTGGTGACCACGCTCGGCATGCCCGAGCTGGCCGAGGATCCGCGCTTCGCCGACAACGGGCAGCGCTACATCCACCGCGCGGAACTCGTCGCGATCCTGGCCGAACGCATCGCCGGGTGGCAGCGCACGGACCTCGCGCGCCGGCTGGAAGAGGCCGGGGTGGCCGCCGCGCCGGTCAACACGGTGGACGAGGCGCTACAGGCCGAGCAGACCCGCCATCGCGGGCTGTTCCTGGAGACGGCGGACTACCGCGGCGTCGGGGTACCGGTGAAACTGAGCCGCTCGCCGCATCGCATGCCGCGCCCGGCGGTGCCGCGCGGCGCCGACACCGCCGCGGTGCTGCGGGCCATGGGTTACCGCGCCGAGCAGATCGAGGCCATGCGCGCTGCTGGTATCTTCGGAGACCCGTGAGCAGGCAGAGCGGCAGTGCAGCGGCAGCGGAAGGCGGTCGCGACGTCGGCCGCGCCACCGGACGGGTGGTCGAGGAGATCGAACGGCTGATCGTGAGCGGGGAACTGCTGCCCGGTCAGCCCATCCGGCAGGTACTGATGGCCGAGCAACTCGGCGTCAGCCGACTGCCCATCCGCGAGGCGCTGCGCCACCTCACCGCCGCGGGCCTGGTCGAACATCAGCCCAACGTCGGCTACACCGTCGCCCGCCTGCGGCAGAGCGATTTCGATCAGATCTACCTGATGCGCGCCGCGCTCGAACCCGAGGTGCTTCGCTCGCTGCCGCCCTTCCCCGACGACGCCGTCGCCGAGGTCACCCGCCTGGGCGCCCTGGTGACCACGGCCGCCGAAGACGGCGACATCCTCGCCATGCGCCTGCACAACCACGCCTTCCACTTCGCCATCTTCGACCGCTCCCCGCTGAACCTGGTGGTCGCCGAAGTGCGCAGGCTGTGGACGCTGGCGATGCCGTATCACGCCGCCTACCTCTACGACCCCGCCGCCCGCGCGCGGGTGGTGGCCGAACACGACCAGATGATCGACGCGCTGGCCCGCCACGACAACGAACGGCTCGTCACCCTGATGGACGAGCACCGCCACGGCGGGGAGACCAGCACCGGGATCATGCTTCGCGCCACCCGCACGGCCGCGGATCGCGCGCGGGATCCCGACATTCCCGAGGAGTAGATCAGTGACCGTTCCGACCGGGCACCCGCCCTACCGCTTCGCCTGGGACCCCGATGTCGCCGTCCTCGTCGCGGCCATCGAGAGCCACCGGGCGGGCACGCTGCGCGATGGCGGCGTGGCCGCGGCGCGCCGCTCGCTCGAATCGATCGTGCGCCCGCCCGGCCCGGCGATGGCGTCGGTGCGCGACGCCTCGATCGAGGGCCCGCACGGCGACATCCCGGTGCGCGTCTACCGCCCGCACACCGCCCCGGAGTCGGACGCATCCGCCCTGGTGTGGTTCCACGGCGGCGGCATGATCATGGGCTCGCTGCACTCCTTCGACCGGCTCGCCCGCGATATCGCCGACGCCACCGGTGCCGTGGTGGTCAACGTCGAGTACCGGCTCGCGCCCGAGCACCGCTACCCCGTCGCCAACGACGAGGCCTACGCGGCACTGTGCTGGCTGCACGAGAACGCCGCGGCCTGGGGTGTGGCGAGGTCCCGGATCGGGGTCGGCGGCGACAGCGCGGGCGGCAGCATGGCCGCGGCCACCGCCCTGCGCAGCCGCGATGAGGCCGGGCCCGGCATCGCCCAGCAGGTGCTGTTCTATCCCGGGATCGAACGCCGCACCGACCGGCCCTCGATGCGGGAGTTCGGTGATTCACCCTTCCTGACCGCCGCCGACATCGATTGGATGAAGAGCCTCTACCTCGGCGAGGACCCGGCGACCGACGACGCGTACGGTGTTCCCGCACTGGCCGATTCGCTCGCCGGCCTGCCCCCGGCGATCATCGCCGTCGGCTATGCCGACCCGTTGCGGGACGCCGTCGAAGCCTACGGCGACCGCCTCCGCGCGGCGGGCGTGCCCACCGCGCAACTGCGCTATCCGGGAATGGGCCACGGTTTCGCCATGCAGACGGCGAACGTGGCGCGTGCCCGCGCGGCGATGGCCGAGGTCGGCGCGCTGGTGGCCGCGCGGTTCCGGCAGGAGCCCTGACCGGCTCGGGCGGACTCAGTGCGCGACCGGCGACAGCAGCAGCTTCTTCAAGGGAATCGCCGGGTCGGACAGTTCGTCCGGCCCCGGGCGGCGGCCCCGGCTCAACGCCGTCCGCAGCGCGACGAAATCGGCGGGCGCGTTGAGGCATTCGGCCGCGATGAGGACCTCCTCGGCGAAGTACAGCGCCACCCGTTTACGCGGCCTGTCCGGATCCACTCGCACCAACACCGCGTCGTGTCCGCCGGTCAGGCCGACGATCTGCAGTTTGTGATCGCCCTGGTCCGACCAGAACCACGGGGTGGGTCGTGGCGGCAGCGGTTCGCCCAGCAGCACCGCGGCCGCCGTATTGGCCTGCTCGACAGCGTTGTCCACCGACTCCAGCCGATAGTGCCTGCCCGCGGGCGAGACCTGGGTGGTGCAGTCGCCGATGGCGAGTGTCCAGCCGTCGGAGGCCAGGCACCGCTCGTCGACGACGACGCCGCCCGCGCAGTCCAGGCCGAGCTGCTCCGCCAGCTCGACGCGCGGCTGCGCCCCGATCCCGATCAGGACCGTGCCGGCCGCGATCTCCCGCCCGTCGGCGAGCCGGACGGCGCGGATTCCGGTGTCGTCGTGCACGATCGCGGTGGGCATGGCGGCGAGCACCACCTCGGTGGCCATCGCTCGATGCGCGGCCAACAGGGTCTCGGCGGTGCCCGCGCCGACCGCGCGGCCGAGCAACCGCTCCCCCGCCTCGACGACGGTCACCTCGACACCGAGCGCCCGCGCGGTCGCGGCCACCTCGAGACCGATGAAACCGCCACCGATCACCGCGATCGGCCCCGCCGGTACGCGCTCGGCGAGAGCCCGGGCATGGTCCAGGTCGCGCAGGACGAGCGCGTCGGGGTGGTCGGCGCCGGGCAGCGCGGGCCGGCGCGCCCGCGCGCCGGTGGCCAATACCAGTCGGTCGAATCGTCGCGACCACTCCCGGCCGTCGGCGCGCAGGGTGACCGCCACCCCGTCGGTGGTCCGCTCGACCCGGACCACCCGCGTTCCGGTGAGCAGCTCGATCCGCTGATCGGGGTAATGAGCGGGATCGCGCAGCAGCACCGATTCCGCGGTGGCGGTGCCCTTCAACCATGCCTTCGACAACGGCGGTCGCTGATACGGCAGGTGCGGCTCGTGCGAGATCAGCGTGATCTCGCCACGGTATCCCAGCGCGCGCAGCCGGTCGGCCAGGTGCACGCCCGCGTGCGAGGCGCCGACCACCACGACGCTGCGCGGCACCGATGACCCGGAAGTGTTCTCGGACAGAGACATCGGTCAGGCCTGTGTCTCCGGGACGGTCACGTGCAGGTCGTCGGCGCCCTCGGCGAGAATCAACTGGCAGGACAGCCGCGAGGTGTCCGCACGGTCCGAGGAGGTGCACTCGAGCATGTCGTCCTCGTCCTCGCTCGGTTCGGCGAAGCGGTCGATCTCGGCCGGATCCACGTACACGTGGCAGGTCGCACAGGACAGGGTGCCCCCGCACTGACCGACGATCCCGGTCACGCCGTTCTTGACCGCGGTGGCCATCACCGAGTCGCCTGCGGCGCCGTCGACCACCTTCACCTCGCCGTCGGGCTGGGTGTAGAACACTTTGGGCATCGGGATCTCCTACCAGGTGACCGGTAGCTCGGTGACCGGCTGCGTGAGATTGTCGTTGTCGATGACGATCTCGCCCGCGAGTTTCAGCGTGGGCAGGCGTTTGAACAGCTCGGCCAGTCCGACCTGCATCTCCATCCGGGCCAGGGGGGCGCCGAGGCAGTGGTGCAGGCCGTAGCTCAAGGTCAGGTGCGGGTTGGTGGTGCGGCGGATGTCGAAGTTCGCCGGATCCGGCAGCGCGATCCCGTCGTGATTGACCGAGGCCGGATCCACCAGGACGGCCTCGCCCGCGGCGACCACCTGCCCGTCCAGCTCCACATCCTCGGTGGCCACGAACGGCACCAGCCCGCCACCGCCAGCCACCTTGTCGCCCAACGGCATCCGCCCTTGCCGCAGGATCTCCTCGACCGCGGTCGGTGCCACCGCGTCGGGATCCTCGAGGAAGACCGCCAGCTGATCGGGGTGGCGCAGCAGGCCGAGCACACCGGAGCCGATGAAGTTGGCCGTGTTGTCGAAGCCGCCGATGATGAGCACCAGGGCGATCGGCAGGATCTCGGCGTCGGTGAGGCTGTCGTCCTTGTCCTGGGCGTTGGCCAGGTCGCTGAGCAGATCCTCCTGCGGGTTCTTCCGGCGTTCCTCGATCAACCCCATCATGTACACGACCAGTTCGGTCATGTTCGCCACGACCTCCTCCTGCGGCATGTTCGCCACGGCGAGGGTCGCCGAACTCCACTTCTGGAACTTCGGGCGGTCCTCGGGCGGTACGCCGAGCAGGTTGGCCAGCATCTGGATCGGCAGCGCCACCGAGTAGTCGTCCACCAGGTTCGCCGGGGCGCCCTTGGCGATCATCTCGTCGATGAGATGGTTGGCGAACTCGACCGCCGAATCACGCATCGCCTTGACCCGTTTGGGCGAGATCGAGCGCTGCACGAGCTTGCGGAGCTTGGTGTGATGCGGCGGGTCCTCGAACTGCAACGTGGTCTTGAGAAAGTCCGGGAACTCCACGAAGTAGGGCACCACCCGCTCGCCGGTGCGGAACGGCTCCCGCACGAATCGGGGGTCGCCCAGCATCTGCCGCGCGGTCGCGTTGCGATGGATGACCCACACGTCGCCGCCGTAGGGCATCGTCATCTTGGTCATCGGACGATCGGCGGCGATCGCCCGGTAGCGGGCCACCGCGTCGGAGGCGGGCACCGGCGGGAACGGATACTCCGTCGGGACGGCGGTCTCGGTTGTGCTCATGGGAACTCCGTTGTCGTGAGCTGGGCGGGAAAGGTTCAGGAGACCGGCAGCTGGGCCGGGGCGACGACCTGGGGCACCGCCTGCGGGGTGATCGCCATGATCTGGTCGAACTGCTCGGCCACTGCCTCGACGGTGAGCGCGGGGTCGTGGATGCCGACGGTGTTGACCAGGGCGAGCCGGTTCACGATGCCGCCGGCCACGTTGAACACCTCGCCGGTGACCTGGCAGTCGGGGTGGACCAGGTAGGCCACCACCGGGGCGATGTGCTCGGGCAACATCGACGAGCGCATGTAGGCCATGATCTCGGGTGTGAGCGTATCGGCGGCGGCTTCCAGCATGCGGGTGCTGGCGCCGGGCGCGATGGCGTTGACCTTGATACCGGCCTCCAGACCCTCGAGCGCGAGGTTGCGGGTCAGGCCGAACAGCGCGCCCTTGGAGCCGCCGTAGTGGGACATGCCGGGATTGCCGAGCATGGCCTGGGAGATGGTGTTGACCACGCGCGGGGCCTCGGCCTCGAGCAGGTGCGGCCAGGCCGCGCGGCACAGCCGCATCGGGCCCAGGTAATGCACGTCCAGGTGGCGTTGGTACTCCTCGTCGGGCACCTCCCGGAACGGGGCGGCGCGGACGATGCCCGCGTTGTTGACGAGCGCGTCGATCCTGCCGAACGACGAGACCGCGGCATCGACCAGGCTGCGCGCGCCCTCCTCGGTGGCCACGTCGGCGTGACAGGCCACCGCTGTGCCACCGGCGGCGGTGATCTCGGCGACCACGGCCGCGGCCGGATCGTCGCCCTCCACCCCCGAGCCATCGATGCGCGCGCCCAGGTCGCCCACCACCACGGCGGCGCCGCGTTCGGCCAGCAGCAGCGCGTTCGCCCGGCCGATACCACGGCCTGCGCCGGTGACGATCACGACGCGGTCGCTGAAATCCAGTGTTGCCATTACCTTTTCCTCGTATTCGTGGCTGGGTTCGGTGGGGTCAGGGCCGGGTGGCGCCGCCGCCGTGGGCGACGTCGGCCACCCAGACGCTGCCGAGGGCCTCCCGCGCCGACTTCTCGAAGTCGTAGACCTCGAAACCGACGGTCATGTAGAGCCGGTTGCGGTCGGGGCCGCCCAGCAGGCAGGCCGAGGCGATGCCGTTCTCGAGCGGCATCGGGACCGCGTCGGTGATGCCCTGCTCGGTGAACCGCGCGACGTAACCGCCGCCGGGCATGGCCGCCCACACGCCGCCCTCGTCGTCCAGGCCGATGCCGTCGGGCATGAACGGGCAGGTGGCGAAGTCGCGCGGATTGGACAGCGAACCGTCGGCCGCCCGGTCGATGACCGTGATCTTGAACGCCATCACCTCGGCGGTGTAGAGCTTGGTGCCGTCGGCGCTGATGGCGATGCCGTTGGCACAGTTGAGCGGGCCGACCTTCTCCGGGGTGCCCACGGTGCCGTCGGGCTCCACCACGATCAGCGGCGAGGTGGTCGGCTCGTCGCCCTTGAAGATGTCGAAGCCGAGTTGGGTGATGTAGGCGCGCCCGTCCGCGTCGACGACCATGTCGTTGGCGGCCGCCGAGCAGTACGGCGAGATGTCGGCGTAGACCGACAGGTCGTCGGGCGCGCCGCCGCCGTGCACCAGCACCAACTTCTCGTGCATGGACACCACGATCAGGCGACCGTCCGGCAGCCAGCCGAACCCGCCCAGCACGATCGGGACGTCGGTGTTCGCGCCGCGGCCGGTCGCGTCGATCACCACGGTGGCGTTGCCGTCGGCGTCGAGCGTCTTGAGGGTTCCGGTGTACATGTCGGAGAACCAGAACGTGCCCTCGTGCCACCGCGGGCACTCCGGCCAGGAGTAGCCGCTGGAGATCTTGCGGGCCGCGAAGGTGGTGGCACCCGCCGCCGCGACAGCGGCGGCGACGGTGTCGACGGGGTTGGTCATGTGAGGGCCTTCCGGGAACGTGGACCGGTCCGCCTGCTCCGGAACGTGTCGTCCCGCAGCAGGCACCGGTGGGTCGGTCACCAGCGGTGGTTGCTCGGACCGTCCCGCCGTCCTTCGGAAGCGGTGAACTGGGTCACAAGCACTGGCTGCACAGGACGATAGGGACCGAGGTGGTGGCTGGTCGGTGCCCTCCCATTCAGCGGGAGCGGTCGGGTGGTGGCCGGTGGTGCCCGCGCAGTCGAACCGCTCCGGTCCCGCGGCAAACCTGCTACTCTCGCCGACTAGCACGAGCTAGTAGAGAGGCGACCTCGATGGATGTCCGCGATGAGACCGCGCATGCCCCTGCGCTGACCCTCGACGAAAAGATCGCCCTGGGCGCCGGCGCCACCTTCTGGACGACCCACGCGGCACCCGGTATCCGGGCATTGACGTTGACCGACGGCCCGAGCGGACTGCGGGACCCCGGAGAACTGGGCGATCACCTCGGGATCGCGCGCAGTCGCCCGGCGACGTGTTTCCCGGCCGCGGGAACTCTGGCCGCGTCGTGGGATGTCGATCTCGTCGCCGAGGTGGGCGCCGCCATCGGCACCGAGGCGATCGATCAGAACGTGGACGTCGTCCTCGGCCCGGGCGTGAACATGAAGCGCAATCCGCTGTGTGGACGCAACTTCGAGTACTACAGCGAGGACCCGCTGTTGTCGGGCAAGCTCGCGGCGGCCTGGATCCGAGGAGTGCAGTCGACCGGCACCGGGACCTCGCTCAAACACTTCGCCCTCAACAACCAGGAAACCAAACGGATGACCATCGACGTCCGCGTGGACGACCGGGCGTTGCACGAGTACTACCTGCCCGCCTTCGAGATCGCGGTTCGCGAGGGCGACCCGACCACCGTGATGACCGCCTACAACCGGGTCGAAGGCGTGTACTGCAGTGAGAATCGCCGCCTCGTCACCGAGATCCTCCGTGAGCGATGGGGATTCGAGGGAGTGGTGGTCACGGACTGGGGCGCGATGAACGACCGGGTCGCAGCCTACGCCGCGGGGGTGGACCTGGAGATGCCTGGTAACGGCGGCGCCTCCGATGCACCCGTGCGCGCGGCAGTGGCGGCGGGACGCCTGCCCGAGAGCATCCTCGACGCGTCGGTCGAGCGCCTCCGCGTCCTCGCGACCCGCACCGCGGACCGCGTCCGGCACCCGAGCCCCGACCTCTACGACCGAAATCACGCGCTGGCCCATCGAGCCGCCACCGAATCCGGTGTGCTCCTGAAAAACGACAACGCCCTGCTTCCGCTGCGTCCCGGTACTCCGGTCGCGCTCATCGGCGCGCTGGCCGAGCAGCCGCGCTACCAGGGCACCGGCTCGTCCCACGTCCAACCGACCCGGCTGGTCGGACTGCGCGCCGGCGTGGCCGACTACACCGAGGTCACCTACGCCGCCGGCTACCGGATCGCCGACGAGCCCGACAACGGGCTGCTGGCCGAGGCGGTGGCGCTCGCCGAGACCGCACCGACGGTGATCGTGTGCGTGGGCCTGACCGAGATCTACGAGAGCGAAGGTTTCGACCGCGAGCACATGCGCATACCGACCAATCAGATCGCGCTGCTCGAGGCCCTCGCCCACCTTGCCGACCGGATCGTGCTGGTGGTGGTCGGCGGCAGCGCGATGGAGATGCCGTGGGAATCGAGCGCTTCGGCCATCCTGCACATGCAGCTCGCCGGGCAGGCCGGCGGCTCGGCGGCGGCCGCGCTGCTCTTCGGCGCCGCCAATCCCTCGGGCAAGTTGACCGAGAGCTACCCGTTCCACTACCGCGACGTGGTCAACAGCGGCACCTTCGGTACCGATCCGGCGCAGGCGGTGTACCTGGAGAGCATGTACTGCGGCTACCGCTACTTCGACTCCGCCGAGCACCCGGTGCGGTACCCGTTCGGCTTCGGCCTGTCCTACACCAGTTTCGACTATTCCGACCTGCGAGTCACGGCCCACGGTGAGCACACGTTCGACGTCAGGGTCACCGTCACCAACACCGGAGATCGCGACGGCGCCGAGGTGGTGCAGCTCTATCTGGCGCCCCGCACCGGCGGCGTGCACCGTCCGGCGCAGGAATTGCGCGCCTTCACCAAGATTCGCCTGGCCGCCGGCGAATCGCAAGAGGCGACGCTGCGTCTGGACCAGCGCAGCTTCGCCCATTTCGATCCGGCCGTCCAGGACTGGGTGGTGGAGGCGGGCACCTACGAGGTGCGCGTCGCGGCGAGCTCGCGCGACGTCCGGCTCACCACCCGCCTCGATGTCACCGGTGCCGAACCACGCCGCGTTCCGGTATCGGACTGGTATCACCGACCGTCGGGCGCGCCCACGCCCGCGGACTTCGCCACCGTGCACGCACCGTTCCCCCGTCTCCTCGCGCCCCGCCGCGGCACCTTCGATCTCGACAGCACCATCCTGGACATGAAGGACTCGAGCCTGGCGTGCCGCATCCTGTACCGATTCGTGGAGCGGGCGGTCGCCCAGCGTGCGGGCCTGCCGATCGATTACGGCAATGTCCGCTTCAAGATGCTCATCTACTCCTCGGCCGACCTGCCCATCCGCACGATGGCGCGGATGAGCGCGGGAATGATGTCGCCGCGCCTGGCGCGGTTCTTCGTCGACAGCGCCAACGGGCGCACGGTCCGGGGACTGTGGTCGCTACTGCGCGGCGGGCCGGCATGAGTCTGCGACTGGCCGACGGCACCGACGCCACACCGCGCGCGAGCGGCATGCTGAACCGCCCGATATGGGATTCACGGATCCGGTCCGCGCAGGTCGGGCAGGCCGAGGCGTGGTTGGGCTACCTGCTCGGCCCGTCCGGCGCCCTGCTGCTCAACGCGGTGCTGGCCACCTACCTCAACGTCTATTACACCGACGTGCTCGGCTTGACCGCGGTGTGGGGTGGCACCTTCCTCGTCGTCTTCCCGATCTTGGCGCGACTGGTCGACGTGCTGACCAACCTCACGATGGGCTACCTCATCGATCGCACCCGCACTCGCCAGGGCAAGGCGCGCCCGTACCTCCTGCTGAGCGCGCCCCTGCTGACGATCACCGGAATCCTGCTGTTCACCGTGCCGCAGGCGAGCCAGACCGTGCAGGTGGTCTGGATCTTCCTGTCCTACAACTTGTTCTACGCGTTGGCGTACACCTTGTTCAGCATGAGCAACGGACTGATGGTGCCACTGTCGACCCGGAACATGGAGCAGCGCGGCAAGCTCTCGGTGTTCGTCCAGATCTCGACGACCGCGGTCACCGGCGTCTTCGTGGCGCTGATCTTCCCGTCGCTGATTCTGCCGGCGATCGGCATCGACCGGAGTCGCTGGATCCTGGTGATGAGCCTGTTCGCGATCCTCGCCCTGCCGCTGACTCTGCTGCAGTACTACTACACCAAGGAACGCATCACCGAAGAGGACACCCAGGACCGGCCGCAGATCGGATACCTGCGGCAATGGCGGGCGATCCTGCGCAGCCGCTACCTGCTCGTGCTGTTCGCCGTCGCGCTGGTCAACGCCTTCACCCTGGGTGTGCAGAACATCGCCCTGGTCTACTACAGCAACTTCGTCCTCGGCAGTTACAACGACGGCTCCACCCAGGCGCTGCTGGCGATGATCGGCGGGCTGCCGATGGGTATCGGGATCTTCCTCGTGTGGCCGCTGGCGAAACACCTCGGCAAACGCAACATCACCATGCTGGGCATCCTGCTCACCATCGTCGGCGGCGGGATCTGCCTGATCGATCCGTACGACATGACCACGGTACTGATCGGGCAGTTCGTCAAGAACATGGGTGCGCTGCCGATGGCGTACGTGTTCATGGCACTGTTCGCCGACACCCTCGACGATGTGGAATGGCGCAACGGCTTCCGGCCCGACGGGGTGGCGATGTCGATCTACAGCACCATCGCCATCGGCGTCGTCGGGGTGAGCACCGGGGTGTTCAACGGGCTGTTGTCGAGCACCGGATACACCGCCCCGGCGCTCGACCAGGCCGGTGAGCTGATCAGCACCCAATCACCGCACGTTCAGCAGATGATCACCTTCGGCTTCCTCGGCCTCGGCATCATCACCGGGCTGGTCATGGTCGCCTTGCTCATGCTGCTGAACGTGGAGAAGGGGCTGCCCGAGAAGCAGGCCCAGATCGCGGCTCGCCGCACCGAACCCACTCCGTCCGCCGACGAACAATCCACGAGGTGAATCACGTGACCGCTGCTATCCGGCAACCGCGCGCCGTTTTCGTCACCCCGGAGGTCGAACTGACCCCCGCCGGGCAGGCCCCCTATTTTCGCCGCGAGTTCGACCTCGCCGCGCGGCCACGGCGGGCCACGCTGCGCGTGACCGCGATCGGCCTGGTCGAGGCGTATCTCAACGGCGCCCGCGTGGGCGACGAGGTCCTCGCGCCCGGCTGGACCTCCTACCGGCATCGCCTACAGGTGAGCACGATCGACGTGACCGCTTCGCTGGTGACGGGCGCCAACGTGGTCGGCGCGATCGTCGGCGAGGGCTGGGCCGTCGGCCGCGTCGGCTACGAGGGCAGGAGCCGTCATTACGCGGACCGGCCCGCACTGTTCCTCGAACTCGTGCTCGACTACGACGATCGCACCGAAACCATCTCCTCCGGGCCCGAATTCACCGCGGCCACCGGAGCGGTGACCGCACACAGCCTCTACGACGGGGAGACCTACGACGCGCGACTCGAACCGCGGGGCTGGTGCGAACCGGGATTCGATGACAGCCGGTGGCTTCCGGTGCGCGAGTTCGATTGGGATCTCGCGGCTCTCGTGGAGCCGATGGGCCCGCCGATTCGCCGGATCGAGGAGCTGTCGCCGGTGTCGGTGACCACGCGGCCGGATGGCCGACACCTGGTGGACTTCGGGCAGGTCCTCACCGGATGGACTCGGCTCACCGTCACCGGCCCGACGGGTACGGCGGTGACACTCCGTCACGCCGAGCTCCTGCGCGACGGGGACCTCGACACCACCACCCTGCGGACCGCCCGCGCCACCGACACCTACATCCTGCGCGGTGAGGGCACCGAAACCTGGGAGCCGCGCTTCACCTTCCACGGGTTCCGGTACGTCGAGGTCGAGGGCTGGCCAGGCGAGTTCACCACCGGGTCGCTCACCGCGGTGGTCGTGCACAGCGACATGGCGCGCACCGGCTGGTTGGAGACCTCCGACGAACTCCTGAATCGGCTCTACGCCAATGTGGTCTGGTCGATGCGCGGCAACTTCGTGGGCGTGCCGACCGACTGCCCGCAACGGGACGAGCGGCTCGGGTGGACGGGCGACATCAACGCCTTCGCGCCGGTCGCGGCGTTCCTCTACGACGTGCGCGGTGTGCTGGGATCCTGGCTGGCCGACTTGGCCGTCGAGCATGCCGAGAAGGGCGAGGTCCCCTTCGTCGTGCCCGATGTGCTCAGCGCACCGTCACCGCCGACCGCCCTGTGGGGCGACGCCGCGGTCAGTGTTCCCTGGGTGCTGTACCGGGAGTACGGCGACGAGGAGATCCTGCGGCGTGCCTACCAGTCGATGACCGCCTTCGTCCGGGAGGTGGCGAGCCGGCTCGACGACCACGATCTGTGGAGTGCCGGCTTCCAGTACGGCGATTGGCTCGATCCGGACGCGCCCGAGGACCGCCCCTCCGAGGCCAAGACCGACCGGCATCTGGTCGCCCAGGCCTACTTCGCGAAGGCAACCGGCGAACTCGCCCGCACCGCGCGGATCCTCGGACACGAGGCCGACGCCGTGGAGTTCGACGAGCTCGCGTGCCGGGTACGGGCCGCCTTCCGGCGCGAATACGTGACCGGCTCCGGACGGGTGGTCGGGGAGACCGCGACGGCGTACGCGCTGGCGATCGCGTTCGATCTGCTCGACCCGGACCAGCTCGCGGCGGCCGGCGCCCGGCTCTCGGCCGCTGTCGCGCGCACCGGCCATCGCATCTCCACCGGTTTCGCCGGAACTCCGCATCTGCTGCCCGCCCTGACGAAGACCGGCCACACCGAGGAGGCGTATCTGACCTTGATGCAGACCGAGGCTCCGTCGTTCCTGTATCCGGTGACGATGGGCGCGACGACCATCTGGGAGCGCTGGGATGCGATCCGCCCCGACGGCACGCTGCACCCCTCGGGCATGACCTCGCTCAACCACTATGCCTACGGCGCGGTCGCCGACTGGCTGCACCGCGTCGTCGGTGGGCTGGAGGCCATCGCCCCCGGCTATCGAACCGTGCGGATCGCACCGGTGCCCGGCGGAGGATTGACCCACGCCACCCTCGTTCACGACACCGTCCGGGGACGTTTCCGGATCGCTTGGCGGGTCGCCGACGACCACGCCACCGTCGAGGTGACGGTGCCGGAGGGAGTCGAAGCGACGGTGGTGCTTCCGTTGGATCCCGAGGCACGGGTACCGGTGGTGGGCGGCGGCGAGCACCGGTGGGAGTACGCGCTCGCGCGCGCCGAAGCCGCCGCGTACACGATGGACACCCCGCTGCGTACCCTTGCCGACGACACCGCGGTGTGGGCCGCCCTGACACGCGTGTTCGACAAGCACTTCCCAGGCATCCCGATCGAGGGCAAGGCGCCCGAAGCCGCGGCCATCTCGCTGAACACGATGCTGGAGTACGTTCCCGGCGCCACCGCCGACCTGCGCGCCGATCTGGAGGCCGCGCTGGCTGCGGACTGAGTGGCGGCCGGCCGGACAGGCGCCGACGGTCGTGCGGCCGTCGGCGCCCGCGCCGGGTCAACCGCTCGAACCGCCGGACGAACCGCTGCTCAACCCGCTACCCGAACCCGACGGCAGGCGGAGGTTGGCGTCGGGCACCCCGGTGCCGTTCTCCGCGAGGAGCCCGTCCTGTCCTGCGTAGGGGCTCTGCCCCGGTGGCGACTGGAGGGTGAGCAGATACTTCCATCCCGCATCGACCACCGCGGCACCACCGGCGATCAGGGTGCCCGCGACGCCACCCGCCCCGGCGAAAGCCGCGATCGCGGCAGGAACCGTGGCCAGGCATGCCGGGCCGACGATCAGGCACGAGCCGAGTCCCAGCACGGCACCGACCGCCGCGCCGACCACGGCGCCGGCGAACGTTCCGATACCCATGTTGCGCGCGAGATCACCGGCGAGCTGGTTGAGCGCCAACTGGTCCTCGACCGGTGACGCCACCGGCTCGAGCCCTGCCCGCCGCACCGATTCGACGTCGGGATCCAGTAGCAAGGTGCGTCTGTCGTGGGAGATGTGCTGCGAGATGGCGAAAACCCGGTCGTTGACCTGAAACGTCAAGGGCAGTACCGCCAACACCCGGTTGTGCGGATCGCGGATCTCCACCGTGCGCTCATCGGTGGCCAAGCCGAAGCCTGCTCCGTCCAGCTCGATCATCACCACGCCGTCGGTCACCGTGGTGCGAAAGCTGGGCGCCGGTGGCGGCTCGGCGTGCGCGGGCTGCCCGGCGACCGTGAGGGCTGCCGCCGCGGCGACCGCGGCGGTGGTCACGGATACCGAGCGCACTCGGCGCGGCCGCGCGCTCATCGGGGAGCCTCGCCGGCAGGCGGCCCACCGGGCTTGCCTTGCGTCTGCTCGGCATACTTGCTGCCGCCGGGAGGAGCGTTGAGCGTGGTCACGTACTCGAACGCGGCGGCGATGCCGACCGGTCCGCCCGCAAGGATCAGTCCGGCGATCCCGCCCACACCGGCGGTGAGGCTCATGATGGGCAGCACAGCCACGACGCACCCCAGACTGAGCACCGCGCACGCGGCACCCGAGAGCACGATTCCGACCCCGATACCGGCGACCGCGCCGACGGCGGTGCCGACAAGGGTGCCCAGCGAGGTGCTGATGCTGACCGCGTTGATGAGGTCGTTCATCGCCAGCTGGTTCTCCAGGGGAGAGGCCACCGGCCGCAGGGCCGCCCGGTCCAACCCGGTGGCGTCGGGCGTGATCGTCAACGTCCGGCCGTCGTGGGAGATCTCGTGGCGCAATGCCAGCCGCTGCCCATCGAGCGAGTACGTCAGTGGCACGGTGTCGAGCACCTCCCCCGCGGCATTGCGCACAACCACCGCGCCGCCCTCGTTCTGCAGCGCGAAGGTGCCGTGGTCGAGTGTGGTGACCACGGACTTCTCGACCAGGGCCGCCTGATAGGACACCGGCGGTGACTGGCCGGGTTCGGTGTGGGCGGGCGCCGCGCCCACCAGGACGCCGGTCACGGCCAGCGCGGCCGTGAGCGCGGATCGGCGGAGTTTCATCGAACATCCTCATCGACGTGCTTCTCGTCACTACCGATCGACAGTGAGAGGTGCATCACTAGCACGAGAAAGTAGCGTAGCCGATCGAATTGCCCGCTGTCACGTGCTAGTTCCATCGCCTCGTCCGCATTCCCGACGGCGCGGTGTACGCGTCGCCGGTTCCCCCGACCACGGCAGGGATAACGCCAGGTCGCAGGCTCGGGTACGCGCCGGTGCACGTGCTAGCGTCGTGTCGACAGATGCCGCGGACTCTTCAGGAGGCAGGCCAGATGGCGACCAGCACGAAGCGGGTGACCGCCGCGGATGTCGCTCGTTCGCTTGGTCTTTCGCGCGCGACCGTCGGCTTCGTGCTCAACAACACCCCCGGCCAGTCCATTCCGGAAACCACCCGCAAGCGGGTACTCGCGGAGGCGAAGCGGCTGGGATACCGCCCGAACCCGGCCGCGCAGGCGTTGCGCCGCGGCAGCTCGCGCCTGGTAATGCTGTTGCTACCCGACTGGCCCGTCGAGACCAGCATGGGCGAGTTCTTCGAGGAGGTCTCCTACCACCTCGATCGCGCCGGCTACACACTCGTGCCCTACCCGCGCCGCCGTGGCGACCGCGCCCGCCCGCTTTGGGAGGTGCTGCACCCCGACGTGATCCTCGGCCTCGGCGAGCTGGACGAGGACGACCTGCGCTCGGTGCGCGAGAGCGGCGTCCGTTCGATCGTCACCGCGCCGTTGGCGGCGTCGGTCGCGGCCGCCGCGGGCGCGGTCGAGCAGGTCGGGCATCTCCACGCCCGCGGACATCGCCGAGTGGCCTACGCCCTCCCCGAAGATCCGCGTCTGGCCGAACTCGCCGCCGCCCGAAGCGCGTGCGCGCAGCAGGCAGCTCAGGACCTGGGGCTGGACCCGCCGGCCGTGCGGACAGTCGCACGTGAGGGTACCGACGCCGCCGAGCACGTCGTCCGGCGATGGCGCGACGACGGGATCACCGGAGTCGTCGCCTACAACGACTACACCGCGGCGCTGGTCGTGCGAGCCGCGCTGCGGGCCGGCATCGGCGTGCCCGCCCCGCTGGCCGTGATCGGGCACGACGACTCCCCCTTCGCCCCGGTGTTCGTGCCCGCGCTCACCAGCGTCCGCATGCAGATCGGCGGCCTTGCCCGCTACGTCGCGGAACTGGCCCTGCACGGCGCCGGCCAACTCACCACCGAACCCCAACCGGTGGCCCCCGAATTCACTGTGACCATCAGGGAATCCACCTGAACACACCCAGCGAGCCCGGCCCGCCAGGCGCGTGGCCGGCCGCTTGCCTCGGCCGCCTGCCTGCGCGTGTCCGTCGAGAACCAGCAGGGGGTCGCCCCGACCAGAAGAACCCTTCCGGCCTCGACCGGAAGGGTTCTGCTCGCTTCACAACACGCCGACAGGTCAGCGGCCGAGGCTTTTCAGGACCTCCTCGGCGGCCTTTTCGCCCGAGGCGGCGGCGTCGGCCAGGGAGGGGACATCGAGCGCGTAGTCGCCGGCGAGGTAGATCGTGTCGAGCGGGTCGCGCAGGGTCGGCAAGGTGTTGCGGCGGCCGGGCGCCCAGAACGGGACGACGCGGCGGTGCCTGCGCAGGACCGGCTCCCCCAGCTTGCCTTCCAGCTCGGGCAGCACGCTGAGCAGGTCGGCGGTGAAGCGGGAGACGATTTCCTCGTCGGGCAGGTCGAGCAGCTCGTCGGCCTTGCCACCACCGGCGAAACAGGCCAGTGCGCCGCCTGGCTTGCGTTCTCCGCCCGTGCGCAGCGCCGCGGCGTGGTTGAACACCGCCTGGAACGACAGCTGCGGCGCGGAGATGGCGAAGTACTCGTCCCACCGCTGCGGCCCGACCTCATCGGTGAAGAAGCCGACCACCACGTAACGGCCGTAGGTGATGTCGTTGAGCGCGTTGCGGTACGGCTGGGGCAGCTCCGGGAGGATCCGCTCGGCGATGTCGGCGGGTACGGTGACGATCGCGCGTTTCGCCCGCAACTGCTTGGGCTGGTCGCCGTCGCGGTAGTCGACGACCACGCCGTCGCCGTCGCGGCGCACCGACTCCACCGGCGAGTTCAGGCGGATGCGCGCACCGAGATCGTCGGTGAGCACGTCGGTCAGCGTCTGGTTGCCCCCGGCGGGTAGCGAGAAGTTGGGCACCTTCTCGGGGTCGGTCAGCGCGATCCCCACCGAGTAGACGAACTGCGCGGCGGCCGTCTCGTCCGGTTCGCAGCCCATCCATTGCGCCGACCACGACCGGACGATGGTGGTGGCCAATTCCGAACGGACACCGTCGAGCACATACGACGCGAGTTTGCTCTCGAGCCGCGCGCGCACCCGCTGACCGATCTTCCCCTTCGACTCGAGAAACGGCGCGGCGGCGATGATGCGGGCCCCGACCATGGCGAGGCCGATCCGGTCCATCATCGTCATCGGCGTGCGGAAGACGAGCGCGAACGGGTTCGAGGTGTCCACGGTGGTCCCGTTGAGGTGCAGCGCGATGCTCTTTCCCGCGAGCGAGCCCATCTCGATGTTGTGCCGGTCTAGTGCATCGATCAACGTGCCGGTGCCCTCGGTGAACTGGGTGCCGACATTGATCCAGTAGTCGCCTTGCCGCACGGTGTCGACGCGGCCGCCCGTGCGATCGGTGGACTCGAGCACCACCACCTCGGCGGCCGGAGCCACGGTGGTCGCGGCCGTCAAGCCCGCCATTCCCGCGCCGATGACGACAACCTCGGTGGATTCTTGCTGCTTGTTCTGCGTTGCCATTTCGGCTCCTGGCTGTGGCTGATTCGAAGAAGGGAACCGCTGGTTATGCCGTGACCGGGGCGTCGCCCGTCATCGACGGCGCGTCGACGCGCTTGTTGTGGGCGTCGAATGCCCGGTAGGCGCGGTAGTAGGCGAACATCTGCAAGCCCCACGCCGACAGGGCCAGGATGTAGAAGATCGTGTGCTCGGAATCGTCACCGGGAATCGTCACGAAGTCGTAGGTGGCCGCGATCAGGAAGCCGCAGGCCGTCGCGACTGCCGCCGAGACCGCGTGGCCGCGCTCACCGATCTGCCACAGCCGGGCGGAGAAGTAGACGAGGTAGATCGTGGTGAGGACGTTGACCACGACGAAGAAGATCTTGGCAGGCAGGCCGATCGTGTCCTGGTACCCGAGCAGCAGCAGACCCGCGACGGCCGCCAGCGCGAACGCGCCGATGTCCGTCGCCACCGACGGCTTGTACCGATGGGTCACCGCCATCAGTCCGAGCACCAGGATCAGCGTGATGCCCACCGACCTGGAGAAGGCGTCCAAAAAGGCGGCTGCCTTGTACATCGGGCTGTCGTGGCCCGCCGCGAGCAGGCCGTAGATCAGGAAGTTCGTGCCCGAGGTCGCGACGATGATCCACTCGAGACCGAGCAGATAGTTCTTGTAGTTCCGGATGAACTTGATGCCGTAGGTGAAACCGACAGCGATCATCCAGATGTCCGCGACCGCGAAAAGCAGTTCCTTGATGGACATGGTCTCTTCTCCTTGACAGGGGGCGCCCGCCGGCCGGCGGCACGGGGGCGTTGCGTGAGCGCTGCCGAGCGATCGCGGCAGGGAGGGTCGTCTCGCTTCGGCAATCCGTGGGTTCGGCATCCGGCCACCGAGCAGGGTGTGCGCGTAGCCCCGAATTGAGGTCGGGTGTGATGCCTGTCATAACGGTACCGTGAGTCAGTCATATGATCAAGGCATTTGACTAACTAGGCGGGGATTCGTCGATCCGTACCCCGCGGCGGGCACACGCACCTGCCGAAAGCACGGAACCGTCGAACCCACGCGCAGGTTCGACGGTTCCGTTCCGGGCACCGCGGGCGGATCAGCTCGCGAGGTGGCGCGGCAGGGTCTCGGTGACGATCCGGTGCGCGTCGGCGAGAATCCGGTCGACCACTTCCTGGCAGCTGCCGATCTCGTGGATCAACCCCTGCGCCTGGCCGGCCCACCACAGACCGCCGTCGATCTCACCGTCGCCGTACACCCGCTCGCGGGCGCGAGCGCCACTGGCCAGATGAGCGACGTCGTCGAAGGTCGCACCGGCTTTCCGCGAGATGGCCGCGATCTCCTCCGACACCGCATTGCGGGCGACGCGGGCGGAGTTGTGGAACTCCCGGAACACGATGAGGGTGTCGCGTTCGGAGTTGTCCACGATCTGCTGCTTGACGTTCTGATGAATGGGCGCCTCGGTGGTCGCCATGAAGCGGGTGCCCATGTTCACCGCACATGCGCCGAGCGCCAGCGCGGCGACCAGGCCGGCACCGGTCGCGATACCGCCGCTGGCGATGATCGGAATGGACAGCGCCCGCGCCGCGGCGGGGATCAGCACGAGACCGGGGACGTCGTCCTCACCGGGATGTCCGGCGCATTCGAAACCGTCGATGCTGACCGCGTCGACGCCGAGCTGTTGCGCCTTGAGGGCATGCCGGACGGTGACCGCCTTGTGGATGACCTTCACACCCGCGGCCTTGAAGGTGGGCAGGTGCGGCTGCGGGTTGCCGCCCGCCGTTTCGACGACGGTGATGCCGCTCTCGACGATGGCGTCACGGTATTCGTCGTAGGGCACCGGCTTGATGGTCGGCAGGATCGTCAGGTTCACACCGAACGGTTTGTCGGTGAGGTCGCGGCAGCGGCTGATCTCCTTGACCAGCGCCTCGGGAGTGGGCTGGGTGAGCGCGGTGAGGAAACCGAGGGCACCGGCATTGGCTACCGCGCCGATCAGATCCGCCGTGCCGACGGCGGTCATGCCGCCACAGACGAGAGGGTGCGCGACGCCGAACATCTCGGTGAAGGTGTTGGAGAACATGGGTATCCTGACTCGATTTGGTCAAATGTCTCAGTCACAACCTGACGGAATCACTTCCGGAATGCCGCCCATCGGTCGGCGGCCCGGTCGGCGAGCCACCCGAGGTACAGCGCGGGATTGCTGACGAAGCTGGGCCAGAACGTGCCGCGGTGCCAGATCGCCTCGAGATCGGCGTGCCGCGGCTCGCCGGTCACGTGGTCGGCCAGCATGTGTCCCACGTACTGGGCCTGGGCGAAGCCGTGGCCGTTGCAGGCGGCCGAATAGAGCACGTTGGCGGAGGCCGCGCCCGCGGCGGGCAGCCAGGTGGAGCTCATGCCGATCCAGCCGCCCCAGGCCGTCACCGGCTCGATGTCGCGCAGGCCGGGGAAGCGGTCGTGGAAGCCGCGGACGAGATCGTCGACGACCTGCGGCGCCGGGGTGCGGGTCGGCAGCGGGTTGCGGCCCGCCTGGATGCGGCGGGTGCCGAACACGATCGTGCCGCGCGGGGTGACGCGGTAGCTCTCCAGGATCATGTGCAGGGTGACCAGGGGCGCGCGGCTGGTCCAGCCGATCTCGTCGAGCCGGTCGGGCGGGATCGGTTCGGTTTCGACCAGCGAGGTCCACACCGGTGTCGCGAGGTGTTTCGGCGCGATGGACAGGCTGTTGCTCGCGGCGTTGGTGGTCAGCAGCGCCTTGCGTGCCCTGACCGTTCCGTTCGGGGTGGTGACCGTGACCCGGTCGCCGGTGTCGACGACGTCGACCGCAGGCGTGGACTCGTGGACGCGCACCCCGGCGGCGATCGTCGCGGCGCGCAGGCCGAGCGCGAACTTGCCCGGATCGACGGTGCCGCCGACACCTTCGCGGATACCGCCGAGGAAGCCCTCCGGCAGTCCTGCCTCGGGGCCTTCGACCCACTCGCCCGACGAACCGGCCTCGGCCAGGACCTTCGCGTTGCGGCGCGCGTGCCGCAGCTGGCCCTTGGACACCGCGGCCATCACGATGCCTTCCTGCTTGTAGTCGCAGTCGATCCCGTGCTGCGCGATCGCGTCCTCGGCGAAATGCACGGCGTGCTCGGCGTAACGGTACAGCTCGCGCAACCGCTCCCGCTTCAGCAGGAACCCCAGCAGCTCCGGATCGGCGGCGACGGAGTTCGTGATGTAGCCGGCGTTGCGGGAAGTGGCGCCCCAGCCCAGCGTCTCGGCCTCGAGCAGGACCACGTCCTCGCCCTTGTCGGCCAGGCGAAGCGCCGCTGACATGCCACCGCCGCCACCGCCGATCACCACGACGTCGCAGTCGATGTCACCGGTGAGCGACGGTTCGACCGTGGTGGGTTGTCCGGCCCAGCCGGTGTCGTCGATCAATTTCACGGCCGCTACTCCGTTCCATCCGTGGGGATGACCGCGGTGCCGCGCGCGCGTACCGCGACCAAGGGCGGATCCAGGACCTGTGCCCGGCCGGTGTCGTCGGAGCCACGGCAGATCACCCGGAGCTCGAAATCGACGGTGCGGCTGCGATTCCCCTTCTTCACCAGGGTCGCTTCGGCCTCGACGACATCGCCACCCCGCACCGGGGCGAGGAATTCCACCGACGAATAGCCGGCGAACAAGCCCTCGTGGCCGTCCATTTCGATCGCCAGATTGGTGCCGACATCGCCGAAGAGCTTCAAGGCATAGGCACCGTCGACGAGGTTGCCCGCGTAATGCGCATCGGAAAAGGCGACATACCGCCGGTGGACAGCCTTGCTCATGAAATCTCCTCGTGAATCGGGCCGAGTGTGCGCGACTGCGCTCGACCGTCGATCGCGACGCCGGGATACCCCCGCTTGGCGATCTCGGTGCACATCCGGCGGTACTTGCCGACACCGCCCAGGTACCCCATGAAGGTGTTGGGCTTGCCTTCGACGTTGGAGCCCCGATACCAGGAGTCGGTGGTGGCGTACAACGTCTGGGACACGGTCCACTCGGTGATGTCGACCCACTCCTGCTGGGCTTCGGGGGTGGCCTCGATCTGCGTCGCGCCGGTATCGCGGGCGTGTTCGATGAGGTCGGCGATCCAGTCGACGGCCTGTTCGATGGTCACCACCACATTGCTGGCCAGCGCGGGACTCAGCGGTCCGCCGACCATGAAGAAGTTGGGGAAGTCGGCGGCCATGAATCCGAGGTAGGAGCGGATACCGTCACTCCACGCGTCCTGCAGTCTCCGACCGGACGCACCGGTGAGCCCGAGCCCGTAGAGCGGGCCGGTGAAGGCGTCGAAGCCGATCGCGAGCACGATGGCGTCCACCTCGTAGGCGCCGTTCGAGGTGATGATCGCATTCTCGGTCATGGTCTCGATCGCCTCTTCACGCAGCGACACCAGCGACACGTTCGACCGGTTGTAGGTCTCGTAGTAATCGGTGCCGAAGACGCTGCGCTTGGCGCCGAGCGGGTGGTACTTGGGGACCAGCCGTTCGGCGGTGACCGGGTCTTTCACGATCTCGCGGATCTTGTCGTGGATGAACTCCGACGCGGTCCGGTTCGCCTCCATGTCGAACAGCAGGTCGGCGAACTCGCCGCCGACGCCCTGGAATCCGCTGCGCTCGTAGGCCGCCTCATAGCGCCGCTTGCGCTCCTCGTCCGACACATCGAACGCCCGGTCGGTGACGGGGCGATCGGGGATGCCGCCGGGTGAGTGCCTGCACTCCTCCCGGATGGCCGGGTAGTTCTCCTTGACCGCGGCGACCTGGTCGGGGGTGAGCACGGCGTTGCGGGCGGGCATCACGTAGTTCGGGGTGCGCTGGAAGACGGTGAGATGTTCGGCGACCTCGGCGATCAGCGGGATGGCCTGCACGCCGGAGGAGCCGGTGCCGATCACCGCGACCCGCTTGCCCCGCAAGTCGTCCAGCGAGATGTTCCACCGGCTCGTCGAGACCTTCAGGCCGGCGAAGTTCGACAGGCCGGGCACGTCGAAGTCCTTCGGCGTGGACAGGCCGCCCGCACCCGAGATCAGATAGCGGCTGCGCCGGATTTCGCCGTTGTCGAGCCGCACCTCCCACACCCGGTCGGCCGCGTTCCAGGTCGAGGCCACCACGCGGGTGTTGAAGGTGAAGTGTTTGCGCAGGTCGAACCGGTCTGCGACGTGCTCGATGTAGCTGAGGATCTCGGCCTGCGGGGCGAAGCGCTGACTCCACGTCCACTCCTGCTGGAGCTCCTCGTCGAACGAGTACGAGTAGTAGATGCTCTCGACATCACATCGGGCGCCCGGATAGGTGTTCCAGAACCAGGTGCCGCCGACGCTCGGTCCTGCCTCGAAACCGGCGAAGGTCCAGCCTGCTGTCGTCAGCCGGTGTGAGAGGTACATGCCGGTGAAGCCGGCGCCCACGCCGATGACGTCGACGATCTCTGGGCTTGGGGTGGAGTTCATGGCGGGAGCCGCTTTCCTGTGTGTTTTCGGTCGACCGGATCACACGAACCAGTCGAAGTCGGCCGGTGACCCGGCCACGGTCGAGGGTGGGCGGGAGCAATCGGCGATCGCTACATCGGCAGGTCGGGAGAATCGACGCCGACCACGCGATCGCCGCAGAACACCCGGACGGACTCACCGGGGGCGTGACCGCCGATTCCCGCAGTGCCCCAGAAGCTTTGCGCCGAGCCGTCGGCGAGGTCGGCGACCTTGGCGCCGTTCACGCGCACCTCGCCCGAGAGAATTCGTGAGCCGACCTCGATGGCGCGGTCCACGTCGCCGCCGAACACGTAGGCGTCCAGGCCCGAGGGGTTGGCGTTGGCCACCCGCAGCGCGTCCTCGTCGGAGTCCACGGCGTGCAGGGTGATGAGCGGGCCGAACAGTTCGGCGGTCGCCAGCGACGGGTCGACACCTGTCGCGACGGTCGGCGACAGGAAGAAGCCGTCCAGACCGGGAAGCTCGGCGGGCTGGTGAATGGTCGCGCCGTTGGCCCGCAGCCCGTCGATTCGGCTCTGCAAGGTCGCGAAGTGCGGGGCATTGGAGATGGGTCCGAGTTCGGTGCTCTCGTCGAGCGAGTTGCCGATCTCGAGGTGGGCGATCCGGTCGAGCAGCGCCTCGAGCAGCGGTTCGACCAGGCTCTTGTGCGCGAGCACCTTCCCGGGGCCCTCGCACCACTGACCGTTGAGCTTGGTCATCCCGTCGAGGATGCCGTCGGCCGCGACGTCGATGTCGGCGTCGTCGAGTACGAGG